>CAMFMO010000078.1:0-3227 GCA_945963595.1 uncultured Clostridia bacterium | reverse complement strand
CCTGCCAAATCACAGTGGATATCCATGAGCAATCCCCCGATATCAACATGGGTGTTGAGAAGACGGATTCTATGGAAAACGGCGCAGGAGATCAGGGCATGATGTTTGGTTACGCATGCAAGGAAACGGAAAACCTGATGCCGCTGCCCATTGAGCTTGCCCATGCGCTGACAAAGCGCCTTGCCTTTGTGCGGCAGGAGGGAATTCTGCCCTATCTGCTGCCAGATGGGAAAGCCCAGGTCACCGTGGAGTACCGGGACGGAATCCCGGCACGGGTGGAAACTGTTGTAGTTTCTTCCCAGCATGAGGCGGATGTGTCCATGGAGCAATTGCGGGAGGATATTCTCCGCCATGTCATCCACCCGGTGATCCCGGAGGGCATGCTGGACAGGAACACAAAATTCTTTATCAATCCTACAGGCCGTTTCTGCATTGGCGGTCCCGCCGGTGACAGCGGCCTGACGGGCAGGAAGCTGATCGTGGACACCTACGGCGGCTACGCCCGGCATGGCGGCGGCGCGTTCTCTGGTAAAGATCCCTCAAAGGTTGATAGAAGCGGCGCGTATATGGCCCGGTACTTGGCAAAAAACGTGGTTGCGGCGGGATTGGCGGATCGGTGTGAGATCCAGATCAGTTACGCCATCGGCGTTGCCCAGCCCGTATCCCTCCTGGTAGACACCTTCGGTACGGGAAAGCTCCCGGCAGACCGGATCCGGGAACTGATTCTTAAAACGGTTGACCTGCGCCCCTCTGCTATCATAGACCGCCTTTCCTTGCGAACACCGTTTTACAGACACACTGCAAGCTATGGTCACTTTGGCTCAAATACTGCGGAATTACCTTGGGAACAGACAAACTTGCCGCAGCTTTGGCAGGATATCATCTGATTTCGTGATAGAAGGTCCTAATAGCCGGATTGCCCCAAGGGTTGCATTGGGCAGTCCGGCTATCTGTGTTATGGAGGGGGTCAAAGTCCTGTCGGTTTTAAATGAAAAGGGGGACTTATTATGGACTTTGAAAGAATCCTGCAAATGACGACAAGTGAGCGTAATCTGGCGCTCTTACAGGGCGAGGCTTTCGTGGATGATGTGACAGAGTTTCTCGCAATCCGTCAGTTGTACAATGCTGCAATTAAGCAAGTAAGGACCAAACTTGAGATTCTTAATGATGGATTCCAAGTAGAGCACTGCCACAATCCTATCCACCATATTGAATGTAGGCTGAAGTCTCCAGGAAGTATGCTCGAAAAGCTCAGACGAAAAGGATACCCCATAGAAATGCAATCCCTTCGTGAGGGTATTCTTGATATTGCTGGAGTTCGGGTCGTGTGCAATTACCTAAATGATGTAAATCTAGTCGCTGACCTGCTCCTTTCTCAAGATGACATTCGTTTGCTTAAGAAAAAGGACTTTATTTCTAATCCAAAGCCAAACGGATACCGGAGTCTCCACCTAATTGTTTCAGTTCCCATTTTCTTGGCGGGGACAACAGAACACATTCCTGTTGAGATCCAAATACGGACAATTGCTATGGACTATTGGGCGAGTTTAGAGCATCACCTAAAATACAAGACTGAAAACGATTTGTCAGATTCCCTTAAATGTCGTCTGAAACATGATGCAGATTTGCTGTCTGCAATTGATGCCGATCTGCAAGATATTTTTTGTCAAATGAATGCTTAGTCTGCTCTACATTCAGATTGGCAGTATAGACGGAAGAGTTGGCTGATATGTCAGCTCATGTAGTAAATTACGATGCGAAATCACACTTTTTATATATAAAAAGATTGTCTATGAGGTACGTGACCTTCACGCAACCATGAGAATATTGACAACCCAAGGAGGTATTTTTTGTGCAACTGAACAACTGGATTAAAGCCGCAAAAATTGGCTATATCATGATCTCTATTCTGTTATGTGTATTGGGAATTGTACTGATTGCTGTGCCTGATTTCTCAATGACGCTGCTATGCAGGCTCGGCGGAGGAATCATGGTTCTATTCGGCTTGGTAAAGATCGTCGGCTATTGTTCCAAAGACTTATACAGACTGGCATTTCAATTTGATCTGGCCTTTGGCATTCTGCTCGTGGCACTTGGCGTCATTCTGATCATCCGTACAGATGCAATGGTTAATCTTATCTGCATTGTTATGGGCATCTGTGTTCTGGCAGACGCGCTCCTCAAAATACAGATTTCCATTGATTCCAAAGCCTTTGGCATTCAAAAGTGGTGGCTGATTCTCGCTGTGGCAATTCTGACAGGGGCTGCCGGTTTCCTGCTGGTCTTACGCCCATCGGAAAGCGCCCAGGTCGTGATGATCTTGCTGGGGGTGACGCTCATAACCGAAGGTGTGCTAAATCTGATCACCATTCTGACCGCCGTTAAGATCATTCGTCACCAGCTGCCGGAGGTCATCGATGCCGAATATTGCCAGATAGACCCTAACAGAAAGGATATGTAATCATCTATGCGTTTTTCAAAGGCGGTTGTAAAATACCGCATACCGATCTTAATTCTAACCGTTTTGCTGATGATTCCGGCAGTGATTGGCATTGCAAATACCAGAATCAATTATGACATGCTGAATTACTTGCCGGAGGATATGGATACCATCATCGGGCAGAATGAACTCATGGAGGATTTTGGGAAGGGCGCTTTTTCCTTCATTATCGTGGAGGATATGCCGAACAAGGATGTAGCTGCCCTGAAGGCAAAAATTGAGCAGGTCGATCATGTGGATACCGTGATCTGATATGACACCCTGTTTGACCTTTCAGTCCCCATGGAGCTGCTGCCGGATAAAATCTACACGGAATTCAATACCGACCATTCCACAATGATGGCCGTGTTCTTTGACAGCTCCACCTCCGCGGATATTACCATGGATGCGATCCGGGAGATCCGCGCCCTCTGCGGAAAGCAGTGCTATGTTTCCGGAATGTCTGCGCTGGTCACCGATCTGAAGGACCTCTGCGAACAGGAAGAGCCAATCTATGTGGGCATTGCCGTGGCTCTGGCCTGCGGGGCTATGCTGCTGTTCCTGGATAGCTGGCTGGTGCCCTTTGTGTTCTTGGCTTCCATTGGTATGATGATCCTTCTGAATCTTGGATCCAATATTTTTATGGGCGAGATTTCCTATATTACCAAGGCCCTGTCCGCTGTTTTGCAGTTGGCCGTCACTATGGACTACTCCATCTTCCTATGGGAGAGTTACAACGAGCAGCGGG
>CAMFMO010000077.1:0-3788 GCA_945963595.1 uncultured Clostridia bacterium | reverse complement strand
AAGCGCCCCACCAGCCGGACAACGCAGCTTATGGATCTCTACCAGTCTATCAAAACGGAAGAGGTACGTCAGCTTCAAAAGCAGTTGGAGGATATGGGAGAAATGGCCGATAACCGGCTGCAAAGCGATGCCCTATTCCTGTATTATCTACAGATGGGAAAATGCGCCTATACCGGCCACCCCATCGATCTGTCCCGGCTGGGAGGAGACTTTTATAACAAGGATCATATCTATCCCCAGAGCTATGTCAAGGACGACAGCGTCTTAAACAATCTGGTTCTGGTAGAATCAACGGCCAATGGTGTCAAGAAGGATATTTACCCCATTGCTAAGGAAATTCGGGACAGGCAGCGCCTTTTCTGGGAAGAATTGTTAAAAACGGGTCTGATGACCCAGGAAAAATTCCGCCGTCTCACAAGGGCGGAGCCCTTTACCGATGCGGAAAAGCAAGGCTTTATCAACCGTCAGATGGTGGAGACGCGGCAGTCTACGAAGGCTGTAGCGGAGCTGCTGAAAGAAGCCTACCCCAAGGCAGAGATTGTATACGTGAAGCCCGGGCTGGTCTCCGAATTCCGGCAGGAATATGGAATTGTCAAGTGCCGTTCCGTCAATGACCTGCACCATGCAAAAGATGCTTACCTGAATATCGTGGTTGGCAACGTGTATCATGAGCGTTTCAACAAGCAGTGGTTCCGCCTGACAGAGCACTATAATGTGCAGGTGAAGAAAATTATGAGTTCTTCCTGGAATCATGGAGAAACGGTGATATGGAGAGGCTCGGAGAGCCTGGCAAAGGTTAAGGCGGTGTGCGAAAAGAATGCCGTCCATGTAACCCGGTATGCCTTCTGCCGTGGGGGCAGACTGTTTGACCAGATGCCTGTAAAGGCGGGAAGCGATTTGCTTCCGCTGAAAAAAGGCCTAGAAACAGAGAAATATGGCGGTTACAACAAACCGACGGCTTCCTATTATATTTTGGCAAGCTTTGTTCAGAAGAAGAAACGGGAGGGAATGCTCGTCCCGGTAGAGCTCCATGAACAGGAACGGGTCAATAGTAATGCGGAATACGCCAATGCGTATGTAAGGCAGCAAATCATGCGTATCAAAGGAGAAGATGCAATTACAGATGTTCAAATCCTTTGGAAGGAACGGAAAATCAAAATCAATACGGTCTTTTCTTTTGATGGGCTGAAGATGACACTGTCCGGAAAAAGCAGTGGCGGAAGCCGCATACTTCTGGCACCGATTATGCCGTTGATGCTAGGTGCTGAGCAGGAGCGGTACATCAAACGACTGGATTCTTTCCAGGAAAAATGCCGAACAAATCCAGCGATTCTTCTGGATGAGCGATACGATGAGATATCCAAGCAGAAAAATATGGAGCTGTATGATGCATTGGTGCAAAAGCTGGAAGCATCCCCGTTCCAAAAGTTTCCGGCCAATCCATGTCAAGTGTTGAATGATGGGAGAGGTAAATTCCATGAACTTCCATTACAGAAACAGGTGGCAACGCTTATCAATATTGTAACGCTTTTTCAGCGAAGCGGCAGTGGCGGTGTGGACTTGTCCGAAATCGGAGGAAGCAAACACAGTGGCGTGAAGGTGCTAAGCGCATATTTCTCCAACTGGAAAAAATATTATACGAATGTCCACATTGTAGATGCTTCTCCTGCTGGATTACATGAGACCAGTAGCCCAAATCTGCTCGATCTATTATGAGCTGGCGCACGGTAATTATCTCCTCCCGCTGCAAGCTGGACCTGAAAATGGGTTATCTGGTTGCGCGGGGGGAGGAAGTGAAGCGCATTTTCCTGGATGAGATTGCGCTGCTTCTGATTGAAAACCCGGCAGTTGCCATGACCGGATGCCTGCTGAGCGCTCTGACAGAGAAGAAGATTAAAGTGATTTTTTGTGACCAGAAGCATATGCCTCAAAGTGAGCTGGTCCCTGTCCGGGGCTCATTTGACAGCGCGCGGAAAATCAAGGCGCAAATCAGCTGGGACGAAATGGTTAAGGGATGCGTATGGGGAGAGATTATCCGGCAGAAAATATACCAGCAAGCGGTGTTTCTCTCCCAGCTGGGCTTTGAGCGGGAGCGGGGGCTGCTGGACGGTTACATGACGCAGCTGGAATTTCAGGATGCCACCAACCGGGAGGGACATGCGGCCAAGGTCTATTTCAATGCGGTCTTCGGCATGGAGTTCACGCGTTCCGGGGATTCTGCCTGGAACAGTGCCTTAGATTACGGTTATACCATTCTGCTGTCCGCCTTTAATCGAGAGGTGACGGCCTGTGGGTATCTGACGCAGCTGGGGCTGCACCATGACAACGGGATGAACCCGTTCAATCTGAGCAGTGACCTTATGGAGCCCTTTCGCATTTGCGTGGACCGGATTGTATACCGGGAGCGCTTCCGGGAATTTGACAAAGAGGCTCGCCGAAAAATGATTGCAGTGCTGAACGAAAAAGTCTTTATTCAGGACAGTGAGCAGACGGTCTTAAATGCAATCGGCATTTATGTTCGCAGCGTGTTTGAAGCGCTCAACCGGGCGGATCCGGCTTATATCCGCTTTTACCATTTTTAGGATGTTGCACAAGAACTGTGGAGAAGTATGAGTTATCGATTTATGAGAATGCGGATTTTCTTTGATTTGCCCACAGAGACCCAGGCGGACCGACGCAGTTATCGCCGTTTCCGGAAAATGCTGATTCAAAATGGCTTCCTTATGCTCCAGGAATCCGTGTATTGCAAGCTGCTGCTGAATACCTCTGCGGAGAAAACCGCCGCAGAGGTGATTCGGAAAAACAAGCCGCCGAAAGGACTGGTGCAGATGCTGACCATCACGGAAAAGCAGTTTTCCAAAATGGAATGGATTGTTGGAGGATTCCACAGCGAGATTATCGATACAGATGAAAGGGTGGTAGAGCTATGATTCTTGCCCATCCGCAGCTGGAAACTGTCCTGGAGCTTTCCGGGCAAAAAGTTATGACGCTGGTAGTTGAAAATCAAAAATTCTTCCGGGAATTTTTGCAGGATATTCAATCGCAAATGGATGGATACGCGGGGAAAACCGCCCTTTCCGAGCAAAACAAATTGCTGGATTGGTCCAAATGCGCGGAGCTGATAGATCACTTCTTATCCATGTCGTTGAACCGAAAATCACTTTTGACAAAAATTTCCGCAGCAATGGAGGGACAGGCTGTATTGGAAGAATTCTATGGCCGTACCACGCAGCTGCTTTCCCAGGTGGAGCGCTACCTGGATGATCTGGCATTTTCTATGGACTGCGATGTGACCTGCGGAGAATGCACCGTATCCGGGCTTTTAAAGGCCGCAGGGATTTCTCTCCGGGAGGATTATACAGACCCCTTGGAGCAAATACTGGATTATATGGAGCTGGTGCGGTGCTATGAACGGGAGAAGCTGTTTATCTTTGTGAATCTTAGAAGCTATTTCCCGGATGAGGCGGTCAGCTGCTTCCTGCACTCCGCAGTCGCGCACGGCTTTACGCTGCTTTTGGTAGACAGTCAGGAGCACACCCGTTTGCCGGAAGAACACCGATTGGTGATTGACAAGGACCTTTGTGAGATATAGAATACAAATAGGGTAATTCCTCTTTATATGGCTCTCTCCGGTGCGTTGTCCGGTTTTTCAAAATGGGATTTTGAGGTTTGAGAGTTGTGTAATTTCGTAGAGGTATTATTCCTTTTCACCCGTGGATTCCACTTTCTCGGCGTTTGAGAGTTGTGTAATTTCGTAGAGGTATTATTCATTTCCGCCGAGTGCTGTA
>CAMFMO010000076.1:0-4061 GCA_945963595.1 uncultured Clostridia bacterium | reverse complement strand
CAAGCATGGGCCGAGGTGAAATTCCTGTGGAGCTGATGCCATCAGCCGTCCGTTTTTTGCCCACTTCCGATGAAAAACCAGTATAAGCGAAAGGGGGATTTGACCGTATGAATACGGCATTAAATCAGAAAACTAACGCCCCCGTAGTACGCCAGTACGAGATCGGAGGCGTTCGCTATATTGTCAGGGCCACCGTGAAAGACGGGGCCACTGAAAACGCAGTAACGAAAATCAATCGTCTTATTCAAAATGATTTAAGTAAACAAAGAGCCGAAAATTAAGGCTTTTTTCATAACCTATATGCAGACAAACGGGGCATGGTATGGTACAATAATACCGTATCAATGCCTCGTTTTCCGGCTGCGGAATAGGAGGCAAAATATGAATAAACAGCCGGAAATGGTGACTGCACTATATTATCGTGCAGCACGGAAAAATGATGATACAAACCTGTACCTTGACAATCAAATGTACCAACTGCTGCATTACGCGCAGCAACACGGTATTGACAGCTATATCCTGTATGCAGATAACGGTTTTTCGGGGACAAACCCAGACCGTCCGAGCTTTCAGAAATTGCAGGCGCACATCCACGACCAACGGATTCATACGGTGGTTGTGAGCAGCATTGACCGGCTTTCCCGGAATATGCTTGATACCTTGCAATTCATGGAGAACGCCGCGAAATACGGTGCGTCGGTTATCTCCATCACGGAGGGTAGCGACTTGTTGGCAGGCTGCAACATCTATTCTACGCTTGTCCGTTCTTTTGAGAAAGGCGGTGAGCAGAAATGATGAACCATGATATTACACCTGTCAGTTCATTTCAGCGTGTTGTCAATACCAGTCCTTTGCGGACAGAAACCCGTGCTGCCATCCAGAATACAGTGCTGCAATTCTACGTCAAAAATCAACCGCAGGAGGATGATACCGATGGTATTACCGCCTGCTATGAGCGTTTGTCCCAAGAGGATAAATTAGAGGGCGAGAGCAACAGTATTGTCAACCAGAAAAAAATTCTGGAAAAATATTGCCGCGATCACGGCTATACAGCTATCCGCCACTATGATGAGGACGACGGGTACTCCGGGACGAATTTCAACCGGCCCGGCTTCCAGCGGATGCTTGCCGATATAAAGGCTGGAAAGATCAAGCGGGTTATTGTCAAAGATATGTCCCGATTTGGCCGCAATTATCTCCAAGTGGGTATGTATACGGAAATGCTGTTCCCGGAATACGGCGTCCACTTTATTGCGGTGAATGACGGCGTGGATAGTGTACGCGGGGACAGCGAGTTTACCGCTATCCGTAACGTGTTCAATGAGATGTACGCCAAGGACACCAGCAAGAAAATTCGTGCAACGTGGCAATCCAAAGGACGCTCCGGCGAACACCTTACCACCATCCCGCCTTATGGGTATAAGAAAGACCCGGAGGACAAGAAAAAGTGGATTGTGGATGAAGAAGCTGCTGCTGTTGTCCAGAAGATCTTTTCGCTGTGTGTGGACGGCATGGGGCCTACCCAGATCGCCAAATGGCTGCGGACAAGCAAAGTCTTAAATCCTACTGCTTACGCAAGGGCAAAAGGACTGCCAGTTTCCAATAAGTCAACGGCAGACCCGTATAAATGGACAAATGAAACGGTTTCCCGTATGTTGGAGCGTGTTGAGTATTTAGGCCACACGGTCAACTTCAAGACCACCAAGCAATCGTTCAAGAGCAAAAAGAAGCTGTGGAATGACCCCTCTGAATGGGTGATTTTTGAGAACACCCAAGAACCTATCATTGAGGAAAGTGTTTTTCTGATTGTTCAAAATATTCGTCAGGGACGACGCCGCCCTACCAAGATGGGAGAAATGGGTATGTTCTCTGGCCTGCTGTTCTGCTCTGATTGCGGAGGCAAGATGTACCTGTGCCGGGCTAACAATTTTAAGCCGGAACAGGAATACTACATTTGCTCTACTTATCGCAAAGACCGTACCCTTTGCACGACACATTCCATCCGTCGCGTTGTCCTTGAAGAAATCGTTTTGAGAAATCTCCGAGAGGCGATTGCGTATGTATCACAGTTTGAGGACGATTTTATACGGCGGGCAGCAGACCGTGACCTGCGGGAGCGTGATAAGGAGCTGGCACAGAAAAAGGATGTGTTAGCCCAAGCTGAAAAACGGATAGCGGAACTGGACGTTATTTTCAAACGACTGTATGAGGATAACATTTCCGGCAAACTGTCCGATGAACGGTTTATCAAATTGTCCCACGACTACGAGCAGGAGCAGGCCAGTCTAAAGACGATGGTGGAAAATCTGCGTCAGGACGTGAAGCAGCAGGAGAAGCAGAAAATTAACGTCAAACATTTCATTGCTGCGGTCAAAAAATACACCGATATGACCCAGCTTGACACAAGTATTCTGCGGGAGTTCGTCGAGAAGATTTACATTTCTGATGTCTACACGCCCGACGAAAACGAACCACGCATAAAGGTTCGTGACATCCAGATCGTTTACAATTTCATTGGTGCATTTGATTTTGAGGAAGCAAGGGAACAATCCCAAGCAGCCCAAAAAATAGCGAAAGCCGGTGTAGCATAACACTACACCGACTTTCCCATAAATGTTTTCTTACGTCACCGCCGCAAATGGCAGACTGTTATTTTTGGCGGAGATGGAGAATATCCGTTTGCGTTTTTCCCGAGGGGAAAAACAGAGGTATCTGCCAGTGTTCGCACTGGCAGATGAACATCCCGCTGGGATGTTCGATATTGATTCGAATCCCTCCATCCCGCGGATAAAAATAAAAACCTGCCAGAAGGCAGGCTTTTATTTTTGGCGGAGATGGAGAATATCCGTTTGCGTTTTTCCAGAGGAAAAACAGAGGTATCTGCCAGTGTTCGCACTGGCAGATGAACACCCCGCCGGGGTGTTCGATATTGATTCGAATCCCTCCATCCCGCATAGAAAAAGAACAGCCCACCGGAAGGTGGACTGTTCTTTTTGGCGGAGATGGAGAGATTCGAACTCTCGAAGAGCTTTTGACCCTTACACGATTTCCAATCGTGCGCGCTCGACCAACTACGCGACATCTCCGTGTTTGCTCAAGAAACAAAATATTAACTTTGCAGCTTGGTTATTATAATGCACCTGAGCGCCAAAGTCAAGCCCAATTTTCCCTTTTTCAGAACATTATGTTGGATACTGCCCGGGTGATATAGGGACGCAGGGCAAACATAACCAAAATCACCACGCCTAAGATGGCCAGAAACATCTTCCGTCCATCGGCCTGTTCCTGAATCAGCAGCTCCTTTTTCTTCCGGCTGAGAAGCATCAGCAGCGCATAGCCCAGAAAGGCACCCAGGGTGTTCATGATCAGGTCATCCACATCGCTGACGCGGTAATTCAGCAGCTGGGCCAGTTCGATGCCAAGGCTCAGCAGAAAGCCGGTAAGGCACATGGCCCGGCGGCTGCGAAACTCCTTCCACAGCAGAGGCAGAATGAATCCCAGGGGCACAAACAGCAGAATGTTCAGCCCGGAATTGATCAGATAGGCGCGCACGCCGCTGGTAATGTCCCACAGGGGGATCAGGTTGACGTTCAGCCGGGGGAAAATATAGGGCAGCTCCGGCGCCCCCGCTACGTTGTAAACCGCCGCCAGATACAGCGCCAGCACCAGCTTCCAGAAGGCCTGGACTTTGGTAGGCCGGTGCCCGCTGATATGGGCCGCCAGCACCAGCACCAGAATCAGCGCCGCCGACCACAGCAGCATATCCACCGCGTAAAAAATCAGATAATGCATGTTTTCTCCCAATCTTCCTCTTTTCCGAAAAGGTGACTGTTACAGTAAACGCTGGATCAAGCGCCTGCGGCGGCTTCCGGAAAATTTGCGCCCTGATTTTGTCACTTTTTCTTGCAATACACAAAGTATTCCTGCAAAAAAGTGTCTTCATCAGAACACAAATTTTCTCGCAATCCGCTCTTGCCGATTGAACCATCGTTTACTATAGACGGAAGCGGAGGAAGGGAGTTCCAATTTTTCCTTATTTTTCCTTAAAAAATGATCCATTT
>CAMFMO010000075.1:0-4206 GCA_945963595.1 uncultured Clostridia bacterium | reverse complement strand
AAGGAGGCGTAACGCATGGCCAGTTTTACTAAAAAAGCCATTCGGGATTCATTTGTGAAACTATTGAACGAGAAGCCTTTGAGCCAAATTACCATTCGGGATATTGTAGATGACTGCGGCGTGAACCGCAATACCTTTTATTACTATTACCAGGACCTGCCGCAATTGGTGGAAAGCATTGTAGATGAGGATGCGGAGCGGATGATCCGGGAGCATCCAGCGGTAGAATCGCTGGAGGATTGCATCAATGCCGCCCTCAGCTTTGCGTTGGAAAACCGGAAAGCGGTTATGCACATTTACCACTCCGTCAACCGGGATATCTACGAGCAGTATCAGTGGCGGGTATGCGAGCATGTGGTCACGATTTATGTGGACGGGATCTTGGCGGGAAGGCAGATTTCTGCGGAAGACCGAAAGGTCATCATAGATTACTTAAAATGCGTCTGCTTCGGTATTATCATCGGCTGGCTGGAAACAGGGATGCAGGAAGGAATTCAAACCCGATTCCAACGGATTTACGAATTGAAGCAGGGTGATCTTGAACGTTTGATCGCCCGATGTGAAAAGGAAAAATAAATTTTTCAGACAAAAGCGGCCTCTATGCCTAAATTTCAGGCATGGAGGCCGCTTTTGTCCGTATAAAACAGATTCTTTCCCCGATATAATGAGAGCACAAACAAAAACAAGGAGGAACATGTTATGTATTATTCCAGCGGTAATTACGAAGCCTTTGCCCGTCCCAGAAAGCCCGAGGGCGTGGACAACAAATCCGCCCACATCATCGGCACCGGCCTTGCGGCTCTGACTGCCGCCTGCTATCTGGTTCGTGACGGACAGCTGCAGGGTCAGAACATCCACATCTATGAGAAAGACCCCATTCCCGGCGGTGCATGCGATGGCTGGCAGTACCCCGATGTAGGCTATGTCATGCGGGGCGGACGGGAGATGGATAACCATTTCGAGGTCATGTGGGATTTGTTCCGCTCCATTCCGTCCATCGAGACGGAAGGGGTCAGTGTTCTGGACGAATACTACTGGCTGAATAAGAAAGACCCCAACTACTCCCTCTGCCGGGCAACCGTCAACCAGGGTCAGGATGCCCACACCGACGGCAAGTTCGGTCTGTCCGACAAGGCTGCAATGGAGATCATGAAGCTGTTCTTCACCCCCGATGAAGACCTGTACGATAAGCGCATCACGGATTTCTTCGATGATGAGGTGCTGAACTCCAATTTCTGGCTCTACTGGCGCACCATGTTTGCCTTTGAGAACTGGCACAGCGCTTTGGAAATGAAGCTGTATCTCAAGCGCTATATCCACCATGTGGGCGGTCTGCCGGACTTCAAGGCTCTGCGGTTCACCCGTTATAACCAGTACGAATCTATGATTCTGCCCATGGTCAAGTATCTGGAAGGCTTCGGTGTCCAGTTCCACTATAACACCAAGGTGGTCAATGTGGAGTTCGACATCCAGCCCGGTAAAAAGCAGGCAAAGCGTATTGAGCTGCTGTCTGAGGGTAAACGTCAGTTTGTTGACCTGACGGAAAACGATCTGGTGTTCATTACCAACGGTGGCTGCGTGGAGAACGCCACCATGGGTTCCCAGAACACCGTGGCACCCTTCAACCCCGAAATCAAGCCCGGCGGCGGCTGGGATATGTGGCGCAGAATTGCTGCACAGGATCCTTCCTTCGGTCATCCCGACAAGTTCTGCCATGATCCTGAGCAGTCCAACTGGATGAGCGCCACCGTCACCACACTGGATCAGAAGATCATTCCCTATATCAAGAATATCTGCAAGCGTGACCCCTTTACCGGCGGCGTGGTTACCGGCGGCATCGTGACCGTGAAGGATTCCGGCTGGCTCCTGAGCTGGACCATCAACCGTCAGCCCCAGTTCCGGAATCAGCCCAAGGATCAGTGCCTGGTGTGGGTTTACGGTCTGTTCTCCGACAAACCCGGCGACTTCGTGAAGAAGCCCATGCGGGAGTGCACCGGTAAGGAAATCTGTATGGAGTGGCTGTACCACATCGGCGTGCCGGTGGGGGAGATCGAGGAGCTGGCCGAGCACAGCGCCAACACTGTGCCGGTGATGATGCCCTATATTACCGCTTTCTTCATGCCCCGTGCCGCCGGTGACCGTCCTGATGTGGTGCCCGAGGGTGCTGTGAACTTTGCGTTCCTGGGTCAGTTTGCCGAAACCAAGCGGGATACCATCTTCACCACCGAGTATTCCATGCGTACCGGCATGGAGGCTGTCTACACCCTGCTGGACATCGACCGTGGTGTGCCCGAGGTCTGGGGCAGCGTCTACGACATCCGTGATCTGCTGAATGCCACCATCCAGCTTCGGGACGGCAAGCCCCTGACGGAAATGAACCTGAGTTTCAAGGAGAAAATGGTGGTCAAGAAGCTGCTGGAGAAGATCCGCGGAACAGATATCGAAAAGCTGCTGAAAGAATATCATGTAATTGAGTGATAGAAGCTTCACTGCGGGGAGGCGTTGCCTCCCCGCTTATATAAGGAGAGATAAAGATGTCATTTACAAATCAACTGAAAAAAGCAACTCTGCGTACTGCTTTTGGCTACTTGGAGAAAAATCCGGAAGAAAATGCTCTGAAACTGATGTCCTGGGTGGATAAGCTGGCTGGCGATGGCCCAGATAGTTTCCCAGTCCAGCGCGCGGCAGTCCGTCAAGTGCTGGAAGACCCGCAGAACAACATGTATCAGCTCGTTATGAACATCCTGAAGGAGACGGATTCGGAGGTTCTAAAGGCCACCTTTGAAAATTTCTTCCTCAACGCGAATATCATCGGTTGGCCAAAGCAGGAGGAATACCGGAAGAAATATAACTGCAATATTCCTTGGGCCATTCTGCTTGACCCTACCTCTGCCTGCAACCTGCACTGCACCGGCTGCTGGGCCGCGGAATACGGCAACAAGCTGAACCTGACCTTTGACGAGATCGATTCCATTATCACCCAGGGCAAGGAAATGGGCGTATATATGTACATATATACCGGCGGTGAGCCTCTGGTGCGCAAAAAGGACCTGATCGCCCTGTGTGAAAAGCACAGCGACTGCCAGTTCCTTTCCTTCACCAACGCCACATTGATCGACGAAGCTTTTGCAAACGAGATGCTCCGGGTGAAGAATTTTATCCCTGCCATCAGCGTGGAGGGCTTTGAGTCTGCCACCGATGGCCGCCGGGGCAACGGTACCTACCAGAAAGTGATTCAGGCAATGGCAATCCTGAAGGAGAAGCATCTGCCCTTCGGCCTGTCCTGCTGCTACACCAGCCAGAATCTGGATTCTATCAGCTCCTATGAATTTATTGATCAGATGATTCAGTGGGGTGCTCG
The DNA here is from genome assembly GCA_945963595.1 of uncultured Clostridia bacterium. Lineage (GTDB taxonomy): Bacteria > Bacillota > Clostridia > Oscillospirales > Oscillospiraceae > Faecousia. The sequence goes on along the minus strand of CAMFMO010000075.1, from coordinate 845 downwards.
GTTTGTCTGGTACTTCCACTACATGCCCGTGGGCAATGACGCAGTGCCGGAACTGCTGCCCAATCCTGAGCAGCGGGAATTCATGTATCACCGGATCCGGGACATCCGGGCTACCAAGCCGATCTTCGCCATGGACTTCCAGAACGATGGCGAGTATGTAGGCGGCTGCATTGCCGGTGGACGGCGGTATCTGCATATCAACGCCAACGGTGACTGTGATCCCTGCGTGTTTATCCACTATTCCAACGCCAACATCCGGGACATGAGCCTGCTGGATGTGCTGCGCAGCCCCATTTTCATGGCCTATCACGATGGGCAGCCCTTTAACGATAACCATCTGCGTCCCTGCCCCATGCTGGAGAATCCGGAAAAGCTGCGGGAAATTGTGAAAGCTACCGGCGCTCATTCCACAGACCTGCAATCCCCGGAAACGGTGGATCACCTGTGCGATAAATGCGAGGCTTACGCAAAGAACTGGACCCCCACCGCCACCGAGTTGTGGAGCTGCAGCTGTGCGAAGAAAAATGGAGAAGCGGCAAAATGACAACCTTCTTTACCTCTGAAAGCGTCACAGCGGGACACCCGGATAAGGTATGTGACCAGATCGCAGATGCCCTTTTGGAAAACAATCCCAATTCCCATGTGGCCTGTGAGGTCACAGCCATCACCGATGAAGTCCATATTTTCGGCGAGATAACCTCGGCTGCCCGTGTGGACTATGCCGCTATTGCCCGGCAGGTGGTTCGGGATATCGGGTATGTGAAGCACGGCTATGGCTTTGACGCAGACACCTGCCAAATCACAGTGGATATCCATGAGCAATCCCCCGATATCAACATGGGTGT
>CAMFMO010000074.1:0-4267 GCA_945963595.1 uncultured Clostridia bacterium | reverse complement strand
CTCAAAGAAATGAAACAAAGATTGGAGGTTCATGAAGATGGCGGGCAATCAGAAGAATAGCACTTCCTCACTGCTGCCGTATTCCACCGTTGAAGCGGCTGCGTCCGGCAATGTGGATGCCATCAACGCTGTGCTGGCGCATTATTCTCGTTACATCTGCGCTCTGTCCACCAGGACGCTGTATGACGAAAACGGTGTGCCGCATCTCTGCGTAGATGAAGAAATGCGGCGTCGGCTGGAAATCAAGCTGATTACGAAAATTCTGGACTTTGATGTGACCAGAGCAGCATAATTCCTTGCCCACAGACGGCGGCGTGTTCCCCTTTCCACGCCGCCGCTATGGGCTTTTCCTGCTTGCGGGTATCAGTTATCAAGTTCTCTGTTTGATGGCTGATACGGGCCAACAGGAGCCTTAATCGTACCTTGAAAAAGAAAGCGGCTTATGGACGCAGAATATGGCAGACAGGTACATTCGTGTCAAAGTGAGCCACGCGGCAGATCCGCCAAGACCTCTTTTTGCAGAGCGAGCGATTACGATCCTGCCGGAAAGCAGACTGGCAATCTGCTGGCCATGACCTTTGCCACCCCTAATGATACTCCCGAATTGAACGCCCTCAAAGCATTGTTCGGCGCACCCATCAGCATGGGCCGAGGTGAAAATCCTGTGGAGCTGCTGCCAGCAGCCGCCTGTTTGCTATTTTCTAATTAAAACAACAAAATGAGGAGAGAGCCATGCGAAAAAATGCAATTCGTTTAATGCTCAATAGCTATCCTGATGTGATGTCTATTGACGAGATGTGCAAGGCTTTGTCGATTGGAAAAAAGACCGGCTACAAATTATTGCAGACAGGACAGATTCGGTGCCTGAAGATAGGCCGTGCATATCGTATTCCCAAAATCAACTTATTGGAGTATTTACAGATAATTGAACCAGAACGAAAAAATCCTTCGTAGTCATCACTGCATTTTTTGCATTGACGGGTGATGAGTGGTACGATAAAAGGGCCGACAGCAGATAATTCCGTGGCCCCGATTTGTGTGAGAGGAGGATCGAAATGGTAGCGGGCCATCTGCATGAAAAGAATGGCTATTATTACATCATTCTGAACCTGACGGATTCGGCGGGAAAAAGAAAACCCAAATGGATCTCGACAGGTTTGACCATCAAGGGCAACAAAAAACGCGCAGAGCAGATGCTCATGGAGGAACGGAGAAAGTACACCAGCGCCAAGACAGGTGATGATGTTCTGTTCGCAGACTTCATGGAGCAATGGCTTGAAATTGTAAAATCGACGGTTAGTGTGCCGACATATTCTTCGTATGTAAACGCCGTGAAGTCGATTATTGCGCCATACTTTCGTAAAAGGAAAATCCTTTTGCGGGATTTGCAGGCACATGACATTCAGATCCTCTATCAGGAACAGTTACAGCGGGTAAAACCCGCGTCTGTGATCCACTATCACGCAAATATCCATAAGGCGCTCAAGTACGCTGTAAAAAATGACATGATCCCGACTAACCCTGCGGATAAAGTTGAGCGACCCAAGCAAGATAAGTTCTACGGCAGCTTCTATGATAAAGAGGAATTGAATAAACTCTTTGAAGCTGTTGCAGGAACAAAGCTGGAACTTCCGGTGCTGCTGGGGGCGTTTTATGGCCTGCGGCGCAGCGAGATCATTGGGCTGAAGTGGAGCGCTGTCGATTTTGAGCAGAACACCATTACGATCAATCATACGGTGACTTCCTGCAATCTGGATGGCAAATGCGTAATCGTTGCAAAGGATACGACCAAAACAAAGTCCAGCCGGAGAACACTCCCGCTTGTTCCGTACTTCCATGAAAAGCTCCTTGCTGTGAAGGCACAGCAGGAGAAAAATCAAAAGCTATGCGGGCGCTCCTATAATAAGGAGTTTTTGGAATACATCTGTGTAGATGAAATTGGAGATCGCTTCAAGCCAAACTACATCACCACACAGTTCCCAAAGCTGCTGGAGCGGAATGGCTTTCGAAAGATTCGCTTTCATGATCTCCGGCATAGCTGCGCGAGCTTGTTACTTGCCAGCGGCGTTCCTATGAAGAACATTCAGGAATGGCTTGGACACAGCGACTTCTCGACAACGGCGAATATCTACGCGCATCTTGATTATTCATCTAAACTCACATCTGCAAGTGCGATGGAAAGCAATTTCCATCTCGGGGTATAAAAAAGAAGCTACCAACCGAGGTTGATAGCTTCTCTGGCGGAGGGCGTGGGATTCGAACCCACGGACCGGCTCAACACCGATCAAACGATTTCGAGTCGTTCTCGTTATGACCACTTCGATAGCCCTCCGAATATGTCGATCCCTATTCTATCTTAAAATCTCCCAAAAAACAAGGTCTGGAGCAGGATAGAAAAACAGGATAGAACAAACGGAAATATGAACTTTTGCAAAACCGCCTAAGTGCTTGAAATACAAGGGTTTGGAGAATTTGCGGGAGCAACAACGGAAGTAGATTTCGAGTCAGCCTCGTTACGACCACTTCGATACATCTCCCTGTGCCCTGTCATTATACCCAAAGTTTTGGGAAAAATCAAGATAGAGAACCCCAATTGTTCATATATAATTTGCAAAATAAATTATATAAATTCATTGACAAAAGATGCGCCGAAGCGTATAGTAGTCTCAGAAATAAAGTTTGGATGGTGACCTTATGAAAAAAACATTATATAGTCTCGTGCTGAACGATGAAGTGGTGCGGGAGGTTGATGCCCTGGCCCACCGCATGGGCACCAACCGCTCCAACCTGATCAACCAAATTCTGGCCGAATATGTGAATTATACCACCCCGGAGCAGCGGATCAACGAGGTGCTCTCCACCATAGAGCAGCTGATGGCCCCCTCCCGGGAACTGGTGCCCTTCTTCTCTCCCAATTCCTACAGCATGTCCCTGAAAAGCTCTCTGGAATATAAGTACCGGCCCACGGTGAAATACGAGGTGGAGCTGTACCGGGGCGCGGGGGAGAGCATCGGCGAACTGACGGTGCTGTTCCGCACCCAGTCCATGGCCCTGATCCAGGGCATGACCGAATTCTTCCGTCTCTGGAAGCAGATCGAGGACGCCCATCTCCGGCCTCTCACCGGGGCGAAGATCGACTATGCCCTCTATGAGGGCAAGTTTATCCGCAGCATCGCCGCGCCGGATAAGGACTGCAGCACCCAGGAGCTGGCCTCCGCCCTGTCCGACTACATCACTCTCTTTGACAAGCTGCTGAAAGGCTGTCTGGCCGGGCGGTACAGTCCCCACGAAATCGAAGGAGCCTACTGCTCCTATCTCAATAACGCCCCGATCCATATCTGACCGGCGGCGGGAAAGGACATTATGAACGCTGAAAAATATACCCAGAAAACCCTGGAAGCCATTCAGACTGCCCAGTCCATGGCTCAGGAGAACCATAACAATTACCTGATGCCGGAGCACCTGCTCTACGCCCTGATCGACCAGGACGGCGGCCTGATCCCCTCCCTGCTGGGCCGCATGGGCGTGGACTGCAACGCCACCCTCTCCGAGCTGGACAGCGCCATTGCCGCCCTGCCCAGGGTGGGCGGGGACGCCCAGGTCTACCTGTCTCAGGAGGCGGGCCGGGTCATCAACGCCGCCGAGAAGGCGGCCAAATCCATGGGGGATGAATATCTCTCTGTGGAGCACCTGATGATCGGTCTGTTCGCCGCCGCCACCCCTGCCATCAAGCGCATCTTTGCCGACCACGGCATTACCAAATCCGCCTTTACTGCCGAGCTGAGCAAGGTAAAGACCGCCCCCGTCACCGGGGATAACCCGGAGGACACCTATGATGCCCTGGCCAAATACGGCACCGATCTGGTAAAGCGGGCCCGGGAGAACGAGCTGGACCCGGTCATCGGCCGGGACACCGAGATTCGGAACGTGATTCGCATCCTCTCCCGCAAGACCAAGAATAACCCGGTGCTCATCGGCGAGCCCGGCGTGGGCACAACCGCCATCGCCGAGGGCCTGGCACAGCGGATCGTCCGGGGGGACGTGCCCGAGGGCCTGAAGGATAAGACCATCTTCTCCCTGGATATGGGCGCCCTGATCGCCGGCGCCAAGTACCGGGGCGAGTTTGAGGAACGGCTGAAGGCCGTGCTGGAGGAGGTGCGCAAGTCCGAGGGCGGCATCATCCTCTTCATTGATGAGCTGCACACCATCGTAGGCGCCGGCAAGACCGAAGGCAGCATGGACGCCGGCAACCTCTTGAAGCCCATGC
>CAMFMO010000073.1:0-4440 GCA_945963595.1 uncultured Clostridia bacterium | reverse complement strand
AACGGCACCGTGTGCTACGCCGTCACCAGCTACCTGGAGGCCCCGGACGGCACCGATCTGGAGCCGGACACCGGGGAGATCAAGACCCAGTTTGAAGCGGCAGACGACTGGGTGACCCCCAAGGAGAAGGTCAATCTCCGCTCCATCCCCTCAGTGGATGACCCCCGAAGCCAGGTCATCGCCACCATCACCAGCGCCGACAAGGTCCACCGCACCGGCCTCAACCGGGACGTAGGCTGGTCGAGGGTGGAATACGACGGCCAGACCCTGTACTGCGTGACCCAGTACCTGAATGAAGCCAAGGATTGATTTACCGCCCCTGTACAGAATGCAGGGGCGGCTTTGAAAGGATTCCGAATGAAGCAAACAATCCAATTATCCGACCACTTTACCTACGGAAAGCTCTTCCGGTTCACCCTGCCCTCCATTGTTATGATGGTGTTCACCTCCATCTACAGCGTGGTGGACGGCTTCTTCATCTCCAACTACGCCGGAAAGACCGCCTTTGCGGCCCTGAATCTCATCTATCCCTTTTTGATGATCCTGGGCGGCATGGGCTTTATGATCGGCACCGGCGGCACGGCCCTGGTGGCCCGGTGCCTGGGGGCCGGGGACCGGGAACAGGCCAACCGTTATTTCTCCATGATGATCGAGCTGACCGTCTCTCTGGGCGCGGTGCTCACGGCCGTTGGTCTTCTCTTCATGGAGCCCATTGCAAGGCTTCTGGGCGCAACAGAGCAGATGATGCCGGACTGCGTGCTCTATGGCCGCACTGTCATTGCCTTTAACATCGCCTTTATGCTGCAAAACGTCTTCCAGAGCTTTTTGATTGCCGCCGAAAAGCCAAAGCTGGGGCTCATCGCCACGGTCTGCGCCGGTGTCACCAATATGGTGCTGGATGCCCTGCTGGTGGGCGTGCTGCGCTGGGGACTGGCAGGCGCGGCCCTGGCCACGGGGTTGAGCCAGGTCATCGGCGCCATGATCCCCCTGGTCTTCTTCCTGCGCAAGGACAACGGCAGCCCCCTGCACCTGCACCCGGTGAAAATGGAGGCAAAGCCTTTGCTTCAGGCCTGCGGCAACGGTGCTTCGGAGCTGATGAGCAATATCTCCGGCTCCATCGTTGCCATGGTCTATAATTTCCAGCTGCTGGCCCTTCTGGGCGAGGACGGCGTTTCCGCCTACGGCGTCATGATGTACGTCTGCTTCTTCTTTGTCGCCATTTTCGTGGGCTATTCCATCGGCTCCTCCCCCATCATCAGCTATCACTACGGCGCGGAAAACAGAGGGGAACTGCAAAATATGTTCCGCAAAAGCGGGCTTTTGATGTTCCTTCTCGGCATTGCCATGTCTCTGTCCGCCATTGCCCTGGCCAAGCCCCTGGCGAAGCTCTTCGTGGGCTATGACGAAGCGCTGTATAACCTGACCTGGCAGGGCTTCCGGCTCTACAGCCTGGCATTCCTCTTCACGGGACTGAACATCTTCGCCTCCTCCCTCTTCACCGCCCTGAACAACGGCACCGTCTCCGCAGCCATCTCCTTTATGCGCACCCTGGTTTTCCAGATCGGCGCGGTGCTGGTGCTGCCCGCCATGGCCGGAGTTACGGGTCTGTGGCTGGCCACCTTCGCCGCCGAGGGCTGCGCCCTGGCGGTATCCCTGATCTTCACACTGGTGAACCGGAAGAAGTATGGGTATTTCTAAAAAGCCTGCCGCAAGCCGCCCTTTTTTGGGGGCGCTTGCGGCAGGCATTTTTTACATTTTTTCCGGGGCGGAGAAGCCCAGCAGGTCGATACAGCTTTCCAGGATGTTCTTGGCAAGGCCAATGAGGGCGATGTAGCCCGCCTGGAGCTGCGCGTCCTCCTCGCTGAGGATGCGGGTCTCGTGATAGAACTTGTTGACGCAGCCGGCAAGCTCATAGATATAGGCGCAGATGAGGTTGGGGCTGGAGGTCTTGAGGGCCTGCTCCAGGGTGGGGCCAAGCTTGGTCACGGAGAGCATCAGGTCCTTGGCGTAGTCGTTGGCGGGCTCCTGAATGGGCAGGCTCTCCCAGGCGCCGTAGCGGGCCAGGATGCTCTTGATCCGCACGATGGTATAGAGAATGTAGGGGCCGGTGTTGCCCTCGAAGGCGGCGAAGCGCTCCATATCGAAGTTATAATCCTTGGTGGGCTGGTTCGAAAGGTCGCCGTATTTCAGGGCAGCCATGGCGATTTTGGCCGTGGTGGCCTCCACCTCGTCATCGCCCACGATCCTGTTCTCCTCCACCTTGGTCCGGACGAAGTTCGTCATGTCCGCAATCAGGGTCTCCAGCCGCAGCACGCCGCCGTCTCTCGTCTTGAAGGGCTTGCCGTCACTGCCGTTCATGGTGCCGAAGCCCACGTGCTCCAGCTCGGTGGTGGGGGGCACGATGCCCGCCTTCCGGGCGGCCCGGAACACCTGCTCAAAGTGCAGGTTCTGCCGCTTGTCGGTGACGTAGAGCACCTTGTCCGGGTGCCAGTCCTGCATCCGCTGGACCAGGGTGGCCAAATCGGTGGTGGCATAGATGGAAGAGCCGTCGGACTTTACCAGAATGCAGGGGGGCACCTCCTTCTTGTCCCCCTCCTCGGCCACGGGGATGACCCAGGCCCCCTCGGACTGGACGGCAATGCCCCGGGCCTTCATATCCTCCACCATGGCGGGGATATAGGGGTCGGCATCGGATTCGCCCAGCCACTTCTCAAAGTGGACGTCCAGATTGTCATAGTTCTTTTTCAGGTCCGCCACGGACACGTTCATAATGTGCTGCCACAGCGCCCGGTAGCCCCGGCGGCCCTGCTGCAGCTCCAGGGTGGCCTGGTGGGCCTTGTGGGAGAATGCGGGGTCACTCTTCCTGGCGGAGGCGGTGGGGTAGATCTCCTCCAGATCGGAGACCGTGAAGGGGGCCTCCTTGGGGTACTCCCCGGTGAAATCCGGGTCAAAATAGGGCAGGTCCGGCTGCCGCTCTGAAAGCTCTGCGATGATCAGGCCCATCTGCAATCCCCAGTCGCCCAGGTGCACATCGCCGATGGCGTTGTAGCCCAGGTACTTATAGAGCCGCTTCAGACTCTCGCCGATGATGGCGGGCCGCAGGTGGCCGATGTGCAGGGGCTTGGCCACGTTGGCCCCGCCGTAGTCCACCACAATGGTCTTGCCCGCCCCGGGCTGGGCAATGCCGAACTTGGGAGAAACGCGCATGCCCTCCAGGTAGGTCTGCAAAAAGTGGCCGGAGAGCTTCAGGTTGATGAAGCCCGGCATAACGGCCTCCACCATGCTGTAGTCCGCAGCGTCCAGCTGCTCTGCCACAGCCTTGGCAATCTGGATGGGGGCGCACTTGTACTGCTTGGCAGCGGCCAAAGCACCGTTGCACTGGTATTCGCACAGGTCCGGCCGGTTGGAAACGGTGACCCGGCCAAAGCTTTTGTCGTAGCCGGCCTTTTCAAAGGCCTGCTGCATCTTTTCCGTAATAATATCCAGAATCTTTTCCACGAAAATTCCTCCTCAGTCCTTCTTCTGTTCGGCCAGCCAGTTGAGGTAATCGTCATAGGTGCCGTAGCGGTCCACGATGGTGCCGTCGCTCTGGAAGGCGATGACCCGGTTACAGGTGGAGGTCAGCAGCTCGTGGTCGTGGGAGGCCAGCAGCACCACGCCCTGGAAAGCTTCCAGGCCCTTGTTCACCGCCTGAATGGATTCCATATCCAGGTGGTTGGTGGGCTGGTCCAGCAGCAGCACATTGGCGCCTGAGAGCATCATCTTGCTGAGCATACATCTTACCTTTTCACCGCCGGAGAGGACGTTGACGTGCTTAAACACATCCTCATTGGAGAACAGCATCCGGCCCAGGAAGCCCCGCAGGTACACATCGTCCTTCTTGGCGGAGTACTGCCGCAGCCAGTCCACCAGCTCCATTTCGTTGCCCTCGAAATACTCGGTGTTGTCCTTGGGCAGGTAGCTGCGGATGGTGGAAACGCCCCACTTGATGGAGCCCTCGTCCGGCTCCAGCTCCCCCATGAGGACCTTGAAGAGCGCCGTCTGGGCCAGCTCGTTTTCGCCCACGAAGGCGATCTTGTCCGTGCGGCCCACGGAGAAATAGACCTTGTCCAGCAGCTTTACCCCGTCTACGGTGACGGAGATATCCTTCACGGTGAGCACATCCTTGCCCAGCTCCCGCTCGCTCTGGAAGCCAACGAAGGGATAGCGCCGGGTGGAGGAGGGCATCTCTTCCACACTCAGCTTGTCCAGCAGCTTTCTTCTGGCGGTAGCCTGCTTGGCCTTGGCCTTGTTGGCGGAGAACCGCTGAATAAACAGCTGCAATTCCTCGATTTTTTCCTGGTTCTTCTTGTTCTTGTTCCGGATCATGGCCTGGACCATCTGGGAGGACTCATACCAGAAGTCGTAGTTGCCCACGTACATCTTGATCTTGCCGTAGTC
>CAMFMO010000072.1:0-4770 GCA_945963595.1 uncultured Clostridia bacterium | reverse complement strand
TTCCTGTTCCTGGGCCCCACGGGCGTGGGCAAGACGGAGCTTGCCAAGACACTGGCAGAAGCCCTGTTTGACGATGAGAACAACCTGGTTCGAATCGATATGTCCGAATACATGGAGAAATTCTCCGTCAGCCGTCTGATCGGCGCGCCTCCCGGATACGTGGGCTACGAGGAAGGCGGCCAGCTGACCGAAGCCGTCCGCAGGAAGCCCTACAGCGTAGTGCTGTTCGACGAGGTAGAGAAGGCCCATCCCGATGTGTTCAACATTCTGCTGCAGGTGCTGGACGACGGCCGGATCACCGACTCCCAGGGCCGCACCGTGGACTTCAAGAACACCATTCTGATCCTGACCTCCAACCTGGGCTCTCAGGAGCTGCTGGGCGGCATCCGGGACGACGGTGAGATCGACCCCGCCGCCAAGGAGCGGGTCATGATGCTGCTGCGCCAGAGCTTCCGCCCCGAGTTCCTGAACCGTCTGGACGAGATCGTCTTCTACAAGCCCCTGACCAAGGACAACATCACCAAGATCATCGACTTGCAGATCGACAAGCTGAACGAGCGTCTTGCCGAGCAGCAGATTACCTGCCGCCTGACGGATGCAGCCAAGCAGCACATTGTGGACGAAGCCTACAACCCCGAGTTCGGTGCCCGTCCCCTGCGCCGCTATGTGCAGCACACCGTAGAGACCATGCTCAGCCGCAAGATCCTGGAAGGCCGCATCACCACCGGCGCCACCGTCACCGTGGACTGCCGGGATGGCGAACTGGTGCTGGCATAACCCCATAAAATTGGAACCCGCTGCGAAGAGATCCTCGCGGCGGGTTCTTTTCATGCCTTTCTGATGGGATGCCGGATGACCGTCTTCCACTTTTCGGGGGCGACCTTTCTGGCGTCCGACAGATAGATTTCGTGGTGCGATCTTTTCTCGTTCAGATCATCCACATATCCGTTTTGGGCCAGATAGGCGTCCATCAGTGCAACCGATGCCGGTTCCTCGTCAAAGGGGCCCAGGTGCATCATCTGCACGCAAAGTCCCTCCTCGATGGTCAGGAACTCCGCCGACGAGCAGTCCAGCTTTTTCTTCTTTGCGGCCGTTTCCACAGCCCATACAAAGTCTTCCCTTGTCACAAAATCCGGCAGGCGGATCACCGAGATCCAGCGAAACGCGGACTTATTGGCATAATCAATGCCGTCCTTCCCGTCCTGCCACCAGAAGCCCTCCAGGGGCGGAACCACATATTCAAAGAAGCCTGCTATTTGGTGATCGGTCTTGTAGCTCATTCCGGCTCAGGGGCGTGTCCGGCTGCATCAATTCTGCCGCCCAGGTCTATTTTTTCTCCGCACCAGTCCGCCGACTGTCTCTTTCGCCGCGCAGATCTTATCCGCCGTGCACAGCAGCACGCTTTCCCGGTATCTGGGCAAGGTGAGATTTAGAGGGAACATATGAGCAAGGATCATATTCTGCTCAATGTGGTTCAGGCCAAAGTCACGCTGGGCGTTGTCCATGGCCCGGCGGGCGTGGTGGGTGCCGTGGAGGGGGCGGCCCTTTTCCTTGACATGCCAATCGTAGAGGAAATAGTCGTGCAGCAGGGCGCCCCGGACCAGGGAACGCCTGTCCGCATGGATATGCAGCAGCATGGCAAGCTGCAGGCACATCAGGGCCACTGCCACGCTGTGGTCATAGACGGTCACCATTCCATGCTGGAAAAAGCCCTTTTCCAACTCCATTCCCCGAGAGGACAGAATGTCCGCTCCGTATTTCAGCAGCAGGCCCTGGGCCCGATAGCTTCGCTTCATGGTGTGCCTCCCTTACCGGCCAACGTATCTCTGCCGCAGCCGCTCCAGAAGATATCGGAACGCCGCCGTCTTTCGGTTCAGCAGCAGCATCAAACCATTGGGCGCCAGCACGCACAGCACCCCCCGGAGAATCAGGTCTCCCCAGTGGCCCAGGCCTGCGGCCGCGCTGATGAGCGCAATGCAGCCGTAACTCACCGCCACAACCCCCAGATACAGGCCCTGCCGCAGGAAGAATGGCGCGCAGGAGCAGCCGAAGATCCGCTTGTGCAGCAGGTAGGGCTCAAACCAGAAGGAGGTTGCCAGCCGGGACACGGAGGTTGCCGCCAGAATGCCCGTCAAGCCCCAGCGAACGCCCATAAAGTAGGACAGCACCAGATTGATTCCCGCCGCATACAGCAGAATATTCCGGGTCTCCCGGAAAAGGCCCGTGGTGTTGCGGTAGCTCCACACGGGGGTGAGCACGTTTGGCAGGAAGAAATTCAGGCAGATCACCGCCACGGTGGACATGGGCAGCAGCCAGTCCTCTCCGGCCCAGATGCGAATAAAGGGGTTGTACAGGGCCAGCAGGGACAGTGAGCAGAAGGTAGCGATCCAGCTGAATACCAGACTGTAGGCATCGAAAATCTGCTTTTTCTGCTCTCGGGTGCCGGTGGCATTCAGGTTGCCAATAGAGCCCAGGACCGCCTGGTTCAGGGTGTTGGTAAAGGCCGTAACCACCATAGTCTGAATCATGGTGTAGTTGTCGTAGATGCCTACAGTGGCCGTGCTGATCATGGAAGAGATATAGAGGTTGTCCGTGCCGTTGAGGAGCTGTCCCCCGGCTTTATAGGAAAACATGTGGCGTACATCTCGGAAGATGGACTTCTTCTCCTCCTTCGGCAGCTCCGCCTTCTCCCGCAGGAAGGGGTAGAGCTTATCAGCCCTCCGGGAGATATAGAAATTGTTGGCAATGGTCATGCTGATCTGAATGGCCAAGTATACCGTAAAGTTCCGCAGCACCAGCAGGACAAGAATCTGCGCCGCCGTGGCCAGCAGCTTGAAGAGCATGGTGTACTTGGAGATCAGATAGCGCTTCTGGTCCGCCTGGATGATGCTGGACTTGTACACCAGCAGGTACGAACAGACGGAATTGGCAAGGAACATCAGATAATACAGCACCAGATGGAACTGGTCGATCTCCGACTTCACCAGCAGCCGCAGGATTGGCACCAGGCAAAGCCCGATCACGCCCACCGCCAGGGCAATATAGCGGTAAATGACCTTATAATACCCCATCAGCGCCGTCAGCTTCTGTTCGTCCCCCTCTGCCAGGGGCTTATAGAGCGAAAACACAACCACATCCGCCAGTCCCAGCTCTGTCAGCGACAGCACATCCAAGATGCTGGTATACAGGCCGTTGACACCGGAATACTCCATGCCCAGCACCCGGATGAACACCGTCCGGGATACAAAGCCCAGCAGCGTCACCACCAGCTGTGCCGCCGCGCCGAAGCCAAAATTCCGCAATGTATTGCGAAGACGGGAATCGTTATTTTTCTCCACAGGTTATCTCCGTTTCTGTTCAAAAATTTTTCCTCTATTCTATCGCATACCCACGCAATTTACAAGCGCAAAAAAGCCGCCCCAATCTCTCCAAGCACAGTCCGGAGAAACGGGGCGGTCTGAATTTTATGTCTGGAGCAATCTTGCCCTCCCCCGGCTTCCGGTCAAAAGGCCATAGGTCTTCGGCAGAAAACGCCTGAGGAAGGCTGCCAGCCCGATGCAAAAGGCAAGCATCACAAAGGGCATTCCCAGATACTCCACCAGCTGGGCGGCGGGTGTTGGATACACCAGCTTGTTGACCAGCTTGAAGAAAATGGTCATGGTCATCTGGTGGAACAGGTAGATATCCAGGGAGAAGGGCATGAGCCATTGCAGGAACCGGCCGGGAACCAAATCCGTGGCGCAGACCAGCCAAAAGGCCACGCCAACGAGAATGCACAGCTTCTTCACGACTGGTGCATCCGTCAGCAGTGCTGCCGGAACCAGCAGCGCATAGGCAATTGCCAGTGGCCATTTCTTCTTTATGCTGTCCAGGTGCACATCCCAGGAAACCAGGCAGCCCCCCAGGGTAAAGAAGCAGATGGCCTCAATGGTAATGCCGAAATACCGGGTCTTGGCCCGCAGCAGGTACAGCGCCAGCACCAGGGCCGCAGACGCCGTTGGGAACTTTTTCGTCAAAGCACCGATCGCCGGAGCGATGAGATTCATAAGGAACAGATCCCGCAAAAACCACAGGTGGTACACCATGGGCCCGCCGGAACGGAAGCCCGTATAGGCATCCAGCCAGTCAAGCAGCCCCCAGGAAGCAATGCGGCTCTGGGTAAAGAAGCCGGAAACCACCGGCAGGGACTGGCAAATCAGATAGAAAAGAATCCACAATGTGTTCAGCAGCAGATAGGGCGCCGCCAGAGACCGGCACTTCTTTGCCATGTTCTCCTTCCAGGAGAAGCGCTTTCGGAACAGCAGCACACCGGAAATCAGGAAAAAGCCCGGGACGGCGCACCGGGGAATAATATCCGACCCCAAACGCTTGATCAGCTCCAGCCAGGCAGGCGTTTCGAAAACGATGCTCCCTCCGGCCAGATTGACCCCCTCCTGGTTGGAGTGGATAAACACCACCATAAAGGCAAACCAAAGCTTCGCCAGATTCAGCCGCTGAGAGGCCCTGGGGGAAATGGTATATGTACCGGTCTGCGCCATACTGCCTTTCTCCTTCCTTGAAAACAAAAACGCCCAGCCGATTGGCCGGACGTTTTATTGGAGAAGCTCCCCAGATTTGAACTGGCTACCGGCTTCCCAAAAAGCTGCGCTTTTCGGGAACCCTTACGACCTCTTATTGAAAAAAGCGCTTCGCGCTTGGGATTCGGTCGCCAGTTCTTCCGGCAAAATATTTAAAAAACGCCCAGCCGATTGGCCGGACGTTTTATTGGAG
>CAMFMO010000071.1:0-4792 GCA_945963595.1 uncultured Clostridia bacterium | reverse complement strand
TGGTGGATGTGTGCAAAGACAAGCACATTCCTATCCGCATTGGCGTGAACGGCGGCAGTCTGGAAAAGGAGCTGCTGGAAAAGTATGGCCATCCCACAGCTCAGGCCCTGGTGGAAAGTGCCTTTGGCCATCTGGAGCTGCTGGAAAAGTACGGTTTTTATGATACCTGCGTCTCTATGAAGTCCTCCCATGTGCCTACTATGGTGGCCGCAGCCAGGCTGTTCCGCAGCAAGTGCGACTATCCGCTGCACATCGGCGTTACGGAGACCGGCCCCGTGCGGCAGGGCCTCATTAAGTCCGCAATGGGCATTGGCGCGCTGCTCCTGGACGGCATCGGCGATACCCTGCGGGTAAGCCTGACGGACGACCCCGTGGAGGAGGTCTACGCCGCCAAGGATATCCTGAAAGCGGCAGGTCTGCGCCGTGACGGTGTGGATATCATTTCCTGCCCCACCTGCGGCCGGACCAGGATTGACCTCATCGGCCTTGTGAACCAGGTGGATGCCGCCTTGAAGGATTGCCAGAAGCCCATTACCGTAGCCGTCATGGGCTGTGTGGTCAATGGCCCCGGGGAGGCCCGGGAGGCCGACATTGGCATTGCCGGAGGCGACGGCTGGGGCATGATTTTTGAAAAGGGCCAGCAGGTGGCGAAGCTTCCCTATGATGAGCTTCTGCCGGAGCTGCTGCGCCGCATTGAACAGCTATGAGTGAAGCGGTTTACTTACTGAACATGTTCCCGGACTACGAGCCGCCTGAGGAGATTCGCAAGGCCCTTTCTCAGGCGGCCCTTGTGGCAGTGGATATCCGGACGGAAAACCGCAGCGTAGAGGTGGCCGCCCACACGGATACCTACGTACCCCGGCGACTGACCCGGCAGGCGGAGAAGGACATTCTTTCCTTGTACGGTCTGCGGAATCTGGAAATTACCTTGACCCACCCGGCTACGGAGCTTTCCAAAATCGAGCCAGAGGAGCTGCGGGACCTGTTCGTTGACCTCGACCCCATGACCCGGGCGTCTCTGGCCGGGGCAAAGTGGACCTGGGATGAAGGCCATCTGACGGTCTGCCTGGTTGCCAACGGCAAAGCTGGGGTAGAGGCCCAGATTCCCGCAGTGGTTAAGGCGCTGCAGGAGCGGTTTGCTGCGGAAGTCACCATTTCCGTAGAGGCCAACCACGACCTGACCGGAGCGGAACTGTCCAAGGCTATGGAAAAGCTCCGGGAGGAAGCCCTGAGCGCGGCCCCCGCAGCCAGTGCAAAACAGGCGCAGAAGGAGGAGCGAAAGCCCCAGGACAGCGATACCTTCTATGGGAAGCCCTTCCGCGGCACAGCAGTTCCCATGAAGGACCTGAATCTGGATATGGGCACCATCATTGTGGAAGGCAAGGTTTTTGCCATCGAGCACAAGGAGCTGACCAAGCGCAATGCCTGGGTGGTGAAGTTCGACATGACGGACAACACCAATTCCATCCGTGTCACCCGCTTCCTGGAGGCAAAGGAGGCCAAGCCCATTCTGGACAATGTGCAGCTCGGCAGCGTCCTTCGGGTTCAGGGCAAACTGATCGAAGACCGGTTTGAAAACGATATGGTCCTCAAGCCCTATGCCATGATGCCCGGTGCCATGCCCAAGCGAAAGGATATGGCATCCAACGGCAAGCGGGTAGAGCTCCATCTGCACACCACCATGAGTAATATGGATGCTTTGACCGATACCGCAGCCGCCGTCAAGCAGGCTGCGGCCTGGGGCCACAAGGCCATCGCCATTACGGACCACGGCGTGGCCCAGTCCTTCCCGGATGCCATGAAGGCTGCCGCAAAGGCGAAGGTTGCCGGAACAGACGAGAACATCAAGATCCTCTACGGTGTGGAGGGGTACTACGTCAATGATGTGGATGACCGTATTGTGGTCCACGGAGAGCAGGATATCGGCTTTGGCGACGAGTATGTGGCCTTCGACCTGGAAACCACGGGCCTGAGCTCTGCCAACGATCGGATTATTGAAATCGGTGCCGTTGTCATGAAGAACGGCGAGGAGCTGGACCGGTTCCAGACCTTTGTAGACCCCCAGCGCCCCCTGGAAAAGAAAATCGTGGAGCTCACCGGCATTACAGATGAGATGCTGAAGGGCGCGCCGAAGATCGAAGAGGTCCTGCCGGAATTTCTCAAATTTATTGGTAATCGGGTGCTGGTTGCCCACAATTCCGATTTTGATACCGGCTTTATCCGGGCCGAATGCGCCCGCCAGGGCCTGCCCTATACCTATACGGCAGCGGATACCCTGATTCTCTCCCAGAATATGCTGCCCCAGCTGAACAAATTCAAGCTGGATATCGTTTCCAATGCCTTGAGCCTGCCGGATTTCAACCACCACCGGGCCGCGGACGATGCCGTTACCTGCGGCCTCATCATGCACCGGCTTATGGTCCGGATGGAGGAAGAGCTGGATATCCATACCCTCCAGGAAATCAACGACCGCATGACGACCTTGCGGGCCAAGGGACGCATTACGGATCGGCACGCAAGACATATCATCATTCTGGCCAAGAATCAGGTGGGTCTGCGGAACCTGTATCACCTGATTTCTGATTCCAATCTGAAATATTTCAAGCGGGTACCCCGCATCCCCAAATCTGAGCTGCTGGAGCTGCGGGAGGGCCTGATTATCGGCTCTGCCTGTGAGGCAGGCGAGCTGTTCCAGGCCATTCTGGACGGCAAGAGCGAGGACGAGCTCAAGCGGATCGCATCGTTCTATGATTATCTGGAAATTCAGCCTCTGGCAAACAATATGTTCATGCTCGCTAAGGGTATTGCCAAGGATGTGGAGCAGCTGCGGGAATACAACCGTACCGTGGTTCGCCTGGGCGAAGAGCTGGGGAAGATGGTTGTGGCCACGGGTGACGTCCACTTTCTGAACCCCGAGGACGAGATTTTCCGCCATATCCTGCTTGCGACCAAGGGCTTTGACGATGCGGATAAGGAGAACCCCCTCTATTTCCGTACCACCGACAATATGCTGGAGGAATTCAGCTACTTAGGCGAGGAAAAGGCCTATGAGGTGGTGGTTACAAACCCCAATCTCATTGCCGATATGTGCGAGACCCTGCGGCCTGTGCCTCACAATCTGTTCGCGCCCAAAATTGAGAACTCTGTGGAGGATCTGAAGGCCCTGGTTTATGGCAAGCTCCACAGGCTCTATGGCGAGAATCCCCCGGAGCTCATCACCAAGCGCGTGGAAACGGAGCTGCACGATATTATCTCCTGCCACTACGATGTGATTTATATGTCCGCCCAGAAGCTGGTGCAGAATTCCCTGGAGCATGGCTACCTGGTGGGCTCCCGAGGCTCTGTGGGCTCCTCCATCGTTGCCTATATGTCCGGCATTACGGAAGTGAATTCCTTCCCGCCGCACTATCGCTGCCCCAACCCGGAGTGCAAGTACACTACCTTCGATGTGCCAAAGGGCTATGGCTGCGGCGCGGACCTGCCGGATGCCATCTGCCCCAAATGCGGCAGCAAGTTCGAAAAGGACGGCTTCAACATCCCCTTTGAGACCTTCCTGGGCTTTGGCGGCGACAAGGTGCCGGATATCGACCTGAACTTCTCTGGCGAATACCAGTCCAAGGCCCATGCCTACTGCGTGGAGATGTTCGGAAAATCCCATGTGTTCCGGGCCGGAACCATTGGCACGGTGGCGGAAAAGACCGCCTTTGGCTATGTGAAAAAATATCTGGCCGAGCGTGGCAAGACTGCCAACCGGGCCGAGGAGGCCCGTCTGGCCGCAGGCTGCGTAGGCGTGCGTCGGACCACCGGCCAGCACCCCGGAGGCCTGGTGGTTATCCCCCAGGAGAATGAGATTTGGGATTTCTGCCCGGTACAGCATCCGGCGGATGACCCCAATGCCGACCAGATCACCACCCACTTTGAATACCACTCTATGGAGGAAAACCTTCTGAAGCTGGATATGCTGGGCCATGATGACCCCACCATGATTCGTATGATGGAGGATATGACCGGCGTGGATGCCAAGACGATTCCCCTGGATGACAAGCGCACCATGTCCATTTTCACCTCCTCCAAGGAGCTTGGCTATGAAAATGATAAGCTTCTTGGCCCCACCGGTGCCGTGGCCATTCCGGAATTCAATACGAAGTTCACCCGCGGTATGCTGATGGACACCATGCCGGAGCGCTTCGATACCCTGCTGCGGCTCTCCGGCTTCTCCCATGGCACGGACGTGTGGCTGGGCAATGCCAAGGATTTGATCACCTCCAAGACCGCAACGGTTGACCAGGCCATCGGCTGCCGTGACGACATTATGCTCTATCTGATCTCCTGCGGAATGCCGGAGAAGCGTTCCTTCAAGATCATGGAGTCCGTCCGAAAGGGCAGAGGCCTGCCCGAAGGGGCCGAGCAGGAAATGATCGATGCAGGCGTGCCGGACTGGTACATCGGCTCCTGCAAGAAGATCAAGTACCTGTTCCCCAAAGCCCACGCCGTTGCCTACGTTATGATGGCCTTCCGGATTGCCTGGTTCAAGGTCTATTACCCCCTGGCGTTCTATGCGGCCTATTTCTACCGGCGCAGCCAGAAGGGCGGCTTCGATGCTGTGCTCATGACCCAGGGAATGGAAGCCATCAAGGCCAATATCGAAGCCATCGAGACCAATGAAAACGCCACGGATAAGGATGAGGACCTGCTCACCACCATGGAGGTGGTCTACGAATACTACCTCCGGGGCTTCGATTTCCTGCCCATCGATATCTACGAAAGCCATGCCACCAAGTTCCTCATCAAG
>CAMFMO010000070.1:0-4879 GCA_945963595.1 uncultured Clostridia bacterium | reverse complement strand
GTGTCCGCTTTTTGCGTACACCGAGCCCGGTTATTTGCCTACGGCAGCGGTCCCCCTTCCCCTGTGGGGGTAGGTTTTGACTGCGTGATTGACATTTTCCGGGTTCCTTCCTATAATAAACAAAAACGCTCGTTTTTGGAGGAAGGCCCATGAAAAAAATCAGAGACCTGCCGGAAAGCAGCTTTTTGAAGCTATTCTTTTGCTTCTTCGCTGCCGCGTTTCTGCTTGCGGCAGCCATTGCGCCGGATCGGGCACAGATATTTGTCGGAATGGAGCAAATCCTCAGCCAGCCCTGCAAGGTTCCCACCAACTATTTTGCCATGGCAGGCTACAGCGCTACCTTTTTCAATATGGGCCTTGTCTGCCTCATGTGCTTTGGTCTGTACCTGGCCTTCCGCGCGGAGCTGAACAACACCGCAACCATGGCCATCATCCTGACCACCGGCTTCGGCTCCTGGGGCATCAACATTCAGAATATCTGGCCCACCATCTGGGGCACCATGCTGTTCTGCATTGTTAAGAGGAAGCCCATGCGGGAGTACGTCTCCACCATGCTGTTCACCACCGGCATTGCCCCGCTGATTACGGACCTTCTGATCCGCCACCCCTTCGACAGCGTGGTGGGCTACAGCGGAAAGGGGCTTTTGCTTGCCATTGCCGTAGGCGTGGTCAGCGGCTTCTTTGTGCCTGCCGGGCTGAGCCATTCCCCCAGCGTGCACAAGGGCTACAATCTCTACAACGCGGCGCTGCCTGTGGGCATGGGGGCCTTCATCCTCCAGGCGCTGCTTTTCAACACCTTAGGTCTGGCGCTGCCCAGCGCCCCCCACGCGGACACGCTGAAAATTGCCTCCCGGCTGGGAGCCAACTGCTTCTGTGGCATTCTCTTTGGTCTTGCCATTCTGGCCGCCCTGGCCATGGGCTGCACGCCAAAGAAATACTGGGCTCTTATCTCCAGCAAAAAGCGAAGCCCCAGCATTACCGGCGGCTTTGGCAACGATGTATTCCTCATGAACTTTGGCGTTTTCGGGCTGTTCATCCTGGGCTACTACAATCTGGTAGGGGCCAGCTTCAACGGGGCCACCTTTGGCGTTATGTTCTGTATGCTCTCCACCTGCAATTCCGGCTCACACCCCCTGAATGCCTGGCCCATGCTGCTGGGCTACATGGTGGCATCGCCTCTGATGCACTGGCTGTCCCGGCTTGTAGGAGGACATTTTACCTATGTCATCAACACCCAGTCCATTCTCATCGGTGCCTGCTACTCCAACGGCATGACCCCCATTGTGGACAAGTACGGCCCCGGCCTGGGCTTCCTTGCCGGAATTCTGCACTTCCTGCTGGTGACCTCGGTACCCCTGCTCCATGGAGGCTACTGCCTCTACAACGGCGGGCTCACCGCAGCCTTCATCTGCCTAATCCTCATGCCTACCGCCGAAGAGCTGCTCCCCACCCGGGAGCAGCGGCGGCTGCGGAAAGCAGAAAAGGCAGCAAAAAAGTAAAAAAGTCCCGCAGAAATAGGAGAAAGTTCCATTCCTGCGGGACTTTTCATATCTCTATAATCTCTGCCCCCAGGGCTTCGGCGTCCTCCCGGCTGTGGGTGACCAGCAGCACAATAGCTTCCTTGGGATACGCCCGGATGGTGTCCAGCGCCTTGCGGCGGTTGTCCTCGTCCAGCCCCGTAAAGGGCTCATCCAGCACCAGCAGCTCCCCGCCGTAGAGCAAGGCCCTAGCCAGGGCCGACCGGCGCTGCTGGCCGCCGGAGAGGTTGGCGGCCGGGGTATCCAGACAGTCCGTCAGATCCAACCGGGTCAGCATAGCGGTGATCTCCGTCTCCGGAAAGCGGTTGCCCAGCACCAGGCGCAGATTGCCCCGGATGGTCAGCTCCGGGATCAGGCGGCTTTCCTGGAAAACCGCGCTTTTTTTCCCGGGAACGCCGGTGATTTTTCCACTGTCCGGCTTTTCCAGCCCCAGAATCAGCCGCAGCAAAGTGGTTTTGCCCACACCGGAAGGGCCCATCAGCGCATAGCGCCCTCCGGGAGCCAGGACAGCGCTGAAATGGGACAGCACCGGCTTGTCGCCATATGCCTTAGAAACGTTCTGGAGCTCCATATCAGCCCTCCCACCGGATCGCCCGGTTCACGCAAAGATCCAGCAGCCATAAAAACGCCTTTTCAAACAGAATGCTGACGGCCACCAGCAGCACCGTCCAAGCGAACAGGTCGCTGGTTTCCAGATACACCTTGGCATCGTACAGCATCCCGCCCACGGAACGGTTGGCAACAGCCATGACCTCTGCCGCCACTCCCGCCTTCCAGCACAGGCCCAAGGCCACATGGCAGGCGGATTTCAGATAGGGGGCAAGGCTGGGCAGAATGATGCACCGCACCCGACGCAGCCCGGACAAACGGAACACCCGGGCCATCTCCAGCAGCTGCGGGTCTGCCTCCCGAATGCCCTGCAGCGCATTGGCATACAGCACAGGGAGCACCATGAGAAAGGCAATGAAGGCGCTGATGCGCCGACTGGACAGCCACAGCAGCGCAATGACGATAAAGGAGGCCACCGGCACCGTCTGAATGGCCAGAATATAGGGCCGCAGCAGGGTCTCCACCCAGGGAAACCGGGCGGACAGGGCCGCCAGAACCAGGGCCGCCAGAAATGCCAGGAAAAAACCCAGGCTGATGCGGCCAAAGGTGAAGCCCAGAGCCTCCCAGGTGGTCTTTTCTCCCAGCAGCGCGACCACACATCGGGCCACCTGAACAGGTCCCACCAGCAGCAGCCGGTTGTGGATCAGCACCGCTGACAGCTGCCAGACACAAAGGGCCAAAAGGGCAGCAAAAAGCTTTGCTGCCCTTCCGGTTGGATCAAATTTCGGTTTACGCGCCATAATAGAAAGCGTCGTCCGGCAGTGCGCCGCCCACTGCGGCAGGGTTCTGCTCGAACAGCACATTCAGGCAGCCGCCCAGAGCATCCTTCATCTCGCTGCCGGTAATGCACACGATGTTGCACTGGGGGATGGCCTTCTTGGCGATGGGTTCCTTGACGATCTCGTACTGTCCGCAGGCAGCGGCGGCATCGTCCACATTTTCATTGACCCAGGCGGCGCTTTCGGCGAAGTCCGCCAGGAACTTTTCAACAGCCTGGGGGTTCTCCTCGGCAAAGCCCTTGCGGACCAGAATGCAGGCGGTGGTGCACAGGCTGCTATTTCCCACCTTCTCCCACTCATCGGAGACGGACAAGGCCACCCGGAAGCCATCGCCCAGCTGGGCGGCAGCGGCGGTCACATAGGGCTGGGGCAGCATGGCAATGCCGGTGCCCTGGTCATTCAGGGTGGCAACCACTTCGCTGGGCTCGCTCTTCCACTCGATGGTCAGGTCCTTGTCGGGGTCCAAGCCGTTCTGGGTCAGCACATAGCGCAGGAAGTATTCCGGTGTAGAGCCCTTGCCGGTGGCATACAGGGTCTTGCCCTTCAGGTCCGCCACGGACTGGACGGTTTCCCCGTTGAATTCGGCAACGTACAGCACGCCCAGGACATTGACGGCCAGCGCCTGCACACCGCCCTCGGTTTTATTATAAAGAACGGAAGCCAGATTGGCGGGAACGGACACAATGTCCAGCTCCCCCTGGAGAATCATAGGCGTCAGCTCATCGGCGGCACCCTTGATGGTGTAGGTATAGCCGGAATCGGGGTTTTCGTCAGCCGTCTGGAACAGCTTGACCATGCCGATGCCGGTGGGGCCGGTCATGGCACCCAGACGCACGGGAACAGCAGGCTCCGTGGGGGCGGCAGTGGTTTCGGCCGTGGTCTCAACCGTGGTCTCGGCAGCAGGGGCCGCAGTGGTTTCGGCAGTAGTAGCCGTGCCAGAGGTGCTGCCGCAGCCTGCAAGCAGGCCAACCGTCAGCGCCAGCAGGCAGAGAATGGAAGTGATCTTTTTCATGGTTTCTCCTTCTTTCACAGGTACGGAAGAGAATGCTTCCCCTCCGCACCTTGACATTATAAACGGATTGTACTATACTTACCCCGCAGAATTCCGTTGCATTCGCAACGCTTAAGGAGGCTCCCATGAATCAGCAGCAGAGAAAGATTGTCCACGAGTGTGGGCTTTTTGCAGGCATTGAGCCGGAACAGGCAGATGCCATGCTGAGCTGCCTGAACGCCCGGCAGGAGCACTATGCCAAAAACACCGTGGTCTGGAACATCGGCGACACCCTCCATGCCTGTGCCCTGGTACTGTCCGGGTGCCTGCGGGCCGAGAGCGTCAATGCCTCCGGGGAGCACCTGCTCATGGCCAACCACCGGGCGGGGGCCCTGGTGGGAGATGTGCTCATGGCCACCCCGGGAAGCCAAAGCCCCGTCTATGTCGTCGCCTCGGAGGACAGCGAGCTGCTGTTTCTCCCCTTCCACCGGATTATGAGCGGCTGCGCGGAGAGCTGCGAATGGCACGCAAAGCTGCGGGAAAATCTGGTGTCCGAAATCGCCATGAAGTTCTGGGCCCAGCGGCAGCGGACGCTGTACCTCTCTGCCAAATCCCTGCGGCAGCGCATCTCCATGCGGCTGTATGACGAATACAGCCGCACTGGCAGCCTGACCTTCTCCCTGGGCGGCACCCGGGAGGACCTGGCGGATTTTCTGGGTGCCAACCGCAGCGCCCTGTCCCGGGAAATTGCCCGGATGAAGGAAGAGGGAATTCTGGACTATTATAAGGATACCTTCCGGATCCTGTCCCTGGAAAAGCTGACAAAAGACGTGGGATAGGCCGCTGTTTCTTTTCCGGTTATAAAAAATATTTAATGAAAGGTTAAGAAAAAAACAAAAAATAATATGTAAGACCGCGCCCAAAATAATAAACACAAAAATCGGAGCCAAAACCTCTACTAA
>CAMFMO010000069.1:0-5359 GCA_945963595.1 uncultured Clostridia bacterium | reverse complement strand
AACCTATATAGCACACTTTCTTTTTTGTATTTACTCTGCTTCAATTGTCTCTATTTGGGGTTTCGGGTTGCCAGATTATGGCAAGCCGACCACAGCATGTGAATGAAGCCCTTGTCAATCAACTTCCGGTAGCGCAGACGCTCCAAAGGGCTCTCCAGTGCCGAGGTGTTTAGCTGCATTAGAATTCCGGCCTCATGGAGCTTTCGCCTTGTATGTAGGCGTGATCAAAAGCTTGGTATAGCCAAACGCAAGACCGGCGCACACCACCGCAGTAAGTACAATGGCAACAATGTGGGCCCACATGGCTTTCGCCAGGTCCAGCAGGTCGATCTCATACTCCTGCTGCGTACTCTTTTCGTTCACTGCATTCTCTCCTAAAATCCCTTTTTGAATTTTCCGTTGTTCTATCATACAATGCACGCGTTGTCGATTCTTATGGGATTGTTTTCAGCGAAATGGTGCTTATTTCGCCAAAGTTAGGCAATACTGCAGAGAACTTTTCCGGCTTGCTCAGACAATAATTTCAGAATTGGGGATGATCACCGCTGCCAGAAGGTAGGCGACAATGCCGCTGCCGCCCATCAGCCCGAGAATCGCCCAGATCAGGCGGATAATGGTGGGGTCGATTCCGAAGAATTCTCCCAGACCGCCGCAAACGCCGCAGATCATCTTATTGGTATTGGACTTGTACAGCTTCTTGTTCATGGTAATATCTCCTGTCAAATATACTTTTCCACCAGCCGCAAAACGCGCTTGTGAATTTCTTCGATTGGAAGCATCTTTCCGTCCCGGCAGCAGTCTACCATCTCCCATCCCAGCTTTTCCGCGCAATACTGCGCCGCTTCCCGGCTGTGCCTCAGATACCCCAAATCCCGCTCGTGGATGTCCTTCTTGCTCTCGTCCCCGCTGTAGCGGGCAGTCATCAGCTCCTGACTGACCTGGGGGTCCACATTCAGATAGATCACGCAGTCCGGGGCTGGAATTCCCAGCTTATTGTACTCAAAATCAAAGAGCCAGTTCAAAAAGTCCTCCCACTGCTCTTTTGGCAGCTTACTGCACTGATGCACCGCATTGGAGGTGGTGTATCGGTCCGCAATGACCACACCCTTGGCATAGTCCCGGCTCCAATCCTTTCGGTAGGAGGCGAACCGGTCTACCGCAAAAAAGGAGCTGGCGGCATAGGCATTCACGTCCTGGGGGTCCGTACCGAACTGGCCGGACAGGTACATCCGCACCAGGGCAGAGGAATCGGAGTCGTAATCCGGGAAGGAAACCTCCCGCACCGGGATTTCCCGATCCACCAACGCCTTTGTCAGTCTTCTCGCCTGGGTTGCCTTTCCGCTGCCATCCAGGCCCTCAATCACAATCAACTTGTTTGTTGCCACGCCGCTCTCTCCCATCCAAAGCTTTTTCTTTTATTATACTCCCTGCGTCAAGAGGGGGCACCGCAAAAGCGATGCCCCCCCTCCAAAAATTTGCCGATTTTATTCAATCCCTGTAACGGTATACTTCCCGCCGCAAGCCGCGGTTTCCTTCAGAAGTGCATCCTCAACCGCCCCGTCCAGAGTGACAACAGCGGTTTTGGTGTCCTTGCTGACCCGGGCCTGAGAAACCTGAGGCAGCGCCTCCAGAGCCTTTTTCACCCGGTTTTCACAGCCGGAGCAGCCCATGCCTTCGATGTGAATGATCTTTTCCATAATACCCTCCATTTTAATCAATCGATGTGACCGTATAGTCCTCGGCCTCTACGGCCTTTTTCAGAGCTTCGTTCTCTACCTTTTTATTCAGGGTCACGGTTGCCGTACCCGCCTCGTGGTCTGCCTGAGCAGAGGCGACACCGTCGATAGCCTCCAGGGCCTTCTGCACTGCCATTTCGCAGTGGTGGCACATCATGCCCTCAATGTGAATGGTCTTTACCATATTTTCTTTGGCCTTGGCGCTGCGCTTGTGATCGTGACTGCCGTCATAGAGCTTGCACAGGTTCAGCCGCAGGGCGTTGGTCACCACGCAGAAGCTGGAAAGGCTCATGGCCGCCGCGCCGAACATGGGATTCAATGTCAGGCCAAAGGCCACAAAGCAGCCTGCGGCCAGAGGAATGCCGATGATATTGTAGATAAACGCCCAGAACAGATTCTCGTGGATATTCCGCAGGGTAGCCCGGCTGAGCCGGATAGCCGCAGGCACATCCAAAAGGCTGCTCTTCATGAGCACCACATCCGCCGCGTCAATGGCCACGTCCGCGCCGGCGCCAATGGCGATGCCCGTATCCGCCCGGGTCAGGGCCGGGGCATCGTTGATGCCGTCGCCTACCATGGCAACCTTGCCCTGGGCCTCCAGCTTCCGGATTACAGCCTCCTTGCCGTCCGGCAGGACCCCGGCAATGACCTGGTCCACTCCGGCCTGGGCCCCGATGGCCTTAGCTGTGCGCTCGTTGTCGCCGGTGAGCATGACCACCTGAATGCCCATATTTTGCAGCTCCCGAATGGCCCGGGGGCTGTCCGCCTTCATGGTGTCCGCCACGGCGATCATACCTGCAAATGCGCCGTCATAGGCAAAGAGCAGCGGTGTCTTACCCTGCCCTGCCAGAGCGTGGGCCTTGGCTGTCATATCCCCGGGGACATCTACCTGTCCGGAGACGAATTGCAAGCTTCCACCCAGCAGCGTCTTCCCATCCAGCTTGGCATGGAGGCCATTTCCCGGCAGCGCCTGGAACTCGGTCACTTCATCGGGTGCATAGCCCCGGGCAGTTCCCTCTTCCAGGATAGCCTTGGCCAGAGGATGCTCGCTCTTGCTCTCCAGGGCCAGGGCCAGCTTCAAGAGTGCATCTTCCTGGGTCCGGCTGAGAATATCCGTCACCTTGGGCTTGCCCTCGGTGATGGTGCCGGTTTTGTCCAGGACCACAATGTTGGTCTTTCCGGTCTGCTCCAGAGAGACAGCCGTCTTAAACAAAATACCGTTCTTGGCCCCCACGCCGTTGCCAACCATGATGGCAACAGGTGTTGCAAGGCCCAAAGCGCAGGGGCAGCTGATGACCAGCACGGAGATGCCCCGGGCCAAGGCATAGGCAAACTCCCTGCCCAGCAGCAGCCAGACAACGGTGGTCACCACCGCAATGGAAATAACCGTCGGAACAAACACGCCGGAGACCTTGTCGGCAATTTTCGCAATGGGGGCCTTGGTGGCCGCCGCATCGGAGACCATTTTGATGATCTGGGAAAGGGTGGTGTCCTCCCCTACCCGGCTGGCCCGGCAGCGCAGGAAGCCGGACTGATTGATGGTGGCAGCAGAAACGCCGTCGCCCACCGTCTTGTCCACAGGGATGCTTTCGCCGGTGAGGGCGGATTCATTGACGGCGCTGCTGCCCTCCAGAACAATGCCGTCCACGGGGATGCTCTCCCCGGGGCGGACCACAAAGATATCGTCCTTTTGCACCTGCTCAATGGGTAGCGTAACTTCCTGTCCATCCCGGAACAAGGTTGCAGTCTTGGGAGCCAGATTCATGAGCCCTTTCAAGGCATCCGTGGTTTTGCCCTTGGAGCGGGCCTCAAGCATTTTGCCCACGGTGATCAGCGACAGGATCATGGCAGCGGACTCGAAATAGAATTCGTCCATATAGGTCATGACCCCGGCCATATCCCCATGGACCTGGGCATCGGTCATAGCAAAGAGCGCATACACGCTCCACACGAAGGAGGCCATGGAGCCCAAAGCCACCAGCGTATCCATATTCGGCGACCGGTTCCACAGGGCCTTGAAGCCGGAAATGAAGAATTTCTGATTGATGACCATGATGATCCCCGCCAGCAGCAGCTGCACCAGGCCCATGGCCACATGATTTCCATCAAACCATCCCGGCAGCGGCCAGCCCCACATCATATGGCCCATGGAAAAATACATCAGCACCGCCAAGAAGCCGATGGAGGCAATGAGCCGCCGCTTCAGCTTGGGGGTCTCGCGGTCCGCCAGGGCATCCTCCTGGGAGGCCGCTGTTTTTTCCGCACCTTTCACAGAGCAGCCGTATCCCGCCTGCTCCACCGCCTTGACAATGGCCGCGCTGTCTGCCGTGCCATCCACGCCCATAGAATTGGTCAGCAGGCTCACGGCGCAGCTGCTGACCCCGGGGACCTGGTTCACAGCCTTTTCCACTCGGGCAACACAGGCGGCACAGCTCATGCCCGTTACATTGTATTGTGTCATGTTTCTCCTCCTGTCTACTACTCTTCCCTGTTTGGAGGAAGTTATTTCATAAGCTTCTGCAAAATGGTCACCAGCTCATCAATGACCTCGTCCTTGCCCTCCCGGATGTCCCGGGCCACACAGCCTTCAATATGGCGGGCCAAAATTTCCTTATTAAACGCATTCATGGCCGCATTGACGGCAGAGGACTGGGTGAGAATATCATAGCAGTAGGCATCCCGCTCGATCATGGCTTGCAGACCCCGGACCTGGCCTTCAATGCGTTTGAGCCGGTTCAGAAGCTTCCGCTTCTCCTCCTCGCTTCTCTGGGTGGTCTTCTCGGTGCCTGTGCCGCAGCAGCACTGGTGTTTCTCCATCTTGCATTGCTCCTTTCGTATACCCCTAAGGGGTATTTGCATTATATACCCCTTAGGGGTATTTGTCAATAGGCAAAATCCAGCAAGATGCAAAAAAGCCGCCCCGGAAAATTCCGGGGCGGCTAGCGCACAACTCAAGAGGGATATTAGTAGAACTTTCTCTTGTTCTTACGGGCAGCTTCAGACTTCTGCTTACGCTTCAAGCTGGGGCTGACGTAATGCTCGCGCTTCTTAACTTCGGCGATAACGCCCTCCTTGGCACAGCTGCGCTTAAAACGACGCAGAGCGCTCTCCAGAGACTCGTTCTCCTTTACGCGAATTTCAGACATTGTTTTCCCTCCCTCCGATGCATCCGGCTCGATCCTGGATGCTTTCAGGGCCATACGGCTTGATCATTATATGGTGGATTCACCCAAATGTCAAGAAATAATTCGAGATTTTTCAAAAAAATTCAAAATTATTTCACGATCAGGTTGACCAGCTTGTTCTTGACCACAATGGTCTTCACCACACTGCCCCCCTGCTTCTCCAGGAAGCGGGCGATTTTCTCATCGGCCAGGGCATTTTTCACCACGGTGTCGTTGTCCAGGTCCGCATCCATCAGCACGGTGCCCCGCATCTTGCCGTTGATCTGGACAGCAATGGTGACCTCGTGGTCCTTGCATTTGGCCTCGTCATAGGTGGGCCAGGATTCAAAGGCAATGGTGTGGTCGTGGCCCAGCAGCTGCCACAGCTCCTCACCCACATGGGGGATGATGCAGGAGATCATCTTAATGAAGCCCTCGGCATACTCTCTGGGGCAGGTA
>CAMFMO010000068.1:0-5749 GCA_945963595.1 uncultured Clostridia bacterium | reverse complement strand
TTGGTGCGGAATAGGGAAGAGCGGGCGGGCTAGCTATTGCTTTCGGTTGCTTGCTTCTTTACCGTCCCTGAGCCTTGGAGGCAGGGTTATCCTGGCCGTAGCCTTCCAGAAGGTTGAT
The DNA here is from genome assembly GCA_945963595.1 of uncultured Clostridia bacterium. GTDB lineage: Bacteria > Bacillota > Clostridia > Oscillospirales > Oscillospiraceae > Faecousia. Next base: position 5,631 of record CAMFMO010000068.1, on the reverse strand, counting down.
GCCGCCCCACACGCACAGGCCGCCGCCCAGGGCGATCACGAGAGTCTGCAATACGTCAATAGCACTGTTGAAGAAATCCATAAATCATTTTTCCTTTCGTTTTGTAGAATTGTTGTTGTCGGGTTCCAGATCGGATGCGTTCAATTCGTACATATCGAAAGGCTCGTCCGGCTTCACAATGGCCGGTCTGCGTTTCATGTACCGTTCTACGTCAAAGACGTTTCTCTTGTCGGCGTCGGACAGGTATTTATATCGGGGATGCTTCGTGATATCAAACTTGTCGCTCAAAAACGGGCGCACACCACGAAGCTGCAAAATACACTTGCCGCCGTCCATGACTGCAATTTCGTCCTGGGTCATCAACTCCTTTCCTAATTTCTGATAACTGAGGCCGTGAGAAGTCTGCGCACCGCGGTTTTCGGACTGGCTCAGGCTGTCGATGGTCTCCTTGCCCAGCAGCTCCGAAATCTCTTTCAGCGTCCCTTTCTCCTTGCCTCCCAAAAACAAGGTGCTGTCGCAGTTGCCGACGATGGTATCTGCCGCGTCCTTGTAGATGGTCTTTAGCTGGCTTTGCGACTGCAAAATAATAGAAGCCGATATCTCACGGCTTCGGATGGTCGCGATTAACTTATCAAAATTCGGTATCTGGCCGATGTTGGCAAATTCGTCCAAGATCAGCCGCACGTGAACAGGCAGTCGCCCGTTATAGAAATCGTCCGCCTTGTCGCAGAGCAGGTTGAAAAGCTGGCTTTGCAGCATGGCAATGACGAAATTGAAGGTGGTATCGGTATCGCTCATAATGAGGAACAACGCCGTTTTCCGGTCGCCCATCGTGTCTAGCTCCAATTCATCCTCTGTCATAATGTCCCGCAGCTCCTTAATATCGAAGGGGGCGAGGCGAGCGCCGCAGCTCACCAAAATGCTTTTGAGAGTTTTGCCCGCTGCCATTTTGAATTTGACATACTGCTTGACAGCGAAGTGCTCCGGCTGCTTTTTTGCCAGATCGTCAAAGAGAATATCCACGGGACTTTTATAAGTCTCGTCATCCTCTCTGACTTCGCAGGCGTTCAGCAGGTCCAGAAGCGTGATGAAGTTCCGTTCCTCCGGCTCCGCCTCATACCAGATGTAGCCGATCAGGGCGCAGTATAAAAGGCGCTCGGCTTTGACCCAAAAATCTTCGGAGGATTTTTCGCCGTCGCCCTTCGTATTGGCAATGATGACATTGACCAGTTTGAGGATATCCTTCTCGGAGCGCACATAGGCCAGCGGGTTATATTTCATGCTTTTGGAAAAATTGATGGTGTTCAGGACTTTGATACGGTAGGGTTCATAGATGATCCTGCCGTGCCGGTCCCGCACCGGCTTTCCGTTCTCGTCCAGCTTCGGCGCGCCGTGCAGGAGCATTTTTCCCGTTTCCTTCAAAAGCTGCCCTTTGGGATCGGTGATGACATAGGAGCTGTGCATCTGCATGATGGACGGTTTGACAAAGAACCGCGTCTTGCCGCTGCCGGAGCCGCCGATGACGAGGATGTTTTTATTTCTCGCATACTTTGGCTGCTTCGGTCGGCTGGTCATGGTGAGGCTTTCTGTCCGGGTCAGGGGGATGTTCCAATCGGGAACAGGGTCTACGTAGGGCGCGATATCCGCCGCCGTGCCCCAGCGGGCAGAGCCGTATTCGATGCCCTTGCGGTATTTCTTCGCGTTCTTGCCCTTGACATACACCGCCAGCCGGACAAGGACCGCGCCGAGGATACCGACGCAGATATCCAGCGCATGAAAGCTGGGTGCGGAGCTGGCAAAGGCTGTCTGGAAGCCCTGCCCGATATGCAGCAGCTTTTCCGAGGCGTCGAGCCCCGGCGCCAGCCGCACCGCCTGGCAGAGCTTATCAAAGAGATACACAAAGAACAGGTACGGCAGGTTCGGCAGAAGATATTTTTTGAGCTTATCCTTCATCGTTCCACGCTCCGTTCTCTGGTCTTGACCTTCTCGCCGCGCTCCTGCTCCTTATGCTGTGTTTTGGACTGATCCTGCGCCTTTTCCAGCTTGCGCCGGATGGAAGGGGCTTTCTCGCGGCTCAGGTTTTTAGCGGAAAACTCCCGGAAGGCCGCCGTAATGACATCGGCATCCCGGCCCTTGAAGAACACCAGGTAACGGGTATGCTCCCCGGAGGTGTCTTTCTTCAAAGCAAAATCCAGGCCGTACTTCTTCGCCGTGGAAGAAAAGGCCCGGATGTTCTGGTCGGTGATCTCGATGTTGGAAACGCCGGTGTTGTGTTTCATAAGCTGCCGGAGCGTCTGCTTGCCGTGCCGGAGCTGGGGATTTTTCTTGTGCTTCTCCATGTCTGCCAGCACCTTCTTCATGGCCTGCTGCAAGAGCTGTGCGGTCATTTTGCTGGCCTCCACACATAGCGCAAGGGTTTTCTGCGTGATTTCTTCCTGCAAGGCGTTCACCTCCGATCTCCGCTGCCGTACAGGTCATGGCTGACAAGGGATGTGTAATAGCTATCCATCGTGACCGGGGCGTTATACAGCGCCGCCAGCAGATATTTCTTGATGTTGCGGACATAGGTGGTGTTCTCCCGCATCCGGTCAAGGACATACTCGATGTGCGAGGCGTTCAGCTTCAGGAACCGCGACCGGACGACCTCTGCCGGGTAGTCGTCCCCGGCCACGCGGATCATCTCCCGGTTGGAACAGACGGTATCCACCATAAGCTCCACCAGCTCGTCCAGCCGGTCTTTGTCGAGCTGCACATTCTGCGAAAGAACGTCATACTCGATGTTCTCCAAAATCAATGCCCGATAGCTTTCCCGCTTTCGCATCCCGTCCTGTCCAATCCGCTCCCTGGGGGCTGGGGGACTTGATAGGATAGGACTTGATTCTTGCGTAATTGATAAATCTGTCTTTGATGGATAGTTACTTGATTCTTCTTTATTTAATTGGGCGGGGTTCTCCTGAATTGGAGCGTCCAACATTGGATTTGCCTGTACGGGATTTTCCCGTATAGGTTTTTCCTGTGTAGGTGACGGCGCTTTAGGCTGTTCCAGAATGGTGTATTCGATAGAGCCGAGCTGCCCGTTTGCGCTGCGGACACGCGAACGAATCAGATAGCCGTGCGCCTCCAGCTCCCGGATGCCGCCGCTGATGCTGTCAATGCCATCCTTGCAGATACGGGCAAGGCCCTTCATGGTGTAGTCCCAATTCTCCGGCAGGGACAGCATGAGAGATAAAAGCCCTTTCGCTTTCAGCGACAGCGACATATCCCGCAGATGGTAGTTGGACATGACCGTGTAATCCCTGGTCTTTTCGATACGGAATACAGCCATCTTCGCACCTCCTTCCTGTGAAAATGAAAAGTGTTGATTTTGAGCGGTTTGTCCGTCTGTGAGCCTCCGCTGCCTCCCGCATGGGAAAACACCCACGTCATGTTCAGAACGCAAGCCACAGCGAAAGAAAACGCAGATTTTCCACCCAAATCACGGCACTTGAATTGGGGTATAGAAAAAGGGCGGCTGTCTGAAAAACAGTCGCCCAAAAAGGGGATATATACAAGTTATTTGCTACTCGTCCGCCTTGAAAACCGTTGATATTACTGGCTTTTTCAAAAAGTTCTGTATCACCACTCGCACCATAACATCCCAACACTTTAGATGCCGTAGGCGCAAAGCCTACGGCATCAAGCCTTTCCGGGTTTTTTGACCCGGATTTTTTTGAAAAATTCATAGATGCCAAAGGCTGTTTTCGGGTAACTGGTGGGATTCGAACCTTCAGTTCCCCTCTTTGTTGAAGGTAATTCCTAATCTGGCGCCCTTTTTGAAACGCAAATGTTTCAGAAAGAGCGCTTTTTTATTGAAAATTCAGACAAAGTATTGGGCGGCAGGCACTGCATCCCTACCGTATGTTATCCCTGCCAGCCTCGGTTCGTGGGGTTTACCATATCTGTGGCGGCATAGAGCAGCGCATTGCATATGGCGGCAGCCACAGTGCTGCCGCCTTTTCGGCCCAGGGCCACAATGGCAGGAATTTTATTTTTTTCGCATACAGCAAAGATCTGCTCTTTGCTGTCCACAACGTTCACAAAGCCGACAGGCACCCCAATCACCAGAGAAGGCCGAAGCCCTGCCTCAATCAGCTCACAGAGGGCCAACAGAGCGGTGGGCGCATTTCCTACGGCAAAGGCCGCCTCCGGGTGCAGCAGCGCCCCCTTCTTCACGCTGGCCACAGCCCGGGTGGTTCCCTGCTCTTTGGCAGCGGCGGCAATATCCGCATCCGCCATATAGCAGGCCGCTTCCACATGAAGGCGGCTTCGCGCCGGTTTGCTGATCCCGGCAAGGGCCATATTGGTATCCGTCAGGATGGGAACGCCTTGGCTCAGGGCCACCACGCCCCTTTCCACCGCATGCTCTGTGAAAACCAGATTCTCCACATAGTCAAAGTCCGCTGTGGCGTGAATCACCCGCTGGATCACAGCGGCGTTCTCCGCCGGCAGTGCAATTCCTCTCTCTTCCAATTCCCGGCTGATAATTGCCATGCTGGTGCGCTCAATATCCGCTGGGAGGATGTGTTTTTCCATCAATATTCCACGCCCTTTCTCGCTCCGATCCCCTGATTAAAGGGGTGCCGGTGGCAGCGCATTTCTGTGGAGTAATCCGCGGCCTCCCGCATCCAGTCCGTCGGCTCCCTGCCGGTCAGCACCAGCTCCTGCTCCGCCGGCTTTTCCAGCACCGCCTGCCTGAGCAGGCTTTCCTCCACCATATCCAGCCGGCAGGCTGCACAGGCCTCGTCGAGAATCAGCAAGTCCGCCGGCTCCCGCAATGCCTGGCGCAGGTTCTCGGTCTGCATGGCTCGGGTTTGCAGCTTTTCCGCTTCGTCCATCTGATGCACGAATTTCTGCCCGGCCTTCCCCCGGTACACGGTGGCGCCCAGGCTGCGCAGCAGCGGGATCTCCCCGCTGTCTCCGCCTTTCAAAAACTGGACGACCACCACCCGCTTTCCGTTGCCCAGGGCGCGCAGGGCAAGGCCCATGGCTGCGGTGGTTTTCCCTTTGCCCTCACCCCAATATAGATGAATCAGTCCCTGCTGCATTGCCCTTATCTCCTTTCCAGACCCATAATGCGGTAAATTTCCCTCATATCTAGCGCGGCGCGTACAGTCTGAGCCAAAAGGTCAAGCTGCCGCTCCTGATAGTCCCTATGGGAAGCGGGTACTGCCCCTTGGCAGGGAATCCCCTTGCGGCGGCACAGCCACCGGGCCAGCTTTTCCGTCAGCGCTCCGCTGTCAAACAGGCCGTGCAGATAGGTGCCGAACACATTGCCGCAGACGCAGCCCTCCGTTCGTCCATCGTCCAGGCGGCAAAAGGGAGCTCCCTCCACCATCGTTTCTCCCATATGAATCTCGTATGCATCCAGTTTGGCACCATTCAACGGTTCGGTCAAGGTTCTGGCCTGCACACAGGTTCGAGTCTTCTCGGTGCAGAACACTGTATACACCGGTAGAAGGCCCATGCCCCGCAGCCGGCCGCCGCCTTCACATCCGGTGGGGTCATCCAGCCAGCTGCCCAGCATCTGGTAGCCGCCGCAGATGGCCAGGACGGGAGTGCCCCGGGCCGCCCGCTTTTGTATGGCCGCTTCCA
>CAMFMO010000067.1:0-6154 GCA_945963595.1 uncultured Clostridia bacterium | reverse complement strand
GTTTTACTGAACATGTGGATTTTAATTCAGCGGAAAAGAATCTTTCAATTGTTAAATCAAAATTAATGGCTTTCTATGCAAATTCTGATATTACTGAACTTGCCGCACGAATAGACTCCGTGCGGCAATAATGGAAAGCAAATTATATGTTATTATTTTCCTGTTCGTCTTTCTTCTTTCGGTAATAAAAATCGCTGGACTTCCGGTTATTCCTGACGCTCTGGCACTGCATGGTTCCGCAATACTTCTGCCGGTTCCCTCGTTTGATGAACGCCTTACCGCAAGCCTGGCAGAACGCAATATTGGTTTTGCCGCCGTAGTCATCCAGGGCGTTGGCATTCACTGCCATAAATCTGGCAAGACCGAAATAGGCTGCGTCCACCACGGATTTGACGGAGGGTTGCAGCTGGATCTGCCCGGTGGCGAGGTCATATTCCAGACCCATATTCAGTTTTGGTATCTTGTCAATAAACCGCTGCAGCACCAGAGGGCGGCGGGCGCTGTCCGTCCGATACCACTCCCGGATCAGATTCTCACGTTCGGGTACACGGACATCATCATAAATTCTTTGGGCATCGCTTTCTTTGCCCTCTATCAGACTACGGATGGCGAAGGCTGTCATGGTGTCGGTATAGAGCTGCTCCAAATCCCGTACCATATCCTCCACGCAGATACGATAGCCCTCCAACACATTCACCAAGAAATCCCAAAAGTCATTCGGATCATCGTCATTCATTCCCAGGTGTACCATTTCGTCTCCGTAAAAATAGTAGGGATGGATATTTTCCATACTCCACCGAATTAGAATCCGTGCGCATTCCTCCATGGACTTGTCCCGCAGTTCCAGATGGAGGTTACACAAATCAATCAGCAGTTCCTGACCCGCTGGATACCCCTTAAACACTGCGGGCGGCTTTTCCGGTTTATATACCGCATAGATCACCGGTTTCCCACTCTCTGTTCCAATTCTGTATGAATGGAACCGGAGGGTGTGTTTTTTTATGTCTCCGATTCCGCCGATCTCATAATCCGTCAGTTCTCGTTTCAGATCCATATTTCCGCTCTCCTTCTTACCAAGAATCTTACCGTTAGAACGGCATAATTCAATTGATTTCTTACCGATAGAGCAAAGATTTTCACCTCCATTATATGCGATAATACAGCCAAACACAAGAGAAGGGAGTGAAATATATGAAAACGAGTTCTCACAAGTCCGTATTCAATCTCAAGGAAGCGGCAGCTTACCTGGGAATCAGCGTACCCACACTGGTGCGGCTGCTGGGGAGCGGAGCCATTCCGTATCGCCGTGTGGGGCAGCGGTGGCTCATTGCACGCTCTGCGCTGGATGATTGGCTAAACAGGAAAAACTAAGGAAGGAGTGATCACCATGGCCGAAAATACACCAATCACCGTATACACGGCAGAGTGCATCGGTAACGCGGCCAACTGCCTGTATCCCAACGAAGTCAAAATCACGGATGAGCTCTCCGCAAAGCTGGCCTTTTCCACAGACATGGTCTGTGCCCGGTACAAAAACAACTACCGCAACACCGCAAACTTTGAGGTTGCCAACGCCCTGCCCGGGGACTGCGACAATGACCACTCCGAGATAACAGCAGACTGGATTACCCCGGAGGACATTGCAGACCTCTTTGCCGATGTTTCCTATGTGCTGCATTACAGTCGCCACCACATGAAGCCCAAAGGCGAGAAAAGCGCCCGTCCCCGGTTTCATATTGTTTTCCTCATTGACCCGGAGCGGGATGCAGACCGCTATACTGCTCTGAAGCAGCGCCTGTTGGCGGCATTTCCATTCTTCGATGCCAACGCCATGGATGCCGCCCGGTTCCTGTTCGGCACGGAAGATCCCCAGGTCATCTATCATCCCGGCACGATTACCCTGAATGCCTTTCTGGATGACCTGGAGAACGAACAGGCTTTTGCCAACATGGGGCACACCATTCCTGAGGGGAGCCGTAACAGCACCATGTCCCGGATCGGAGCCAGGATCATCAAGCGATACGGCGATACCCCGGAGGCAAAAGAGCTGTTCCTCCAGGCTGCTGGGCAATGCTCCCCACCCCTGGAGGAGCGGGAGTTGGAAAGCATCTGGGCAGGAAAGCAACGGCTCTATGCCAAAATCTGCAAGCAGCCCGGGTATGTCCCACCGGATGCTTACAACAGTGCCGGCCCCGTAGTCTGGGACACGCCCATCCCCTTTGATGAATATGACCTTCCCACATTTCCCGTGGACGCATTACCGGAGGTCATTCGACGCTATGTGCTGGCGGTGGCAGAGTCCACCCAGACCACCGTGGATATGGCTGCGGTGGAGGCTTTGGGCGTTGTGTCCCTGTGCAGCCAGGGAAAATACTTCATCCGGGGCAATGCGGACTGGGCAGAACCCCTCAACACCTACACAGTCGTCATCCTCCCACCTGCGGAGCGAAAATCCTCGGTGCTGTCCATGATGATCCGCCCGGTGGAAGTATTTGAAAAATTGGAAAACGAACGGCGCAGCCCGGAAATCGTCAAAAGCCAAATGGAACTGAGCAAGCTGGAAAAGGAGAAGCGCAGTCTGGTGGAACGGGCATCCAAAGGCAAAGCTACCGAGGAGGATATCAAGAACAAGGCCAAAGAAATAGCCGAATACGAACCGGTGAAACCGCTCCGACTCTTCGTGGACGATGTGACCTCCGAAAAGCTGACTTCCGTTCTGGCCGAGAACAACGGTTGTGCGGCGGTGGTTTCCGCAGAGGGCGGTATCTTCGATATCATCAGCGGCCTGTACAGCCGCAATGTGAATATCGATGTATTCCTCAAAGGTCACAGTGGTGATACCATCCGGGTCGACCGCATCGGCAGAGCCAGCGAGAGCATTATCCACCCGGCATTGACCATGGTGCTGGCAGTACAGCCGGAAGTGCTGAACGGGCTGATGAGCAACAACACCTTCCGTGGTCGTGGCCTTACCGCCCGGTTTCTGTACTCCATGCCGAAATCCACCGTCGGCAACCGTTCTTTCTCCACAGAACCAATCCCGGAAGGTGTCAGAGTCCGGTATCAGGATCTGATCGAGGCAATTCTTTCCAGCGACAACGAGCAGCAGCCAATCAGCCTGGACGATGGTGCCCAGGAAGTGCTGGAAACCTTGTTCAACGAGGTGGAAGGCCGGCTGAAAGGTGACTTGGCGGAGATCCCCGACTGGGCGGGTAAGTTTGTGGGTTCCGTCCTGCGTATCAGCGGCATTCTGCACGTCATGAAATATCCCAAGGACTCCATGTTCGACTCCGTCGACAGAGAAACCATGGAGAACGCCGTTACCATCGGCAGATACTTTCTGGAACACGCCAAAGCAGCATATTCCCTCATGGGTGCCGATGCCGTAAACAAGAATGCCCAGTATCTGCTCTCCGCCATCAAACGGGAGCGGCTTACGGAGTTTTCCCGCCGGGATGCCATGCGGCTGTGCCGTCGGTTCAAGACAGCGGACTCCATCCAACCGATTCTGAATCGCCTGTGCGAATATGGCTATATCGCTCAAAAAAACAAGGAGCCAGCATTCAGTGCCGGGCGGCGTTCTTCGGAAGTTTACCTGACCAATCCGGCTGTGCTGGAGGATGGCACAGGGGAGGGGCGGTCATAATCTCCGGGGCTTCTTGTCCGGACAACGGGCGTGGGACCTCATGCGCAAATTCGCATAAGTTTCGGAGGGAATAGCCCGGCAGGGGCGGGTCAAATCTCTGTGCCTTCATAGCCGGACAACGGGCGTAGGGTCTCACGCACAAAATCGCAAATTCAAAAGGGGAATTACCCCAAAATCAAACCCGGGAGGTTTCAATATGACCAAGCATGAAATCGAAATTCTGAATGTCATGCGCAGCCGTGGCAAGACCGCCATGGACATTGCGCTCACCCTTCAGATCTCTGTCAATACCGTTCGATCCTACATCCGCCGCCACCCGCCGGAAGATGCTGTCCGGGTCGAATGCCGCCAGTGCGGAAAGCCCATTCTCCAGGTGAAGGGCAGAAAGGCCAAATACTTCTGCTCTGACAAGTGCCGGAACGCTTGGTGGAACGCCCACCCGGAGAAGGTGCAGCGAAAAGCCTATTACCATCTGACCTGCGAATACTGCGGAAAGGAGTTTATCAGCTATGGCAACCGGAAACGCAAATACTGCTCCCGCCCCTGTTACGCCGACGCAAGAAGATCTCATTCGGTATCGGATACTCTGCGCAATGCTGGAAAATCTCTGCCGGACAGGAGAACTGGATGCCCAAACCCGTGACCGGGCAAACGCCGTTCTCGCCATGAAAACCGGTCTGAAACAGGACAGTATATTCATTTGAAATTCGTCACTATATGGACTTGCTATATCCTCCGAAACGAGCAATATATGTAGCTGACGATACTTGATACAAAGGAGGATACCATGCCAAGAACCGTAGAACAAATCCAATTTGCACCCCGGATGCCCAAGCCCCTCCGGGTGGCGGCATATGCCAGAGTGTCCAGCGGCAAGGATGCCATGCTCCACTCCCTGGCGGCCCAGGTGGATCATTACAGCACCTACATCCGCCACCATCACGGCTGGGAGTATGTGGGCGTTTACGCCGACGAAGCCAAGACCGGCACCAGAGACAGCCGGGAGAACTTCCAGCGGATGCTCACCGACTGCCGTGCCGGAAAAATTGAAATCAAAACTGCGAAATTGATACAATTTGACTTTTCCGGCGTGGCATTGTTTTGAGGGGTAAGATGCACGGGGCGAGGGGTAAGTTTGGAGGGACGAGGGGTAAGTTACTCCATGAGGGGTAAGTTGACGAAGCTGAAAAAACGTGCTCGAGTGCAAGAAATCGTTATAGATACAGAAAAAGCCGAGCCGCTGTAGTGGTGTACAGCAGCCCGGTCATTTTTATGTGTGCGTAATAAGCAAATTTTCAAGTTAGCTCTTGACATACCTGTTCCTTGCGTAGTATATTATCGGCGTAAATAATAATATTATCAGAGTAACCGTAAGGAGGCGACTGTAATGGTTACAAAAACAATTCAGCTTGAATTCGCTGATCCGAACGTCCGGGCCATAGATTATATCCAAGATATTCGGAAAGCGGCGGAGAGCGCAGGACTCAATCTCTTTTCCCGTTATGACGTTCAGCTACAGTACCCAATGCCGACCGTGGACGACAGAGTTGTTGTTGAAATCAAAATTCCGGAGGAGATTGCAGAGACGTTCGCTGTGGGAAATCATCTGCGCGGCATTTCAAATTATCTTCTCAGCCGATGCGGAGATCGTTATAAGGCATTCTTGGTCGGGAAACGACTCTTAAACTACATTGAGGTTCAGGAGTCCGATCAGCCACCAGCAGGTTTTGCAATGGTGGATCGTCTTGAAGCGATAGTTTCATTTGCAAAACTTCTGGAGCGATCAGATGACGAGGCTATGGATGCAATTAGCCGGATACTTATCATCCTGAAAGAATCTAAGCAGCCATGGGAATAATCCGCGAGAACAGAAATGGGGGAAACCATATGGAAAACGAAAACGTGAAGATTGTGGTCGAAACGCTGGCCACATCGCTTAACAACACTCAGAAAAACGCGACAGACACAGAAAATTCTGTAAAGCAAATCCTGAGCATGAGCGGAAAGGAAATGCACGAGCTGACCGTCACCGCCATCCTTGCAGATGACAAGCTGGAAATGGCGGAGAAGCTGGAACTTATCCACCGCGAGAACACGTATTACGACCAACATCAGGAAAACAACACCAGCCGGGTAGTACGCCTGCACAATACTAAAACACAGAACGTCGGCAAGGCCACTATTTGGTGGGGTGAGAACTGGGGCTGGGTAGCGGGATGCACAGTTGTAGTTATCACCCTCGTAACTCCGGGTGGGCGCAAGCTCTTATCTTCGGCTATAAAACTTATCGCGGCGTAAATTTCCCGGTCACCGGCTCAAATGATGAACCGATGGCCGGAATTTTTGTGTCAATATGCCATTAGTGACGTAAACAAGGGTTCTTCCACAGCCTATAATGGCTTCAGCCGTCGTTCTTCAGCAGGTATTTATTGCTGACGACTTTCATGGAAAGGCTGGCGCTGATCAGCGGGCAAAAGACCGGCTCCGTCGGGCGGATCACGATACCTT
>CAMFMO010000066.1:0-6184 GCA_945963595.1 uncultured Clostridia bacterium | reverse complement strand
GAATACGGGCAATATCGTAGGGTCCTTTGCCCTCGATGGTCAATCGGAAAATGCGGCGCACCACGGCGGCGGCTTCCTCGTCGATCAGCCAATGGTATTTGTTTTCCGGGTCTTTCCTGTAGCCATAGATAGCACAGTTGGTGGTAGGCTTGCCGGATTCTCCCTTGACCCGGATGGCGGTTTTCTGCTTGCGGCTCAGGTCGCGCAGATACCATTCGTTCATGATGTTGAGGAAGGGGGCAAACTCGTTGCTGTTCTGGTTATCGCTGTCCACGCTGTTGGCGATGGCCACAAAGTGAACGCCGTGCTGCCGGAAGAATACCTCCGTGTAAAACCCGGTTTGCAGATAGTCACGCCCCGCCCGGCTCATATCCTTGACGATCACATGGGCAACCTTGCCCGCCTCAATATCTGCGATGAGCTGCTTCCATGCCGGAAGCTCGAAATTGCCGCCGCTCCAGCCGTCGTCGGTATAGTGACGGCAGTTGGTGTAGCCCCTCTGCTGGGCATAGCTTTCGAGGTATTTTTTCTGATTCACGATGGAATTGCTATCCCCGGCGTTGTCATCGTCGCGGGACAGCCGCTCATAGAGAGCGGTAATTTTGCTTTCAGTCTGTTTCACGCTCATGATGCGCTCCTTTCAGACTGTCGGCTCATTTGTGGTGCCTTCATTATACCATAGGTTCCGTCACTTGTAACCATATCGTTGCGTACAATTCGCAAAATTTTATCCTCCATGGTCTCACCGCCGTTTTCGTTAAACACGACTCTGACCTTGTAGGTGGTGCCGCCGATACGGCGAATGATAAACTGCTCTTGTTTGTTCTGCTCCATACTGTCCCTCCTTGAAAAACTCATCGTATTTTGGTATACTGATTGTGGTTCCGGCGATTGTAAGCCGAATGTGTCATATCTCTTTTCCATCGCGTTGCCGCACTCTGCGTTCCTCCTTTTCCTTTGTTCTGTGTTGAGAAAGTAATCCAAGTAACTGCTTATCAAATTACTTCTCACTAATAGGAGAAATACGGGGTGTAAATCGGAACTGTTTTTGAAAAAAAGAAAAATAATTTTCCGGGGAGGTGAAGCTGTCGTGGAACCATGGGAGGATGGACTGCTGTGGGATGATGATTTTTCCGATGGGGAAGAAGATGCCGAGGAACAAATAGAGGAAACCGACCTTGAAATGGCTGCGGACGGCTTTGCCGATTGGGAGGATGCGTCTGACACTGCGCCGGTGGATGAGACGCTGGAGGAAGCGCTTGCAGAGGAACATACGCTGGAGCTGGAGAGCGAGCTGGAGCAAGACGAGCACCCCAGAGACTACGACGCCGAGCTGGAGGACGAGGAGGAAGAAGCCGCGCCCACCAGTGAGAAGCGGCTCAAGCGGGAAATTCGCGCAGAGGCTCTACGGCGGCTGGAGGAAGCGGCACGGACAGAATCGGATTTTCTGGTTATAGTAGACGAGTGGAATAAGCTGGACAGGAACCGGGAGCGCAGGGAGCGTGACCACGAAAACCTGCGCGGGGACGTTCCATTGGAGTTTCAGGCGGTGCCCGATCCGAAGATCGCCCCGCTATGGATGAATCTGCCAAGATTCCGCCAGCTCTGTCAGGGAAATTTTCTCGACATCATCTTCTCCTGTCCCTACGAGCTGCATGAGCTGACTGCAAACCGGTTTCTCTCCAAGCTCTTCTTCACCCTCAGTGATGAACAGAAGGAGGTGCTGTATTACCTGTTCGTCAGGCAATACAGCACCACAAGGCTTGCCGCCATCCGCGGGCAGTCCGACCGGAATATCCGAAAGTTGCGGATGACCGTTCAGAAAAAACTGCAAAAGCAAATGTACGAGTATCTGAGCGAAAAGCTGGAGAAAGACTACAGCATTACTCTGCGGGAGCGCGAGTTCGTAGAGGAATATGAAGCGCTGCTGCAAACCATGGGCAAGGATGCCGTGATCCGCCGGGAAAACAAAACAAAACCGAGAAAAAAGAAAGCCGCCCTTGACGATGCCAAGGACGGTTGATACAATGGTAATATGGTTAATATATAGATAGATTACGAATTGAGAGGAACAGCGTTATGAACAATCTGTTTGCGCAGTCCCGTTCCCATTGGGTGCGGTATGACCGCTATGAGATCAAGACCGGCAAGGACGGAAAACGCTATATCACACCGGAAAAGACGGCAAAGCCCGACATCTATAACCCGCTGAAGGAATCCTCCGACATGGTGTTGGAGGCGCTGAACGTAGGGATGCTGATGATGAACCGCAGGTCGGAGGATGTGGTGGAAAAGGCAATTCTGGCCTTTGTGAACCATTACGGTCTGTTGGGGCTGATGACGGCGCTGCCCACCACGCCGTCCTTTATGGATTATGAAGCGGTTTATCTGCCGAAGAATCATTTTATCAAAGAGGAATCCATGGAAACAGAGGACTACCTTGCGCTGTTCTATCCCTTTGACAAATTGGATGTAGTGAAAAAGGGCGTAGAATCCAACTGGAATGTCTCCGGGGACAGAACGATGATTGCCCTGACGATGACCTTCATGGAGGAACCCATTGCGAAGAACATGAGCTTCCAGCGGGAGTATGCCGAGCCGTATGACTGGGTAGCGCAGCAGTTCAAGGATTGGGCGTTCACGCTGACTACCTCTATTTTGTACTACAATGACTACGACAGCATTGATGAGGACACAAGAAATCTTTACCGCAAGGCCATGGCTGCCTTCGGCGGCATTGCGCCTACCTATCATATCGAACTGCTGGAGAAACCGACCATCTATTGGGACTTCCATTCGTTGCTGCTGGGCATCCAGATGATGTTCAGCTTTATGCTGGTGGACGATGCAAAGCCCCTGCGGCTGTGCAGGCACTGCCAGAAGGTATTCCTCGGCAGCCGGGCCAACTCCGCGTTTTGCAGCGCCCGGTGCAAGAATCAGTATAAACTCTATAAGAGCAGAGGAAAAAATAAGGGACAGGACGGTGAGAATGATGATTGACCGCTGGATCGCAGAAGCGACCGAATGTGATTTCAAGGTCGCGCTGGAGGTAAAGAAGCCGAAAAGCTGGCTCAAAAGCGTTAGCGCCTTTGCAAACGGAATTGGCGGTACACTGTTTTTTGGTATTGATAATGACAGAAATGCTGTCGGCTTAGACGATGCACAGACCGATGCAGAGGCAATCAGCCGGTTGATCAAAGAGCGTATCACGCCTTATCCGAGTTTTATCCTCACGCCAGAACGTGAGGACAGCAAGGATATTCTTGTGCTGTCTGTGTCCGCAGGGCGCTCCACACCGTATTACTACAAAGCAGACGGCGTTATGGAGGCGTATATCCGCATCGGCAATGAAAGCGTGATCGCCCCGTCCTATGCGCTGAACCAACTGATTCTCAAGGGAATGCACCGCACTTATGACGAACTGGTTTCCGAGTATGATTTCAAGGATTACGCTTTTTCCAAGCTGCGCGAACGGTATAAGGCTTGGACGGGCAACAGCATGGAAGAAAAGCTGTTCGATTCCTTCGATATGCGGGACGAACACGGCAAGCTGACCAATGCGGGCGCTTTGCTTGCAGATGATTCTCCCATCCGGCATTCCCGCCTGTTCTGCACACGCTGGAACGGCCTTGATAAAAGCGGCGGCATGGTAGATGCACTTGACAGCGCGGAATACTCCGGCAGTCTGATCATTCTGCTCAATGAGGGCGTCAGCTTTGTCAAGCGGAATATGAAAACGCGCTGGAAGAAAACCGTCGATTCTCGTGTTGAGATGCCCGACTACTGCGAACGAAGCGTTTTTGAGGCGCTTGTCAATGCACTGATCCATCGGGATTATTTGATTTTGGGCAGCGAGGTTCATATCGACATTTACGATGACCGCCTTACCATATATTCTCCCGGCGGTATGGCAGATGGCACGCGGATACAGGAGCGGGATCTGGCCAGCATTTCCTCTACGCGCCGCAATCCCGTCCTTGCAGATATTTTCGGACGATTGGGCTATATGGAGCGGCAAGGCAGCGGCTTTAAGAAAATCACGGAAACCTACCGTGCCGCTCACAATTACCGTGACGAGCTGGAGCCCAAGTTCTATTCGAATGCCAGTTCTTTTCAAGTTACACTCTATAATCTGAATTACGGAACCGCGGCAACCGCAACCAAGGTTACGATTGAGGGTGAAAATGTTGCGATTGATGTTGCGATTGACCGGCTGAACGCAAGCCAAGGGACGATTGCAAAGGCGAAAGCGGTATTTGCAAATATGGGCGCTGATGGCGTCTTTGGCCGATCTGACATCGCTGCTATCACAAAGGATTCCGTTACTGCCGCAGGCAATCTCATTACAAAACTGAAAAATGCGGATTTGATCGAGCCTGTCAGCGGCTTTGGAAAGGGTAAATATAAGTTTATAGCACCAAAAAAATAAAGATAATGCCCGTTATCGGCCATACAGCCAATAACGGGCATCTGTCATTCATATACAAGCTCGGTCAGAACGGTTTCCTCCGCACGGCTGCGGATGCTGTTCATGCGGCGCACCCATTCCATTTGTTCGGCGGCTTTCAGAGTTTCTGTCACGCCTTCCTGCTTCGCCATTGCAGGAACGATGATTTCCATACGCTCATTGCAGGCTTGACCGATCTCGGCAAGGTACCGATGCAGCGTTCCGCTTGTTAACAGGTTTGCGTAGAGAACAGGCCGGTGTTCTTTCAGATAGCTGCGGCACATACGCCCGTACTTGCCCATCTGGTATTCCGGTTCATCCGGCAGCGCAAGGTTCGGGATAAGATAATCACCCTCCTGACGGTAAGTGCCTCCCATTTCTTCAAAGATAGATTTCATAAAGTTCAGCTCCTTTTGTGTTAATTTTCAGCAATTATAAGGATTATTCTGCTCCTTTCCTACAACTGCTGTTTCATTCACCACAAATGAGCCGCAGTCATATGTATTAGGTGGGAGAAACCACCCTCTACATAGTAACTCTTGATTTTCAATGGACAGGGATTCGCCAGCCCGGTCATCCTCCTGAGACAGTCGGCAATAAAGGGCGGTCATTTTATCTGTTGCTCCGTACATTTCTGTATCCTCCTTTGGTGGAGCAACTGTCAGTACAGGATTGGTTGGCTCTATTGTACCAAGATTCTGGGTGTTTGTCATTCTGAATCCTCCATCTTTTCTGCAAACTTTTTGGATGTGATGCGTTCCAGCTTGCGGACAAAGTTTTCCGTCCCCTCATAGCTGCCTGTCACAACGTAGGTGGTGCCGTGGATGACCTCGGTAACGGTCAGTTCGGGAATCCAGAAAGCGGATAGGTTCTTTACATGGATGTGGCCGTCCTCACCCCAAAAGAATCTGCGCTCGGCTCTTTCGGGGGGCGGCGGTTCCGAATTGGAGAAATAATATCCCTCCGGGTCGAGTTGGTGTTCAAATTGCGATTTCTGTTCCATAAGTACCTCCTGATTTTGTGTAAGAATTAGTGTTCGATTTCCGACTTTTTCTGCCGTGCAGCGGCGTTCTGACGCTCCTGTTCATGCTGTACCTCATAGATGTTGTAATGGATGGTCCAGAGCTTTTTCGTGTCGGCATACAAGGGCGTAAGCTCCGTCTGCAAATCCCTGTACTCCGTTTCCAGACGGGCCTTTTCCGCACGCCATGCGGCAGCGGGCAGCTTGCCGTCCACCACTTGTCCTTTCAACTTGCGCTCGGCCATGTAAAACAGCCGCAACTCCTCGTCATGTTCTGTCTTGTACTTCTGACGGGATTTCTCAAAGCGGATGGTTTTCAGTTTGTCGGCAACAGGCTTTCCGGCCTTGTAGTAATCCGCCATTCGCAGCAGTTCGTCCAGTTCCTTGATGCGGGCCTGCTTCCCGGATGCCGACTTTTTCAGCGTGTCGATTTTGTCCTGCATGGTATGCAGAGCCGTGTCCAGATCATCAGCGGTATAGAGGCCTTTGGCTTCCAGATAGCTGACCGCCTCGGACAGCTTTTTCAGATTGGCGATCCTGGCCCTGCTGCTGTATGCGCCCTTATTGCGATTATCGTAATAGGTGGATAGCAGCTCCACCAGCGTAGGCGGCTGGGGCTTGGACAGCTCAGCTTTCACTTCTTTCAGCCAGTCAATCAGGGCGGCGATTTTCTGTTTTGCCTCCCGGAGCATGGCGTTGGTTTTCCTGATCCAGCG
>CAMFMO010000065.1:0-6460 GCA_945963595.1 uncultured Clostridia bacterium | reverse complement strand
GCTTTCGTATTCCAGCCGGTGAAATAGTAGCCTGTCTTGGTAAAGGTGTTGGTTTTAAGCTTGGCCGCCTGTCCCTCGGTAACCGTCTGGCTGCTCATGCTGCCAGAGCCTCCGTTAGCGTTGTAGCTCAGGGTATAGTTCACCGGCTCCGTCTCCCAGACCGCTTTCAGATACAGCGGGCCATAGACCGCAGACAGCGCAGAAGAAAGATTGCCCAGAATCAGGCCCTTGTCATAGTCCCACTCCCAGCCTTTGAAGATGTAACCTGTTTTCTTGGCCGTGGGCAGGCTGCTCTGGCTCAGGCTGTCGCCATCCGCCACATAGGTGGGATAGCCGGTGGAGGTGATGGTGCCGCCGTTGGCGTTGTAGTTGATGGAGTGGTAGGGCGTAACACTAAGGCTGTAGTTTACCGTGCCCCAGACCCAGGTGCTGGTGTTGGACACATAGTTCTGGTCGATCTGCCAGGCAATGCCGGGATTGTCCGCAAAGGACTGGCTGATCAGACTCTCGTAATGCCCCGAGGGGTAGTTGATGCCAATGTCAATGTAGCCGCTCTGAGCATAGACATAGATGGGATAGCCATCCCCGTCTCCCAGCACCAGCCGTACCTTGCAGGTGTAGGTCTGATCCACAGCCACGTTGCCGGACGGCTCCCAGGTGGCGGTGACGATGGTGTCTGCCACATAGTTTGTGGCGGTGGTCGGCAGAGCCTGTCCCGGCTTGGGCATGGTAAAGGCCGAGTTCACCTGACTTACATAGCCAGCCGGTTCGCCCCGGTTGGCGGCCAGAGCCGCTGACGGCAGCGCCAACACCAGCGTCAGGCAGGCCAGCACCAGGGCCAGAAGTTTCCGTATCTGCTTCATGAGGGTTTCTCCTTTCTTAATTGGGGAACTTTATCAATCTCGCACTTTGAAAAAGTTCCCTACAAAAGAGGCCACCCGGAATCCCAGGTGGCCTTAGAATCATATTACTGCACGTCCACGATCCTGAAGCTGAAGGTCAGGGTGTCCGTGTAAGTACCGGCAGCCTTGGCGGTGCCCACTTTGACGCCGATCTTGCCCTGGAAACCCAGGTACACATCATCGGCTGCCACGGTTTCCAGCACCACGGTGGCGGTGGAGGCATTGGGGTTCTTCACCTGCCCCTTGTAGGACAGCACGTAGCTCAGCAGCTGGCCACCGGTGCCGTTCAGCAGGCGGTAGGTCTTGGCAGTGTCGTCGTAGTGCCTACCGGCGTTGACGGACATCTGGAGAGCCTTGTCGCCAGGGATGACGGATTCGGGCTTCACTCCAATGTCCATGTCGCCCTCGCCGGTGTCGGGGTCAACGATCAGGTCGTTGCCGCCATCGGGGATGACAATGACATAGTGGGAGTCCACAACGTAGCTGACCTCCATGTTCTGGGAGGCGGGAGTCTCAGCAAAGGCGGATACGGAAAGGGCCAGGATCATGGCCAGCATCAGGGTGATAGATACGATTTTCTTCATGTACTCATTCTCCTTCATTATAATTTTTGTTACTCAGCAATCAGAATGGTTTCGATTTCCGCGTTGTTGGTGGCGCTGCCGTCAGCCATGCGGTAGGGCTGGACGAGGACAACAGCTTCATACTCGCCTGGTTCCAGCGGGTGAGAAAGCGACAGCTTCAAAGCGCTTTCCCCGGGCTGAATCAGGCCGGTTTCTGCCAGGAGCTTGTCCTGATCTTTCAGGTAGAGGCTGAAGCTGAGATAGTACTTTCCCTCGTTGTCGATGGGGTTTTCCAGGTTCACGTCCACCAGCTTTTCCCCAGCCTGGATGCGGATGCTGCCCCAACCAGGAATGGCAATGCCGCCGGTGGATTCCTCCTCGGCGGCAGTTTTCTCTGGCTGGACAAAGCTGCCGGAATAGGGGTCAACGGTCAGGCCCATTCCGGCGCTGGTGTCCGGCGCTTTGGGCCAGAGGATGACGGTCAGGGCGATGATGATAGCCAGCAGGATAAGCCCGATCAGGCTGTACTTGATGATCTTTTCTTTACTCATGCTTGAATTCTTCCTCCTCTTTTTTGTTCAGGTAAACAAAAAGCCCCAGGGCGGCCAGAGCGCTGCTGGCGGCCAGGAGGCCATAGACCAGGACTTTGGATTCATCCCCGGTCTTGGGCGGCTCCCCTTTACCCGGATGGAGCGTTGCGGTAGGTGTTGCTGTGGGCTTGGGCGTGACGGTAGCGGTGGGCACAGGCTTAGGCAGCATATCCTCCGTCACGGTGTAGCTGATGTTCATGTCTTTTTGCGTGTCGGCATAGGCTGCCGGCACAAAAATCTGCCCGAAAAGCAGCAGCGCGCAGAACAGCGTTAAGATCTGCCTGCGCGCCTTGGGTTTGGTTTTGCTCATGGTACCTCCTTCTTCACTTGTTATTTCTCTCTTCATTTGCATTCAGACAATCATAGGCATTCCCCCTTTCAAATATAGATTTTGTCAACGCTGGCCGAAAGAAACGACTTGCTGGATCGTCCAATATTCGGACGGTCCAGCTTTTCTCTTTGCAGCCAGATATTGAAACCAAGGTTCGTCATAGATGTTCTGCTATTTCATACCCGCCTCCGAATATGATCTCCAGCCGGCCGTCATGGTAGACGCGGATGCATTCGATCATCTGGCGGACGATGGTGTCATCATATACATTGATGCTGGCAGACCTGCTATCAATCGTAGCTTGTATCTCTTTCAAGCGTTCCTGTTCACCTGGGTTCTCTTTTCTTTTTTCATGAGCCGCGTCTATTCTGCGCTTCAGTTGATCGATCTCTTCCGCAATCCTTCGGAATTCATCTTCATGATGCTCTACGCTTTCTCCGGCCTGGACGCTTGCGCTGACAATCTGAACCATCCTTTTATTCAGTGCTTCGATCCGCCGTTCCAGAAACTCGATCTCTTCGTTATTTCCAGTAATGCCAAGGGCATCACCTAACGTGGCCTTCATGAGCGCAATGTAGGTACTATCATCTTCCTCGTTGAATTTCCTGATTGCCCGGACAATCGCTTCCTGAAGTTCCCCTTCTTTTACAGTGATAGAATCCTTACAATATTTCTTGCCATGGTCCAATCTGCTGACACAGCGCCATACAATCTGTTTTTTCCCTCGGCTTGTCCATGTGACACGTTTATATCTGCTCCCACATTCTCCGCATTTCAACACCTCTGTCAAAGCATATTTCGAATACTTCCCGGAAGCAGTAACCGCCTTTTTCTTCGATTGCGGTGGGAGCGCTTTTCTTCGGCTTATTTCTTCCTGAACACGGTTGAATACCTCTCTGCTGACGATTGCCGGATGGCTATTCTCAACCAGGTACATGGGAGCTTCCCCCTCATTCTTTTTTCTGGTCTTGGAGATGCAATCCACAGTCACCGTCTTCTGCAGGATGCAGTCACCGCAGTATTTTTCATTCTGCAGGATACCAAGTATCATCTTCTTGCTGAAGTTCAGTTCCTTTCCTGGGACTTTGATCTTCTCTGCTTTCAGGACGTTGGAGATTCCTTCCGCAGTCATCCCTGCCAGGAACATATTGAATATGACTGCAAGGTCTTTTTCCAGTTGTTTCATCCAGGCCGTGAAGGTAAGCCACAATTCACCGGCGGCAGACAGGTGATTTCTGCCAGCGGAATAGTAAACCCCGCAAACGGCATGATATCCCACGAAATGACGGTCGATGAGATTCATGAAATGGTCAAAAAGTTTGTCAATGGCGCAGTGTATGCGCAGCAGGCAAACGCTGATGGAGTAGAAATCCATTGCGCTCACGGGTATCTGCTCCATCAGTTCATCAGTCCCCACAGCAATGTAAGAACGGATGAATACGGTGGAAGCCTTGAAAACCGTATGCGGATCGTGAAGGAAATCATCGAAGGAATCCACAGGGAGTGCGGGAAAGACTTCCCTATTAGTGCCCGTATAAACGGTTGCGACTATATCCCGGAAGGTCTAAAGAAAGAGGATGCTGTCGAAATCGCAAAGCTTCTGGAGAGTTATGGGGTATCCTGCATCAATGTGAGCAGCGGAGGATATGAAAACCCCGCGGCATTCATTGAACCATGCTATTTCCCCGAGGGGTGGAAAAAAGAAAACGCAGAAGCCGTAAAAGCCGCGGTAAAAATTCCTGTTATCGCCGTGAATGTGATAAAAAGGCCGGAGACCGCAGAAGCACTTCTCCGGGAAAGCGTATGTGACTTTGTCGGTGTGTCCAGGGGACAGCTGGCAGATCCAGGCTGGGTAGAAAAAGCCAGAACCGGCCAGGAACATTTGCTTCGAAAATGCATCGGCTGCATGAGCTGCAACAAGGAAGTGGTCAACCACCGTGGAATCCGCTGTGCCATCAATCCCAGACTCGGAAGAGAACTTTCCTACAATGACGAAAAGATGAAACGCAACGGCATGGGACGGTGTGTTCCTGTAATTGGTGGCGGCCCAGCAGGTATGCAGGCCTCAATCGTTCTTGCACAGAGAGGGTTCAAGCCCATACTCTTTGAAAAGAAGGGATACTTGGGTGGAAGCGCCGTGCTTGCGTCAAAAGCACCCTGCAAGGGCCTTGTTGCGGAATACATTGAAACGCAGAAAAACCAGCTCGCGGAACTTGGGGTTCAGATTTATCTCAATTGTGCGCCTGACATTGAGCAGCTGAAAAGCCTGAATCCCTATGGTGTCTTTGTGACTATGGGCGGACTTCAGATCGTGCCGGATATTCCGGGAATACACGCGGATAACGTCTATGGAATTGAGGATATTCTTCTGGGCCGAAAGACTTTGGAGAATAAAAATGTTGTTGTTGTGGGCGGTGGTCATGTTGGCCTTGAAACGGCTCACTTCCTCTGCGGGAAGAACAAGGTTACCATCGTGGAGATGACGGATGTTATCGGCGCATCGGTATATTACATCACAAAATTCAAACTGCTGCCGATGCTTAGGGAGTGCGGTGTTGATTTTATCACCGGCCATGCACTGTCCACAGTAGAGGCAGACAAAGTAAGCTTGAAAGATATGCACAGCGGGCAGACTGCCGTTCTGGACGCTGATGCAGTCGTGCTGGCAATGGGAAGCAGGCCAGATCTGAAAGCCAGAGAGCTTTTCGACCGCAGCTTTGAAAAGGTAGTATATGCCGGCGATGCAGTAAAAGGTGGAACAATGCTGGAAGCAAATCGCGATGCGTTAATAAATCTACCGTACTTCAGCGGGAAAAGTGCGTACAGAATATGCAGGATCGCAGTTTTGTTTCCAACGCGGGATACAGGTGTTTTTATGCCGATCACCTCTTTCCGCAATCCCAGCTTCCATCAGAATGGAAGCTCGACCAGATTATCTGGTGGGAAACAGCGATCTTCCAGATCCTCCACCATCATAAGAAGTCCTCTTTCCCGAATGGCATACTTTCGTCTGTTCAGGACGCTTACGATGGCTGCCGATACCAGTCCTCCGGAAATCCAACCGGCAACAAAGTATTTGCTCTTACTCATTACAAACACCTCCTTTCTTACTCTCATGCTTTCCTCTGAAGCTGGCCTCAGCAAACGGCTTCTCGATCAGTGCCTGATCGGCCTTTGCGCTCAGTGCCCTCATCTCACTCTTCGTCTCCTGAATGCTGGTTTCCAGCTTCCGCATTCTGTCCTCCGCTTTTGCTTTGAACGCCTCATACTTGGTGACGAAGCCGCTGATCAGGCACATGAATTCCATGCCAAGAACGAACAGGGCCAGTCCCCCAACAAACATATACATTCCCATGATGATCCTCCTTCATATTTCTTTCTCATAACATTTTGCACAGCTCCTCAACGGAGCCATAGCAGTCCTCCGCATTCCTCAATACCAGTGCAATCCCCAGCATCAGCTGCTCCACACAGGGAATTGCTACGCTATTGCCCAGGGCTTTGTACCGGGCGGAGTCGGATGCGCCGGGTATACCTGTCCAATCGTCCGGGTAGCCCTGGAGCCGTTCACACTCCACTGGCATCAACCGGCGAAGCAACAGCGTAGAATCCCCGGCCGTATCTCCGTCCAAGACCAGATCGGTCGCGTCTTTATGCTGCCTGGCGCTTTCCGTGCTGGCTACGCTGTCAGCTGTGAATTGATCCACCCGCTGTCTGGAGAACACCGCATGATGATCCGTTGCTGTCAGTGTAAACGCTACACCCACATCAATGCCAAGGCCGTTGCCGCCGTTTTCCGGCTTCCGGTCAATGGCGTTCCCGGTAATGCAGATCGCATCGCCATCCGCAACCAGCGGCGTATTATTCCCGCCCGTGCCATACT
This sequence comes from uncultured Clostridia bacterium, assembly GCA_945963595.1. Classification (GTDB taxonomy): domain Bacteria; phylum Bacillota; class Clostridia; order Oscillospirales; family Oscillospiraceae; genus Faecousia. The sequence goes on along the minus strand of CAMFMO010000065.1, from coordinate 191 downwards.
GCGCAGATATGGTCGGTATTACCTCACAAGGCCCACGAAACCGGGTATCCGCACTGTGGTTTGCAAATACCAGTGGCTGATGACCATGCTCCTGCGCCCGAAGGGTTCCGGTCACATCCTCGCTACATTCCATAACGCTGCCGCCCTGATCATTCAGGCAGAGCACCGGCAGCATAACCGCGCTGGATTTG
>CAMFMO010000064.1:0-6894 GCA_945963595.1 uncultured Clostridia bacterium | reverse complement strand
CGCAGGCTGTGGATGGATAAGGGATTTAGAAAAGCGCCCCTTGCATTTTGTCGAAGGCTGTGCTATGCTGACTGCGGTGCTACCAGTAGTACCCCGGTAGGCGGTTCCCCCGGTTTTCTCGGGGGTTATACTTCTTTGCCTCCAATCGAAAGAAAGGGGGATATGTACATGGTTTCTTGGCCTGAACTCATTCAGTTCTGCTCGTTCCTTGTCGCTTTGATCGCCCTAGTTGCAGGGCTTTTTGATCATAAGTAAAAAAGAAGTAACTGCCTAAGCTCCCCAGCTCACAGTTACTTCTTTTTGTTGTGCTCGGGGGGAACCGTTCTACTGGTAGCCCCTTTGTGTCTTTACTATACCCCATTTCCGGGGCTTTGTCAATCGCCTCCCGCCGGTGCGCAGGACAATTTTGCAAAAAACCGCAGGGGGCGGTTGGGGCACATCGGGCCGAGTTTGGTTTATCGATACCCCCCAGTCCCGTGGTCGGCAGCGCCGCCTAAGTCCGCGGGAAAATTTTTCAAAAAGCGCAAAAAAGGTCTTGACAAAACGGGGTGTGTCAGATATAATACAGAAGCTGTTTCGGCGGTGCCGGAATTGCATTGACCACATGGCGGCATAACTCAGTTGGTAGAGTAGCCGGTTCATACCCGGTATGTCATCTGTTCGAATCAGATTGCCGCTACCAGGCCCGTTGGTCAAGCGGTTAAGACACCGCCCTTTCACGGCGGTAACATGGGTTCGATTCCCGTACGGGTCACCAAACCGAAAAAGAAGCAGACGCGAAAGCGTCTGCTTCTTTTTTACGCATTACGCCGCCGGAAAACCGGCGGCGTTTGCTTATAAATGCAGCTGCTGCTTCAATGCAGCTTGAAGCGTTGCAGAGAAATTGATTCCGGCCCGCTCTGCCATGTCGTTCAGCCAGGAGGGAACCGTCAGCGTTTTCTTGACAGCTCTATTGTCAAAAAATTTCCGGTATTCCACTGTATCGCAGGGGATAAAATTCACAAACTCCCGCTCTCCCACCGGAACGTCATGAATTCCGGAAGGGGCCGGGATTTTCTCCCCATTCTGCTCCATCTCATAAAGTGTCAGGCAGAGCACATCGTTTGCCATTTGAATCGCTTCTCCCAGATTTTCCCCCGAAGTAAAGCAGTTCGGAAGATCCGGAAAATTCACAGAGTAACCGCAGTCCTCTTCCGTAAAGACTGCCGGATATACATATTTTGCCATAGCCATTCTCCTTTCCGGGCCGACCGGAAACTCACTGAATCCCAGCCGCCCGCTTGATAGATTTCAGCGTACCCATAGGAACATCCTCCATCCTATGCCGTCCTACCGGAAATTTCTGTCCGGTACTCGGGCTAAACCATATCGTATGGTTTGCCCCCTCCTTCAGCGCATAGCATCCTGCCTGTTTCAGCAGTTTTTCCAGCTCGCTGTATTTCATGCCGCGCCACCTCTCTCTGTATCTATTTTAGCACGTATTAGCACGTGTGTCAAGGAGAAGTAAGTCATTCTCTTCTATCTATTCCAGCTTGAATCCAAAAAAGTTCAGCCACCTCTTGCATATCTATGTACATATGTCATATTATAGTTGATTCAGCAGAGGAGGACATTCAAAATGGAACAGACCGATATTTTATTCAAATCTTTCATACGTTTTCTTCCGGATGCACTTCAAGAAATCCGTAAAGAACCCGACGAGGAAAAGTGGAAAGGAAAAATGGAACGCGTCATCAACAACCTGCAAAAGGTTTTGGAAACATGAAATGCACGCCGATACGCACTATGCAAAACATCTTCTAACTCGGCCCTTTTGTTGACAGTGCAAGAACACCCCCTCGGCCCAGAACCGAAAGGGTGTTCTGATATTTTATCCTCTCACGCACTCCGCCGTGATCTCTGCCAGGGAATGGACGCCGCACATCTGCATGGTGTCGGCCAGCTCTCCCTGGAGCTTTTTCGTCAGGGCAACGGCGCCCTCGGCGCCGCCGCCGTAGACGGCGCAGACATAGGGCCGGGCAATGACCACTGCCTTGGCCCCCAGGGCCAGCGCCCGGAACACATCCGTGCCCGTGCGGATGCCGCCGTCCACCAGCACGGGGACGCGGCCCTCCACCGCCGCCACGATCTCCGGCAGCACCTCTGCCGTGGCCGCGCAGCCGTCCAGCACCCGGCCGCCGTGGTTGGACACCAGGATGGCGTCCGCTCCGGCCTCCAGGGACTTGAGGGCGCCCTTGACGGTCATAACGCCCTTGACGATGAAGGGCAATCCCGCAGCCTCCCTGATCTGGCGCAGCTGCTCCACGGTCTTGCTGCCTGCCGGAGGGTTCATGCCCTTCAGGAAGGGCAGGCCCGCCGCGTCCACGTCCATGGCCACGGCAAAAGCCCCGCTCTCCCGCACCAGAGCCAGCTTCTCCCGAATGAGCTCCATATTCCAGGGCTTGACGGTGGGCACGCCCACACCGCCCACGTCCCGGATGGCCTTGGTGGCCTGGACCATGACGTTGGCATCCAGGCCGTCGCCGGTGAAGGCCGCAATGCCCGCCTGGGCGCAGCCGCTGACCAGGGCGGCATTGTAGGTCTCGTCATTGTATTTATCGCTGTAGTGCATGGTAACAGCCCCCACAGGGCCTGCAAAAATGGGGGCGGCAAAGGTTCTGCCGAAGAGGGTGAAGGCGGTATCCGCCTCGCCATAGGGGCAGAGGGTATCCATATTCACCCGCAGCCGCTGCCAGGCATCATAGTTCCGGATCGCCGTATCCCCCACGCCCTTGGCCCCTGGGCCGGGGATCGTATTCCGGCAAGCCTGCCCATTGCAGACGGGGCAGGCCTTACACTTCCCCATGCTGCCCTTTGCCTGTGCCATTACTTCCTGATAAGTCATGATGTATGCACCATCCTTATGTATTGTTGTCACAGGCATTATAGCACAGAACAGGGAGAAAGTACAGATAAAAGGCAAAAAATCACCGGGAATGCCCGCTGCGGCCTTCCCGGCGATTTTTATTCTCCCTCGCCCTTGTTGTCCAGGGCGAAAATGACCCACTCGGCCAGATTGGTGGCGTGGTCGCCGATGCGCTCTAGGTATTTGTTCACCATCAGCAGATCGGCGGCGTACTCGCCGTACTCCGGGTTCTCCCGGATGACCTGGATCAGGTCCGCCTTGACCTTCAAAAACAGGTCGTCTACCACATCGTCGTGGTCGATGACCGCCCGGGCCTTGGCCATATCCTTGGTGACGTAGGAGTCCACCGCGTCCACCAGCATGACGATGGTCTCCGCCGCCATGCGCTTGATGTTGTCCCCCCGGAGCTTGTAGGGGGTGCCCGCCATGGCCACGGTGAGCTCGGAGATATCCGCCGCATGGTCGCCGATGCGCTCCATATCCGTGACCATCTTCATGGCCGCGGTAATGGTCCGCAGGTCCCGGGCCACGGGCTGCTGCTGAATGAGCAGCTGGAAGCAGATGTTCTCGATTTTCTTCTGCTCCTGGTCGATGTATTCGTCCTCGGCCATGATCCGCTTGGCGGTTTCCACATCCTGGTTCAGGAAGGCGTGGGTGGCATCCTGAATGGCAGACTCGATCATGGAGCCCATGTGGGTCATTTCCTCCCCCAGCAGCCGCAGCTGGGCATCGAACTTGATTCGCATTAACCGAACCTCCCCGTAATGTAGTCCTCGGTCTTCTTCTCTCTCGGGTAGGAGAAGACCTGGCGTGTCTTCCCGAATTCGATCAACTCGCCCAGCAGGAAAAAGGCGGTGTAATCGGAAACACGGGTGGCCTGCTGCATATTGTGGGTGACCACCACCACGGTGTACTTCTGCTTCAGGCTCTCCATCAGGTCCTCGATCTTGGCGGTGGAGATGGGGTCAAGGGCGGAGGTGGGCTCGTCCATCAGCAGCACCTCCGGCTCCACAGCCAAAGCCCTAGCAATGCACAGCCGCTGCTGCTGGCCGCCGGAGAGGCCCAGGGCGGACTTTTTCAGCCGGTCCTTCACCTCGTCGAAAATGGCAGCCCCCCGCAGGCTCTCCTCCACGATCTCGTCCAGTCTTGCCTTATTGCGAATGCCGTGAACTCTGGGGCCGTAGGCCACATTGTCATAGATGCTCATGGGGAAGGGGTTGGGCTGCTGAAACACCATGCCCACCCGGCGGCGCAGCACCGTGGTGTCCACATTGGGTGCATAGATATTTTCCCCATCCAGCTCCACGGAGCCGGTGATTTTCACCCCGTCCACCAGATCGTTCATCCGGTTCAGGGTCTTCAAAAACGTGGATTTGCCGCAGCCGGAGGGGCCGATAAAGGCCGTCACGGTATTGGGCAGAATGTCCATATCAATGCCCTTCAGGGCCTGATTCTGCCCATAAAACAGCTCCAAATCCCGCACTCGGATTTTTGGTTTCATATATTCTCTCCTGTTCGGTCAATTTGATTGCAAAAGTAGCCAAAAGGACGGGTGGAAGTTGACAGTTGACAATTGACAGTTAACAGTTATGGTGTCCCTGCGGGACAATTCTTAATAATTTTTATCGTTTCCGAAGGAAACACATTCACTGTCAACTGTCAACTGTACACTGTCAACTCGTTATTCCATATGCCCTTAGGTACAAGGGGTCACGTGTGATTCCGAACGTCCAGCCGCCTTGCCAACGCCTTTGCGCCCATGTTGATGAGCAGCACCACCACCAGCAGCACCACGGCAATGCCGAAGGCTGTGGAGAAGTCGCCCTCACTGGTGGCGCTGAGGTACAGCTGAATGGTCAGCGTGCCGCCGGACTGGAAGATCTTGGCGAAGAATTTGCCCAGGGTCTTGGGCAGGGTCTTGGCAGCGCCTGCGGTGAAGAGCAGGGCGGCAGACTCGCCCACAATGCGGCCCACAGCCAGAATGGCGCCGGTGAGGATGCCGGGCATGGCCGAGGGGAGCAGAATGGTGCGGATGGTGTACCACTTCCCTGCCCCCAGGCCTACCGCGCCGTGACGGTAGCTGTCCGGCACGGTTTTCAGGGCCTCCTGGGTGTTCCGGGTGATCAGCGGCAGGACCATCAGGGTCAGGGTCAGAGCGCCTGTCAGCAGGGAGTAGCCCAGATGCAATGTCTCGCCGAAGAACATGGAGCCGAAGAGGCCGAAGAGGATGGAGGGAATGCCGGACAGGGTCTCCGTGGCGAACGCAATCAGGCTCACCAGCTTGCCGGGTTTCGCGTATTCATTCAGGTACACCGCCGCCCCAACGCCGATGGGCAGGGCCACCAGCATGGTCAGTACCACGATCATCAGGGTATTTAAGAGGTTGCCCGCAATGCCCACGGTGCCCTTGAGCTTGGAGGTGACCGTGGTCAAAAACTGCCAATTGACGCTGCCCACACCCCGGACCACCACATAAATCAGAATCAGAGCCAGCAAAGCCACGGACAGGAAGGCGCAGAAATAGACCAGGCCGTAGAGAAGCGTGTCCGCAGGCCGCTTCCGGCGGGCCGTCAAGGAATCACCCATTGTCTTTTCCCCCTTCCCGGCGCAGCCGCTGCAGCACCAGATTAACGATCATAATAAAGAGATACAGCACCAGGCCCACCGTGAACAGCACCTGCCGGTGGGTGCCCTCGGCATAGCCCATTTCGCTGACCAGCTGGGTGGTCAGGAACCGGACGGAATTGAAGGGCAGGGGCAGATTCACTGCGCCGCCTGCCACCATGTTGATGGCCATGGCCTCGCCCAGGGCTCTGCCGATGCCCAGCACCACGCCGGTCAGAATGCCGGACTTGGCCGCCGGGACGGTGACGCGCCGGATGGTTTGCATCTTGCTGGCCCCCAGGGCCAGAGAGGCCGCCCGCAGGGAGCCGGGCACCGCCCGGATGGCAGAGGCGCTGACGCTGATGACCGTGGGCAAAATCATGATGGCCAGAACGATCACGGCAGCCAGCAGATCCGCGCCGCCGGTATACCGGTGGGTAGAAGAGCCCGCAAACACGGCCTTTTCCAGCTTATAGAGCAGGGGATTTAAGAGCATCATGCCCAGCAGGCCGTAAATGACGGAGGGGATGGCCGCCAGCAGCTCCACGGCGGGCTGCACCACCTTCGCCAGGGTTTTGCCGGAAACCTCGGTGAGGAACACCGCCGTCAGCAAGCCGACGGGCACACCCAGCAGCACACTGGCCGCCGTGCCCACAATGGAGGAGAGAATGATATAGGCAATGCCGAAGCTGGGCTCTGCCGCCGTGGGCTTCCAGACCGTGCCGAACAGCAGCTCTCCCACGCCCACCTTGTGCAGGGCGGGCAGGCCCTTGGCGAAGAGGTACAACGTGATGGCGCACACCGCAAAAATCGCAACCACCGCACGAATCAAAAGAAGAGCCCGAGCCAGACGCTCTGCGGTGAAAGCGCTCCGGCCCGGTTTGCCCTTGGGATTTGCCATATTACCGGGGCAGGATCAGGCCCATGGCCGTGATGACTGCCTTGCCCGCATCGGACTGCACAAAGCCAAACCAGGTCTTTACCAGGTCGTTCTGCTCATCAATGGTGCCCAGAGTCGCCATGACGAAGGGACGGGACAGCTTGTAGGAACCTGCCACGATGTTCTCCTCGGTGGGCTCCACGCCGTCCAGGCTCAGGGCCTTCACGGTGTCGTCAACCACATCCAGGGACACATAGCCGATGGAGCCGGGGGTGGAAGCAACCTTGGCCAGGACGCCGCCGGTGGAATCCAGCTCCTGGGCATAGGCACACTGGTCAGCCACATCCAGCAGCTCTTCGAAGGCGCCGCGTGTGCCGGAACCGGCCTCACGGCCCAGGACCACCATGGCCTCCTCAGCCCCCCCCACCTCACCCCACAAGGACAACATGCCCCTCTAGAACTCACTCCTCACCAAAACATTAAAAAAAAAAACAAAAAAGACACA
>CAMFMO010000063.1:0-7768 GCA_945963595.1 uncultured Clostridia bacterium | reverse complement strand
GGATAAATGCGCACAAATAAAGCCGCTTTGTGTACTATATGGTGGAGTGTATTCCGAATGTAGACGAACAAAAAGTAAAATATAACCAATTTGTAAAAAATGGATTGAAATATTGTTATATCTGTGGTAAAATAGGGGTGCTTTTCCGAAAAGTACAAATGTCCGTGAGAAAAATGAAATTTTTTCAAGGGCATCCTGCAAAAGAAAAGCAAAGACAGTGTCTATGATACGGAGACATCCGTTTTTATAGAAATTTTATTGGAGGTAATGAAATGAAAAGAACACTTGCACTGCTTCTGGCTGTGCTGATGGTCGTTTCCGTGTTCGCCGGCTGCTCCAACAAGGGCACTGCGACCACCGCGACCACTGCCGCTACCGAAGCAACCGCTGCAGCGGAAGACGCAACTTATACCTATAAGGATTCCGTTCCTCTGCTGGCTGCCAACTGGAACCCCCATACCTACCAGACCGACGACGATGCCTATCTGAAGGATTTCATTGAGGTCGGCTTCTACACCTTCATCTTCAACGACGAGCTGAATCCCGTTGAGGACACCGAGGGCAACGTGAAGGCCCCCTTCACCGGCTACAAGTTCGTGCCTGAGATGGCCGCCAGCGAGCCTGTGGATGTGACCGAGCAGGTCAAGAAGGATCGCCCCGAGTTTGGCATTCCCGAGAGCGCAACCGCCGGTTACGCCTACACCATCGACCTGAACCCCAACGCCTGCTGGGAGGACGGCACCCCCATCACTGCTGACGACTATGTGGAATCCATGAAGCGTCTGCTGGATCCGGAAATGCTGAACTACCGTGCTTCCGACTACTATGCGCAGAGCCTGTGCATTGCCAACGCCGAGAGCTACGCCAAGGGCGGCACCACCACCTATGAGGCCAACGCCGACGCCATTGCCGACCTGACCAAGGGTGAGGACGGCCAGTATGTGGACACCAACGGCAAGAAGGTCTATGTCGCTCTGAGCATTGGCTGCGAGCAGCTGGGCGGCGAAATCCTGAAGGACTACGTTGACAACTACGGCGAGGAGTACTTCGATGTTTCCAAGTACGAGACCCTGACCGCCAACGAGACTGCTGACGGCGTTGTTCCTCTGACCGACGAGACCCTGGACGCCCTGACCACTCTGGTCACCGGCAACGAAGCCTGGGGCGAGACCGACGGCTCCACCCTGCCTATGTACCTGGTCTACGCCGAGGAGTGGGCTGAGGTTCCCTTCGAGAACGTTGGCCTGTACAAGTCCGGCGACTACCAGATTACCATGGCCCTGTCCAAGAGCCTGGCCGGCTTCAACCTGCTGTACTCCCTGACTTCCAACTGGCTGGTCAAGACCGACCTGTACGACGAGTGCCTGAACAAGGACCAGAAGACCTCCACCTATGACACCAGCGTGGAGACCACCTGCTCCTACGGCCCCTACAAGCTGGTCTCCTTCCAGTCCGGCAAGGCTCTGCGCCTGGAGAAGAACGAGAACTGGTACGGCTGGAACGACGGTAAGCACATCTATGTTGACCCCACCGACGGCCAGACCTATCCCATGTACCAGACCACCGCGATCGACTGCCAGCAGATCGAAGAGGCATCCACGAACAAGATGATGTTCCTGAAGGGCGAGCTGATGGGCTACGGCCTGACCGCTGACGACTTCGCCACCTACCGCAACTCCGAGTTCTGCCACCGCACCCCCAAGGAGACCCTGTTCTTCCTGATTCTGAACGGCAACAAGAGCGTTCTGGACGACCGTGAGGCCGCCGCCGACTTCGATACTGCTACCAAGGACCTGCAGACCATGACCCTGACTTCCTTCCGGAAGGCTGTCGCCGTCACCTACGACAAGGAGCTGTTCGCCAGCACCATTTCTCCCGCCCGTTCCGGCGGCTACGGCATCATCGGCAACACCTATATCTACAACCCTGAGACCGGTGACACCTACCGCAGCTCCGAGCAGGCCAAGCAGGTTCTGTGCGACTTCTACTCCGTGGATACCTCCAAGTACGCAAACCTGGATGAGGCTGTTGCTTCCATCACCGGTTACGATCCCGAGGCTGCCAAGGAGCTGTTCACCGAGGCCTTCAACGAGGCTCTGGAGAAGGGCTACATCACCGACAAGGACGGCGACGGCGTCTCCGACCAGGTTGTGACCATCGAGTACTGCATGTCCGCAGACAACGACTTCCTGACCAAGACCATTGACTACCTCAATGAGAAGATGAACGAAGTCACCGATGGCACCCCCTTTGCCGGCAAGGTTCAGTTCGTCAAGTCCGCGCCTTACGGCAACGACTGGTCCAACAAGATCAAGTCCGGTCTGTCCGACACCGTTCTGGCCGGCTGGACCGGTTCCAAGATGAACCCCTTCTCCCTGTCTGACCTGTACGTCAACCCCGCCTATCAGTATGACGCTGGCTGGTTCGATGCCACCACTGTGGATCTGACCCTGACCATCGACGGCCAGGAGCTGACCATGAACCTGCGTCAGTGGTCCGATGCCCTGAACGGCGCTACCGTCACCGTGAACGGCACCGACTACAACTTCGGTGAAGGCATTGCCGAGGTTGAGACCCGTCTGACCATTCTGGCCGGCATCGAGGGCAAGGTCCTGGAGACCTACGACTACCTGCCCATGCTGCAGGATTCCAGCATGGCTCTGCTGAGCCAGCAGGTCTACTACGTGACCGAGGACTACAACCCCGTCCTGGGCTACGGCGGACTGCCCTACACCAGATACAACTACAATGACGCTGAGTGGACTGCTTACGTTGCTGAGCAGGGCGGCCAGCTGACCTATTAATTTTAGCGGAAACTCCGAGCCTGTCGGAGTGCCCAAAGGCCAGTTTCCACTGAGAAAACTCTAACGCAGCTGTAATGGGGGCTTCGGCCCCCATTACAGTCGATTTTCTGTATATGGGGAATGGACTGAGCCCTCCCGAAAACGGAAAGGCTGAGCCCATTCCCTGTTGTAACAGGGTAATAAAACAGGATTGCTCCAGAGGAGTATCCAAAAAATAAAAACAGGGAGGAAGGCAAATGCTAAAATACAGTCTCCAAAGAATTGTCTACATGGTGATCGTCTTTTTGATCATTACCTGTATGTGCTTCGTGCTGATTCGGATGCTTCCGCCGGCACAGCTGCCCGCAGGTGACCCCCATACCATCGTCATTGAGGCCCGCCGGGAGGCGGCAGGCTATAATAAGCCCTATATGGTCCAGTTCGGAATATTCCTGAAGGATATTATCACGGACTTTAACTGGGGCGTCAGCGATAAGCTGTTCTTCGGCCAGGATGTCGTAACTCTGTTCGCCCAGAGAATGCCTGCAACCGTCATCGTAAACCTCTATTCCGTGATTTTCAGTATCCCTCTGGGCATTGCCCTGGGTATTTTCGCGGCACTGAAAAAGAACACCTGGGTGGACTACACCATTTCCACTTTGACCATGGTGGTCATCTCCGTGCCCAACTTTGTATACGCCTTTATCATTCAGTATGTATTCAGCTATAAGCTGGGCTGGCTGCCGTTTTTGATGAAGTCCGGCACCGACTGGTTCAGCCCTGCCATGTTCGTCAGTATGATTCCCGCCATCATGTCTCTGGGCTTCGGTACCATCGCCGCCTTCACCCGGACCACCCGGGCGGAGCTGACGGAGGTGCTGACCAGCGAATTCATGCTGCTGGCCCGCACCAAGGGCCTGACCCGTGCCCAGGCCACCGTGCGCCACGCATTGCGGAACTGCTTCGTGGTCGTCGTCCCCGCCATCATCGGCGAGTTCGTCAGCATCCTGGGCGGCAGCCTGATCATTGAGAAGATTTTCTCCATCCCCGGCGTTGGACGCCTGACCATTGACGCCATCAACGCCCAGGACTACCCGATCTTCATGCTGACCACCTGCTTCTACACCGCAATCGGTCTGGTCGCCAACCTTGTGGTCGATATCAGCTACGGCTTTATCGATCCGCGCATCAGAATGGGGTCTAAGAAATGAGCAATAATACGAATTTTGAACATATCCCCCAGGAGAAATTCCGGTTCGTCCAAATGGATGCCCAACTCCACGACAAGCGGCTGGAGACCAAGTCCCGCAGCTTCTTCCAGGACGCCCTGCTGCGGTTCTCCAAGAACAAGTCCTCTGTGGTAGCCGCCTGGATTTTGGCGTTTTTGGTGCTGTTTGCCCTGGTTTCTCCGCTGCTGTCCCCCTATTCCATCAACGATAAGGATAAGCTCTATATCAATTACCCCTCCTATGTTCCCTCCATTGCCAAGCTGCACATCGGCATTATGGATGGCGGCAAGGTCCATTCCAGCCAGAATGAGACCTCTATGAACTACTGGAAGGGCATTGCCCAGGAGACCGGTATGGACCCTGTGCTGGGTGTTGTGAAGGAAAACGTCAGCACCGTCAAGTACCGGGGCCAGATGGTGGAGCGGAAGACCTACGATCTGAACGTGAACCGCTATTTTGAGCTGGGTATCGTCTACCGCGTCTTCTCCTATGCCGAGTTCCAGAGAATTCAGGACTGGCAGGATGAGACCGGCATTCAGGTGATCTACCCCTATGTGGACCCTGCCGACATCGGCGGCTCCGCCGATACCCCCAACATCTGGTATCAGGTGGACGGCAGCGGCAGCGCCATCCTGGATGCGGACGGCAATCTGCAGCCGGTCTACTGCACCAATAAGGCCCTGGAGGGCGCGGAGTATAACTCTCTGCGCATTGCCGGTGACGACGGCAGCTATATTTACTCCGCCAAGAAGTCCGGCTCTGTCCAGGCTCGTGTGTGCTACTACAACTACTATCAGTACCTGAACGGCCATGAGCCCAGCTACGTCTTCGGAACCACCGCCATGGGTCAGGATCTGTTTGCTGCTGTTGGTATTGGCGCGCGGTTCTCTCTGATTTTCGCACTGCTCGTTTCCGCCATCAACCTGACCATCGGCGCTATCTACGGCGCCATCCAGGGCTACTATGGCGGCCGCATCGACCTGTTCATGGACCGTATTTCCGATATCCTTTCCGGCCTGCCCTTTGTGGTGGTCATCACCCTGTTCCAGCTGCACCTGGCCCAGAAGTGGGGCGTTGTGCCGTCGCTGCTGTTCGCCTTTGTACTGACGGGCTGGATCAGCATGGCCGCTCTGACCCGGAAGCAGTTCTACCGCTTTAAGGGCCAGGAATTCGTCATGGCTGCCCGGACTCTGGGCGCCTCCGACTTCCGGCTGATGTTCAAGCACATTTTCCCCAACGCCATCGGCACCATTATCACCAGCTGCGCACTGGTGATCCCCAGCGTCATCCGCTCTGAGACCACCATCTCCTACCTGGGCATTGTGGACCTGTCCGCCTTTGCAGGCACCACCATCGGCACCCTGCTGAGCCAGGGCAACTCCGCTGTGACCAGCGCGCCCCATACGCTGCTGTGGCCCAGCATCTTCCTGAGCCTGCTGATGATCTCTTTCAACCTGTTTGGCAACGGCCTGCGGGATGCCTTTAACCCGACTACCAGAGGGGAGGACGACTGATGGAAACCAAACTGCAAGTTCGCAATCTGCGGATCTCTTTCCGCACCACCAACGGCAAGGTCCAGGCCGTCCGCGGCATTGACTTTGACCTGGCCAAGGGCGAGACCCTCGCCATCGTCGGCGAGTCCGGTTCCGGCAAGTCCGTAACATCCAAGGCCATCCTGGGCATCCAGGCCAACAACGCCGTCACCGAATCCGGCGAGATCATCTATGACGGCAAAGACCTGCTGAAAATCAGCGAGGAGGAGTTCCACAAGATCCGCGGCGATAAGATCGCCATGATTTTCCAGGACCCCATGTCCAGCCTGAATCCCATCGTAAAGATCGGCCGCCAGCTGACGGAGGCCATGCTGCTGAAGGGCAAGGCACGCCAGCGGGAGAGCCGCAAGAATTTCAATGAGACCCTGAAAAGCCTGAACGCCGCTATGATTCAGGCCCTTGCCCCCAACGATTCCGAAAAGGCCGCCAAGCTCACCCAGATGTGCAAGGACTTTGACAAGTTCGAGTTCAAGCACATTGAGCTGGAGTCCGCCTATGCCGCAGCACACGAGGCAGCGGTAGAGGCCCTGGACGATTTGGATGTGCTGATCTTCGAGCTGGAAAAGCGTGCTGATAAGGATGCCACGGACCGGGTGAACGACATCGCCACCCAGGCCGCCGCCTCCGTCAACGAATACGTGGTCAAGGAAGAGGCCGAGCAGATCAAGACTCTGGCCGGTTCCCTGAACAAGCTCTATAAGGACGGCAAGAAGTCCGGCGACCAGTCCAAGACCATCTCCACCATGGAGGAGATCCGTGAGATTCTTCGCACCGCCGCCGCCAAAGAGGCCCCCAATTTCTTCCGCATGGGCTACTATGTGACCTTCGCCAACGAACCCCTGCCTGCCATGCCGGTAGCAGAGCTGAATGAGTTCCTGCTGAAATACCTGGACGGCCATTTCATGACCGAGTTCCTGAACAATACCGTGGCAGCTTTGGAGCACACCGCCAAGCAGTCCTATGAGAATATGGCCAAGGCCGTGGAGGCTCTGGAGCAGGCGAGAAGCGTCTATAACAAGGAGAATCTGGACAAGAAGGAATCCTACGATACCCACAAGGCCCTGTCCGCTGCCGTTATGGCAACGGTAGACCCCCTGAATATCCACAAGGACAGCCTGACCCATACCTTCTCCACCAGCCTCAAGAGTGAGCTGGACACCTATTTCCACGCCATTACCGGCAACGCCAAGGCCATCAAGGCCCACGATAAGGACCAGCGCAAGCACGACAAGCTGACCGCCCGGGGCAAGACCCCTGACTGGGAGGTTGCCGCCGCCGCTACCGTGAATATGGACCTGGTCAAGCAGAATATCGATCACCTGCTGGAGCGCCTGGCGGAGCACTACCGGGAGCTGCTTTCCCAGAAGGACAGCCGGGATTATAAGGAGCAGGCTGTGGAGCTGGTGGACTTCTTCAAGGCCAACGCCTCCGGCGTTGTGGACAAGGTTACCAAGCGCATTGCCAAGCGCCGGGCCATCAAGCTGATGGACGAGGTTGGCATTGCCGAGCCCCACAGACGCTACAATCAGTATCCCTTCGAGTTCTCCGGCGGTATGCGCCAGAGAATCGTCATCGCCATTGCCCTGGCCGCCAACCCCGATATTCTGATTTGTGACGAGCCCACTACCGCTCTGGACGTAACCATTCAGAGCCAGATCCTGGAGCTGATCAACAAGCTGAAGCGGGAGCGCCAGCTGAGCGTTATCTTCATTACCCATGATCTGGGCGTTGTCGCCAACATGGCTGACCGCGTGGCCGTTATGTATGCCGGCAAGATCGTGGAGTACGGCACCGCTGAGGATATCTTTTATCGTGCGGCCCATCCCTATACCTGGGCGCTGATGTCCTCTATGCCGGACCTGGATACCAACGAGAAGCTGGAGGCCATCCCCGGAACGCCCCCCAACATGATCTATCCCCCTGTGGGTGATGCCTTTGCCGCCCGGAACAAGTATGCCATGCAGATCGATTTCGAGCAGCAGCCCCCCATGTTCCAGATCAGTGATACCCATTATGCCGCCACTTGGCTGCTGCATCCCGATGCGCCCAAGGTGGAAATGCCCAAGATCATTGTAGACCGTATCCGCAGAATGAAAGAAAAGAACGGAGGTGCCGCTGATGGAGAATTAGAGCCAGGAGCCCAGCATGCGGGTGTCCGAGAGAGCCCGGTCTGGGGGTGGACGCTCGCTGGGTAACGAGTATG
>CAMFMO010000062.1:0-8120 GCA_945963595.1 uncultured Clostridia bacterium | reverse complement strand
TTTGCTCTGCCAGTGACCGCACGATCAGCTCCATGCGGTTTCGTGCCGCTTCGTCGATCTCGGCGCAATACTGTCTTACGTACACCCAGCTATGGGTGGAGGCATTCTTCTTTTCCATTTGGTATTCCGGAGAGCATCGGACGCAATTACAGCATCCTCACATACATTTCTTCTACCGCTCCAAAGGCAGGCTGCTTCCTTCCGCTGGCGGCAAAGCCGTACTTTCTATAAAACGCAATGGCTGGGGCATTCTGCTCAAACACCCACAGCAGGATTTTCGTATATCCGGCCTTTGCGACATCCGCCAGAACCGCATCCATCATTTTGCTTCCGTAGCCACAGTGCCAATTTTCCGGAAGCGAATGGATGCAGATCAATTCCGCGTATCCCGCCATGGCTTCCTCTCTCGCCGCATCCCACCAGGCGATGCAGTGCGGTCTATGGTCTATTTCGAGAATATACCCATTGCCTTTCTTTTCCTCCAACAGTTTTCGATACATCGCCTCTGCTTTGGAAAAATTTGTACACCTGTCCAGCATTTCCGGCGGTAAAATGCTCCGGAAAGCTGCTTTCCAGCTTTCCGTTTGAATATAGGCTAGATTTTTTTCGTCTCCACCGGTAACCTTTCGAATTTCAACCAAAGAGATTCCTCCAAACGAATTACTGAATGTCGTATTCCTCTCAAAACGTTCATTTCTTCTGCAAACTGGAAATCATTGAACTGCCTGGACGGCATTCCGGGGCTGCTCCACTTCCTCCCCTGCCTGGCGGAGAAGGAGGGATTTGGGACACTAAGGAATGAATGCCGACTGGGCGGCATTCAGCAAGTGTCCGCCGGACACTTGCATTTGATTGTTCAAATCTCTCCTTCTTATTTCCGCCAAAGGAAAGAGCCCCCACCCAAAAGGGTGAGGGCTCTTTCCTTTGGCGGAGAAGGAGGGATTTGAACCCTCGATACCCTTTTGGGGTATACACGATTTCCAATCGTGCGCGCTCGGCCAGCTACGCGACTTCTCCATGCGCTTGCTCGCTTCGTGCCGTCTCACAGACAGCTTTGATATGATACTACAGGCTCGGCCATTTGTCAAGCTTTTTTTCCTGTTTTTTCAATTTTCCGTGTACAACAGCGTCACCGCCCGACGGTTTACGGAGCCGTCAATATACCGGGCGCAGTCGGAAATCTGCCGGAAGCCGCATTTTTCGTGGGTACGCAGCGAAGCGGTGTTCCCCCGCAGTACATGGGAATACAGGCGGACTGGGCCGCTTTTTTTCAAATGCGCCGCCGTTTCACAAATCAAGTAGGCGGCATAGCCCTTTCGGCGCTCTTCCGGGGCGGTTTCCAGGGCCTCCAGCAAGAGGCCGTCCTCATAGGGCTCCAAGCGCAGGGCGCTGACGTAGCGCCCTGCCTCCTCAAGGATGAAATACGCGGCGCCCTCTGCGGCAAAAAACACCTGGCTGAGGTATTCCCGGAAGTCCTCCTCTGCAAGGGCCAGCTGCCGGTCCGGGGTTTCCCCGGGGTAGCGGTCCGCCCCGTTTTCCCGGTTGCCCTCCATGTAGACCTCCATGAGCTTTGGAAAAGAAAGCTCCCGCAGAGATTTTGCAATCAGCAGCATCACAGCGCCTCTCCCAGAATGGATTTCGTTGCGTAGGCATTCAGGGACATATCGGCAACGTTTCCGGCTAAGTACTCATAATAGGCCTGGGCACCGATCATGGCGCCATTGTCCCCGCAGAGCTTCAGCGGGGGCATATAGACCTGAGCCCCCAGCTTTTCCGCTGCGGCCAGAATGTCCCGCCGAATCCGGGAATTGGCCGCCACACCGCCTGCAACGGCGATTTTCTTGCAGCCGGTCTCCCGGATGGCAAGCTCTACCCGGGGCACCAAAGTGTCGGATACCGCCGCAGAGAAGGCGGCGCACAGGTCCGGAATACGGATCTCCTCCCCCAGCTGCTCGGCGTGGTGGATCAGGTTCAGGGCGGCAGTCTTGAGACCTGAGAAGCTCATATTGTAGGGATTCTCGCCGGGCTTGCTGCGGGGCAGACTGTAGGTATGCTCATTGCCGGTCTGGGCCATTTTGTCCAGGGCCGCACCGCCGGGATAGGGCATTCCCAGAACCCGGGCTACCTTATCGAAACACTCCCCTGCCGCATCGTCCAGGGATGTGCCCAGAATCTCCATCTTCGTATAGTCCAGCACATTCACGATCATGGTATGTCCGCCGGAGACCACCAGGCACAAAAAAGGCGGCTCCAAATCGGGATAGGCCAAGTAGTTGGCCGCGATGTGGCCCCGGATGTGGTGCACCGGAATCAGAGGCTTGTCCATGGCGAAGGCAGCGGCTTTCGCAAAGTTCACGCCCACCAGCACGGCGCCAATCAGCCCCGGGGCATAGGTCACGGCCACGGCATCAATGTCGTCCCGGGTCAGGCCCGTATTGATAAGGGCCTGGTCTGCCAGGCCGTAAATGGCCTCGATGTGCTTCCGGGAGGCAATCTCCGGCACCACACCGCCATAGAGCCTGTGCAGGTCCACCTGGGAGGCGATACAGTCCGTCAGCACCTCCCGGCCGTCTCTGACAATGGCAACGGCAGTCTCATCACAGGAGGACTCCACCGACAAAATATTCATAAGCTCCACTCCTTTCGAAGGATCAGCGCGTCTTCTTTGGGGTTGCGATAGTAATTTTTTCGCCGCCCGATTTCCAAAAAGCCCAGCTTTTCATACAGAGCCCGGGCGGAGGCGTTGGAATCCCGAACCTCCAGGGTCAGGCAATGGCTTTCCCGGGCTTTCAGATCAGCAATCAGGGCAAGGATCAGGCCTTCCGCGATTCCCTGCCGCCGGTAGTCCGGGCAAACGGCCACATTCATCATGTCCGTCTCCCCCAACACCGTCTGGGAACCCACATAACCAACCAGTTTCTCCCCATCCATGGCAACCAGCCAATGGGACAATGGGTTTTCCAGTTCCGAAGCGATGCTTCGTTCGCTCCAGGGGTCATGAAAGCAGATTTTTTCCAGCTCGGCAATCCAGGGCACATGGAAGGGTTGCATTTCTATGATTTCGATCATTTGGCATCGTACCAGCTTTTTCCAAACTTGGCCTCTGCCGTCAGAGGCACTTTCAGCTGGGCCACGTTTTCCATCTCCCGGCTGACCAGCGCCGCCACCTGGGGAGCCTGGTCCTCCGGGCACTCCACGATAAGCTCATCGTGGACCTGGAGCAGAAGCTTCGCCTCAGGGAAGCTCTCCCGCAGCGCCCTGTCCACCCGAATCATGGCGAGTTTGATAAGATCTGCGGCGGTGCCCTGGATGGGGGTATTCAGAGCGATCCGTTCCGCGCTCTGGCGGACATTGAAATTGCTGCTCTTTAGCTCCGGGATATATCGGCGCCGGCCATAAAGAGTTTCGGTGTAGCCCCGCTCCTTGGCATCCTCCACCACCTTTTTCATATAGTCCCGAACGCCATGGTAATTGGCAAGGTAGCTGTCAATATAGTCTCTGGCCTCGTACCGGCTGACACCGATGTCCTCCGCCAGGGAGAATTCGGAAATACCGTAGACAATGCCGAAATTGACTGCCTTGGCGTGGCGGCGCTGCAAGGGCGTCACCTGGTCCGCAGGCACGCCAAAGACCTGGCTGGCCGTAGCCGTGTGAATGTCCAGGCCGTCACAGAATGCCCGCTGCATGGTTTTATCGTCCGCAATGTGGGCAAGCACACGCAGCTCGATCTGGCTGTAGTCCGCATCTACCAGCACGCAGCCCGGCTTCGGGACGAACATCTTCCGGATCTCCGCGCCCAGGTCCGTCCGGACGGGGATATTCTGCAGATTGGGGTCTGTAGAGGAAAGCCGCCCGGTGGCCGTCACCAGATTCTGGAAGGTGGTGTGAATACGCCCATCGGGGCCAATAACCTTCATCAGGCCGTCGGCATAGGTGCCCTTGAGTTTGGTCAGCATCCGGTAGTCCATAATGGCCGGAATAATGGGGTGCTTGTCCTTGAGCTTTTCCAGCACATCGGCATTGGTGGAATAGCCGGTTTTGGTCTTCTTCCCGGCGGGCAGGCCCAGCTTTTCGAAGAGCAGGGTTCCCAGCTGCTTGGGAGACTGGATATTGAAGGGACCATCGGAATAGCCGTAAATCAATGCCTCGCAGTCCGCGATCCGCTCTTCCAGCATTTTGCCGAACTGGGCCAGCTGGTTCCGGTCAATGGCAATGCCCAGCCGCTCCATTCGGTAGAGCACGGCGCACAGGGGCAGCTCGATCTCATTGTAAAGCGCAGTCTCGCCCTGCTTTTCCAGCTCCTGCTTCAGCGGCTCTGCCAGAAGCCAGACGGCTTCGGCACAGGCTGCGGCATCCCCATCCTCCACGGTTTTGCCCAGGAAGGTAGTTGCCAGCTTGGAAACGGGATAGTCCGACTGGGAAGGGTTCAGGTCATAGGCGGCAAGCGCCGTGTCGAAGCACACGCTGCCATAGGCAATGCCCACCTCTTCCAGCAGGTGCATGGAGGCCCTGGCATCGTGGAGCACCAGCGCCTCCATTTGTGGCAGCGCCGCCATGTGCAGCTCCATAGGCGTCAAAGCGCACACGCCATCTTCCCAGGCAATGCCCAGGCTGCCGTCCGGCGCAAAATAGAGGGCGCACTTGGATAGCCTCTCCGGCAGGACCTCCCCCTTGGGCAGGGTCTTCACGTCTGCCTTTGCAGGAATTGCCGCTTCCGTTGCTGCGCCCCGGAGACCGTAGCGGTCGATCAGTCGGACGAATTCCAGCTTCTGGAACAGGGCATAGAGCTCCGGCTTGTTGTATTCCCTGAGGACCGCGTCCGCAGGCTCAAATTCGATGGGTGCCTCTGGAATGATGGTTGCCAGCTCATAGGAAAGGTAAGCGCTGTCCTTCCCCGCCTCCAGCTTCTCCCGAAGCTTGGGGCGGATGGAGGCATCCTCCAGATTGGCATAGACCCCGTCCAGGGTGCCGAACTTCAGCAGCAGGTCCGTGGCCGTCTTGGGACCTACCCCGGCCACACCGGGGATATTGTCGGAAGAATCCCCCATGAGGGCTTTCAAATCCACCATGCGCTTGGGTGCGAAGCCGTATTCCTCCCGGAATTTGGCTTCATCGTAGAGGGTTGCCGTGGTCTGGCCGGGCTTAGAGATGACCAGCTTGATCTTCACATGGTCGTCAATGAGCTGCAAGGAATCCCGGTCACCGGTGACGACAACGCAGTCCCAATTTTCCTGGCCGCATTTTTTGCCCACGGTGCCGATGACGTCGTCGGCCTCCCAGCCCTGGGCAGAGTAGATGGGGATGTTCATGGCGGTGAGCACCTGCTTCATAACCGGCATCTGCTGAGCCAGTTCCTCGGGCATTCCGTGGCGGTTGGCTTTATAGCCCTCATAGCGCGCATGCCGGAAGGTGGGGCCGTGGAGATCGAAAGCAACGCAGACAGCGTCCGGGCTCTCCTCCTTCTCCATGCGCTCTAAGATATTCAGGAAGCCATAGACGGCGTGGGTATAGAGTCCGTCCCGGGTAGTCAGGGGTTTTACCCCAAAATAGGCCCGGTTAATGACGCTATTGCCGTCTAAAATCATGAGCTTCATACTTTTCTCCATTTCGCGCCCTGGGGCGTATCGATGATTTCCACACCCATGGCTTTCAGCTGATCCCGGATGCGGTCTGCCTCGGCAAAATTCTTTGCCTTCTTGGCATCGGTTCTTGCCGCCACCAGCGCGTCAATTTCCGGATCGGCATTGGCGGCCTCCTCGGCCTCCTGCTTCTTGCGCAGGGCCTCGGCAGCGGAAATCAAATTCAGGGAGACCACCTTGTCAAAGTCCGCCAGGGCAAAGAGCTTGGTGGCATCGTTGGTCTTCTCCTTTAACACATCATAGAGGGCCGTAATGGCCAGAGAGGTATTCAGGTCCCCGTTCAGCGCACCCAGGAACTTTTCCTTCAGCTTTTCGTAAACGGCCATATCCACTTCGCCGTCCTGCTTCAGGGCTGCGATTCTGGCAATGAGCTTTTCATAGGCCCCGGCGGCATTGTCCAGGTTCTCCCAGGAGAACACCAGATTCCGGCGGTAGTGGCTCTGCAGGCAGAAATAGCGGTAGGCCATGGGGTCGTAGCCCTTGTCCTGGAGCAGGGAAACCGTCAGGAATTCCCCTTTGGACTTGCTCATCTTGCCGCTGTCCGTGTTCAGGTGGTGCACATGGAACCAGTAATTGCACCAGGGATGGCCCAGGTAGCTTTCGGACTGGGCGATTTCGTTGGTATGGTGGGGAAAGGCATTGTCAATGCCGCCGCAGTGGATGTCCAGATACTCGCCCAGGTGCTTCATGGAGATGCAGGAGCATTCGATGTGCCAGCCGGGATAGCCAACGCCCCAGGGAGACTCCCACTTGAGGGCCTGATCCTCAAACTTACTCTTGGTGAACCACAGCACGAAATCATTCTTATTGCGCTTGTTGGTATCCTCTTCCACGCCCTCCCGGACGCCTACAGCCAGGTCTTCCTCATCGTGGTCGTTGAAGACATAGTATTTTTCCAGCTTGGAGGTATCGAAGTACACGTTGCCTCCGGCAAGATAGGCATAGCCCTTGTCAAGCAGGGTCTGCACCATGTGGATATACTCTGCAATGCAGTTGGTGGCAGGCTCTACCACATCCGGGCGCTTGATGTTCAGCTTGTCGCAGTCAGCAAAGAAGGCATCCGTATAGAATTTTGCCACTTCCATAACGGTTTTATTCTCCCGGGCGGCGCCCTTGAGCATCTTGTCCTCGCCGGTATCGGCATCGGAAGACAGGTGGCCTACGTCTGTGATATTCATAACCCGCTTCACACCGTAGCCCATATAGCGCAGGCTCTTCTCCAGCACATCCTCCATAATATAGGTGCGCAGATTGCCGATATGGGCATAGTGATAGACCGTGGGGCCACAGGTATACATTTTGACATGCTCAGGGTCTCTGGGGGTAAAAAGCTCCTTCTTATGGGAAAGAGAATTGTAAAGGTACATGGTTTCTTCCTCCTTATTCCGGACAAATAAAAAACGCCTCTCATACTTTTCCAGTACAAGAGGCGGCATTGCCGCGGTTCCACTCTCATTTATCGCTTTTATGAACTTAACGCTCCCGGACGCACCTTCGCCCGCGCCCAATATCCCGGCTTGCAGCCAATGGCCGGGGCTCTCTGAAAGGGGCTGCGGGGTACTCTTCCCGTTCTCAGCGTTTTGGTTATTTTACCATTTTAAGGGTTACTCTGTCAAGGGTTTCCGCCGAAAAAGCAGGAGGAAAATCTTTGTCGATTCCTTCATCTTCCGGACTTCCCTTTCCGATTTCTCTGGATAGTTTGCCCAAAAATGGGCGAGATTGTATTATTAAATAAATCTTATCCTATTGACAATGGGCACCAAAGCAAGGTATAATACGCTTGAGAAAAACAAGAAAGGGAGGTAACACAATGATATACCCCTTCAGTCAGACCAATTCTCGGAAAGTCATGCGCTTTGTCAGTGCTACGGCCGCCGCTTTCCTGTGCGCGACCATGTTCACCGGCTGCTTTAAAAAGGATGCCGGTCCTTCTACAGATCCCTCTTCCGGTCCTAATCTGGTAGACACCGCAACCACCGAGGCCACCTCCGCCCCCACGGAAACAACCACCGTGGCTACTACGGAAGCTCCCAAGGAGAATGTGGCCGTCGTCAAGGAGAAGGTCAATACCTATGCTTCTCCCAGCCTGGAATCCAATATCGTCCATACGCTGGATGCCGGCGATGAAGTAACCGTCAACCGTGTGGAAACCATGCCTGTAACGGGACTCACCTGGGCCTATATTCCCTTGAAGGGCTGGGTGCAGACTGACTATCTGGATATGTCCAATGTCACTCTGACCGGCTCCACCACCACTCCCGCAGGCAGCAACACCACCGGTGCAACCACCGCGACCACCGCACCCACTGCGCCTGCCGGCAGCGGCACAACCACCACAACTACCTCCGGCCAGACAGGTACTGTTACGGCCAGCGAGCTGCGTATCCGCCAGAGCGCCGCTTCCACCGCCGCCGTGGTTGGCAGCTATAAGAAGGGCGACAAGGTTACGGTTCTGGAAACCAGCAACGGCTGGGGCCGCAC
>CAMFMO010000061.1:0-8214 GCA_945963595.1 uncultured Clostridia bacterium | reverse complement strand
CAAATATGGAGCTGCTAGCCAGATTTGAACTGGCTACCGGCTTCCCAAAAAGCTGCGCTTTTCGGGAACCCTTACGACCTCATTTTTAAAACCGCTTACGCGAGCGGATGAGGCCGCCAGTTCTACTGGAGCAAATATGGAGCTGCTAGCCAGATTTGAACTGGCGACCTCATCCTTACCAAGGATGCGCTCTACCGGCTGAGCTATAGCAGCATCTCCGCCGAATGCTTGGGTATTATACAACGCATTTTCCAGTTTGTCAAGAGTGAAATTCAGAAAAATGTCATTTTCTCGTGCCCCCATCTTCTGTTTGACATTCTGTAACGTTCTGTCTATAATTAGGAGTTAGGGTATCTTTACATTAGAAGAAAATTAAGGCTGGAAAACAGATATGCACAATCAAAAATACAAAACGCTTCTCAATAATACCTTTCTGCTGGGTCTTGGCACCTTTGGCTCCAAGCTGCTGACCTTTTTGATGGTCCGGTTCTATACCGGTGTGCTGAGTCCCTCGGACTACGGCACGGCAGACCTGATCATGCAGACGGCCAATCTGCTGATCCCCATCGCCTCCCTGGGCATTACCAATGGCGTCTTCCGCTTCGCCCTGGACCGGGTCTCTCAGCGAAAAACCGTCTTTACCGGCGGGCTGATCACCATTCTCCTTGGCTCGGCAGTGCTGCTGCTTGCCTGTCCGCTGCTATCCTACAGCAGCTCTCTCAAGGAGTATGCGGTGCTGATCTGCGCCTACACCCTGGCCTCTAACCTGCACAGCCTGTGCGCCCAGTATGTCCGGGCCGAGGGAAAAACCGGTCTGTTCGCCCTGCAGGGCATCCTCAATACTGCCCTGGTCATCTTCTTCAATATTCTCTTCCTGCTGTTCTTCAAACTGGGAGTTCTGGGCTATGTGATGTCCGTCGTGGCTGCGGATGGGCTATGCACACTGTATCTGGTGCTGCACGAGAAGCTCTGGACGGTCTGTACGCCCGATCCGGAAAAGCCCCTGTGGAAATCCATGCTGCGCTACAGCATCCCCCTGATTCCCACCACCATCTTCTGGTGGATCACCAGCGTGTCGGACCGGTACATGGTCGCCTATTTTCTGGGCACAGAGGCCAACGGTCTGTACGCCGTGGCCTGCAAAATTCCCACGGTTCTGACCCTGCTTTCCACCATTTTTCTGGAGGCCTGGCAGTTCTCCGCCATTGAGGAAGCCACCGGCGACCGGGAGGTACATATCCGGTTTTACGGTCAGGTCTGGAGCGCTTTTCTCTCCGCCATGGTCATGGCGGGCAGCGTCCTCATCGTCCTGTGCCGGGTAGAGATTCGGCTGCTCTCTGCCGCCCGCTACTTTGAAGCCTGGAAATATGTGCCGGTGCTCAGCATTGCCATGGTCTTCTCCGCCTTTGCCTCCTTCATGGGAAGCGTGTATGTGGTCACGGAAAAGAGCCGTCTCTCCTTCCGGACCACCCTGTGGGGGGCTCTGGCCAACATCCTCCTGAACCTGCTGCTCATTCCCCGCATCGGCATTCAGGGCGCTGCCATTGCAACGCTGGCCAGCTATGTGCTCTGCTTCTCCATCCGCGCTGTCAGCGCCAGGAATCTCATTCCCTTCCCCCTGCGCTTCACCCGTCTGGTTTTCAGCGCCGCGCTGCTTGGCATCCAGAGCCTGCTGTGCTTTGTAAACAGCCCCATCCAGCCCATCGGGCAGATTGTTGCGCTGCTGCTCCTGCTGGTGGTAAACCGGAAGCCCTTTGTGCAGACCGTGCAGCAGCTGCTGCATCTGGTCAAGCGCAGAAGATAACCAGAAAGCATGAACTCCCGCCCCGGCATTTTTCCGGAGCGGGAGTTTTTCTGGCTTTTATTTCACAGGGATCTCGTAAAATTCCTCAACTGTGGGCTTGCCCTCCGCATCTCGCTGCCAGTCCTTGAAGAACAGCAGCGATTCCACCTGGCTGGGGTCGAGGATGGTATCAAACATATCGGATTCCACAAAGTAAATCATCTTTTCCTGGTCCTCAAAGCCGCTGGTGCCCGGCACACAGAGAAACTGCGTACCGTCTTTCATGCGAACGCCATAGATGGCCTGGGGCAGTGTCACCAGCTCGTCCCAGCCGTCCCACAGCGCCGGAACCTGATAGCGGGTGCGGATGGTCTTCTGTCCGATTTCGGCGTCCAGGAGGATGACCCCGCTGTCGCCAATTTCCGCATTCGGGGCGATGGAAATGCTGTCCCCCGTTCCGGTCAACGTCCATTTGAGCGTCCAGTTGCCCTGCACCACAGGATCATAGGGGCCGGCCTTCTGGTTGGATTCAACGCCAATGTCCGGGAATGTCACCTGAATTTCCCTTCCGAAATATCTCCCGTCGGTTTTCTGGAAGGAGATATACTCAGTATACTCAAAGCTTCCGTCACTATCCGTATAGCGGAGAATGGCACTGCCGTCCGCATCTCTCTGTACCGGCGTTCCATCTGTATAAACCCGTTTTCCCTGCGCATTATAGGTCGTCCCGTCAAAGACGTTCCCGCTGCAGGAGCTGAAAAAGCCCCCGTCGGCCCCACGGCCACACCGCGGGATACCGTCCCTCGGGCAGCTCGAAGCCCTGAATCCGGAAGGTAAGCTCCGCCCGGTAATTATCCACAATGGTCTGCACCAGGCTGATGGTGATCCCCTGATCCGTGACGGACAGCACCTCCCCGGTATTCTCCGCCGTCTGCGTCTCCGAAACCACGGTAGACAGGCCGCTCTTTTCCGCCTGGTCCTTGATCTGCTCCGAGGGCTGGTATCTTGCCTGGGCGGTATTGGACCACCGGGTGTACAGCCCCGCACCTGTGAGCAGCAGCATAGTGGAAACCATGGCGGCGATCAGCAGGATCTTCAGGTGTCCCGTCTTCGGTTTTCCGCTCTCGGAATTCCCGGAAACGGTTTCAAATTCCGCTTCCTGAATATATTGGGGATTGATAAACGTCAGTCCGATCATCGTTTTTCTGCCCTTCATATAGCGATTCCCTCCCGCTCCAAATAGTCCTTCAGCTTTGCTCTCGTGCGGAGCAGCTGCATTTTTACCTTGCTTTCCGTCATGCCGTACCGTTTGGCTATATCCGCCACCGTATCGGCGTACCAGTACCGTCGCAGAAAAATCAGCCGGCTGTCCTTGGGCAGCTCCCCCAGGAAGCCGTCCAGTGCCTTCCCGATCTCCCTCCCTCGAATGGCATTCTCCTGGCTGGAATCCGGAATGCACAGCTCCAGCTCCTCTGTAATGGGGATGATCTCTGCCTTCCGCTTGGAGGCCTGCTGCCAGTCCAGCAAATTCAGCGCCAGATTCCGGCAAATGACCGCTAAGTAGGCATAGAAAAACCGTGGCCGTGCCTTGGGGATCGTATTCCAGGTTTTGAGATAGGTGTCGTTCACCACCTCTTCCGAATCCGCCTGGTTGTTCAAGATCCGTCTGGCAAGGCCGTTCAGCCGCCTGCCGTAGGCCGCATCGGTATAACCAATGGCATCCTCGCTGCGGCTCCAAAAAAGTTCAATAATCTCTGTATCTGTCATAACGCACATCCTTTCCGTTTGGGCCCTTCACCCTTGTAGACAGGAAACAGGAACGGGAGGTCACATTTTGGTGCAGGAAGAATCAAAATATATTATAATACATATTATTGGACATCTCGTCAATTTGCTGCACGCCGCACCGGTCGGAAGGGGCACCTAAAAAACTGCGCTGTTCCCATCCGAATTTGAAATTTCCCCTTGTGAAGCACTGCCTTTCTGTGGTACAATTGAAAAGTAAAAGCCCGCCGCAGAGGAGGCAGAAGCATCATGCATTATCCAGACAGATTTCACATGACCCCGGAGCAAAGTCTGTTCCTTGCCAAAAAGAAATGGGACGAAAATGTCTATTGCGGCATGCGAATGGAAAGCCGAAATATTACCTTTCCACAGACAAAGACCATTTTGCAGGGCATCAATGTCCCCAGTGTCCAGCTGGACGATATTCAGGCAGTTCTCAATATGCGCGATGCGTGGCGCTTTCTTCTTGGGAGTCTGAATGAACCCCTTACTTTTGCATATTGGTGCAAGCTGAATGAATACATCGCCAGGAACAAAGCTCTGGAGTGGGGAAAGCTGCGCACCGGTTCCGTTGGCATCTCCGGCACAGATTACCTGCCGCCCGTTCCTGCAGAAGCGCAAACACGCGCCGAATTTGAAGCGATCGTAACCGCCAATACGTCCGCCACCGAAAAAGCCCTGGATGCCTTCGTATGGGGCACACGCGGCCAATTCTTCTGGGCCGGGAACAAGCAAACCAGCATGACCTTGGCAAATAAGATTCTCGTGTCTGCCGGTGCCGGTCTTCTCACCATTACGGATCGTCACATGGAGCAGTTCAACACACTTCTGCTGGATTATTATAATTCCGGTGAAAAAGAAGCCATCCAGGATTTCCTGTATCACAACGCCATCCAGGGCATTCAATAGCCATTGCATTTTTTCAGATATACCGTACCAGCCGGGAGCCGCCGCAGTGGAGGCTCCCGATTTCTGCATTATTTCCGGTGATGCACGCAATTTTTTGCAAAACAGGTGACCTGGAAGAAAATTTCTCGTACTACCAGGGTGAGAAGCAAATTGAAAGGATGTGATCTTTCTTGGATGACCAAAAAATCGTTAGTCTCTTCTGGGCCAGAAATGAAGCGGCCATTGCCGAAACCGATGCAGCCTACGGCAGACGGCTCCGGGCTCTGGCAAACCGGATTCTGGGGAATCTGGAAGACGCGGAGGAAAGCGTGAATGACACCTATCTGAAAACATGGGAGATCATCCCGCCCCAGCGCCCCACCTATTTGTATGCCTTCCTCTCCTCCATCTGCCGCCACCTTTCCTTTCACAGGGTGGATTGGAAAAAAGCGGCAAAACGGAACGCGGAAATCGTCACCCTGTCTGAGGAGCTGGAGCTTTGCATTCCGGATACCCGCCGGGAGCAGGAAATGGAGGCAAAGGAAATCGCCCGGGCGCTGGGCGCCTTTCTGAATGGTCTTCCCCAGGAAACCCGGCGCATTTTTCTGCGGCGGTACTATCACGCGGATACCATTGCCGAAATCGCCGCTCGCTATTGTCTCACGGAAAGCAAAGTCAAAATGCAGCTCAGCCGCACCCGGGCAAAGCTATGCACCTATCTGGAACAGGAGGGAATTCAGGTATGAACGGTCAGAAAATGTTGATTGCGTTTAGCTACATTGATCGAAAGCTGATTGCAGAATCTGAGCAAAGTGCCCCAGTTTCAATACAAAAGGCTCCCCGCCCCACGCATCGGTCCGCGAAGCATGTTTGGTTGATTGCCGCTGCCGTTGCACTGATGCTGCTGTTGGTGGGCTGCGGTGTTCTGTATGTTCTGCGTTTGCAGGATATGAAAATCGGAGAAGAAACCGTTTCCCAGGCTCTCCCGTCTGACAGTCCCTCGGAAAGCACAACGCTGGACGTGATTTCCCTTCAAGGAATTCAGGGTTTCCCTACTTATCTGGCAGCCCAGGAGTGGCTTGCCTATACCCAGAGCTATACCCCTTCCGGCGGAGACTCTTGGGATAGCCCACCGGAATACTGGGCCTACAGCGTCCAGAATCAGGAAATGGTGGACAAGCTGAATGCCATCTGTGAAAAATATGGGCTAAAAATCATTGGAAAGCCCTGGCATGAACAGATCGACTGCACGCCGTTTCTCTCCCTTCTCGGCGTTGACAGCCTGCTAAAGCCCAATGCGGGCGCAGCCCTTTCCATGCCCGCAGGGCGCTTCTTCCCCGGCGGCTCCTTCACCATCTACGGAACGCTGACCCTTTCCGGCGCGGAGTATCCCTTTACATACCACTGCGTCAAAAAGGACGTGTTCTACGATGTCTTCGGCTATCTGGAGCCGTCTTCCGTATCCCAGCAGAATTATACCACCACAGACGGTGTGGATGTGCTGCTGCTGAAGTCTGCCCAGAGCGGTATGATTCTTGTTGACCGGGAAAATCAGTTCCTCACCCTGGGCATTGATGGAGACGCGCCTTTGGAACAAATTGCGGAATGCTTTGACTTTACCATCCACCCCAACGCCCCGGATGCCGCTGCCGCCGATGCCCGGGAGCAGGCCTCCCAGGAGGAAATGCTCAGCCGCATGGGCGACCCCAACATTGGCCGGCGTCCTACCTACGCAGAATATGTGCAGGATTTGATTCGCGGCGACGAGATGAACCGCTCGGAGGACTACACGCCGCCTATAAGGACCTACGCCTTCTATGACCTGGACGGAAACGGAACCGAGGAGCTGCTGATTTTCAGTGACGATCTCATCACCAGCGTCGTCGGTATGAAGGACGGCCTTACAGATGAAGGAAAAGTCTACAGTATGTATCTATGTGAAGACAACGTTCTGGTCGATCAATATCCGGTACCCGGTCTTGACGAATACTGGTATCACATCTTCCGCTTTGCCAATGACGGCGACCCGGTTTTCTCCAACCCCAAGGAGCAGAGCATTGTCCGCCTGAAACAATGCAAAGACGGCACCTGGTGGCGCACCTCCTCCACAGACCACTATGCTGAATTCGACACCGAGATCTCCGAGGAAGAGGCCATGGAAATTCTGGACAGCTACAAGCCAGTGGAACTGCAAACCAAGCCCTTGACGCAGTTTGAGGAACCATAATTCCAGTCAGGCGCAAGCAACCTTTTTGAATCCCGATTACGCAGAATCCCCCAGAGCAGCGCCTGCATGTGTGCTGCTTTGGGGAACCTTTTTGTGCTTTTCTCATTGTCTTCCAGCCGTTTCTTCCTGCTGCTCCAGGGCCTTTCGTATGCACCATGCCCACAGCGCCCTTGCGGATGCCAACGGCGCAGACCGCAGTCAGCAGCGCACCCAATCCCAGTCCTTCCAGAATCGTTTGCAGCAGCATTCTTTATCTCTCCTTTTTCAGTACAATGATTTTATTGGAAATATTCCGCACAGCGCGTAGCTTGTCCAGCAGCTTATAGATCGGCACAAATACAGTTCACCAAAATTATTTTCTCAATCACTACCTGCGATATATAATCTTATTTTACCGCTATTCACGAAAGCTTTGATGCCATTCCTCTGACACGGAACTACATTCTACAGCTTCATAAAATCATGTACAGCCATAGGAATAACCCCATGGCGGGACAGACAAAGAATGCCCAAAATTATATCAGTGCCACCTATCCGGATGGTCACACTGAGATTCTGTTCACGCCCCTGGCACCCTTCGAGACGCCAGAGGCACTGGATCGGATCTGTGAGGAGTACAACAAGGTGATTGGCAACATGGAATTGGAGCCTTTCATTGCAATTCCGGTGTTTATCCACGATTTTCTGTGCATCCATCCCTTTAATGATGGTAACGGCAGAATGAGCCGATTGCTGACGACACTACTTTTGTATCGCAGCGGATACAGATGCTGAATGAGAACCATTTTGAACAGCACAACTGGATCTACGCTAGGGCGACCATTGTCAGCACAGTACAACGGCTCTACCATATCGTAGATCTTGCCGAAATCGACAGCAGCGTCTATTTTTCGCAGCATATGATTTGCAGGCACCAGACTTTCGGTGTCCACTATTTCAAACACGCCTCGCTCCATTTTTCCACTTTTTAGCATTTCTCTTCACCCATGACCATTATATCATGGATAATAGAAAAAGCCCAGCTTTAACTGGACTTTTTCG
Source organism: uncultured Clostridia bacterium (assembly GCA_945963595.1). GTDB lineage: Bacteria > Bacillota > Clostridia > Oscillospirales > Oscillospiraceae > Faecousia. The sequence goes on along the minus strand of CAMFMO010000061.1, from coordinate 490 downwards.
ACACTCTGAAGGCTGCCTTCCAAAGGCAGCCTTGTTTTTGCCAAAAACCACGAAAATCCGCCGCATTTCTCCATTGACTTTAGGCGTGATATTGGGTATAATTACCGACGTATAGAGAATGACGGAACCGCCATGCGATCGCTGTGTGCTTTCCGGCACGGAGCGACAAGTGAAAGGAGAATATCTCATGATGAAAAGCCATGGTTTGCGCAGAATTTTCAGCCTGTTGCTGGCTGTAATAATGGTCTGCGCCATTCTGCCCGCGGCTGTGTTCGCGGAGGACACAACGGAGACGGAGCCCGTAGCGGTGGAAGTCCCCCAGAGCGAAGACCCGCAGGAGCCGAAGCCCGTAGCGGCGGAAGACCCCCAGAGCGAAGACCCGCAGGAGCCGAAGCCCGTAGCGGCGGAAGACCCCCAGAGCGAAGGCCCGCAGGCGCCGAAGCCCGTAGCGGCGGAAGGCCCCGAGAACCAAGACCCGCAGGAGCCGAAG
>CAMFMO010000060.1:0-8721 GCA_945963595.1 uncultured Clostridia bacterium | reverse complement strand
TCTGTTTCCAGAGAGGATCTGCTTGTTTTCTTAGGGGTTATTTAACAGCCCCTTTTTTTGCAATTATCCCAAAATTGCCTTCAAATCCGCCTCCGGGGTAGTTGTGGGGGCGATGGCGTATTCCTTTTGCAGCAGAGCAACCACGTTGGGGGACAGGAATGCCGGCAGCGTGGGGCCCAGGCGGATGTTTTTAATGCCCAGGTGCAGCAAGGTCAAAAGAATGCACACGGCCTTCTGCTCATACCAGGACAGCACCATGGAAAGGGGCAGGTCGTTTATGCCGCAGCCAAAGGCCTTACTCAGGGCATCGGCAACCACAATGGCGGAATAGGCATCGTTGCATTGGCCCATATCCAGGATTCTGGGAAGCGGGCCGACTGTGCCCAGGTCCAGATCGTTGAAGCGATATTTGCCGCAGGCCAGGGTGAGAACCACCGTATCTTTTGGCGTCTGCTTGACAAAATCCGTAAAGTAGCTTCTGCCCGGACGCGCGCCGTCGCAGCCGCCCACCAGGAAAATGTGCTTCAGCGCGCCGGACTTCACCGCATCCACAACCGCCTGGGCATTGTCCAGCACGGCCTTTCTGCCGAACCCGGTCATGACAGTGTGGCCGCCGTTGATACCTGTGAAATGCATATCCTCCCGGAAGCCGCCCAGCTCCAGAGCCTTTTCAATTATGGGGGTAAAATCCCGGTCCTCGCCGATATGGGCAGCTCCGGGAAAACGGACCTGCTCCATGGTGAAAACCCGGTCCAGATAGCTCTTCTTCGGGGGCATCAGGCAATTGGTCGTGAAGAGGACAGGGGCGGGCAGGTTCTCCAGCTCCTTTCGCTGGTTCTGCCAGGCTGTGCCGAAATTGCCCTTCAAATGCGGGTACTTTTTCAGGCCCGGGTAGGCGTTGGCAGGCAGCATTTCCCCGTGGGTATAGACGTTGATGCCCTTCCCCTGGGTCTGCTCCAGCAGGCATTTCAGGTCATACAGGTCGTGGCCGCTGACCACGATGAAGGGGCCTTTCTCAACTGTCAGGCTGACGGCGGTAGGCTCGGGGTGGCCGAAGGTTTCCGTATTGGCCCTGTCCAGAAGGGCCATGGCCTTCAGGTTCACCTCTCCCACCTGCAGGGCAATGGGAATCAGGTGCTCTGCGTCCGTATCCTCCCCCAGGGTGAACAGGGCCCGATAGAAAAAGCGGTTGACTTCCTCGTCCCGGTAACCCAGCACGGCGGCATGGTAAACATAGGCGGCCATACCCCGGATGCCGAAGAGGATCAGGCTTTTCAGGCTGCGGATATCCTCCTGGGCGTTCCAGAGGTTCGCAAGATCATAATCGTCGTTGTGGCCGCAGGGATTCATGCAGCTGCTGCAGTCCGGCACCAGCCGGGCCTTCTCGGCATGGACCCGGTCCAACAGGGCCTGAATGGCCCCGTCCTCAAAGCTGACATTGGTGACGCAGGCGAACAAAGCCTGCTGAATGAGCGCGTCCGTCTCCGGAGTCAGCAGATCGGCGCTGCTCTCCGAAGCCCGGGCTAGTCCGATCAAGGCACCGGTCAGGGCGTCCTGTAAAAGGCCCGTCCGGGCGGTCTTCCCACAGACACCGGCAGCACCGGTGCAGCCGGCACATCCGGCAGTCTGTTCGCACTGGAAACAAAACAAATTCTTATTCATAGGGTTTCTCCTGATTTTAGTTCTTGACCTTCCCCATTGGGGAAGGGGGACCGCCGCAGCGGTGGATGAGGGGCCTTGCGTAAGTGAGCGGTACGTATTTCCTTAACACTCTCGCTCATTACGCCCCTCCTCAGTCTCGGCTGCGCCGAGCCAGCTCCCCCGGAGGGGAAGCCTCTTTTTTACCGTACCTTCCCGTCCGTCGTAACGATCTTCGTAGTCACCGGGATATTCTTTCCGCTGTTGGCGGCGGCGGTTTCTACGGCCCGCTGCAGGCCGCCGCAGCAGGGAACCTCCATGCGCAGCACCGTTACGGATTGGATGTTGTTCTCCCGGAAAATGGCCGTCAGCTTCTCGCTGTAGTCCACGCTGTCCAGCTTGGGGCAGGCGATGAGCAGGACCTTTCCCCGGAGAAAATCCCGGTGGAAGTCCCCATAGGCATAGGCAGTGCAGTCCGCCGCCACCAGCACATCGGCCCCGTCAAACCAAGGGGCCTGAACAGGCACCAGCTTGAGCTGCACAGGCCACTGCCGCAGCTGGCTGGGGCAATGGCCGCCCTGGGGCATTTCCGGCTCCGGGGACAGAGTCCGCATCCGGCTGCCGGGGCAGCCACCTTGGGCCGCAGCCTTTTCTGCCTTGGCCTTCAGCACGGCAGCCTCATCATAGGCCGGGGCCTCCCTTGTTTCAAAGGTAATAGCCCCGGTGGGGCATCCGGGCAGGCAGTCCCCCAGGCCGTCGCAATAGTGCTCCCGGGCAAGATAGGCCTTGCCGCCAATGAGGGCAATGGCCCCCTCGTGGCAGGCCTTGACGCACAGGCCGCAGCCATTGCATTTTTCCTGATCGATATGAATAATCTGACGAATCATCGCTGTTTCCTCCGTTTTTGCATTTCTTCCTCAGTATAAACCGAAACCGCCCCGAACAGCGTTGCCGCAGCAACATTCTGTCCGGGGCGGGATTTTTATTGTGCTTTGGGAAGGGTGACGAGAAATTTGGTGTAGGCGGGTTCGCTTTCTACCCGGACGGTGCCGCTGTGGAGCTCCACCACCCGCTTGACCACCGCCAGGCCGATGCCGTTGCCCTCGCTGTTGTGGGAACGGTCCGCCTGGTAGAACTTGCGGAAAATGGCTTCCTGCTGCTCCGGGGGGATATAAGAGCCGGTGTTGCAGATGGAGACCGTCACATCATTTTCCGTCTCCAGGGCAGAAACCTCCACCGTCTGGCATTCCGGGGAGAACTTGATGGCATTGTCCAGCAGGTTTACCCACACCTGCCGCAGCAGCTCCTGGTTGCCGGAGACGGTGTACTCCTCCAGATCCAGATTCATTTCCAGATTTTTCTTTTCCCACTTCCGCTCCAGCAGCAGCACGCAGGTCCGCAGCTGCTCGGAAAGGTTGAAGGTAGAAACGTCCGTCAGAATGGCCTGATTCTCCACCTTGGTCATGTTCAGCACATTGGTGGCCATATCCGCCAGACGCTTACTTTCGCTTTCGATGATGTCCAGGTATTCCAGCTGCTCAGCCCGGGTCAGGTCCCCCTGCCGCAAAAGGCTTGCAAAGCCCGCAATGGAGACGATGGGGGTTTTGAACTCGTGGGAGAAGTTGTTGATAAAGTCCGAGCGCAGCATTTCCGTGCCCGCGAGCTCGGACGCTGTAGCATTGAAGGACTCCACCATATCCCGCAGGGGGGCAATGGTGGCCATAAGGCCCTTGGGCTCTATGCGGACATCGTAGTCCCCGGAAGCCAGTCGGTGCAGACCCTGGGTCATTTCGCTAACGGAGCGCAGGGGGAAGGTGCCCAGCAGCAGGGCCATCAGGGTGCCGCCCACCAGACTGATGGCGGCGATGATCAGGAAGAAGGACAGGATGCTGGAGTGCTCCATCCACTTGCCCAGCTGCCCCGTGCGGTCTACGATCAGCAGGGCCGCACCGATGATCAGCAGGGTCACCAGCGTGACCACGAAGACGCAGCCGGAAAGGGTCAGGGTCAGGGTCATGCGGCTCTGGCGCTCCTGCTTGGAGGGTTTGCGACGCTTCATACCTTCTTCACCGCCTTATAGCCCAGGCCCCGGACGGAGATGATCTCAAACTCCGGCCAGGATTCAAAACGCTTGCGGAGCCTTCCGATGTGAACCGTCACCGTCTCCCAGCCGGTATCGGAATCCATGCCCCAGATCTCGTCCATAAGCTGAATCCGGGTAAAGATCTTTCCGGGATAGGACAAGAGCTTATACAGCAGCAGAAATTCCTTCTGAGGCAGCTCCTGGCGCTCCTTGCCCCGGGTGACGGTCAGGGAATCGTAGTCCAGCACCACATCGCCGATCTCGATTTTCCGTTCGGAGACGATTTTGGCCCGGCGCAGCAGGGCCTTGATGCGCAGCAGCATTTCCTCGGTATCCACAGGCTTTGTCATATAGTCGTCCGTGCCCACCAGGAAGCCTTTTTTCCGGTCCTCGGAGAGCTGCTTGGCGGAGACCATGAGGATGGGCATCTCATTGTTGGCCGAGCGCAGGGTTTTTGTAAACTCATAGCCGTCCATATTGGGCATCATAATGTCCAGCACCACCAGGTCGATGTGCTCCCGGTCCATCACGGCCAGGGCCTCCTCGCCGTCACAGGCCGTTGTGACGGTATAGCCGTCCCCTTCCAGCACCGCCTGCATGAGCCGACGGGTATTTTTATCGTCATCTGCCACGAGAATATGGAACAAAACATTTCCCCCCTGGATTTTCCTTGGTTTTCCCTTGCTTTTTGCTAAGCATATGGTATCATCCTAAACCGAAACGAAACTGAAAACAGTATAGCCCTTTTCCGAAATTTTTTCAAGTTTAGGTGCAGTTTAGCTTTCCCCGGTACAATTCCCGTAAAAAATGTATTGTGCGGAGGTACGGCCTTGAAAAAACGGTTGGAAAAAGCATTTTACTGGGTCTGCTGGAAGCTTGTTTGGATCTTTTATCCAAAGACCACTGTGGAGGGCACCGAGAACCTTCCCGAAGAGCCCTCCATTGTGGTGGGCAACCACTCTCAGGCCAACGGGCCGATTCTGGCGGAGCTCTATTTCCCGGGAAAACGGGCCATCTGGTGCGCCGGGCAGATGATGTCCGCCAAGGAAATCCCGGACTACGCCTATCACGACTTCTGGGACGAAAAGCCCAAGGCCCTCAAGCCCCTGTTCCGGCTGCTGAGCTACATCATCGCCCCCTTTGCCTCCTGCGTCATGCGCTGCGGCGACACCATCGCCGTGTACCACGACACCCGGGTAATCAACACCTTCCGGGACACTGTGAAGAGCCTCCAGGCTGGTAATCATATCATCATCTTCCCCGAGTGCAAAAAGGGCTACAACCAGATCCTCTGCGCGTTTCAGGAGAACTTTGTGGATGTGGCCAAGCTGTACTACAAGCGCACAGGCAAGGCCCTGAACTTTGTGCCCATGTACTTAGCGCCCAGGCTTCACAAGGTCTATTTCTGCAAGCCCATCCAGTTTGACCCCACGGCCCCCATTGCCGAGGAGCGCCGCCGGGTGTGTCAGGCGCTGATGGACAGCATCACCGCCCAGGCGGTGAGCCTGCCGGAGCACATCGTGGTGCCCTACCCCAACATTCCCAAGAAGGACTACAAAACCAATCATTCTACAGAGGCGATCCTATGAAACAACCTGTTGTTGATTACCGGAAGTTCCGCTTTTCCAAGCTGAACGACCCGGAATTTTCCCACCTCAAGCTGCTGGCCGGATGGCTGGTGTATTTTCTCTTCTATTTCCTGACGGAGAACTTCATCCCCTACGATGCCTGCCATGTGATGCACAGCCGACTGGACGATCTGATTCCCTTCAATGAGTTCTTCTTCATCCCCTATTGCTTCTGGTATGTGCTGATCGTCATCTCCCTGGGGTATTTTCTCCTGTATGACATTGAGAACTTCAAGAATCTGCAAAAATACATCATCATCACCCAGGTGGTGGCCATGGCGGTTTACATCGTCTATCCCAGCATCCAGGACCTGCGGCCCACGGAATTCGCCCGGGACAATTTCTTCACCCACCTGGCGGCCTTTATCTACAAGATGGACACCCCCACCGGAGTCTGCCCCTCTCTGCATGTGGCCTACTCTCTGGGCATCGGCTCCTGCTGGTTGAAGGAAAAGCAGGCGGGAAAGCTGTGGAAGGCCTTTGTGGTCTTCAATGTCTTCCTCATCAGCGCCGCTACCATGTTCGTCAAGCAGCACTCCGCCATTGATGTGGCCTGTGCGCTGCCCTTGGGACTGCTGGCGGAAATTCTGGTCTTCGGGAAATACTGGAAGGCCAAGTTCAGCAGGAAGCCAGAAACCGTGTAATATCCTTATTGTATTTTTTAACCAGGGCATACCGCTGCGGCGAAAGCGCGGTATGCCCTGGTTTTTGTGGTCTTTCGCTGCTTGGAAGATGGAGACAAAGCCCCTTCCGGAGGAATTTTTGGAGTTGACATTCACAAAATTTGTGCTATGATGGCCCAAACCGCAAGGAGGTACGGCAATGGCTTTCTTGGAATGCTCTGTTTCCATGAATAATAATAAGTCCGGTTACGCGCTGCTTCTGCACTGCATCGGGCTTCCCTTGGCGTACTCTTTTTAAGGAAATTCCGAAAAGCAAAGCAGTGCAGGTCAAAAGGCCCGCGCTGCTTTTTTAGTTTAGGAGGTAGAAAAATGAACGCACCCATCGATATCAGCACCGTGGTCCTGCAAACGGAACGGCTGACCCTGCGCCCCTGGCGGGAAACGGACCTGGAGGACTTTTACGCCTACGCCAGCGTGGACGGCGTGGGCCAGATGGCCGGGTGGACGCCCCACAAAGACAAGGCGGAATCCCAGGCCATTCTCTCCCGTTTCATCGCCGGGAAGCACGTCTTCGCCCTGGAGCACCGGGGCCGGGTCATCGGCTCTCTGGGGATTGAGAAGTACAATGAGGCCCATTACCCGGAGCTGGAAAACCTCCGGGGTCGGGAGATCGGCTACGTCCTTTCCAAAGCCTATTGGGGCCGGGGGCTTATGCCGGAGGCGGTGAAGGCCGTGATCCGGTATCTCTTTGACACCGTTCAGCTGGACTTTATTCTGGTGGGACACTTCGACTGGAACCGGCAGTCGGCAAGGGTCATTGAAAAGTGCGGCTTTCAATATATCAAGCGCTGCCCCTACGAAACGGCCTACGGCATGGTGGAGCATTCGGAAGAAAGCATCCTCTACAGGCCCCACTTTATGGAGGGGGTACCCTATCTGAACGACACCCAGCTGGTGCAGCAGATCTACAGCCGCTCCGACGAAAGCAGCCGGCTTACACAGACCAAAGCATCTAAAGTTGAATTTCTGACTACCGTAAAATACATCGAAAAATACCTGACCCCGGGCATGAAGATCCTGGATATCGGGGCGGGCGCCGGTGTGTACAGTTTTTATTTTTCCCGAAAGGGCTACCAAGTGGAGGCGTTGGAGCTGGCGGACAGCAATATTGCGGCCTTCCGGGCCCAGCTGACCCCGGAGGACACCGTGGTGCTGCACCAGGGAAATGCTTTGGATCTGAGCAGATTCCGGGATGATTCTTTTGACATTGTACTGTTGTTTGGCCCCCTTTACCATCTGCACAGTGAGGACGATAAGCTTCGCTGCATAGCGGAGGCAAAACGTGTGTGCAAGCCAGGCGGCAAGCTCTTTTTTGCATTTCTTTCCAACGACATGGTCATACTCACCATGTTCAGCCAACATCCGGACTATTTTATAAACGGAGACTATGACAAGGATCGTTTCCGCTGCGACGACTTTCCCTTTGTATTCAGCACGCCGCAGGACTGCCGGGCGCTTCTGCAAAGGGCGGATGTGAAGATCCTCCATGAAGTCGCCGCGGACGGAATGAGCGAACTTCTCAAGGCAAAGATCAATGAAATGGACGAAAAAAGCTTTGCCCAGTATCTGCGGTTCCAGGAATATCTCTGCGAAAAGCCGGAATTTCTCGGAGCATCGAACCACCTGCTGTTTGTTGCGGAAAAAGAAACGTCACCGGAAACCCGGTGACGCTGCCAGGGATACAATCAGCGCTGGTTCTGATTCTGGTTCTTGCTCTGCTGATTCTGGTTCTGCTGATTCTGCTGATTCTGATTCTGATTGCGGTTCTGTTCGTTCTTCATAGCGTATGATCCTCCTTGCTGCGGCTGTGGCCGCGTGGATAGTGTGCCCCGGTTTTCAGGATTTATCCTTGGGGCGGAAGAGCAGGGCCGCCAGCAGTCCGGCGGTGATGGCGGCAGTAATGCCTCCGGCGGTGGCCCTCAGACCCCCGATAAAAATTCCCAGAAAGCCCTGCTCGTCCACCGCCTCCCGAACGCCCTTGGCTAGCGTATTGCCGAAACCCGTCAGCGGCACTGCGGCCCCGGCCCCGGCGAACTCGGCAAAGGGCTCGTAGAGCCCCACGGCCCCCAGAATGACGCCTGCTACTACATAGCTCACCAGAATCCGGGCAGGGGTCAGCTTTGTCTTATCAATGAGCAGCTGGCCCACAAGACAGATGGCCCCGCCGATGAGGAACGCTTTCAGATAGTCCATGTTCACGCCTCCTCTTCAATATCCACCGCATGGCAGATGCCGGGGATGGGCAGGCCCTGCTGGGTAGAGGTGGGGGACAGCAGGGCCCCCGTGCCGCAGAAGAGGATCCTGCGTAGTTTTTTCTTCTGCATTTCCGGCAGATAGTGGCCGCACAGGGTGATGGCGCTGCAGCCGCAGCCGGAGCCTCCGGCGTGGACGTCCTGGCGCAGGTTGTCAAAGACCAGGCAGCCGCAGTCCTCCAGCCGCCCGCCGAGAGACAGCCCCTCTTTCCGGGCCAGCTCCAGAAGCAGCTCCTTGCCGTACTGCCCCAGGTCCCCGGTGACGATGCGGTCGTAGTATTCCGGCTCCCGGCCCAGGTCCTCCAGGTGCTGCCGGATGGTGGCCAGTGCCGCCGGGGATGATGTCAAGGGTAGACCATAAATTTCAATTGGAAATAATTAGGGGGCTGTTAAATAACCCCTAAGAAAACAAGCAGATCCTCTCTGGAAACAGAAAG
>CAMFMO010000059.1:0-8752 GCA_945963595.1 uncultured Clostridia bacterium | reverse complement strand
TGGAAGAAGGTATCATTGATGTGAACCACACGCTGGTTTACTATGACCACCGTACCGAGGGAAGTAAGCGTGGTTGCTATTTTAACATCAATACTACGAAAACTCCGGCTGGCAAACGCCAAGTTCCGATGTTGGATTTCGTCAAAGAAGCATTCCTTATGGAAAAGGAAAGACAGGAGTTGCTTGATATTCATTGCGAAGCTGTTGTGGACGGATATACTGATTTTATCTTTCTTAACCGTTTTGGACAGCCGCAACATCAAGCAACCCTTAACAAAGCAATCCGTCGTATTATCCGTGACTGCAATGATGAACAGCTCCTGAAAGATGAAAATGCAAAGATTTTGCTACCGCATTTTAGCTGCCATTCATTAAGGCATACATTCACGACAAGAATGTGTGAGGCAGGGGTTAATGTCAAGGTCATTCAGGATACGCTTGGTCACAAAGATATTTCTACTACCCTTAACATTTATACCGATGTAACGAAGGAGTTAAGGAGGTCTGAATTTGAAGGTCTTGACTCGTACTTCAAAAATGAGTATAATAAAGCGGCAAACATTTGACGTAGTTTTATTGTTGGCGACGAAAAGATACTTACACCATTTACACCAAATACAACATCAAATAGCACGTATAGGGCAGTAAAGAAAGGGTGTATCAAACAAAATAGGGCAGCAAATCATTTGGGGTAGTACAATGAATACCACTTTAGTAACCCAATAACCGAGATGTCTTTTCCGTCCCGACAATGAAGCCCACAGACCTGGAAAAGAAGAAGGCCGATGAGCAGAAGGCTAAGGCAGAATTTGCCCCCGAAGCCGCTTCTGCCGTCCCCGTAGTTGAAGAGAAAATCGACTTCTCCAAGGTGGAGATCGAGCCTCTGTTTGCCGACTACGTAGACTTTGAAACCTTTAGCAAGTCCGACTTCCGGGCCGTGAAGGTCAAGGAGTGCGAGGCCGTGAAGAAATCCAAGAAGCTCCTGAAGTTCGTCCTGGACGACGGAACGGGCACAGATCGGGTGATTCTCTCCGGTATTCATGCCTATTATGAGCCCGAAGAGCTGGTCGGCAAGACCCTTCTCGCCATCACCAACCTGCCCCCCAGACCTATGATGGGCATCGATTCCTGCGGTATGCTCATCTCCGCCGTGCATCACGAAGAGGGCGAAGAGAAGCTGCACCTCATTATGCTGGATAACCATATTCCGGCTGGTGCAAAGATGTACTGATTGCTCGTTTTTTCAGGATGTCTATTGGGGGCTAGTGTATCAAATGCATCAGCTTGGTGCATCCACAAGCTAAATATGGTGCATCACAAAAATGATACACGAAGTCTGGAGAACACAGAAACGGAAGGTTTTATGGCCTTCCGTTTCTTTCTTTTTCAGTTTTTGTGCCAGCCCTGCAAGCAGAAGGGCAGCTCCATGCGGTTGGCCTCCAGCAGCGCCTTGTCTTGCAGGATGGTTTCCGCGTCCCCATCGGCTGCGATTTTGCCGTGGGACAGGAGGATCACCCGCTGGCAGGTATCCAAAATCATATCCAGATCGTGGGAAGCAATGAGCTTGGTCTGCGGCAGGCCACCCACCGAGATCTGCCCCTCGCCGCTGAGCAGACCCAGCAGCAGCCTCGGGGATTTTCGGTGTCTCCCGGCCGAGACCGGTGCAGACCGAGGCTGCGCCCTCTGTTGAAGCGGCTGCCCTCCCGGAGGTTCCGGAAGCCGGTACACAAGCCGCCGCAGTCACCCCGGAGGGCACCGAGCCGCCGGCCTCCGAGCCGATTCGGACACAGCTTCCGCTGTCTGACGACACCGCACCTGCCGTCAATCAGGGCTTTACCACAGCCTTTACCTATGACCTGGACGGCGACGGCACGGAAGAAGAATACTTCTTCGGTACACTTCATCAAAACATCCCCGCCGGATATCAGCACACGCTTTCGGACAGCTTTGGCATCGCCGCCGGAGATATGAGCGAACGGACCGTTTTCCCCTGCGTCTGGAAAACGGACGCCGACGGATCCATTGTTCCGGTTCCGGAATTTGCCGAAAAACTGATTCAGCCCCAGGTCAAACTTCAGCGTACCGAGGGAAACGAAAGCCCCGCTCCTGCGATCTGCGAGGCGGATAATTCCGTCTGGCATGGTGGCGTGCAGGTGCTGTTCTCCATTGAAAATCTGGGCTCCTGGTACTATTCCGCCAGCGCCACTCTGGACGGACAGACGCTCACTGCCGCAACCATGTCCCATGTTTTCGACATCAGCAGGACGAATGCGAGCGGGTAGAAGTAGAACGCAAATTCAGCCTGGGAAAGCGGAAATGTGGAATGTGTCTGGTGACGGCAAAGCTGGAAGATACAGCTGCGCATGTGGTTGCTCTGTCCATTCTGCTGCTGAATCTGCGAAAGATTCAGTACGCTTTTTTACAATTTCTGGATTGGCTGCTCGGCTTTTTGCAACCGTGCGAAAAACTGAGGGCTGTTCAGTAGACATTATAATAAAAACACAAAAGAGGGGCCCAGGCAGCAGAAATATGCTGCCAAGTCTCTCTTTTCTTGTGTCTTTGGGAATGTGAAAAAAGCTTGAAATTCCATATTCCCCATGATATAATCCTGCTGCCAAAGCAAATGGGCGGATTTTTCCCCATTTCAGCGGAAGAATGTGCCGATTTTGGCCCAGCCCGGTTTCCGGGCCGGGCTTTTGTACAATATAAGGGAAAGGAATCTTCCTATGCAGAATAAATCCAAAAAGTCCGCCGTCAGGTCTCTGGCGGTCATGGTTCTTTTTCTGCTCATCGCCATCGGACTGGTGGTGGAGCTGCTTCGTATTTATGTTCCAAATGTCTGGGCCGCCTTTTCCAGCGGGGATGAAAATGCCCTGCAGGCCTGCTTCGACGGGCAGAATACCGCCTACAGCGCCGGACTGCTGTGGCTATTGTCCTTCGTTCAGATTCTCTCTGTGGTTCTGCCCGCCATGCCCGTCCAGCTGGTGGCCGGAATCGTCCTGGGGCCCTGGCTGGGCTGCGCGATCTGCCTGACCGCATGCATGGCCGCTCATATAGCCGTTTTTTATGCCGCGACCCACGCCCAGACGTCCCTCGCCGCCCTGGAGGAGGCCTCCCCGAAGCTGAAAAAGGCCCGGGACGCCCTTTCCGTTAAACGCAACCGCACCTATTACACCACCATCCTTTTGCTGGCCCCCGGGCTGCCCAACGGCATCATCCCCTATACCGCCGCCCATGCCGGGCTGCAGGGGCGGCGCTATTTCCTGGCGCTGCTGCTGGCCCTGCCCGTGCCCACCTTCGTCACCTGCCTAGCAGGCGATCTGCTGCTGTCCGGAGTCTGGTGGGTCGGCATTGCCATGCTGGCGGCACTCTACATCCTTGTGGGCGTACTTTTCCTCCGGCGGGATTCCCTTCCGGACAAGATTCGGGGCCTGCTGCACAGGCAAAAGGCATCCCAGAACTGACAAAAAGGAAGAAACCGCAGAGGTCACGTGCTTCCAAAGCACCGGCCTCTGCGGTTTTGTTGTTCCTGTGTTGGAATTGCGATCAATCAGGTGGCAATTTTTCTCATCTGACGGACACGTCCCGGAGCAAATACCGGGAACCGCATCGCAGGCATGCTCCTCACATTCAATCTACGACCTCTGCACTGCCTCCGGCCAGATACACGCCCTTGTCCGAGTAAATGGAAGCCGTTATGGTTCCTGTAGCCCCGGCTGCGGGATCGTAATAAAAGAAGGAGACATAGTATTCGCCGCCGGACCAGCAATTTTCAAACGTGATCGTCCCGCGGGAGCCATTGGGCGCAACAAGACGCGCTCTGACGGTTGTGGTTTCTCCGTCTCTGCCGCCGGTGACCCGGAAATGGGCATACATGGTGTAGTATTTACTGATGCGCCCCTGGGCATCGGTTTTTGTTGGAGAATTGTTAAAGCCAAGGAATTCCGCCTTCCATGCATACAGTGCATCCTCCAAATCCTTTGCCCCGGGATAGCCCGCAGCAATCAGCTCCGAAATATATTTCAGGGTAGTCTTATTCGATTGATCCAGGTTGTTTTCCGCATAGCCGTATTTACTGTCCAAAATCTTCCCGGCAGCGTCCTGATAGCTGCCGCAGGCTTTGTATTGGTTGATTGCTTCCGCATAATTCCCTTCATCCAAAAGCTGCCCGGCATAGAGATAGTTTGCCTCCAGTACTTTGTCTGCGGCGTTCTGATAGTTTCCGGCCTGTTCAAAGCAGGACTGCGCTTGCTTATACTGCTCATTTTCCATCAGAGAACAGCCCCATAGGTAAGCAGTCCGCGCGGCAAGCCCTCTTGCATCCTTGTAGGACCCAAGTTTCTGGTAGAGCTTCAGCGCGGCAGCATAGTCTTCCTGGCCGAATGCGGCATCGGCAGCCTCATAATCAATCGCCTGCTGCTCCTCCAGGCAGCTCTGGGCCTGGGCTTCACTGTCCCGATAGCCGTCCAGCGTCTGAAAACGCTTGGCGGCAGCTTCATATTTTCCCTCCGCCATCAGTGCTGCAGCGGCCTCATAGTCAGGGCCATGCCAGGCATCCAGCGCCGCCTCCGCACGGGCAGCACTATCGGAATAGTCTCCCAACGCCTGCCAGGTATCCACAGCCTGCGCATAGATTCCCTTACGAAGTGCCTCTTCTGCCATGCGATACCGTGCCTCACAGGCCTCCTCCGGTGCCTTGCGATAATCCCCCAGGGCAAGAAACGCAGCTTCCGCATCCGGATAGGCCCCCTGCTCCAGCAGCTGCTTCGCTGCACTGTAAGCCTGGGCCTTTTGTACCTCTGGCAGGATGACCGTCGGGGTCAGCGCGGCAAGAACAACCGCGGCCGCCACAATCCACAAAAGGATTTTCCGGCCCTTCCCCGGTTTCTTCGCCGGTGCCTTCGGTTCCTGCGGTGCTTCTGCGCCAATGGTGGAGGGCTCTTCCTGTGCAGGCGGAACTGCGGCTGCTTCTGATCGAAGCGCTTCTTTTTCGGAAGGGTTGTCTTCTTTCAAGTCGGATTCCATAGTCTCTGTTTCTCCTTTCCTGATTGCGCAATGTATCTACTGTCATTCTATTCTCACCTACGGTGAAAGTCAATTACAGAATTCTGATATATGCGCCGTTTCTCTCAGAAAGTGCAGGAAAAGCGTCAGTGCCAGCAGATCTGCCGAGCCGCCCGGAGAGAGATTTTTCTCAATGAAGCGCTTGTCCAGCGATTCCAGAGTCTCCCGGCTGGGGAAGTTCTCCCGGTCCAGAATCTCCCGTACCTCGAGCGTGGCCTGCTGCATTCCATCAAAGCCGCCCCGGTGGATCATATTGGTATCCGCCGTGTGGACCAGCAGGGCCAGCAGGGCCGCGCAGCTTGCTTCATTGATATTCTTTCCCGCTGCCAGCGCCGCTTCCAAAGTTGGCAGGCCCGCCTCCCGCACTGCCGGGAATCCCGCCTCTGCCTGGCCCCGAACGCCGGTAATTCCATAGCGCAAATAGAGCTTCTGCCCGGCGGTTTTCGCCGTTTCGGGGGTGAGATCCCGGTAGTCCTCACTGACAATGCCCTTCGCCATAGCGGCACACTCGTCCAGAATTCGATCCGGATTTCCCCAGCTCTCCCTGTCCAGCCGTCCCAGCGCGCCGCAGAGAATGCCCATGGAGAAAATGGCCCCCTTGTGGGTGTTGACGCCCACGGTTGCCCGGCGCATTTCCGCCTCCGCCAGCTTTCCGGGCAGCCGCAGCGCCCGAAGTGTCTCCTCCGGTGCGCCACCCTGCCGCCCGATGCGGACGCACTGGGCAAAATAAGGCTGCAGGGCTGCGGCGCTGGCCTGGAAGGTAAAGAAATCCATATCGCGGTGGCTTCCGCTGTTCTCCCGGTCCACCAGGCCAGGCTTGGGGGTGATCGCCACCTCATACAGCAGGGCCTGGCAGGCCAGCCGCGCCGCCTCCCGGCTGTCCCATTCGTCCACAGCCTCTTGCAGGATTTCCCGGGTCTTTGCCTGGAGTTCTGCCACGCTGTGCTTCCGGCTCCGGGCGCAGACCTGGGCGCTCTCCCCGCAGAGCAGGCACTTCCGCCCGGGCAGCCCCAGCTCCTGCCGCTCCACCTTGCTGCCGTCCGGCCGCAGCACATCCATATCGAACAACCGCCCGATGGGCGCATGATCCTCCAGCTCCGCCGTAATGGCCTTGACGGTCAGAGGCTCGGCATCCACCAGCAGAATACACTCGTTGCCCGTCTTCTCCCGGACCTCTTCAAAATCGGAAACCGCCACGCCCGCAACGTCCAGCTGCCCCAACAGCAGCCGCTTCCCGAGGTCATAGCCGCTGCCGATCAGGGGGCTGTTTTTGATGGGGCCCGCAATGTTCATCGTGAAGCAGATCATCGTCCGCCCGCGTCTCAGCAGCTCCCGCTGCTGCCAGGCCCGCTTCTCCCGGGCCTCCAGCATTTCCGTCAGAGATACTTCCATGTGTTTCCTCCCGCATTCACACTTATCCAAAGCTCTGAAACATATCATACATGTTTTTTCTCCATTTGTGAAGCTGTTTTTTCGCAGCCCAGCATCTTTACGAAAACACCCCCTGCGGTTGACCAGACCGCAGGGGGTGTTTCCAGAGAAAAGAGAGGTAAGAAAAAAATTCACTTTTGCTTCCGTCTCCGGAAGCTACCTTGCACTTGCATGGTTATTATAACGCATTTCCCCAGAAATGCAAGCTTTATTTTGTTAAATATATATTATCCGTGTCAAATTATTCCTTTTGTAATTGTGCATATTGTATAGTTGTAAACATTTTATGTCCGTACCTTGACTTTTGGCGGAATTGGAGTATAGTATAAGCAAATAAAAATTAGCACTCGTGTTAAGAGAGTGCTAAACCATGAAAGAAGGATGGCTATGAATTTTCAGAACTATACGCAAAAGTCCATGGAGGCTGTCCAGAACGCCAAAAACCTTGCAATTCAAAACAGCAATCAGCAAATGGAACAGGTTCATTTGCTGGTGGCTCTGCTGCAGCAGGATGGAGGGCTTGTACCCCAGCTGCTGAAGAAGATGGATGTGACGGTGGAGAGTCTGGAAGCCGCCGCGAAAACGGAGCTGGGCAAAGTCCCCGCCGTCACCGGCAGCCGGGAAGCTGACCGGTTCTATATCAGTGCCGACATGGATGCGGCCTTTACTGCCGCCGAAGCAGAGGCCAGCACCATGAAGGACGAATTTGTCTCCGTGGAACACCTGTTTCTTGGTCTGCTGGAAACCGCCCAGGGCGGCGTGAAGCGGATCTTCTCCGACTACCGCATTACCAAGGAGGCCGTGCTCAAGGCCCTGCAATCCGTCCGGGGCAACCAGCGGGTCACTTCCGACAGCCCTGAGGGCACCTATGACGCTCTGGAAAAATACGGCACGGACCTGGTCAAGAAGGCCAAAGAGCAGAAAATGGACCCGGTCATCGGCCGTGATGAGGAGATTCGGAATGTAATTCGAATTCTCTCCCGGAAGACCAAGAATAACCCTGTCCTCATCGGTGAGCCCGGCGTGGGCAAAACCGCCATTGTGGAAGGGCTGGCCCAGCGAATCGTGAAGAAGGAGGTCCCCTCCTCTTTGCAGGACAAGACCATTTTCTCCCTGGATATGGGTGCCCTGGTGGCCGGTGCCAAGTACCGGGGCGAGTTTGAGGAGCGGTTGAAGGCCGTTCTGAACGAGGTCAAGCAGTCCGAGGGCAAGATCCTGCTGTTCATTGATGAGCTGCACACCATTGTGGGTGCAGGCAAGACCGAGGGCAGCATGGATGCCGGCAACCTCTTGAAGCCCATGCTGGCCCGGGGCGAGCTGCACTGCATCGGCGCAACGACCCTGGACGAATACCGGCAGTATATTGAAAAAGATCCCGCTCTGGAGCGCCGTTTCCAGCCCGTCATGGTCAACGAGCCCACGGTGGAGGACACCATCGCCATTCTCCGTGGCCTGAAGGAGCGCTATGAGAACTTCCACGGCGTGAAGATCACAGACCCCGCCATTATTTCCGCCGCTACCCTTTCCCACCGGTATATTACCGACCGGTTCCTGCCGGACAAGGCCATCGACCTGATCGATGAGGCCTGTGCCCAACTGCGGACCGAGCAGGACTCCATGCCCACGGAGCTGGACAGTGTGAACCGCCACATCATCCAGCTGCAAATTGAGGAGGAGTCCCTGAAGAAGGAAGAGGACGAGCTGTCCAAGAGCCGCCTGGCCCAGCTTCGCAAGGAGCTGGCCGAGGAGCAGGAAAGCTTCAACGCCAAGAAGGCCCAGTGGGAAAACGAAAAGAATTCCCTGGAAAAGGTTCAGAAAATCCGTAAGGACATTGAGGACCTGCACCGCCAGATCGAGGCTGCCGAGCAGAGCTACGACCTGGGCAAGGCCGCAGAGCTGAAATACGGGCGCCTGCCCCAGCTGCAAAAGGAGCTGGAGGAGCAGGAGCGCCGGAACCAGTCCGAGGGCGACAGTGCCCTGCTGCACGAGAAGGTCACCGATGAGGAGATCGCCAGGATCGTGGAGCGCTGGACAGGCATTCCCGTCAGCCGTCTGGTCCAGGGGGAGCGGGAGAAGCTGCTGAATCTGGAGAGCATCCTCCACAAGCGTGTGGTTGGCCAGGACGAGGCCGTCAAGGCCGTTACCGAGGCCATTCAGCGCAGCCGTGCAGGCATTCAGGACCCCAACCGGCCCATCGGTTCCTTCCTGTTCCTGGGCCCCACGGGCGTGGGCAAGACGGAGCTTGCCAAGACACTGG
>CAMFMO010000058.1:0-8783 GCA_945963595.1 uncultured Clostridia bacterium | reverse complement strand
GACCAGCGCAAGCCTGGTTGGCTTTCTCATGTTCGGCAACCTGCTGCGGGAGTGCGGTGTGCTGAATGCCCTGTCCGAGACCGCCCAGACGACCCTTGCCAATCTCATCACCATTGTGCTGGGCCTGACGGTGGCAAGCCAGATGACCGCAGAGCAGTTTGTGCAGCCGGACACCCTGCTGATCCTGGCCCTGGGCCTGGTGGCCTTTGTGGGCGACACCGTTGGCGGCGTGCTGTTTGCCAAGCTCATTAACCTCTTCCTGCCGGAGGGCAAGAAAATCAATCCCATGATTGGCGCGGCAGGCATTTCCGCCTTCCCCATGAGCGGCAGAGTGGTAAACCAGATGGGGCTCAAGGAGGACAATCAGAACTTTTTGCTGATGTACTCCGTCAGCGTCAATGTCTCCGGGCAGATCGCCTCGGTGATCGCGGGCGGCCTGATTCTCACCCTGATGGGTGTCTGAGGAGGTGAATGCAATGCTCCATCCCGAAGCACTGGCCCAGACGCTCCCCATCTTTGCAAAGGGCATGGCCGGAATTTTCCTGGTCATCGGTATCATCGTTCTGGCAACGGCAATTCTGAACAAAACGACACGTAAATAGTTTTTATCCCCGGCATTGCCGGGGATATTTTGTATTTGGGGCACGATTGCCTGCTGCGGATATGGAAACGCGGCAAAAGCTTTCCTGTTTTTTCGCTTTCCTATTGTTTTTTCCCGGAAGAAAAGCTATAATAAAGAGAGCATTTACGGGAGGGATACCATGGCGAACGAAAAGCAGAATCAGGAATGGGATTCTCTGGGCCGCAGCATTGAGGAAATCATCGATAAAGCGATCAATTCTCAGAACTATCAGGAGCTGAGCCGCAATATAACGCGCACCATTGACAGGGCCACCCGCACCGGGTCCGATGCCCTGTGGCGGGCGCTGGACATGTCCGGTGCCACAAAGCCGAAGAAAACCATTACGGTGGAGCCGGTTCGGGCAGAACCGGTGCCAAAAAACAATCTGCCCGCACTCTACGGCAGCTCCAACGGAGAGACGACAAAGGGAATCCTAAAAACCGTCTTTGGCGGAATTTTTACCATTACGGGATTTACGTTTACACTGATTTCCGGTATCTTTCACCTGGTGGGCATCGCCACCGGGGCCAGCCTTGCATCCATCCCCTTTGCCCTGGGACTGGGAGCCTTGGTTGGCGGCGGGACGCTCCTGAGCAGCGGCATCCGTTCCCTGGGGCGGGTCAGCCGGTATAAGGTCTATCTGAAGGCTCTGGGAAAGAACACACATATTGCTCTGGAAAAGCTTTCCCGCAGTGTGGGCAAGCCCGTGAAATTCGTGCGGAAAGAGCTTCAAGGCATGATTAACCAGGGGCTTTTTCTGGAGGGACACCTGGACCACGAAGAGCAGAACCTCATCACCAGCGACGAAACCTATGCCCACTATGAGCAGAGCCGCCTGCAAATGGAGGCCCGGAAGCAAGCGGAGGCCGCCGCTCCCCAGCAGCCATCCTCCACCCCGGACCCCAAGGTCCAGGAGGTGCTGGACCGGGGCAACGCCTATCTTCGGGAAATCCGCCGGTGCAACGATGAAATTCCCGGTGAAGAGATCTCCGCAAAAATCTCCCGGATGGAGGCCATTGTTCAACGGATCTTTGAGTGGGCCAAGGCGCACCCGGAGATCATTCCCGATCTCAAGAAGCTGATGGATTATTATCTTCCCATGACCATTAAACTTCTCAACGCCTATGCGGATATGGACCGGCAGCCCATTCAGGGCGATACCATCCGCGCTTCCAAACAGGAGATCGACACCACACTGGACACTCTGAATCTGGCCTTTGAAAAGCTGCTGGATTCTGTCTTCCAGGATACGGCCATGGATGTTTCCAGTGACATTTCCGTTCTGCATACCCTGCTTGCCCAGGAGGGCCTGACAGGCAACGATTTTTCCAACACCAAACAGGTAGAATAAGGAGAACACTATGAGCAACGAATTTGAAAGCATGGACACCGTTCCCAGCCTGACCCTGGAGCCTGAGCTGGAGGAAAAGCAGGAGCTGACCGTAAAGGAAGAGGCCGCCCCTGTCGCTGAGCCCATTCAGCAGCCCGTTCTGACGGAACAGGAACAGAAAATGGTCTCGGATTTTGCTGCCAAGATCGATTTGGAGAACACCACTCAGATTCTGCAATACGGCGCAGCCGCCCAGAAGAAAATGGCCGACTTTTCCGATGCCGCTCTGGCCAATGTGAAGACCCAGGACCTGGGGGAAGTGGGCGATCTGATCGTCAACGTCGTCGGCGAGCTGCAGGGCTTTGACAAAGAGGAGCAGAAGGGCATTTTCGGATTCTTCAAAAAGCAGTCCGACAAGCTGGAGCTGATGAAGAGCCGCTACGCCAAGGCCGAAGTCAATGTGGAGAAAATCAGCGACGCTCTGCAGCAGCACCAGGTCCGGCTGCTGAAGGACTCTGCTGTGCTGGACAAAATGTATGAGCAGAATCTTGCCTATTTCAAGGAGCTGACCATGTATATCATGGCCGGCAAGCAGAAGCTCCAGGAGGTCCGGGAGGGAAAGCTCAAGGAGCTGGAAGCAACCGCCCAGCGCACCGGCCTAGCCGAGGATGCTCAGGCCGCCCGGGATCTTGCCGAAAAGTGCAACCGGTTTGAGAAGAAAATCTACGACCTGGAGCTGACCCGGACCATCTCCATCCAGACGGCTCCCCAGATTCGCATGATCCAGAACAACGACACCGTCATGGTGGAGAAAATCCAGACCACCCTGGTCAACACCATCCCGCTGTGGAAAAATCAGATGGTTCTGGCCCTGGGCATTGCCCACTCCACGGAAGCCGCCCAGGCCCAGCGGCAGGTCAACGATGTGACCAACGCTCTTCTTAAGCACAACGCGGAGAAGCTGCACATGGCCTCCGTAGAGACTGCCAAGGAGGCAGAGCGGGGCATCGTGGACATTGAAACTCTGAAAAAGACCAATGCCGACCTGATTCAAACTCTGGACGATGTTATGAAGATTCAGTCCGACGGCCGGGCACAGCGTATGGCTGCCGAGGCCGAGATGGCCAAAATGGAAGAGCAGCTGAAAACCAAGCTGCTGCAGATTCGCAGCGAAAAGCAGGGCTAAACATTGCAAATTTGGGCCGGGTTTTGTACCCGGCCCCAGCTTTTAAGCTTTTATATCCCGCATATATCACAAAACCGGCCCCAGGAAGTGCACGTTTGCACCCTTGAGACCGGTTTTCTGTTTGTCTTCGATCTCCGTCAGGGCGTTTTCGATATTCTTGACGCTGACGGGCTTGGCGATATAGCCCGTCAGCCCTGCCTCGCGGCAGCTGCGGCAATCATTGGCGAAAGAATTCGCCGTCATGGCAAACACCGGGATGTCGTGGTCTGCGCGGCTGCTTGCCTGGATCACTTTGGTAATATTCTCTATCCCTTTCACGGGACACGGCGATTGCATGAATGAACATTCCGTTGATATTCGTAAACGGCGCTCATTGCCGCAGCCGCCATTGCAGTGCGCTATGGATGCAGCATTGCTTCCAGCCGGATGAGTTTTCTCTCCTCCCGGGCCGTGAAGAAAAAGCTGCGGCACCGGATCTATGAAAAGCTTCCTGCGCTATGCGGAGCAATCCTGCAACCATTTCATTGCTTTCAAGCTCCTGGCCCTGATTCGGGACAAGGTCTTCGGGGCCCTGCGCCGCCTGTGCCCTGCCAAGCTGGAGGGAAAGGACAAGGGAGACCTGATCTCCGTGATCACCTCGGACATTGAGCTGCTGGAAGTGTTCTATGCCCACACCATCTCCCCCATCTGCATTGCATTTCTGTTCTGCCTGATGATGGTTCTCTTCATTGGCCGCATTCATACTGCCCTGGGCGTGTTGGCGCTGAGCGCCTATGCAGTCGTAGGCATTGTCATTCCCCTGGTCACCTCCAAGCGCAGCGGTGACGACGGGATTCAATTCCGCAGCAGTGCAGGCAAGCTCTCCGCCTTCGTACTGGACAGCCTGCGCGGCCTGCCGGAGACCGTCCAATATGGGCAGGGCCGGAAGCGTCTGGCCGAAATGGACGCGCAGACGGATGCTCTCTCCCAGACGGAAGCGCACATGAAGCGCACTGCCGGAAAGAATACAGCTGCGGTCAATACGACCATCCTGCTGTTTGACCTGGCCATGCCGTTTTCGTCTGCAAAACTGGCAGGCTTTGAGGGCTGCCTCATTGCCACCCTTGCCATGATGAGTTCCTTCGGCCCTGTGGTCTCTCTGGCTGCCCTGGGCGCTACCCTACAAAATACCTTTGCCGCCGGAAACCGGGTGCTGGACATTCTGGACGAAAGCCCCGTGGCCCCGGACGTCACCTGGAAAACCAATGTGGAATTCCACGGCGCTGCTGCCGAGAACGTCAGCTTCTCCTACGGCGGGGAGCAGATTCTGGAAAAGCTCAGCCTGAGCATCCCCGAGGGCAAGGTCATCGGCATTACCGGCCGCTCCGGCTCCGGAAAATCCACGCTTTTGAAGCTCTTCATGCGGTTCTGGCCCGTCACAGAAGGTAAGGTCACCATTTCCGGGAAAAGCGTTGACAAAATCAACACCGAAAATCTAAGGGATAAGGAAAGCTTCGTGACCCAGCAGACCCATCTGTTCCACGACTCCATCCGGAAAAATCTCTGCATCGCCAAGCTGGATGCCACGGAGGAAGAAATCATCGCCGCCTGCAAGAAGGTCTCCGTCCACGATTTTATCATGGGTCTACCCAAGAGCTTCACATTGTCTACTTTGTCTTCGGCGTAAGGACCTATCAAGAAGAACCTGCCGCATAAAAAATTGGGGCTGTTAGAAAAGAGTGTCGCTGCGAACCAGTGACCGATGTCACTACTCCGCGCTAAGAGCCGGCTTCGCCGGTTGCGCTATGTACGTGACTGCGGTCACAGTGGTGTGGCAGCCCCCCCGTTGAATGGAAACACCTTGGTTTTTTACCAAGATGTTTGAAAATCCGGGGGATTGTGCCCGAAGGAAATACCCTTGGGGTACCACACCAGCGTGCGCGCTGGGGTGCAATGACAGAGCGTTTTCTAACAGCCCCAATTTTTTCAGGAAGCCTTCTTATTTTACGATCACCAGGGAAAAATAGCCGGAGTTTTCCTTCAAATCCCGGAAATCCGGATACACGCGCTCATTTTCCATGCTGCAATTTTCCACCATGGCGGCATTCTCAAGCATATTCTTTTCTTCCAGCGTCTTTTTCAGCTCCAGAATGGCAGAGCCCGCCTTCATGAACACCTTGTTGGCCGGAACATCCAGAAGCTTTTCCGCACTGTGAGAAGCCGGGATCACCAGCAGGGGCTCACTGCCCTGGCACAGGGAGATATTCAGCCGGGCTGCGGCTGCACAGAAGGAGGGCACGCCGGGTACAACCTCCACATCATAGCCCATGGTGCGTACGATCTCATGGACATACATATAAGTAGAATATACCGTGGCATCCCCCAAGGTGATAAATGCCACCTGCTTTCCCTCATCCAGGTAGGCAGCAATTTTCTGCGCCGCCCCCCGGTGCGCCTGCTCCAGAGCCTCTTGGTCCCGGGTCATGGGCATGGAAACCAGGATGGGAGTCTTGCCGTTCAAATGCCCGCTGACGATATTCAGAGCTGTTTTGTCCGCCTTGCCCGTATCCGGGGCCAGAACAACATCGGCCTGCTCCAGAACTCTGGCCGCTTTCAGGGTCAGCAGCTCCGGATCTCCGGGACCAACGCCCACGCCCCAGAGCTTTCCCTTGACGCAGAGCGCCTCCACTGCCTCAGCGCAGTGCTGCACAAAAATCTGCTGAATGGCGGGGCACTCGCCCAGGCCCTTCAAAATGCAGCGAACGCTGTAGCCCTTGGCCTCCAGCCGTGCCTTCCAGGAGTCCTCATCCCCGGCCATATCATTCTGAGCATGGTCACCGGCAACCAGCATAAAAGGTGCAAGAACAATCTTTTTTATGGAGGGCCGGGCAGCCAGCTGCCGCTCTACCCGCTCCAGAGTCGGATAGCCCTCTACTGTACCCACAAAAACATTCTCCTGCAGGTCCTGCAAATTCTGCTCCAGCTGACCATAGGCCGCGTTGGCAAAGTGGGCCGATCCGTGTCCCATCAGCACCAGTGCCTCATCCGCTGCCCTGGGAGGCAGCCAAGAGAGCAGCGCGTCCGCCGCCTGGGCATAGTCCTCCTGCCGGTCCAGCAGGGGCTCCCCCACCCAGACATTCAGCTTCTGGCGGAAGGGCTCCAGTTGAGACAGCAGCTTTTCATATTCTTCTCCGTGCATCACATGGGTTGGCTGCACCGCAATGTGGGTATAGCCCTCTTTTTCCAGCTTTTCCATGGCCCGAGAAACGGTATCGATCTCCATTCCGTCCCGTCTGAGCAGCTTCTTCATGATGATGGAGCTGGTAAACGCCCGGCGAACCTCCCAGCCAGGGAACGCATCCCCGATGGCCGTCTCCACGGCCAGAATATTGTTTTTCAGTGCATCCTGATAGGAGGTTCCAAAGGAAACAACCAGAATCGCTTTTTTCATGCTTTATCCTCTCTTTTTCCGGCCAGGATCGGCCCGTGTTTTTTTGTGTCCTCTTTGCATCCGCAAAACTGCGAAATCACAGTGACCACCTTGTCCATTTCCAGGGGCTTCCCAAGATGGGCATCCATCCCGGCGTCATAGCACTTCTGGGCATCCTCCTGGAAGGCGTTTGCCGTCATGGCAATAATGGGAATAGTGGCAGCGTCAGGCCGGGGCAAAGCGCGAATAGTCTTCGTTGCCGTCAGGCCGTCCATCACCGGCATCATCACATCCATCAAAATGCCGTCAAAGGTTCCCGGTCGGCTCTTTTCAAACAGCTCCACGGCCTCTTGGCCGTCCTTCGCCAGGGTGAGCTTTGTGCCCCTGTCCTTCAAAAGGGTCTCGGCAATTTCCGCATTGAGCGCATTGTCCTCCACCAGCAGCAGAGACACTCCTGCAATACTCGGCAAAGCTGCCGCTTCCAGTGCCTCCTGGGCGGGTTTTGGCGCAATTTCGAAGGGAATGGTGATTTCAAAAGTGGAGCCCATCCTTTCTTCGCTGGCAACGGCAATGGTTCCGCCCATTTTGTTCAGAAGCTCCTTGACGATGGTCATCCCCAGGCCGATTCCCTGGTAAACGCTGCGAGCGGTGTTCTTTTCCTGCGTGAAGGGCTCGAAGATATGCTTCAGGAAGTCCTCGCTCATGCCCATTCCGGTGTCGGTAATGGTCCAGTGATAGGTAACGGTCCGATCATCCCGGGCTGCACACTCTACAGTGGTTTTGATCTTTCCCCCTGCCCGGTTGTATTTGATGCAGTTTCCGTAAATATTCAGAAAAATCTGCCGCAAGTGCAGGGCACTTCCGTAGACATAAGGGCACTCGAACGCATCCGCACTGTGCCCCACCGTGATGTCTGCCTCTGCGGCCCGCTCGCTGATGATGCTGCTCACCTCATGGGCAACCTTTTCCAGATCCATCGGCTCATGGGCCAGCTCCGTAGTTCCGTCCTCCAGCCTGCTAACCTCCAGGACATCATTGATCAGCGACAACAGGTGGTCCGCGGAGATCAGCATTTTCTCGTAATTTTTCCGGACCAGTTCTGCATCCTCAAAGTGGGCCATATTGATTTTGATCAAGCCAATGATGCCATTCAGCGGCGTGCGGATGTCGTGGCTCATGTTCATCAGAAAAGCAGATTTGGAGCGGTTTGCGCTGTCAGCTTTTTCCAGCGCCTGCTCCAATGCTGCCTACTGCCGGAGCTCCTTCTGCAGCTGTTCCCGCCGAATGGAATAGAGCCACATCGTCAGCAGCACCGTACCAATCACCGCAACGCAGGCTACCCGGAGCGTGGATTGATTGCTGTTGCGCAGGAAAGCATAGGTATCTTCCATATCCATTTCCATGCAAAGGGCACCAATGATCTCCCCGTTCCATCTGTGGCCACAACCGGATAACAAGCCGTGAAAATATGCCCCCAGGTGGTGTCCACAATCTCCTTGGAGTAAATCGTTTCGCCGGAAAGAGCCGCCTCTATATAGGGAATCATCTCTTCTTCAATATTTGTACCGGGATAGGCGAAGTCCTCAGCTCCTAAGTCAAGGCCATCGATCACATAGATTGGCTTTCCGTCCGCCCCCCGCTTGGCCGTATAGAGATACCGGGTGGAATTCAGGGAGCGCAGCCCATTCAGCTCCCGCTGATGGCTCTGATAGGCCTCGGAATCCATATCCTCTACGGTACAAGAGCAACAGCGTATTCTCGCCCATATTCCGTTCCTTTCTATCCTGCCTCATATCTACTCTCCATTCCACCGTATCGTTCAATTCGCTTCACGCGACTTGTTTACATATATATTCAAATTTATTATACACCCATCTCACAGACTGGTCAATAATGGAAGTTAGCAGGACGTGGTAGATTTTTAGGGCTGCTGCGAATTGCAGCAGCCCCCATACCGTCAGCGCTCGCTGGGACCGCCATCGGATTCCTCGAAAATCAGATCATCCAGATCTTCCAATACATTATGCACGGCTTTCAAGGTCTATGCTCCTTTCCGAAAAAACTATTGGACAGTATATGCCATTCCATCTGAAAAATGTGCCGAATTATGCTTGACAATCCGTAAAAATCCCTGTAGAATAGCTATGCTTGTGTCCCAATAGCTCAGCTGGATAGAGCGTCCGCCTCCTAAGAGAACGAGGAGCGGACACCTTTTGGGGAGGACCCCACCTTAAAA
>CAMFMO010000057.1:0-9854 GCA_945963595.1 uncultured Clostridia bacterium | reverse complement strand
TTCTCTTGCCCACTTAGACTGAGTGATAATATTCGCGGGTGCATTGTGAACGTGCATCGGTTCAAATACCGAAATCTGTAAATCGGAGACATAACTTGCGCCCATAGTCCTGCCGGGCTGCGACGGCATTCTTGTGCGGGAAAGCCTATACTCAGTTCGGAAGGGGGCGGCGTATGTACTGGGACTTGACTGTTTTTCTGAACTTTTTGGTGGATTATCTTCTGCTTTTTGCCGCAGCCCGCCTATCCGGAATCTATGCGGCACATTGGCGGCTGCTGGTGGCGGCGACTTTGGGCGGCGTCTATGCAGGGGGCTGCCTGCTTCCGGGCTTTGAATTCCTGGGGGCGCTGCCCTGGCGCATTGTCTTCCTGGCGCTGATGGCGATGTTTGCCTATGGGCTGCGCCGGAGCACCTGGCAGCAGGCGGGGCTGTTTCTGCTGCTGAGTTTTTCCCTGGGCGGCATGGCGCAGCTGGCCGCCGGAGAGAACCCGGGAAAGCTGCTGCTGTGCGCTGGCCTTTTGTGGCTTGCCTGCACGCTTCTGCTGCGGGGCAGAGCGGGACCGGGGCAGTATATCCCCCTTGAAATCTCCGGAAACGGGACAACGGTCCGTCTGACGGCCTTGCGGGATACCGGCAATACGCTCTGTGATCCCGTAACCGGGGAGCCGGTGTTGGTGGTTGACCGGGATGCAGGCTGCGCCCTTACCGGGCTTACGGCCCAGCAGCTGAGCAGTCCCATAGAGACGATAACCAGTCAGACGGAGCCGGGACTGCGGCTGATTCCGTATCACGCTGTGGGGCAGGCCGAGGGCTTCCTGTTGGCGAGAAAAATCCCGGATGTAATCCTGGGCGGCAAACGCAGAGCTCGTGTGGTGGCGTTTGCGCCGAATCGAGTAGGAGGAGCGGCGTATCAGGCATTGATAGGAGGCAGCGTATGAATTTGTGGCAGCGGTTTCGTCAGTGGCTGCAGGGAGAGCAGAACGTCTATTATATCGGCGGCAGCGATGTTCTGCCCCCGCCGCTGAAGGGCGAGGCGGAGCGCCAGGCCATTGAAGGCCTGGGCAGGGGAGAGGAGGCGGCGCGGCAGACACTGGTGGAGCATAACCTTCGCCTTGTGGTTTATATCGCCAGACGTTTCGAGAACACCGGTACAAGCCTGGAAGACCTGATATCCATTGGCACCATCGGGCTCATGAAGGCCATTGGAACCTATCGCATGGAGAAGAACATCAAGCTGGCAACCTATGCCTCCCGATGCATTGAAAACGAGATTTTGATGCACATCCGGAAAATATCCAATCAGAAGGCAGAGATTTCACTGGATGAGCCCATCAACCAGGATGGGGACGGGAATGAATTGCTGCTTTCGGACATTCTGGGAACGGGTGAGGACGAGATTTTTGCGCCCCTGGAGGCTGCGGCAGACCTGACAGCCCTTCGGCAGGCCCTGGGAGAGCTGCCGGGCCGGGAACGGGAGCTTATTGGAATGCGCTACGGATTGGACGGGCAAAAAGAACTGACCCAGAAGGAGATTGCCCAAAAGCTTGGAATATCCCAGTCCTACATTTCAAGACTGGAAAAAAAGATCCTGGGAAAGCTGCGAAGGGAGTTCCAGCGGCAGATGAGCTGCGCATAATGCCATTAAAAAATACTTATCATTGTATCGATAAAAACAATGGAGAATTGCGAAAAATAATGGGGAGTGCTTCTTGAAAAACCTGGGATAGAGTGGTATAATCGGTAAAAATGATATCGATATAAAAATATATCGATAAAAGAGGAGCGAAGAATTATATGGAACGCAATGTGAAAGTCTCTAAGGCCGTTTTGAAGCGGCTTCCCGGTTATCTCGCCTATCTGAAAAGTCTGCCGGATTCGGCTCCGGCCAATATTTCCGCAACGGCGCTGGCCAACGCTCTGGATATGGGCGAGGTGCAGGTGCGCAAGGACCTGGCCATTGTCTCCGATGGCGGCCGCCCCAAGGTTGGCTACCAGAGAGAAGCTCTGATCGACGATATCGAGCAGTTCCTGGGTTATGACAATACCACGGATGCAGTGCTCATCGGTGCGGGCAAGCTGGGTCTGGCGCTTATGGCCTACAGCGGCTTCGAGGCCTACGGCCTGAACATCCAGGCGGCCTTCGATGTGGCCCCCTCTATGGAAAAGACCGAGGATGGTCAGCCCATCTATCCCATCACTAAGCTGGAGCACTACTGCAAGCTGCACAAGGTGCTCATGGGCATCATCACCGTGCCCGCCTCCGCAGCCCAGGAGGTTGCCAATATGCTCATTGCAGGCGGCGTCAAGGCAATCTGGAATTTCGCGCCCACCCATTTGGATGTGCCGGATAACATTCTGGTGCAGAACGAAAACATGGCCACCTCGCTGGCCGTCCTGTCCGTCCACCTGCGGGCAGCCATCAAGGAAGAGAAAAAGTAATGAAAAATCTCCCGGATACCGTGCAATGAACGGTATCCGGGAGAACTTTTTGTGGGATTACTTTCCGGGCTTGAAGCTGTCCTTCAGGCTGACAGAGCGGTTGAAAACCAGGTGCTCCGGGGCGGAATCCTTGCTGTCCGGGCAGAAGTAGCCCAGGCGCATGAACTGGTAGGATTCCGGGGCCTTGGCGTTCTTCAGAGAGGCCTCTGCCTTGCAGTGGGTGAGCACCTCCAGAGAGTTGGGGTTCAGGCAGGCCAGGAAGTCCTTCCCGGCGGCATCGGGATCGGGGTCGTCAAAGAGGTTGCTGTACTGGCGGACCTCGCAGTCCACGCAGTTGTTGGCATCCACCCAGTGAATGGTTGCGCCCTTGATCTTTCGGCCGTCAGCGGGATCGCCGCCCCGGCTGTTGGGATCGTAGGTTGCCAGAACTTCAACAACCTTGCCGCTTTCATCCGTGACGCAGCCGGTGCACTGGATGACGTAGGCACCCTTCAGGCGGCACTCGGGGCCGTCCGGATACAGACGCTTGTACTTGGGAATGGGCTGTGCCAGGAAGTCGTCCCGCTCGATCCAGAGGTCACGGGAGAAGCTGATTTCCCGGGTACCGGCCTCGGCATCGTTGGGATTGTTCTCCACCTGGAAGGTCTCGCTCTGGCCCTCGGGGTAGTTGGTAATGGTCAGCTTTACGGGGTCAAGAACGGTCATGACCCGCTTGGCGGTCTCATTCAGATCCTCCCGCAGGCAGTGCTCCAGGAACGCAAACTCGATGGTGTTGGGGGACTTGGCAACGCCAACCCGGTCACAGAAGTTGCGGATGGAGGCGGGGGTGTATCCCCGGCGGCGCAGGCCGCAGAGGGTGGGCATCCGGGGATCGTCCCAGCCGGAGACATAGCCGTTTTCCACCAGGGCGCGGAGCTTCCGTTTGGAGAGCACCGTGTGATCAATGCCCAGCCGGGCAAACTCGATCTGCCGGGGGTGATTGGGAACGGAGACGTGCTCTACCACCCAGTTGTACAGGGGGCGGTGGTTCTCAAATTCCAGAGAGCACAGAGAGTGGGTGATTCCTTCCAGGGCGTCCTGGATGGGGTGGGCAAAATCGTACATGGGGTAGATGCACCACTTGTCGCCCTGACGGTGATGGTGCATATGGCGAATCCGGTAAATCACGGGGTCACGCATATTGAAGTTGCCGGAGGCCAGGTCAATTTTGGCACGAAGGGTATACTTGTTGTCCTCAAACTCACCGGCCCGCATCCGGGCAAACAGGTCCAGGCTCTCCTCAATGGGACGGTCCCGATAGGGGGAGACGGCAGGGGTATTCAGGTCGCCCCGGTATTCCTTGAACTGCTCGGGAGTCAGCTCACAGACATAGGCCAGGCCCTTTTTGATGAGCTCCACGGCATACTCATAGTCCTTCTCAAAGTAGTCGGAGCCATAGAAGAACCGGTCGCCCCAGTCGAAGCCCAGCCAGTGAATGTCCTCCTTGATGGCCTCCACAAACTCCACATCCTCCTTGGTGGGGTTTGTGTCGTCCATACGCAGGTTGCACATGCCGCCGAACTTTTCGGCAGTGCCGAAGTCGATGATCAGGGCCTTGCAGTGGCCGATGTGCAGATAGCCGTTGGGCTCCGGCGGGAAACGGGTGTGCACGGTTTTTCCGGCGAACTGCCCGCCGGGAGCAATATCCTCCTCAATAAAGGCATGAATGAAATTTTTGCTTTCCGTGATCTCAGCCATATTGAAAACTTCCTCTCTAAGCATTGCTTTTGTATAATGGGGTATTATAACCGATTTGCCCTGGGATTGCAACAAAATATTTTTGTTTTCCCGGGTAAACAGGCGGCTTTTCAGGCCCAATTCCGAAAAACAAAAGAATTCACAAAAAAGTGGTTGTCAATTTGCTATTTGTACGCTAAAATAGAGTCGATAACCTGCGGGGCTGTGTCCCCGGCACGGATGCAAGAGAAGGAGTGATCAGATTTGTCTCAAATCAAATACAAGCGTATCCTGCTGAAGCTCAGCGGTGAGGCCCTTGCCGGAGAGCAGCACCGGGGGCTGGATTATAGCGTGATTCACCCCGTGTGCGAAGCCATCAAGCAGTGCCACGAGCTGGGTGTTCAGATTGGCCTTGTCATCGGCGGCGGCAACTTCTGGCGCGGCGTGAAGGACGGCGCAGATAAGATGCAGCGCTCCCACGGCGATGCCATGGGGATGCTGGCAACTGTTATGAATTCCATCGCTATGGCTGATGCTCTGGAGCAGCACGGTGTACCTGCCCGGGTGCTCAGCGCCGTGGAAATGAACAAGTTTGCCGAGTATTTCACCCGGGATACTGCGGACCGCTACCTGAATGAGGGAAAAGTGGTTATTTTTGCAGCCGGAACCGGAAATCCCTATTTCTCCACCGATACCGGCGCTGTGCTCCGGGGTGTGGAAATCGAGGCCGATGCCATTTTGATGGCAAAGAATGTGGACGGCATTTACTCTGCCGACCCCAATGTTGATCCCACTGCCGTCAAGTTCGACGAGCTGACCTATGATGAGGTTCTGGCCCGTCACCTGAAGGCTACGGATACCACCGCAATGACCCTGGCCATGGACAACCACATGACGCTGGTTTGCTTTGCCCTGGCCGACCCCAACAACATTCTCCGCGTCGTAAGCGGAGAGAAGATCGGAACCATCGTGAAGGAGGACAACAAATGAGCGTAGATTTTACTGAATTTTCCAGGAAAATGGACCGTACCCTGGAGCACCTGGGAGAGGACTTTGATGCAGTCCGCGCAGGCCGCGCCAATGCCAAGGTCCTGGACCGCATTTCCGTTGAGTATTATGGCAGCGAAACGCCTCTGAACGGCGTTGCCACCATTTCCTCTCCCGACGCCCGCACCCTGGTGATCACTCCCTGGGATACCAAGCTGCTGAAGGAGATCCAGAAGGCTATCCAGATGTCTGATCTGGGCATCAACCCCCAGAACGACGGTCGGGTGATCCGCCTGATCTTCCCCCAGCTGACGGAGGAGCGCAGAAAGGACCTGTCCAAGCAGGTCAAGAAATACGCCGAGGACGCAAAGGTTGCCATGCGGAACATCCGCCGGGACGGCATGGACTATGTCAAGAAGCTGAAAAAGAACAACGAGATCACTGAGGACGACCAGAAGAAGGCCGAGAAGGACCTGCAGGATATGCTGGATAAGTATATCAAGAAGGTCGATGCAGCCCTGGCCGCCAAGGACAAGGAACTGATGTCCATCTGATATTTTGGGGCTCCCCGGAAGGGGAGCCTTCCCGAATACTTTGAGAAAGAGGTGCTTCCATGGCGCTTGAACCCGAAAATCTCCCGGCACCGCCCAGGCATATTGCCATCATCATGGACGGGAATGGACGCTGGGCAAAAAAACGTGGTCTGCCCCGCACCGCCGGACACAGCGCCGGAGCGGAGGCCTTTCGGCGAATTGCCAATTACTGCCGCAGCCTGGGCGTGGAGTATCTGACGGTTTACGCCTTTTCCACGGAAAACTGGAAACGCTCCCAGGAGGAAGTGGGCGGCATTATGCTGCTGCTTCGGAAATATCTGGAAGAAGCCCTGCTGGACATGGAGAAAAACCGTGTCCGTTTCCGCTTCTTCGGCGACCTGAGACGGTTGTCTCCCCAGCTGCAAAAGCTGTGCCATGACGCGGAAAACCGTTCGGTTGCCTATGACGTTCAGGTCAATTTCTGCCTGAATTACGGCGGGCGGGACGAAATCGTCCGGGCTGCCCAGGCCTTCGCCCAAGAGGTAGCTGCCGGAAAACGCCGCCCGGAGGAGCTGACGGAAGGACTGTTTGAAAATTATCTCTATTCTGCCGGAGTACCAGACCCGGAGCTCATCATCCGGCCTTCCGGGGAAATGCGAACCAGCAATTTCCTGCTCTGGCAGTCTGCTTACTCCGAATACGTCTTCATGGATGTGCTGTGGCCCGATTTCGGCCCGGAGGACCTGGATAAGGCCATTGCGGAATATCACCGGCGGAACCGCCGTTTTGGAGGCGTTTGACCCATGAAAACTCGAATTATCACAGCAGCAATTGCCATCCCTTTGCTGCTGATTATCCTTTTGGTTGCCCCGGAAATTGTGGCGGCGCTGGTGTTCGGTGCGCTGATAGCTGTGGGGGCATATGAATTTCTCTACCGGACAGGCCTTGTCCGCCGCATCCGCATGGTGGTTTACAGCGCGGTCATGGCCTTCGCCATGTCCATCTGGAGCTACTACGGCGGCTTGCAGGCCTACTTAATGATCGGCTCCATTGTCTACTTCATGCTCCTGTTCTCCGAGGTTATGCTGGACCATGTGAAGGTAAGCGTGGAGGCCGTTGGCCTTTGTACATTGGGCGGTTACCTGATCCCGCTGCTGCTGAGCTCCCTGATTCGCATCCTGGTGGGGGAGAACGGCCGCTATTTCATTCTGCTGCCCTTTACGGTTGCGTTCCTCTCGGATGCCGGGGCCTATTTTGTGGGCCTGCGCTTTGGGCGGCATAAGCTTGCCCCGGTGGTCAGCCCCAATAAGACCATTGAGGGCGTCCTGGGCGGTCTGGGCTTTGCTCTGGTCGGGGTGCTGATCTATGCACTGATTCTGAATCTGGCCCTGAAATTCCGGGTAAACTATGGCGCAGCCATCCTCTATGCCCTTGCCGGTTCCGGCGTGGGGGTCATGGGAGATCTGTGCTTCTCGGTGGTCAAGCGCCAGACCGGCATCAAGGACTATGGCAATATGCTCCCCGGTCACGGCGGCTTTCTGGACCGGTTCGATTCCCTGGTTCTCATCGCACCTCTTATGGAAGCGCTGCTTCTGATTCTACCTTTGGCGGTGTAAGCATATGGTAAATTGCATCAGTATTTTGGGCTCTACCGGCTCCATCGGACGGCAGAGCCTGGATGTTGTAAGAAAATACCCTCAGATTCGCGTGGGTGCATTGACTGCGGGTACCAGCATCCGGCGCCTGGCCGAGCAGTGCTGGGAGTTCCGTCCGGAGCTGGCTGTGGTGGCTACGGAAGCGGGGGCAGCCCAGCTGCGGCAGGCCATTTCCGATTTGCCCACCCGGGTGCTCTGGGGGGAAGAAGGCCTCATTGCCGCCGCGACGCTGGAAAGCGTGGACTGCGTCATCACCGCCGTTGTGGGGATGCTGGGCCTGAAACCCACCCTTGCGGCCATTCGCGCGAAGAAACGCATTGGCCTTGCCAACAAGGAGACTCTGGTCTGTGCCGGTGAGCTGGTCATGGCCGAGGCGAAGCGCTGCGGGGCGGAGATTGTCCCAGTTGATTCCGAGCACTCCGCGATTTTTCAGTGCCTCATGGGCTGCGCGGACCGGAAAGAGGTTCGCCGCCTGCTGCTTACCTGCTCCGGCGGTCCCTTCTTCGGCATGGACAGGGAAGCTCTGGCCCATGTGACCAAGGCAGACGCCCTGAAGCACCCCAATTGGAAAATGGGGCCAAAAATCACCGTCGACTGCGCAACCCTTATGAACAAGGGCCTGGAGGTCATTGAGGCCATGCGGCTGTATGATCTGCCGCTGGAAAAGGTGGATGTGCTGATTCACCGCCAGAGCATCGTGCACAGTCTGGTGGAATTCAACGATGGAGCCATCATGGCCCAGCTGGGCACGCCGGATATGCGCCTGCCCATTCAGCTGGCCATGACCTATCCGGAGAGGCTCCCCAGCCCGGTGGATCGGCTGGATCTGACGGCTTGCAGCGCACTGACCTTTGTTGAGCCTGATTTAGAGGCTTTTCCCTGTCTGGCTCTGGCGAGAGAATGCGCCAGGAAGGGCGGCAACAGCTGTGCCGCCATGAACGGTGCCAACGAAGAGGCCGTTGCCATGTTCCTGCGGGATGAAATCGGCTTTTATGATATCTATCGACTGGTTCGGAAGGCGGTTGACGAGATCCCGTTCCAGGCCAGCCCGACGCTGGAGGACATTCTGGAAACAGACCGCCTTGCCAGACTTTCCGTGAAAAACAATGTTTGAGGCTTTCTATGAGTTATATCTTCGCAATTCTTCTGTTCAGCTTTCTCATCTTTATTCATGAGCTTGGCCATTTCATCGCCGCCAAGGCATTTGGTGTTCAGGTCAACGAATTCTCCCTGTTTATGGGGCCTGCGATTTTCAAAAAGCAGGTTGGCCAGACCCTCTATTCCATCCGGTGCATCCCCATCGGCGGCTTCTGTGCCATGGAAGGGGAGGACGAGGCCAGCGACAACCCCCATGCATTCCCCAATGCTGCCTGGTGGAAGCGGGTGATCATCCTTGCCGCCGGTGCCGCCATGAATTTCCTCACCGGCGTTGTGCTGCTGGCCTGCTTCTTTGCGCCGGATAAGCAGTTTATCCTGCCCACCGTCAGCGAGGTTGACCCCAGATGCAGCTTTGCTGAGAGCATCCGGCCGGGGGACCGGATTGTTTCCCTGGACGGAGAGAAAATCTACGTCTACAGCGACTTTTCTCTGATCCTGTCCCTGAATCCCGGGGATGTTCACGACCTTGTTCTGGAACGGAACGGGGAGAAGGTTGTGCTGAATGACCTGAATATGGCAAAGCAGGATTTCGAGAACGAAGACGGCACCATTTCTCAGCGCTTCGGCTTCAGCTTTACGCTGGTGGAGGCCAGCTTTGGCCAAACCATGCGCTACACCTGGGCAAGCACCCGGGATACGGTGCGCATGGTCCGACTGTCTCTGCAAATGCTTTTCACGGGCAAGGCGGGGGTGGAGGATGTGTCCGGCCCCGTAGGCATTGTGACTCAGATGGCCCAGGTTGCGGACAATTCCGGAAGCCGGTATTATGCCTTTTTGAATCTATTGTATTTCGGCGGCTTCATTGCTATCAATCTGGCCGTTATGAATCTGCTGCCCATTCCCGCACTGGACGGTGGACGGCTGGTGGGCGTGATGCTGACCACCGCCATTGAAGCGATCACCCACAAGAAGCTCAATCCGAAAATTGAAGGCTATATCCATGGCGTCGGCATGGTTCTTCTGCTGATTCTCATGGGGCTGATCATGTTCAAGGACATTATTTTTGCAATAAAGGGGTAAAAAGAGATGACCAGACAGATAAAAGTGGGCAGCGTTCCCATCGGGGGCGGTGCCGAAGTCGTGATTCAGTCCATGCTCAATACCAAAACCACCGATGTAGAGGGTTCTTTGGCGCAGATTCGCTCCCTGGCTGCCGCCGGCTGCCAGATTGCCCGTTTGGCTGTGCCCAATATGGAAGCAGCCCGGGGCTTTGCGGAAATCTGCAAGGAAAGCGTGCTGCCCCTGGTTGCGGATATCCATTTTGATTATCGTCTTGCCATTGCCGCTGCAGAAGGCGGTGCCAGCAAGATTCGCATCAATCCCGGCAATATCGGCGGGGAGGATCGGGTAAAGGCCGTGGTGGATG
>CAMFMO010000056.1:0-9873 GCA_945963595.1 uncultured Clostridia bacterium | reverse complement strand
CTAGCGGGGGAACGCGTGTTGATACGCTTACGGAGCCATAGCCTAGCGGGATGACCGGGGGCTGTATTGCTCCACAGCGTCACGGGCTTCGTAGGCATCTACAATCTTCTTGATATCACAGGGGCGGAGAATGTTCTGATTCTTTCCCTTTTCATAATTGCCTTCTCCGGATGCATCAATGAACAAGACATCATCACGGGTACGTCCGGTGCGGAACACAAGAATGCAGGCGGGGATACCCGTACCATAGAACAGGTTCGCGGGCAGGCCGATTACCGCATCCAACAGGTTGCTGTCTACCAGCGCCCTGCGAATCCTTCCCTCACTGGCACCGCGGAACAGGACACCATGGGGCAGTACCACTGCCATTCTGCCGTTGTTACCGTCCAGACTCTTCAGCATATGCAGCACAAAGGCATAGTCACCCTTGGAACTGGGAGGGACGCCAATGTCAAAGCGCTTATAGGCATCCATCGACGCAGTCATCTTCTCCTGCTTTTTGCCCTTGGCATCCAAACCGGCGTTTGCGAGAAATCCACTGTCCCATTTATCAAGGCTGAATGGAGGATTTGCTACCACCACCTGGAAACGCATCAGCTGATCGTCCTCAAGATTCTGGGGGTTGGACAAAGTATCGCCCTGCCAAATCCGGGCATCATCAACACCGTGCAGGAACATGTTCATGGTACACAGTGCCCAGGTCTGGGCATTTAGTTCCTGGCCGTAAATCGCCACCTTGCCACTGGGCACTTTCTTATAAGCCTTCAGCAGCAGGCCGCCGCTGCCGCAGGTAGGATCATAAATGCGGTCATTCTCCTGGGGCTTCACCAGAGAAGCAACCAGTTCAGAAACCTGACTCGGGGTGAAGAACTCACCACCCTTTTTACCAGCATCAGAAGCAAAGTTGGCAATCATATATTCATAGGCATCGCCGATGATGTCCGCAGACCCCAACTGGCTGGGACGGAGATCCAAGTCGTGAAAATCTTCCAGTAAGTTACGGAGGGTCGCATTTTTCTCCTTAACATCACCAAAATCTACCTGAGAATTGAAGTCAATGGCTCGGAAAACATTGCGCAGCTTTCCGCTGTTGTGTTCTTCAATGTGAGACAAGGCTACGTTAATCTTCTGACCGATTTCATTGTTATTACGCTCACTGTAAAGGAAATCAAAGGTAGATTCTTTATCAATCGAAAACCGTTCCCGGCTCATGGCTCGCTCCACACGGCGTTCATCACCGTTATACTGAACCATGTAGTTTTCTCGTTTTTCCTTAGTGACATCACTCAGGTATTTCACAAAAAGCATAGACAGGATGTAGTCTTTATAACGGGAGCTGTCGATCTTTCCCCGGAAGCTGTCACAGGCCTTCCAGAGGACTCTTTCAATATCCGTACGCGTTGTCATTTCAGTTACCTCTCTTCATGTCAGTAAATACTTGGTTAATCAATAAATCGTAATACTTTTCTTTTTCGGCTGCCAGTTCCGTCAAAAGCAG
The DNA here is from genome assembly GCA_945963595.1 of uncultured Clostridia bacterium. Taxonomy (GTDB): domain Bacteria; phylum Bacillota; class Clostridia; order Oscillospirales; family Oscillospiraceae; genus Faecousia. The sequence goes on along the minus strand of CAMFMO010000056.1, from coordinate 8,375 downwards.
GGTTTCCCGATGGGCAAGCCCATTCAGTTCTGCCAATACCCTTTGATGTGAAAGCGGAAGATCATCCATCTCATAATCCGCAAAATAGCGAGGTTTTACTGCACCAAGCATGATACTTACTGCACTCTCGGATATTTGCCTCTTGACCGATTGCGAATTGATTAACCAGACCAGGTACTCCGGGAGCAGCAAGCTTTTGTTTGTTCGAACGACAACAAAACTCGACGGGATTACATAGCCTTCCAGCTGCTCTGTAATCAGCACAGCTGTATACGGTGCAGTCAAACGGATTACCACATCGCTGGTATGTGTCAAATATTCCGGATTCAATGGTTCAACAGAATCAAATGTATCGCAAAAAGACGTGTCAATGTATCCACTGGGATGAATGCTTTTTAGATTTAGCAGCGGGTAGCGGTATTCCGTTTTTTCTCGTGCCTGTTTTCTCCCAAGAACCAGTCCACTCCGAACCAGGGCCATATCTCCTAATTTCATTCGTAATTCTCCATGTCTAGAGTTAAATTTAACAAACCGTTTTCAAATATCAAGCCCTTCTGGGCTTTACCTACAGTATACACCATTCCCCTCAAATTGTCAACACATTTTTTGTGTCTAGGGCATAATTGAACAAGCGCTCTATTTATTCTATCCTTTGTTTGCTCAATATTGGAGCATGAAAACATCTAGCTATGAATAGACATCCCCAAAAACAGAAATCCAGGTTGATTTTATCCTAAAATTTGATTATGCTATTTGAGGAAGGAGGCTTACTGTATGTGCATCGATACAAACACCGTTTTTCCCAATTCCCTCACCAATCAGGCTGATTCCATGCAGGCAGCATCGGATGATGATGTCCTGGCTGCATCCAGTAAGCTGATGCAGCGCAATAAGCATGTGTATGAAGAACTGGCCAAATGAAAGTGTTGACCAAACATCAGGTTTGGATGCTTGCTCGCACACTGCACTGCGATATGGAAGATTTGCTCGAAAAGATAGAATGAAGCCCGGGTTCAACGCCCGGGCTTCCCTGTTTACTTGAGTTGCATGCCATCGTGGAACGCCTGTCCGACCTTTTCGCCCAGGACCAGATACTGATTGTTCATGGTGTCAAAGGTGATGGGGCGGAGCTTACTCACATCCACCTTTCCATTGTCTCCCAGCACGGATTCGTCAGCAGACACATTGACAATCCGTCCCACCAGGCGGCAGGTTTCGGGGTCGTAGGAGATCACCTCGCACTCCAACGCCATGGGCAGTTCATCGATGAGGGGCGCGTCCACATATTCGGACTTTGTTGCGTGGAAACCCGCCTTGGCGAACTTGTCCGGCTCCTTGTTCCCGGACACGAGGCCCACATAGTCACAGGCTGCCACATGGTTGGCAGTCGCCATGGATACCGTGAACGCCTTACGGGTCGCCAGATTCTCAGCGGTCTTGTGACCAGAGTCCACACAGATGGTGATTTCCGTCTCCTCGCTGATGCCGCCCCAGGCAGCGTTCATGGCGTTGGGGGTTCCATCTGCGTTATAGGTGCCGATGATGAACACCGGCATAGGGTAACAGATTGCCTTTGCACCAAAGCTTTTTCTCATTGTATTTCCCTCCATAACATTTCAAAGAATGCTGCTTTTGTGTGTCCTTATTTTAATATATCCACCAGGTGACAAGATTGCAACAAAAATTCACACACACTTATTAAATAAATGTGTGCGATAATAAGGATAACATAAAAAGCATTCCGCACAGTGGTCAGTCGTGCGGAATTTTGTCCAATCTCGAAAGGGTGTCGCGTTTCGCGACACCCTTCTGACGTTAAATATCATCCGATGAACGGAAACCGTAAGGATTTACAGGGTCAACCTGAGGCAGAGGAAACCGTACGGAATGCTGTGCAGAAGCCGCTTGACCGGTTATCTATGAAGAGATGCCGGGGTGTCGTGAAACGCGACACCCCGGCATTTTTACAATGTGTTTCTACCCGGTGATTCCTATAATCCATTTCCCCGGTCCAGCTTTTCCCCTGTGCGTTTACAAAGTTCGTTTGCACAATGTAGAAAACAGGAAGCCCGCCATGGCTTACAGTACCTTTGCAGCATTTGCAGACTGAAGATGCAGAGCCTCCGGATATCGCCTCGCAGCCGACCGCACTGGCAAAAATGTCAATGTGATCAACCGCTACCATAATGTGACGAGTTAGTTCCTAAAAAGCGGAATCCATTTCCTTTAGAATAACAGCAGCCAGAGCGAATGTTCTGATCGTGCAGTCCGTTACCACCCATCAGGCGGAACTGGCACTATTTGTGCTAGTAATGCAGCAAAAGTAGCACAACCAGTCCCTGTTGGAAGCCCTTTGGAACCGGTACAATATGCAAGTAGGAAAAACCCATAACCGAAATCTTGAAAACTGCATACCATTCACCAGACACATTACCGCGCAAGAAGCTATGCGGGCGGCAGATGGAACTGGCACTATTTGTGCTAGCAAAGTAGCACAACCCGTCCCTGTTGGAAGCCCTTTGGAATCGGTACAATACGCATGTAAAAAACATAACCTGAATCTTGAAAACTGAATATCATTCACCAGATACATTCCCGTGCAAGGAGCTATGCGGGCAGTACGCCGAGACTTCCCCAAAAGAAACAGCGATTCATGCCAGCCCCAAAATGTCGGATTGCACCCGGCACAGCGACGAACCTGCACAGGGATAATGATACTTCCGTAACGCGCGGCCCGGCCATAAGGAAGGCGGGGAGGTTAGATTCCTATGGAGCAGCACAGCAGGCTGCCGTCTGGTGACTTCCCGTATCTCAGGGCGTCGAGGACAAATATGGGATTACAGATCCATTTATGCGAAAGCCTTCTTTCGCACATTCGCGCATTGGGTGAATTTCCTGTACAATGGGTTTACACAAGAAAGGAGGTAAGCAATATGGAAATCGCATATGTCAAATGTGGAGATTATTACATTCCCGATCTGACCTTGCCAGAGGAGCCGCGGCCCATGGGGAAATGGGGACGGATGCGCCGGGAATACCTGAAGGCAACGCATCCCATCATCTACACCAATCTGATTCTGTCCGGGAAGCTTTGGACCTATCTTGCGGACCTGAACGAACAGGCGCAGCTGCGACTGGACACGCTGGTGTCCCAGATGAAAGCCGCCGAAGGAATTACGGAAGCATTGAAAGCCAGAGACCCGATGCAATGGGTGCAGCGGATGAACAGTATTCGGGACAGGGTGGAGGAAATTCTCCGTGAGGAGCTGATTTATGTATGACAGCACAGGAATTTGTTTCTTTTCTTGACCGCTATATCGCCGATAAAACGCCAAATTTTGGCGATGGAGATTCCGTCTTGACCCTTTTGTATGGAGCGTACAACGATGCAAACAACATGGACAGTGACGACATCAAAGCTGGTTTTCATGAATTGTACCAGGCAATGAACGGAATGCCCCTGCGGGAGATGGACACGATTGTGAATCCCGTCTGCGCCCTTTGCCAAGACTACGAACAAGCCGGATTTGTACATGGCTGGAGGTTGGAATGCTTCTGGCAAAGGAACTGAATAAAGCATATGCCTGAACAAAAAGCCCATCGAACGCGGCACGCAGCACGCTCGACGGGCTTTTTCATTTACAACGCACGCTTCACCCGGCACGAGGACGAATTGTTCCAATCGCGCCTCCATTTCCGCTTTTGCGGAGGTGGGGGCTTTTCTCATGCCTGAAAGAATCATCTCCCAGAAACGCAAGAAAGGAATCGCCATGATCAACTTTGCACAAATCAAACAGGCAGTCACAACCCGGCAGGCGGCAGAGGCTTATGGGCTTTCCGTCAATTCCCGCGGCATGTGCCGATGCCCCTTTCACAACGATCACACGCCCAGCATGAAGGTGGACGAAACCTTCTACTGCTTCGGCTGCGGGGCCGTGGGAGATGTGATCACCTTCACCGCTCGACTATTTGGAATCAGCGCCGGTTCCGCTGCACGGAAACTGGAAGTGGATTTCGGAATCGTTGGCGGCGATGTGGCTGTCATCCAGAAATCCCCGGCACAGCGCAAATTTGAGGACTGGGTGTATCACGCCCGGGAGGTTCTGCGGGAATACAATCTGCTGCTCGTAAAGTGGAAGTCCAGACCGCCCAATCCGGGGCAGGACTTCCCGCCCCTCTTTACAGAAGCACTTCAAAACAGCGCCACAGTGAGAGAACTGCTGTGGGAGCTGTCCTTTGGTACGGAGGAAGAAAAACAGGACATCTATTTACACTACAAGGAGAAAATCAAGGAATATGAACAGCGAATCCACGACTATGACAAAAGAAGAAATCCGTCTGATGCTCCAGACTAACAGTAAGGGAGCCGTCATGCAGAGTCTCGGTAACTGTATGCTGGTCTTCCAGAATGACCCCCTTCTGAAAGGTTCCATCCGCCGCAACAGTCTCACCGAACGGATTGACATTGAGAAGGATCTGGGCTGGTGCCGCTCCGATACAGCGGTAACAGACACGGATATCAACTACCTGAGGCTGTATTTTGAAGAGAACTACAGCATCACCGCGGAAAAGAACATCCAGTGCGCGCTGGATATTGTGGCAAATGAGGCGCACTACCACCCAATCTGCGATGTTTTGCTGGGACTGCAGTGGGATGGTGAGGATCGCATCTGCAACGCACTGACCAGGTTTCTGGGCGTAGAGAAAACCCCGTACACAACGGAAGCCTTCAAAATCTTCCTGCTGGGCGCGATTCAGCGTGTTTTCCATCCGGGCAGCAAATTCGATACCATGCTGTGTCTGGTGGGCGGGCAGGGTGCAGGCAAGTCCACATTCATCCGCCTGCTGGCCATGAATGACAGCTGGTTTTCGGATGACATCAAAAAGCTGTCGGACGACAATCTGTACCGGATGCTCTACGGACACTGGATTATTGAGATGGCAGAAATGCTGGCAACCGCCAACGCCAGGAGCATTGAGGAAATCAAATCCTTCCTGAGCCGCCAGAAGGACACCTATAAGGTTCCCTATGAGAAATACCCAAAGGACCGTCCCCGGCAGTGCGTGTTTGCCGGCACCTCCAATACCATGGACTTTCTGCCGCTGGACAGAAGCGGCAACCGTCGCTTTCTCCCGGTGCTGGTCAACGCGGAGAAGGCGGAAACCCACATTCTGGCAGACGAAGCCGCCTCCCGGGCGTACATCCGGCAGGTCTGGGCAGAGGCTATGACCATTTACCAGAGCGGAAATTACAGTCTGGTTCTGCCTCCGGAGCTGGAAGAAATCGCGCGGACTGCACAGCGGGAATTTATGCCGGAGGACAGCAAGGCCGGACTGATTCAGAAATTCCTGGACAGCTACAAGGGAGACTATGTCTGTTCTCTCATGCTCTACCGGGAGGCGCTGGGAAACGGTCTTTCTGAACCGAAGCAACAGGAGCTGCGGGAGATCGGCAGTATCATGAACGATTCTGTCACCGGCTGGGAGAAGGGGGCTCAGCACCGCTTTGAAATCTACGGGCAGCAACGCTCCTGGCGGCGTGTCAAAGCGGAAGCCTTCCCGCTGATCGAAGAACAGCTGGCGCTCCCGGATGGCTGGGCGTAAACAGCTGCGGTTTGTCCCGTTGACAGGATAATACCATTTTCTGTCCAGCCAATCTTCAAAAGAGGTGATTTTACTTGAAAACTTGCAACGATTCTTCTTTTCCCTTTTGTAAACAAGGGGGATATAGAAAAAGCTATGGAGCACATGACACAGCAAGTAGTTATTCGGTGTGCGTTGACGCACCGGGATTACAGGAGGACACAGCTTGCAGACAAACACACCACCCCGCGCAGAGTTCTTACCCATCAGCAAACTACGCCCCTTTGAGAATCATCCCTTCCGGGTGAAGGATGATGCCGAAATGGACCAGCTGGTTTTCAGCGTCCTGACCCAAGGGCTGTTAACGCCCATCGTGGTTCGGGAAACCGAAACAGCGGAATATGAAGTGATCTCCGGCCATCGGAGACTCCGGGCATGCCAAAAGGCAGGAATCGAAACGGTTCCTGCTTTAATTTATTCCATGGATCGGGATGCCGCCATCATCGCACTGGTTGACAGCAACCTCCACCGGGAGCACCTGCTGCCCAGCGAGAAAGCCTTTGCGTACAGGATGAAAATGGAGGCGATGAGCCATCAGGGTCAGCGGTCGGATTTAACTTCGTCGCAGGTTGCGACAAAGTTGGATTCCGCATCATCCATCGGAAAATCTCAGGGTGAAAGTCGGGATCAAGTGTTTCGGTATATCCGCCTGACCTATCTCATTCCGGAGATTCTGCAGATGGTGGATGAAAAGAAAATTGCCCTGACCCCCGCTGTGGAGCTTTCCTATCTGACAGAATCAGAGCAGCGGGATTTGCTGGAGACGATGGAAAGCGAGGATTGCACGCCCTCGCTTTCCCAGTCCCAGCAGTTGAAAAAGTTGAGCCAGTCAGGAGCGCTGGACATGGATCGGATTTTGGAGCTGTTGCAGCAGCCCAAAGCCAACCAGGAAGAAAAACTGCGGTTCGATCTGAAGGACATCCGGCATTACTTCCCCAAGAACTATACCACTGAGAGAATACAGAAAACAATTCTGCAATTACTGGAAAAATACGAACGAAACTGGAAAAGGAGATCCCTCGATGAACGATAAGATTAGAAATATGAGCGTTATGAATATCAAGCAGACCGTGGAGCGTGCCAATGCCAGCGGCATCAACATCAGCGAGTATACTCTGCGCCGTGCTATCCGCACCAGGCAGCTGCCCTGCAAGGTCATCGGCAGAACCTACCTGATTCCTTGGGATGGTTTTCTGCGCTGGGTCAACTGCGAACAGTAAGCCGCACATTTGTCAGATATTGGCTCACAGTTTATGATAGCTGTGAGCCAGTCCCACGGAAAGGAGAATGTGTATGGCATCCATCGAACCAAGATATAATAGAGCCGGTCAGTTGATGCACTATCGGTTGATCGTCTCCGGAGGTCTAAACTGGGAAGGAAAACAGATTAAGCGCACCACCACATGGAAACCACCCCGTCCGAACATGAGCAAGAAACAAATGGAACGGGAAGCGATGGCCGCGGCCTTCAAATTTGAAGAGGCAATCCAGGCAGGTTATGATATCGACAAGGTGAAACGCTTCTGCGATTATGCAGACTATGTACTGGATTTGAAGGAGCGCAACGGCCTTGCACCAACCACGATCGAGCGGTATCGGGCGATGCTCCCGAGAATCAACGATGCCATCGGACACTTAAAACTAACCCAGATTCGTCCGGCAGCATCTGAATGATTTTTACAAGACGCTGTCTGAAAACGGCATCAGGAATCTGGGTGCCATCGCTGTGGCGAAGAAGGTGTTGAAGAAAAAAGTGGAAGCATTGGGTCAGCCAAAGCATATTATCGCAAAAGAATCCGGCATTGCCCACACCACTTTGAATGCAGTATTAAATGGCAAGGCCGTGAAGCTGGAAACAGCACAGGGCATTGCGGATGCACTGGGATACTCGGTGTCAGAAATGTTTACGGTATCCGATCGAAAGAAACCCCTGTCCAACAAAACCATTCTGGAGCATCACCGCCTGATCTCCATGATAATGGCGCAGGCGGATAAGGAAATGCTTGTCCCTTACAATCCCGCCGCAAAAGCCTCGCCGCCCAAAGTATCCAAGCACGAAGCGGACTACTTCCAGCCGGAGGAGATTGCGGACATTGTCAAAGCGCTGGAAAAGGCTCCTGTCAAATGGAAAGCCATGTCCTACATTCTCATCGATACCGGCTGCCGCCGGGGAGAATTGATGGGACTTCAATGGAACTGCGTTGACCTGGACAAAGGCATTATGATGATCCGGCAGGCGCTGCTGTACACCAAAGATAAGGGTGTTTATGTAGGGCCGCCCAAAACCGGACAGCCCCGGGCCATCTGTCTGTCCCCGGAAACCATCGCGGTTTTGAAGGAACACCGCACAGAGCAGTTGCGGCAAAAAATCCGTCATGCGGACATCTGGCAGGATACAGGATTTCTGTTTACCAAGGACGACGGCACGCCCATGCACCCGGACAGCATCACCGACTGGCTGAACAAATTCAGCGAAGAAAATGATCTGCCTCACATTCACCCGCACGCCTTCCGTCATACCGCAGCCTCCATGATGATTGCCAACGGTGTGGATCTTGTGAACGCAGCTGCTGAGCTGGGACATGCTACCGCTTCCACAACATTGAATATCTACGCCCACCAGGTGGCAAGGGCCCGGGCAGAAGCCAGCGGGATCCGCGCCGGTGCTTTCGCAGTTTGATAAGGTATAATAAATTGCGCAAATTGAAAAGAGCATAAAAAGTAGACACGGC
>CAMFMO010000055.1:0-10989 GCA_945963595.1 uncultured Clostridia bacterium | reverse complement strand
TTCAGACTGTCGAAAAACCCCTTACGGGCTTTTCCGACAAGTTTTTGCAGTCTGCTACGCGCATAATTTGCGCGCCTGCGGCACACAAATTCTACACTCCGCAGCCTGAGAAGTATTTTCTGTCAGGTACACGCCCCGACAGAAAATGATTTTGATTTTATTTGGCGGCTTACGCCGCCAAACTCTGCGAGGCTTTTTTGACAAGCTGAAGCCCCTGCCGGTCCGGCAGGGGCTTTTCTAATCTGACAAGGGGTAAAACCACCAAAGTTTTCTTACTTGATTTGTGTGTTTTGCTATAAAACCCATCTGTCCGTAACAAAATACATATTTCACATTTTGACGAAAAAACGATTGAAATTTATGCGGCTTTCGTGTATAATGTCGCTGTTCGGGTGCCCCGACCAAAGCACCCCTATTTTACCTCTGGAGGGCAGGCGCTCTCCCGAAAGGAGCTTTTTTGACTATGTACACTGTAAACGCCATTCGTAATATCTGCCTGCTGGGCCATAGCGGCAGCGGCAAATCCGCTCTGGCAGAGAGCCTTCTGTATATGACCGGCGCCATCGACCGCATGGGCAAGAACGCCGACGGCAATACCGTCAGTGACTACGATCCCGAGGAGATCCGCCGTAATATTTCTATTTCCACTTCCGTCATCCCCGTGGAGTACCACAACACCAAGATCAACATTCTGGATACCCCGGGCGGCTTCGACTTCTCCGGCGCCGTTATGGAGGCGCTGCGGGCCTCTGACGCGGCCATCCTGGTGCTCTCCGCCAAGGACGGCATTACTGTGGGCTTCGAGAAGGCCTGGGCCTACTGCGAGGAGCGGAATATGCCCCGGTTCGTCTACATCTCCAAGGTAGACGAGGATCACTCCGATTACAATGCCACCTTCAACGCTTTGCGTGAGAGATACGGCAACAAGATTGCCCCTGTCATCGTGCCCATCTGGGATGCTTCCCACAAGGTCACCGGCATCATCGATGTGCTGAACAAGCGTGCCTACGAAATGCAGAATTTGAAGCGTGTGGAGATCGAGGTCCCCGAGGACAAGGCCTCCGTTGTTGAGGAGTTCAACGATGCGCTGAAGGAAGCCGTCGCCGAGACCGACGAGGCCCTGATGGACCGCTTCTTCGAGGGCGACAGCTTTACTTACCGGGAAATGATTACGGGGCTGCACCAGGGCGTGAAGGAGCTGAGCCTGTTCCCTGTGTTCTGCGGCTCCAGCGTGACCTGCCTGGGCAGCCTGATGCTCATGGACCACATTGTGGACCTGCTGCCCAACCCTGTGGAGGGCAATTATCATAAGGCCACCAATTCCGATGGCGAAACCGAGGAATTCGTGGTTTCTCCCGGTGGCGTACCCGCTGCCTTCGTGTGGAAGACCGTTTCCGATCAGTTCGGCAAGTATTCCTTCATCAAGGTCCTCTCCGGCGAAATCACCCCGGATACCACCCTGGTCAACGCCCGCACCGGCGACACCGAGAAGCTGGGCCGTATGTATGTGATGTGCGGCAAGAAGAACACCGAGGTCAAGGCTCTGGCCTGCGGCGACATCGGCGCCATCGGCAAGATGGACAAGGTCAAGACCGGCGACACCCTGTGTGACCCCAGAAAGATCGTTTCCCTGAAACAGATCCCCTATCCCCACCCCTGCTATTCCATGGCCATCGCACCCAAGACCCGTGGTCAGGAAGAGAAGGTCGGTACCGGCCTGAACCGGCTGAACGAGGAAGATCCCTCCTTCACCGTTGTCAATAACCCCGAGACCAAGCAGCTCATTATCTCCGGCACCGGCGATCAGCAGCTGGATGTGCTGGTTTCCAAGCTGAAGACCCGCTTCGGTGTGGATGCCGTGCTGACCACCCCCAAGATCGCCTACCGCGAGAAGATCAAGAAGACCGTCCAGGCCCATGGCCGTCATAAGAAGCAGACCGGCGGCTCCGGTCAGTTTGGCGATGTGTGGATCCGCTTCGAGCCCCAGGAGGAGCAGGACGAGATGATGTTCGCCGAAGAGGTCTTCGGCGGCTCTGTGCCCAAGAACTTCTACCCCGCTGTGGAAAAGGGCATTCAGGAAGCGGTCCAGAAGGGCCCCCTGGCAGGCTATCCCATGGTCAACCTGAAGGCCGTGTTGTACGATGGCTCCTATCACCCCGTGGACTCCAACGAAATGGCCTTTAAGATGGCTGCCATCCTGGCCTTCAAGGAGGCTATGCCCAATGCCGGTGCAACGCTGCTGGAGCCCATCGGTTCCCTGAAGGTCACCATCCCCGACAGCTACATGGGCGATGTCATCGGCGACCTGAACAAGCGCCGCGGCCGCGTCATGGGCATGAATCCTGACGGCAAGGGCAATACCGTTGTGGAGGCCGAGGTCCCCATGGCTGAGATGTCCTCCTACGCCATCGACCTGCGGGCTATGACCCAGGCCAGAGGCTCCTTCCAGCTGGACTTCGAGCGCTACGAGGAAGTCCCCAAGGCCAACCAGGCTAAGATCGTCGCCGACGCCAAGGCAGCGGAATAATCCATAAACGAACAGGGCTGCGTTGCAAAATGCGCCCATGAGAAAAACCACATCGAACAACCTTCAAAAGAGGCTGGTTGATGTGGTTTTTTGCATTGGAATGAAACTGTCATGAACAACACTAAGACGCATGCTCAGCAATGCGGTTGCGAAAAATAATCAACTGCACTTGTAGAAAACAGTGAAATTAAATTACCGGAGGATGCACCTGCCTGCGTGATCGGCGCTCAGCTTGAGAAACTGGACTACAGGAAACTGTACGCAGCGCATTCTTCTGGGAGAAGAAAATCGGTTACTGACCCGTGAGCGACGTTCAAGGGAATGGCATACGGATTCCAATGTGATATTTGTTCCAGCCGGAAGGTGGAAGAAGTCTGCCAATAGCGGGTGGATTTCATGTGGCTTCCGGAAAATGGAAAGGCGCCGGGTCATGCTGCTTTTTTTACCGCATTTCTATATAAACATACATAATCATATGAATAATATTCACTGCATACGGGAAATGGCATTATGCGGATATACTGCATAATTCTGATAAAACATGCAAATATGCGAATATACAAGTAGAAAATGAATAATATATACAAACATACATAAGAAATGCTGCAAAAAGATTTTCAATTTGTATGTTTTATCAATTGAAATTGCATAATATTCGCGCTATAATACAGCCATCAATCAACCCCCGGAGAAAAGGAGTCAATGAAAATGAAAAAGACCGTTAGCTTTATCCTCGCCGCACTGATGCTGGCCGCTATGCTGGTTGGCTGCGGCAGCACCACCTCCACTTCCACCACCGCAGCTGCTGCTGAGACCACAGCTGCCGCTGCCGACACCACTGCCGCAGAGGAAACCGCCGCAGCGGCCGAGATCAAGACCGTTACTCCCGGCGTCCTGACCGTCGCCACCTCTCCCGACTTTGCCCCCATGGAGTTCACCGACCCCACCAAACAGGGCCAGGATATGTACGTCGGCTTCGATGTGACTCTGGCAAAGTACATTGCCGAGAGCATGGGCCTGGAGCTGCAGATCATGCCCATGAGCTTCGACGCCTGCCAGACTGCCGTTTACGCCGGCACCGTGGATATGACCATCTCCGGTTTTAGCTGGACCGAAGAGCGGGCCCAGAACTACAACACCTCCAACTACTACCACGCCGGTGACAACGAAGACGAGCAGGTCCTGATCACCCTGGCCTCCAACGGCGACAAGTTCGCCACTGCCGATGCCCTGAAGGGTGCCAAGATCGGCGCACAGAACGCCTCTCTGCAGCAGTCCCTGACCGCCGAGCAGCTGCCCGACAGCGAGCTCACCCTCTTCACCGACCTGGGCACCGGCGTGCTGCAGCTGAAGAACGGCGACTTTGACTGCATCGCAGTGGCCAAGGGCAACGGCGACGCCATCATCGCCAACAACCCCGACATTGCCATGTCCGGCTTCAAGTTTGTGGTTGACGAGAAGTACACCGGCAACGTGGCCCTGATCCAGAAGGGCAACGATGCGCTGACCGAGATCGTCAACGCCGCGCTGGCTTCCTCCAAGGACCAGTGGAACACCTGGTATGAAGAGGCCAAGGCCATCTCCGGCATTGAGGTCTCCTACGACGACAACGGCAACGTTGCCAACTAATTACGGAAACGAAAAACCGTTGCGAACCGGTGGCCAAAGCCACTGGTTCGCAACGGTATGTCCGGAAAGAATCCCATAAAACGGATGCTTTCCTTTTGAACGCAGCGCTGCCGCGCTGAAAAGAGAAGCATCCTGCGAGCACCCCCTGCTCTTGAAAAATGCAAGAATGATGCTATAATGATTTGAAAGGAATTTAGAAAGATGGATTTTAGCCTGTTTCTGCCGAATATGGCAAAGATTTGGAGCCAGTATTGGAAGCTCTTCCTGTTCACCGGCCTGAAAAACACCCTGATTCTGACCTTTATTTCCGTGGCCCTGGGCACCGTTCTGGGCACCCTGGTTGCCATGCTGAAGATGTCCAAGTCCAAGATTCTCCGCTTCATCGCCTCCGTCTATGTAGAGGTCCTGCGGGGCACCCCCATTCTGCTGCAGCTGTACGTGTTCTATTTCGTGCTGCCCAACATCTTCAAATTTATGAAGCTCAGCCAGTTCATGTGGGTTTCCATCTCTCTGTGTATCAATTCCTCTGCCTATGTGTCCGAGGTCATCCGTTCCGGCATTCAGGCTGTGGACAAGGGTCAGACCGAGGCTGCCCGTTCCTTGGGCCTCAGCGAGGGCCAGACCATGGTGAAGATCATCCTGCCCCAGGCCGTGCGCAATATTCTGCCGGCGCTCGGCAATGAGTTCATCATGATGCTGAAGGAGACCTCTCTGGCCTCTACCTTCTTCCTGGGCGATATCATGACCTCTTACCTGGTGGTCAAGGGCGTGTCCTATCTGACCCTGGAGCCTCTGACCATCGTTGCCATTATCTACCTGTGCGTGACCTATCCTCTGAGCAAGATCGTGGACCGCTTTGGCAAGAAGATGGCAAACCCCAACAGCTACCGCAGCCACAAGGCGAAAAAGGAAGGAACTGTTTAATTATGGAAATGATCAAAACCGTTGATTTGCATAAGAGCTATGGCGAGCTGCACGTCCTCAAGGGCGTGAACCAGACCATTGAAAAGGGCGAGGCGGTCTCCATCATCGGCCCCTCCGGCGGCGGCAAGAGCACCTTTTTGCGGTGTCTGAACCTGCTGGAAAAGCCTGAGAGCGGCAAAATCTACTTCGAGGGCGACGAGATCACAGGCAACCTGACCAAGGAGGAAAAGCAGCTCATCAGGGAGGGAAAGCTCCCCAAGCCCGGCAAGGTGAACATCGATCTTCACCGGCAGAAGATGGGCATGGTGTTCCAGCACTTCAATGTGTTCCCCCACCTGACGGTGGCCCAGAATATCACCCTGGCCCCCAAGATGCTCAAGGGCAAGAGCGAGGCCGAGGCCAATCAGATGGCAAAGGACCTGCTCTCCCGGGTCGGCCTGCTGGACAAGTACGATGAAATGCCCGGCAACCTCTCCGGCGGCCAGAAGCAGCGGCTTGCCATTGTCCGGGCACTGGCCATGGAGCCGGACGTAATGCTCTTCGATGAGCCCACCTCCGCCCTTGACCCCGAGATGGTGGGCGAGGTACTGGATGTCATCAAGGGCCTGGTGGATACGGGCATGACCAGCGTCATTGTCACCCACGAGATGCGCTTTGCCCGGGAGGTTTCCGATCGGGTGCTGTTTATGGCCGAGGGCAACATTTTGGAGCAGGGTGCCCCGGAGCAGATTTTCAACAATCCCACCCATCCCCGGCTCCAGGACTTCCTGAAGAAGGTGCTGTAATATGAGCAAGCAGGAGCTTTACCAGACCGTTGAAGCGAAAAAAGAGGAAATTCTCACCCTCAGTGACAAGATATGGGAATATGCCGAGCTGTCCATGCTGGAAATCAAGTCCACTGCCGCCTATGTGGCCCTGCTGAAGCAGGAGGGCTTCCAGGTGGAAGAGAATCTCTGCGGTATTCCTACGGCCTTTTCCGGAACCTACGGCTCCGGCAGCCCGAAAATCGGCATTCTGGCGGAATATGACGCCCTGTCCGGCCTGTCCCAGGCCCCCGGTGTGACCGAAAAGCAGCCTCTCTGCGAGGGCGGCAGCGGCCAGGGCTGCGGCCACAATCTGCTGGGCGCGGCGAGCCTCAGTGCGGCCATTGCCATCAAAGACCAAATCGCAGCCGGAAAGCTCCATGGCACAGTCGTCTTCTATGGCTGCCCCGGCGAGGAGGGCTGCGCCGGCAAGACCTTTATGGCCAGAGACGGTCTGTTCCAGGACCTGGATGCCGCCATCACCTGGCACCCCGGCTACACCAATGAGGTCACCACCGGCTCCAATGCTGCCTGCCTGCAGATGGTCTATGAGTTCGCGGGCACCGCTGCCCACGCCGCAGGCAACCCCTGGGAGGGCCGTTCCGCCCTGGACGGCGCGGAGCTGATGAACGTAGGCGTTCAGTTCCTGCGGGAGCATATGGAGCCCAAGAGCTCTATCCACTATTCCATCGCCGATGCAGGGGGCATTTCCCCCAATGTGGTGCAGCCCACGGCGAAACTCATCTATATGGTCCGGGCGGAAACCGTCCGCAAGGCCAAGGCCCTGCTGGCCCGGGTCAATGACATTGCCAAGGGCGCGGCCCTCATGACCGGCACCACCGTCACCTGGCACCAGCTGGACGGCACCTCCGATACCCTGTCCAATACCGTCCTGGAGCAGCTGCTCTACGACAATCTGGTGGAAGCCCCTCTGCCGGAGTATACCCAGCAGGAGTGGGACTTCGCGGCCAAGCTTCGCGAGACCTACCCCCACGATGGCCTGCCCGGCCACAGCACGGAGACCAACCCCGTGCTCAAAAAGCAGATCATTCAGCTGTCCGACCATGGAAATAAAGCCATCAACGACTTTGTGGTGCCCTATTACCCTGCCTATTCCTATAGCCCCGGCTCTACGGATGTGGGCGACGTCAGCTGGCTGACCCCCACCGCCCAGTTCAATACGGCCACTTGGCCTTCCCAGGTCCCCGGCCACAGCTGGCAGGTGGTTGCCACCGGCAAGACCGGCATGGCCCACAAGGGCCTGCTGTACGCCGCTAAAGTCCTGGCCGGTGCTGCCATGGACCTGATGGAAAAGCCCGAGCTGGTAAAAGCCGCCCGGCAGGAGTTCCGGGAAACCGCCGCCGCCGGTTACGACTGCCCCATCGGCCCGGAGGTCGTGCCCAGTGCACAGTGAAAAATTTGATAGAGAAGCCCGCCTGCACGATTTGCAGGCGGGCTTTTTGCGTACCAACGTTGACAAGGTGGCAAGATTGGAACATAATATGACTACCAAAACAAGGAGGCATTTTCATGAGCCCGAACATTTCTATTCGCCCCTCCAAGGATATTCGCACGAACTATGCCCAGATTTCTGCCCTTACCCGGCAGAATCCCGTGGCCATCACCGTCAACGGCAGGGAAGACACGGTGCTTCTCAGCCATGAGGATTTTCAGCACCAGCTGCGCTATATTGACGCTCTGGAAGCGAAGCTCCAGGTCTATTCCCACCTGGCCCAGGCTATGGACGACATCAAGCTCGGCAGAGTGCAGAGCGCCGAGAATGCATTTGCGGATATCCTGGATGAATTGGAGAACCTGGACGTATGAGCTGCAAAGTGATCTTTACGGACACGGCCAGGTCGGATCTACTGGATATCGCCCGCAGCCTTGCGGAGAATTCCAAGGACAAAGCCCTTGCCGTCCGTTTCGTCCGGGAGCTGCAGCAGGAGACAGCGCGCCTGGAGCAGTTCCCGGAATCCGGCGCCGTCCTCAGAGACCGGGTGCTGAAAAGCAGCGGCTATCGCTTCTTAGTTCATGGGGACTATTTGCTGTTCTATCTGTATGAAAAAGAAAAGAACGCCGTGTATGTCATGGCAGTGTTCAACGGAAAACGGGACGATTTGCGGGTGATGTGCGGGAGCTCCTGTAAGTGCCGTTCGACAGTATAAAACGAGGACGCGGGTGTTCTGCGTCCTCGTTTTTTGCATACTGTGAAAAATCTGTGGAATCCTACCCGGGAGGTGAGGCGGATGTATTCCGGGGAAGTGAACCATGAAACTATCACGGGGATTTTTGAGGGCGCGGCGGACTTTATTGTCCGGCGGCTTTGCTGCAATGGGGTGAGCCTCTATGCCTATGCCATTGACGGCCTGACCTCCGGAGCTGATACCTCGGAGTACGTCATCCGCCCCATTACGGACAATCTGACCGGGAGTACACCGGCGGCCCTTTATGAAGAGGCACTGCTGGGAAACGTCTATAACAGCGTGGCGGACCCCTGCAAGGACCTGGACACCGTGGCCCGGAAGCTGGTCAACGGCTTCTGCGTCGTTCTCTTCCCCGGGGCCGGGGCCATTGCCTTTGAGGTCAAAACCGGGGAGAAGCGGGGCATCTCCGCCCCGGAAGTGGAGAATACCGTCAAGGGACCCAAGGATGCCTTCGTGGAGACGGTTCGGTCCAATACCAGCCTCATCCGCCGCCATCTGCGCACCCCGGCCCTGCGGCTTTGGGAGACCCAGGTGGGCCGCAGAAGCCTGACCAATGTGACCGTGGCCTACATTGACGGTCTGACGGACCCTCGCCTGGTGGAGCGGATGCAGCATCGCCTGGAAAAGATTGATGTGGACGGCTTCCTGGCTCCCTCCGCTGTGGAGGAGTACGTCACCGGTTCCCGGAAGACGGCCTTTCCCTTGATTCAATACACGGAGCGGGCGGATAAATTCTGCGCCGGGCTCCTGGAGGGCCGGGTGGGGCTGCTGGTGGACGGCTTGCCCCTGGGCTATCTGGCCCCGGCGGACCTGGGCTACCTGATGGAGAGCCCGGAAGACTGGAGCCGGGATTATCTCAGCGCCTCCTTCCTGCGGATTTTGCGCTATGGGGCGCTGATTCTGGGGCTGCTGCTGCCGGGGCTATATATCGCCCTGGCGGTGTTTCATCAGGAGATGATCCCCTTACCTCTGCTGCGGGCCATCGTTGAGAGCAAAAAGAATGTGCCCTTTACCACGGCAGCGGAGGTGGTGAGCCTGCTGCTGGCCTTTGAGCTGCTGCAGGAGTCCGGCATTCACCTGCCCCAGGCCGTTGGTCAGTCCGTTTCCACCATCGGCGGCATTGTGGTGGGCACGGCGGCGGTGGACGCGGGGTTGGTGTCCCCGGCGGCGCTGATCACGGTGAGCATTGCGGGAGTCTGCGGCTTTGTGCTGCCCAATCGGGATCTGGCGGAGGCCCTGCGGCTGTGGCGGCTGGGCTTTGCACTGATCGCCGCCGTAGCGGGGCTCTTCGGCCTGACGGCGGGACTTATCGTCCTGGTGGGCCATCTGGCGGGGCTGCAATGCCTGGAGGTACCCTATCTGGCACCCTTCCACAAGGGCCGGGCCGATGTGCTGCGGGACCGCATGGTCACGGACAAATTCCGGGATTCTCTGCTGCATCCGGAGGATAGGAGAAAGCAGGTATGAGGAAGAGAATTTGGCTTGCAGCGCTGGCTCTGCTTCTGCTGCCCCGACGGGGCACAGAGGTTGGAAAGCTGCTGCCTGTGGAAACACTGTTGATCGAGAAACAGGCGGGGCAGTACCGGGTGACTACGGATACGGTCAATACAGGCCGGGGCGACAGTCTGGAAAAAGCCGTGGATGCGCTGCGGGCGGAAGCACCTGGAATCCTGTTTTTGGATACGGCAGACTATGTGCTTTTGACAGGGGAAGCGGAGGATTGCATGGAAAAGCTGCAGGACTATGTGCGGCCGGGAACCCGGGTGTACAAATTGGAGGGCACGGCGGAGCTTTCGGAAATCGGTCCATTTTTGAAGACACACGGTCCGGATGCACCGCTGTATCGCCTGCAAAAAGGGAAGCTGCAGCTTCCAAAACTGACAGCAGAGGGGGAGAAGCTGCGTTTTGAAGGGCAGTGAGGAGAAAAGCGGTATTCCGGCAGCCGCACTGGCGGGGCTCGCCCGGACTGCAGCGGGCGTCGGCTGGCCGGGGGTCCTGGCCGTCAGCGCAGGTGCGGTGCTGCTTAGACGATTGCTGGGGAATGGAGCCGCACCCAGATGGCTCCGGGCAGTGCAGGCCCTGTTTTGCGCCTTTGTACTGTGCCAGACGCTGACCTGGGTGGGCGCAAGCTGGCAGGGCGCGGGGAACGGAATGTGGATGGGGCTGATTTTGCTGGGTCTCGCTCTTTGGCTGGCGCACAAGGGGACGGAGGCGGTACAGGCGGCTTCCGGCGTGCTGGGCCTGGCAGAGGCGGGGCTGCTGGCAGCGGTGATGCTGGGCAGTCTCCGCCAGATTCGACCGGAAAATCTGCTGCCCAAAGGCGGGGTTCCGGATGGATGGCTGCTGGTGGTGCTTCTGCTGCCGGAAGCCGGGCAGCGGCAGGGCTGGCTGTGGGCGCTTGCCTTTTGCTTGGTGACGGCGGGTGCAGGCTGGGGCGGAGAGAATGCGTTTTTGCTTTTAAGCCGCAGTGCCTCCGGCATTGGTTCCGTTCGGCGGCTGGAAAGCCTGGCCGCGGTGGGACTGGCGCTGGGGTTCTTCCTGATGATGACGCAGCTGCTCTCCCGGGAGCACCCGGGGGACCGCATCTGGTCCGCTGTATTGGCCGCAGCTCTTTTCCTGGGAGGATTCCGCATAAATGGCTGGCTCGCGGCCCTGTGCGCGGCGACGGCTTGGTATTTCCTGCCGGCAATGTGTGAAAAAAGGAAAATAAAGGATAAAAATAGTAAATAAAATGCACATCCGACAGAAAGGAAAAGAAAAATGAAAAAGTAGCGAAAAAGAGCTTGACAAATTCTTCATTTAGTGTTAATATCATGAAGCTTTCTGCGAGACACCTCGATGAAAGCGGCTGTACCTTGTAAATTGAATAACGTAAAGACAAACTAGAACACCTTGGACA
>CAMFMO010000054.1:0-11061 GCA_945963595.1 uncultured Clostridia bacterium | reverse complement strand
ATGCAGTTCGGCGGCAACGACCAGTGGAGCAATATGCTGGGCGGCACCGAGCTGATCCGCCGGAAGCTGGGCAAGGATGCCCACGCCATGACCATCACCCTGCTGCTCAATTCCGAGGGCAAGAAGATGGGTAAGACCGCCAAGGGTGCGGTATGGCTCGACCCCAACAAGACCAGCCCCTACGAGTTCTACCAGTACTGGCGGAATGTGGACGATGCGGATGTGATGAAGTGCATCCGGATGCTGACCTTCCTGCCTCTGGAGCAGATCAACAAGATGGATTCCTGGAAGGATGCCAAGCTCAACGAGGCCAAGGAAATTTTGGCCTTCGAGCTGACCAAGCTTGTCCATGGCGAGGAGGAGGCCCAGAAGGCCCAGAATGCAGCTAAGGCCCTGTTCGTCGGCGGCGGAGACGATGCCAATATCCCCACCACCGAGATCACCGAGGACCAGCTGACGGAGGGCAAAATCGGCCTGCTGAGCCTGATGGTAGTCTGCAAGCTGGCTACTTCCAACGGCGATGCCCGGAAGAACGTGGCGGGCGGCGGTGTTTCCGTCAACGATGAGAAAATCACCGATGTGAAATTCGAGGTCACTAGGGAGATGCTCAAGGAGGGCGTGAAGCTCCGCAAGGGCAAGAAAGTCTTCCACAAGGCAATTTTGAAGTGAGGTTTTACCGCGCCGGGTTCTCCGGCGCGGCAGCTTTTTACAGTAGTTTCCGGAGTCTTGCCAGGGTTTCCGGGCGGATGCTGCCCACCGGCAGGCGGCATTGGCCGCAGTCATAGCCAAGCAGGGCCATGGCTGCCTTCACCGGGGCAGGGTTTACCTCCCGGAACAGGGCCTCGATCAGAGGCAGGAGCCTCAGCTGGATGTCAGAGGCGGTGTCGAAGTCCCCGTCCAGTGCTGCCCAGACCATGGCCCTGGTTCGCTCCGGCTCCACATTGGAAACCACGGAGATGACCCCCAGAGCCCCCAGTGCCATGGCGGGCACGGCCAGATCGTCATTGCCGCACCAGACGAAGAAGTCCTGGGGGCACTCCCGGCGGATTCCGGCGATTTTTCGAATGTCCGGAGAGGCCTCCTTGACGCCAATTACATTGGGCAGGGCAGAAAGCGCCTTGTAGACAGATACCGGAATGTCCAGCCCTGTGCGTCCGGGCACGTTGTAGAGCACCACCGGGATATGTACCGCCTGGGCAATGGCTTCATAGTGCCGGTAGAGCCCATCCTCCGTTGCCTTGTTGTAATAGGGGCTGACCACCAGCAGCCCATCCGCCCCGCAGCCCTCCGCCGCCTGGCTGAGCGCTACGGCATGGGCGGTGTCATTGGAGCCGGTCCCGGCGAGAAAGGCCATGTCCTCCGGAACGGCCTCCCGGGAAGACTGGAAAAGCTCTATTTTTTCGTCATCGGACAGAGTTGCAGATTCGCCGGTGGTTCCGCAGATCACGAGCGCATCGATTCCCGCCTGTTCCTGGCGGCGAATCAGCTGCCGCAGCATGGGGGTATTGAGTGTTTCGCCCAAAAACGGTGTGACCAGGGCGGTGCACACCCCTGTGAAGATCGGTTTTTTCATAGAATCCCTCCCGTGCAGTCTATGCCCGGGAGCTGTCTTTTGCCTGTTGCAAAACGGCGGGAAATGGGTTATACTATATAAAGAGATTTTTTGCAATATTTCGGAGGAAATACCATTGAAGACCCATGATTTTTATTATGATCTGCCGGAAGAGCTGATTGCCCAGACACCTCTGGAGCAGCGCGACGCTTCCCGGCTGATGACTCTGGACCGGGTGACCGGGGAGGTGGCCCATAAGCATTTTTACGACATTATCGATTACTTAAATCCCGGCGACTGCCTGGTGATGAACGATTCCCGGGTGCTGCCCGCCCGGCTCCTGGGCCACCGGCCTACCGGCGGTGCGGTGGAGGTTCTGCTGCTGCGGGACCTGGGGAATAAGTGCTGGGAGTGCCTGTGCAAGCCCGGCAAGAAGATGCAGCCGGGAAACGAGGTTTCCTTCGGAAATGGAGAGCTCACCGCCACGGTGAAGGAGGTCCGGGAGGACGGCAACCGGGTAGTGGAATTCCACTATGAGGGCAT
This sequence comes from uncultured Clostridia bacterium, assembly GCA_945963595.1. Lineage (GTDB taxonomy): Bacteria > Bacillota > Clostridia > Oscillospirales > Oscillospiraceae > Faecousia. The sequence goes on along the minus strand of CAMFMO010000054.1, from coordinate 8,966 downwards.
TTTCCTGGAGGTGCTGGAGCGCCTGGGCAAGATGCCCCTGCCGCCCTATATCAAGGAGGAGTTACAGGACCAGGAGCGCTATCAGACCGTCTATTCCCGGGAGCTGGGCTCTGCCGCCGCCCCCACGGCGGGGCTGCACTTCACCCAGGAGCTGCTGGAGAAGATCCGCGCCAAGGGCGTGAAGACCGCCTTCGTCACCCTCCATGTGGGCCTGGGCACCTTCCGCCCCGTGAAGGCCGAGGAGGTGCTGGAGCACCACATGCACAGCGAGCTGTGCATGATGAATGAGCAAACCGCCCGCATTCTCAATGAGACCAAGGCTAGCGGCGGCCGCATTGTCTGCGTGGGCACCACCTCCTGCCGGACGCTGGAATCCCTGGTAAATGACGACGGCACCTTCGAAGCCAAGTCCCGCTGGACGGATATCTTCATCTACCCGGGCTACCAATTCAAGGCTATGGATGCCCTCATCACCAATTTCCACCTGCCGGAAAGCACTCTGGTGATGCTGGTCTCTGCCTTCGCCGGAAGAGAGCACGTGCTGAACGCCTACCGCATCGCCGTGGAAAACCGGTATCGGTTCTTCAGCTTTGGGGATGCCATGTATATTGGAGACACAAGGGAAAGAGGTAATCTATGTTTGAACTGCTGAAAACCGAGGGGAAGGCCCGGCGGGGGGTGTTTACCTGCGCCCACGGCACGGTGCAGACCCCGGTGTTTATGAACGTTGGCACCCAGGGTGCCATTAAGGGCGCCCTCAGTGCGGAGGATCTGAAAAATATCGGCTGCCAGGTGGAGCTGAGCAATACCTACCATCTGCATCTGCGGCCCACGGATACGGTGGTGCGGCAGATGGGTGGCCTGCACAAATTCATGACCTGGGACGGCCCCATCCTGACGGACTCCGGCGGATTCCAGGTGTTCAGTCTGGCCTCCCTGCGGAAGATCAAGGAGGAGGGCGTGTATTTCGCCTCCCATATCGACGGCCACAAGATCTTCATGGGGCCGGAGGAGAGCATGCAGATCCAGTCCAATCTGGGCAGCGACATCTGCATGGCCTTTGACGAGTGCATCGAAAATCCCTCTCCCCGGGACTACGTCCAGAAGAGCGTGGACCGGACTTACCGCTGGCTTGTCCGCTGTAAGGCGGAAAACGCCCGGCTCAACAGCCTGCCGGATACGGTAAATCCCCACCAGATGCTCTGGGGCATCAACCAGGGCGGCACCTATCCCGATATCCGCATTGACCACATGAAGCGCATTGCAGACCTGGACCTGCCGGGCTACGCCATCGGCGGCCTGGCCGTAGGAGAGACGGCTCAGGAGATGTACGACATCATCGATGCCATTGAGCCTTATATGCCCAGGGAGAAGACCCGCTACCTTATGGGCGTGGGCACCCCCACCAACATCATTGAGGGCGTGGCCCGGGGCGTGGACTTCTTCGACTGCGTCATGCCTGCCCGGAACGCCCGCCATGCCCGGCTGTTCACCTGGGAAGGGGCCATCAACCTGAAAAACGCCAAATACCAGCTGGACGACAGCCCCATTGACCCCCAGTGCGACTGCCCTGTGTGCCGCCGGTATTCCAGAGCGTACATCCGTCATCTGTTTGTGGCGGAGGAGATGCTGGCTATGCGCCTGTGCGTTATGCACAATCTGTATTTTTATAATCAGCTTATGCAGCGCATCCGGGATGCCCTGGATGCGGGAACTTTCGGCGATTTCCGCCGGGAATACTCCGAAAAGCTGGCAAGAAGAATTTGACGGTATCTTTTTTGCCGGGGCAGTTGGAAGCACAATTTCCGGCTGCCCCGGTAAATTATACGGCGCCGCCTAAAAAAATCTTAAACTTTGCACTTCTTAATTTTTTGTTACGTTGGTTGAAATGGCTGGACGCGCATGGTATAATGTTCTTGTTTTACGAAAGATTTTCCCCTTTCCGTTCTGGGCGGAAGGCAGCGAATTGGAGGCACTATGGGCATCTTTTTTCAAATGAATACACGCAGCCGGATGCCCCGAATTTTTGCGGCAATGTTGGCGCTGCTGCTGCTTTTGCAGACGCTGCCGTTTTTCGTTATGGCGGATGGGACGGACGACACAGAGCAGGTCACGGAAGAGACCACCGGCATTACCGAAGAGCCTGCCGAAGAGGCCGCCGAGACGGAGACCACGGACATTCCCGAGACCGCTGAAATCGATCGCTTCTTCCCGGACTACACCCTGGATGACTATGCCGATGTTATGTACGGCACCGGAACCATTAAAAATAACGGGTGCAGCGTGTGCTGCATGGCCGTGGTGGCCACTTACCTGACAGGGCATCAGTATTACCCCGATGAGCTGGCAAAATGGTTTGGCGGCAAGGCCGAAAACAATACGGACCGTATCCGCTATATGGCGCAGGCCTTGCAGCTGCCCATGACCGAGGCGGAGAATTACGACTATGTGAAGCAGGCCCTGCGGGAGGGAAAGATTGTCATCCAGCTGATGAACAGCCGGTCCCTCTTCACCAACAGTCAGCACTTCATTCTGCTGAAGGGCTTCAATGAGGACGGCAAGATCGAGGTCTACGACCCCTCCACCTACAACCGCCAGAGTTGGCGGCTGAAAGACCGGTTTGAGAACGGCTTCGGCACCGATGAGATCTGCTGGGGCTACGATGGCGCGTTCATCTTCGATCCCAGCCAGATGAGCGACGATCCCTTTGTCTATGAAGAGCCGGTGCGGCCCTATGTGGAGCCCCGTTACGACGGCCTGAAGCTGACCGACGACGAGACCAAGCTCCTTGCCAAGCTCATCTATGTGGAGGCCAGAGGCGAAAGCGAAGATGGCCAGCAGGCCATTGCAGAGGTGGTCCTGAACCGTCTGGTATCCGGCGACTTCGGCTCCTCCATTACAAATATGATCAATGACGAGAGCCAGTTTGTTCCTCACAAGCTGATCCTCACCGCAGACCCCAGCCAGGCCCAGTATGAGGCCATCGACCGGGCACTGTACGGCCCTTATGTGCTCCCCAAAGAGGTCACGTTCTATGGCCGTGTCCGCACCACCGACAGCGTCTGGGGCACCATTGGCGGGCATATCTTCTGCTATCCCTGGCACTATAAGGACACCCACCCAGAAATGACACAAGCCAACTGAGCACCGCAAGCATCGCCTTGCGGTGCTTGCTTTTATGCTCAGCCTCTTAATGCACAGCGGGAGGTGGCCCGTAGGGCTTCTGCGGTATAACCCCTCAGCCTCGGCTACCGTCGAGCCAGCTCCCCTTGCAGGGGAGCCATGGACGTTTCCCTCTTGCGAAAATGCGCAGAAATGTGTACAATAAAAGAAAAAAACAGATAGGAGCTGTACTATGGAAACTTGGTTGGAAAGTGTTTATTCCGACGGTTCATCTGAATTTGTCTCGAATCCTTGCCCAAAAATTGGGGAGAGCGTGACGGTGTCACTGCGGATGTACGCAGACGCGCCGGTAAAGTACGTCTACCTGCGGTCTATCCCCAATGGGGGAGAGCTAAAAATTCCCATGCACCGGGCGCGGGAAGCGCGGGGGCTTGTGTATTGGACCTGCGAGTTGCCCATCATCGAGCGGCGGACACAGTACCATTTCTACATTGCCACGGAGAATTGCATCTATTTCTATACTCAGAAGGAGATCACAACCTATCTTCCGGAGCACAGCTATGACTTTGTGCTCCTGACGGACTATGTGCAGCCCGCCTGGGTGAAGGATGCAGTGTTTTACCAGATCTTTCCCGAGCGCTTCTGCAACGGAGATCCGGGCAACGATGTGAGAACAGGGGAGTACAGCCAAGACGATTTCCCGGCCATCCACATGGAGCACTGGGACGATACGCCCCTGACCTATGAGCAGGGCCGCTGCATGGATTTCTACGGCGGCGATTTGCAGGGCATCCGGCAGAAGATCCCTTATCTGAAGGAGCTGGGTGTCACGGCTGTGTACTTAAACCCCATTTTCTATGCCCCCTCCTGCCACAAATATGACTGCCTGGACTACTTCCGTGTTGACCCCCATTTCGGCGGGGACGAGGCTCTGGCCGAGCTGAGCAAGGCCCTCCACGAAAACGGCATGAAGCTGATTCTGGATATCTCCATCAACCACACGGGCACAGCCCACCGGTGGTTCAACAAGGATGGCGCCTACTTTCCCAAAACCGAAGGGGCCTACAACAACCCCGATTCCGTGGAGCGGGGCTATTACTTCTTTGACAAGGACAATCATTACCACGGCTGGTGGGACCTGCCCTCCATGCCGACGCTGAACTACACCTCGGATTCCCTCCGGGAAATCGTCTACCGTGGGGAGAATTCCGTCCTGAAAAAATGGCTCAAGCCCCCTTACAGCATCGATGGCTGGCGCTTCGATGTGGCCGACGTCTTCGCCCGGAACGGGGAGGTGCAGCTATCCCACGAGCTGTGGCCGGAAATCCGGAAGAGCATCCGTCAGGAGAACCCCCAGGCTTATATTCTGGCAGAAGACTGGGGGGACTGCGCCCAGTATTTACAGGGTACGGAGTGGGATTCTCCCATGAATTACTATGGCTGTGGCCGGGCCATCCGCTCCTTCTTTGGGGAGCCGGACCTGTTCCTGTCCCGCACCCCGGAATTAAAGGCCATCCCTTGCCACATGACCGCCCAGGATTTGGAGATGCGGGTTATGCAGCACCTGGCCAAGCTCCCCTTCGCCCTGTGGGAGACCCAGTTTAACCTCTTCGACAGCCATGATACCCCACGGCTGCACAATAACCCCAAAATCTCCCAGGCGGACTTCAAAGGCGCGGCCTGCTTCCAGTTTCTGCTCACCGGCGCAGCCTCCATCTACTATGGGGACGAGGCGGAGATCGACGGCACCACGGATTCCAACGAGGGTTGCCGCTACCCCATGCCCTGGCAGAAGGATTTCCAAGGGTGTGTCCACTATCAGCTGTACCGCACCCTTTGCAGCCTGAAAAAGGCCCATCCGGCTCTGCGCCGGGGCGGCATGAAGTTCCTCTATGCCAAGGGAGATACCTTCGCTATCGCAAGATTTACCGGGGAGGATATCCTTGTGGGCGTCATCTCCAAGTCCGATACCCCGGAAACCATCCGTCTGCCTCTGGGCGCTTTGGGAACCAGGGCGCCGAAAGAGAAGTATGACTTTTTCGGTGCACAGCTGCACTGGCAGAGCGCGGACAACTCTGTGCTCCTCCAAATTGAGCCGCATAGCACCTACCTCTTTGACTGCGAGTAGATTGTATTCCTAAAAAGCCAGGAAGATTCTTCAGAGGGAGCAACGCATGTGTAGCGGACTGTGTTTTATATTTACCCTACTTTTGTTTTCAAAAATTCAAATTGCAACCAACTGTTGCCAATTTTATATGTCTATTGATGGATTTATAAAGTAAACATTCCGCTGGTCCAGCTTCTCCCGCAGACGCTGCAGGCCCTCACCAAAGCGCTGGAAATGGACAATCTCCCGCTCCCGCAGAAAACGGATCACATCGTTGACGTCCGGGTCGTCGCTGAGCCTTAGAATATTGTCATAGGTAACCCGCGCTTTCTGCTCGGCGGCCAGGTCCTCTGTCAGATCGGCAATGGGGTCACCCTTGACGGCCATAGACCCTGCGCTCCAGGGAAAGCCTGCCGCCGCCGTGGGGTAGACGCCTACGGTATGGTCCACAAAGTAGGGAGCAAAGGCCGGATCTCGGAATTGATTGTCTTTCAAATTTCGTGTCAGCTGGTGAACAATGGCACCAATCATTTCCAGGTGGCCCAGCTCTTCCGTTCCAATATCCGTCAATAGTCCCTTGAGCTCCTCAAAGGGCATGGAATAGCGCTGGGAGAGGTAGCGCAGACTGGCACCTAGCTCGCCATCGGGGCCGCCATATTGGGTAATGATGATTTTCGCCAGCTGGGGGTTGGGGCGACGGATTCTCACCGGGTACTGGAGCTTCTTTTCATACTGAAACATGGCTTATTCCCCCTTATTCGCGGCATATTCCCAAGGCCATGGATCGTCCAGCCAGGCATAAGTATCCCCTTGACCGGGCGCGGCATGGTTCAGCGGACGTTTCTCCCGCTCATAGGCCTGGGAGACCTTTTGATAGAGCTGCTGGTACTGCCGGTAGAGCTCCAGTGCCTCCGTGTCCTCCGGATGGGTGTCCAGATACAGTGCCAGCTCCTGGACGGCAAAGGCAAGGACCTGCACCTCAGACAGGGGCGTTACCGGCAGATTGTTCTGGTTGACCATGCCCATGAAGGGCAGATCCAAGCCGGGATACAGAGTTCCCCGGACCATGGCTTTTCTCGGCTCATAGCGGACAGGGCCCTCGAGCTGGAAGGGCACATAGGGATTGGCCAGGGGTGCCATGGCGGGCAGGCGCCCCTCCCTATAGTTTCCTGTGGGTTTCTTGGCATTCAATGGGATTCCTCCTCGAATTCTATTTGGAAAGCTGATTCCAGGTCATACTATGCAGGATTCTCCCGACTGTGCATAGGCACACCTTATAGTGCGTAAGGTATCCTGAGGTGGTGTTGATGTTCCGAACGCTGAGACGGTGGGGATTGTGCTTATGTCTGATTCTTAGCTTTGCGGCAGTGGGAATCTATAGCGGCAGGCGGGCAGTATTGGTTATTCAGGCACAGCTTCCTGTCCGGCGGGCCCATACCCTGATTGTTGACCCGGGTCATGGCGGCGAGGATGGGGGCGCAACCTCCTGCACAGGGCGGCTGGAAAGCGGGTACAATCTGGAAATTGCCCTGCGTCTGGAGGATATGCTGCATTTCCTTGGCTTTCGGACGGAGATGATCCGGCGAACAGATACAGCTATTTATCGAAAAGGGGAGACCATTGCCCAGAAAAAGGTGGATGATCTGAAAAATCGGGTACGCGTTGTCAATGAGACCTCCGGCGGCGTTCTGCTGAGCATCCACCAGAATTATTTCTCTCAGGCCCAATACAGCGGCGCGCAGGTGTTCTATGGCACTGCAGAGGGCAGCCGGGAGCTGGCGGAAACGGTCCAGGCTGCCCTGGTTTCCACGCTGAATCCCGGAAGCCACCGAAAGGCAAAGGCCGCAAAGGGAATCTATCTCATGGAAAAAAGTCAGAAATGCGCCATTTTGGTGGAATGTGGCTTTCTTTCCAATGCGGAGGAGGAGGCAAAGCTTGCCTCCTCTGATTATCAGAAGGCCCTGGCGGCGGTGATTGCGGCAGCGGTGGGGTCAAATCTGGGTTGACCGGTCTTCCTGGGTTTGGTATAATGGAGAAAACAATGCAGCACCGCAGCACTTTTTCCACCTGCTGTGCGATACTGCTCCAAAGAATCGGAGATATAGATGATGGCAAAGGCAAAAACCGTATTTTTCTGCACCAACTGCGGCAATGAAAGCCCAAAATGGCAGGGCAGATGCCCTGCCTGCGGAGCCTGGAATACCTATGAAGAGCACATCGAAAAGCCCACGCTGCCGGGCAAGGCGAAATCCAGCCCTGTGGGCCAGAGCCGGAAGCCCCAGCGGATTCAGGATGTGACCACCGACGGGGAGATTCGCTTCTCCACAGGCATGGGAGAGCTGGACCGGGTTCTGGGCGGCGGTGCGGTGGCTGGTTCCCTGGTGCTGGTGGGCGGCGCTCCCGGTATTGGCAAGTCTACGCTGCTGCTGCAAATCTGCAACAGCCTGTGCGCCGGGCGCAGCGTGCTCTATGTCTCCGGCGAGGAAAGTGAGCGGCAGCTCAAGCTCCGGGCTCAGCGGCTGGGGGTGGCCCCGGAATCGCTGTACATCCTCTCTGAGACCCGCCTTTCGGACATTCTGGAGGCCGTGGAGGAGCTGAAACCCGATATCCTGATGATCGACTCCATCCAGACTCTCTACCGTGAGGAAAACGACTCTTCTCCCGGCAGCGTCTCCCAAGTAAAGGACTGCACCATGACCATGATGCACCTGAGCAAATCCCAGGGGATCACGGTGTTTGTGGTTGGCCACATCAATAAGGACGGCAACATTGCAGGCCCCAAGGTGTTGGAGCATATGGTGGACTGCGTGCTGTATTTTGAGGGCGACCCCAATTCTTCCTACCGGCTTCTCCGGGCGGCCAAAAACCGATTTGGCTCCACCAACGAGATCGGGGTCTTCGAAATGATGGAAAGCGGCTTGGAGGAGGTTCCAAACCCCAGCCAGATGCTGCTGGACGGGCGGCCAGAGGGGGCCAGCGGCACCTGCGTTGCCTGCGTCATGGAAGGCACTCGGCCGGTGCTGGCGGAGGTGCAGGCATTGGTTGCCAAGACCATGGCCAATGTGCCGCGGCGGGCTTCCGACGGTTTTGACTTCAACCGTATGATGCTGCTGCTTGCCGTGGCGGAAAAGCGGGCAGGACTGCGGATGGGGGCCTTTGATGCCTATATCAATGTCATCGGCGGCCTGCGGCTGGACGAGCCGGGGGCGGACCTGCCGGTGGTTCTGGCGGTGGCCTCCTCCTACCGGGATGCCCCCATTGCGGACGACCTGACGGCCATCGGCGAGGTGGGCCTGACGGGGGAGATCCGCACGGTTTCCCATCTGAACCAGCGCCTGGGAGAGGTTGCCCGGCTGGGCTTCAAAAAGTGCATCATCCCCAAAGGCGGCTCCGAAAAGCTGGATATTCCGGAAGGATTGACGGTCTACCGCGTCCGCAATCTGCGGGAAGCTATTGAGGTGGCGCTGTAACCTTCGGGAAGCAGATTTATTATGCATCGGGAGGACACAAACGCAATGGATACAATGTTTTACCATGGCACCGTGATTCCCGGACTGGATACGATCAAAGCAAATGCAAAATCTCACGCTACCGGCATGCCGGTGGCATACTTCACTGAGGATCGGTGCTACGCTTTGGTATGCTGCCGAAACAGAAATGAGAACTTTGTGACTATGGGCATTCGCACAGATGGGAAGCAGCATTATTATGAGCGCTTTCCAAACCGGCTGGAAGC
>CAMFMO010000053.1:0-12124 GCA_945963595.1 uncultured Clostridia bacterium | reverse complement strand
ACGCGCAATTCTGGTCTCCGTTACCTCGGGCCTGGAGGAAGGAAGCCTGCTGCGCAAGAGCCAGATCGGGGCCCAGGAGACGAGCCGTCCCGTTGTGGCGCTCTCCGGCCCCTGTCACGCCGAGGAGGTGGCCATTCAGGTGCCCACAGGGTGCCTCGCCGCCTGTGAGAACAAGGCCCTGGCGGAATTCGTCCAGGATGCCTTTATGTCCGAGACCTTCCGGGTCTACACCAGCCCCGATGCCGTGGGCGCAGAGCTGGGCGGGGCCCTGAAAAATATCATCGCCCTGTGTGCCGGTGTGGTCACAGGCCTTGGCTACGGGGACAACACCAAGGCCATGCTCATGACCCGTGGCCTTACGGAAATGGCCCGCCTGGGTGTGTCCATGGGGGCCCGGAAAGAGACTCTGGCGGGTCTCTCCGGTGTGGGCGATCTGATCGTCACCTGTACCTCCGTCCACTCCCGGAACCGGCAGGCCGGCATTCTCATCGGTCAGGGGCTGTCCCCCCAGGAGGCCATGGCCCAGGTCGGCGCCGTGGTGGAGGGCTACTATGCTACAAAGTCCGCCTGGGAGCTGTGCCAGAGAGAAGGCGTAGAAATGCCCATCGTCAGCGCGGCCTACCACGTGCTCTATGAGAATGCGGATGCCAGAGACGTAGTGCAGCAGCTGCTGACCCGCAGGAAAAAAGCCGAGCCTGAGGATCTCGGCTGGTAAATATCCAAGGGGCGCCCCGGCGGGGCGCCCCTTGCGTTATACCGCGTACAGCAGCACGCACAGAAAATGCAGCAGGCTGCCGATATCTACAAAGATGTGGAATACGGAGTGCATCCATTTTTTCTTACTGCCAATGCCGTAGAGCACGGCACCGATGGTATAGGCAATGCCGCCCAAAAGCAGCAGCCAGAAGCCGCTGGGAGTTAAAACCTCCAGCACCACCTTGGCAAAGGGGATAATGGCCCAGCCCATGCCGATATAGCAGATCATAGAGAACACCCGATAGGCCCGCAGGTCAATGGCCGTGAGCACTGTGGCAATGACCGCCATGGTCCACTCAAAGCCGGAGAGCCACCAGCCGAGTTTCGGATACACCGGCCGGATGGCCGACAGGGCAATCACCGTATAGGTGCCGCAGATGAGGAAATAGATGGTGCAGTGGTCAATGACCTGCATGACCTTCTTTCCCATGCCGGGCTTTAGCCCATGGTAAACGCTGGACACGCTGTAAAGAGCGATCATGCAGAAGCCATAGATGGCCGAGCAGACCACACCGTAGATATTGCGGTGCAGCGCCGCAAAGGTAACGCACAGGCTCAGGGCCGCAACGCCCATGGCCCCACCCACAATATGCGTAACCGTATTCATAATTTCCTCGCCCACCGAATAGTTGGGCAGCATCCGGTCTGCCAGCTTTGTCCGCTTGAATGTCATAACACACACATCCTTTCCGGAAGCGCCGGTGCGTTTCCGTTCTTTTTTTTTTTCTCTCAGTATAGCAGCTTTTGCGTTTTTTTGGTACCTACAGCCGTGGATTCTACCCTCTACACAGCGGAGAGGCCGGGATTCTCCCCGCAGTAGAGTTCCGTTTCGCCCGATCTGGCCCACATTTCGGCGCTTTGGGGGCAAACGCTCCCCGGAGTACGGCCTTCTTTGTTCATTCCTCCAAAATGCGGCACCGGTGCGGAATGTGTGTTGACAAGCCTGGAAAAGTTGTATAAAATTCAAATAGAAGAACATAAAAATACACTGTTTTGGAGAACGAATCATGAAGAAAATCCCATTTATTATCCTGGAAAAAGCCAAAGAGATCATCCGGGAGATTCCCACTCCCTTTCACATTTATGACGTGGCCGGTATCCGCGCCAATGCCCGGGCTCTATAGGCCGCCTTTGCCTGGAACAAAGGGTTCAAGGAATACTTCGCCGTGAAAGCCACCCCCAACCCCTATATTCTCAAGCTGCTCCACGAGGACGGCTCCTTCCGGCTGATCCGGCGGGCAGGAACCCCCATGGATTACTTTGCAACCCTGGACTGCACGGAGTTCTCCTTCCACAATTGAGCCGCCATTTTTATGCAGGCTGCACAATTGTTAAGAAAATAATATCCGCCGCGCATAGTAACTTTGTCAACAATTGTTCATACTTTTTCCCTCCCGCTGTGCTATAATGATACAGACGGCGGGAGATGATCGACCGCCACGGAAAAGGAGATCGGAATGAACAATATCTTGTTTTTTTTGCTGCCGAAGGCCATGTGCGCATACCTGGACGAAGAGAGCACCATACGCCAGGCCATTGAAAAGATGGAAGCCGCCGGTTATTCCTCAATTCCTATTCTCAACAGGCGCGGAGAATACCGCGGCACCCTGACAGAGGGCGACCTGCTGTGGGCCCTGAAATATCTGTGCTTCATGGATATGCGTCAGGCCGAGCTGCACCGAATATCCGAGATTTCCCGCAGGAAAGACAATGTACCCGTCCGCGTCACAACCTCCATGCACGACCTCATTGACCGGGCCTCCACCCAGAATTTCGTCCCCGTCGTGGACGACAAGGATGCCTTTATCGGCATTGTGACCCGCCGTTCCATCATCCAGTACTGCAAGCAAACCCTCTTCCCGGAGGATTGAGCCGAACATCCAGGCTTTGCTTTTCCGGATAACGGTACCAACTTAAGAATTTTACCGCAGTGGCCGATGTGGGCATCGGCCACTGCGAAAAAGGACAGATTCATCTCAGACTGACGATATTGTCTTTCAGGTGATCCGTATCATCTTCATCCGTATAAAATAAGCCAATATAGAAAAAATAAACTGATACAAACGCAAGGAGCTTCTATGGAGCGCTACGACATTGCCATTATCGGCACCGGCCCCGCCGGTGTCTCTGCGGCCATTACCGCCAAGGTCCGGGGCAAGCGCCTGATTCTCTTCGGTGCTAAGGCCATGAGCGACAAGGTGGAAAAGGCCCATTCCATTCTCAATTACCCGGGACTTCCCAACGTCACCGGGGCTCAGCTGGCCCAGGCGTTCTCAAACCACCTGGAAAGCATGGACATTCCCATCACCGAAAAGCAGGTGACCGCCGTCTACGCCATGGGCGATTACTTCGCCATCCAGACGCCGGAAGAAATGATCGAAAGCCGCACCGTGATTCTGGCTGCGGGGGTCGTGACCGCCATAGCCCTGCCGGGAGAAAATGAATTTCTCGGCCGGGGCGTGAGCTACTGCGCCACCTGCGATGCCCACTTCTACCATGGAAAAACCGTGGCTGTGCTGGGCTATTCGTCGCAGAGCTGCCGGGAAGCGGATTTCCTGGCGGAGACCTGCGAAAAGGTACTCTACTTCCCGGCTGTTCCCCACGAAGTCCAGGTTGGCGAGGGTGTGGAGGTCATCCGGGAAAAGCCCACCGCCATTCTGGGCGACCGTCAGGCCCGCATTCTGGAAACGAATGCTCAGAAGCAGTATGCTGTGGATGGGATCTTCGTTCTGCGTGCCGCCGTGGCCCCGGAAAAACTGGTGCCGGGAATCGCTGTGGAGGAAAACCATGTCCGGGTGGACCTGCAAATGCGCACCAATCTTCCGGGCTGCTTCGCCTGCGGCGATGTGACCGGCCCCCCCTACCAATATATCAAAGCCGCCGGACAGGGCAATGTGGCCGCCCTCAGCGCCACTGCCTATCTGGCCGAACAAAAGAAAAAGGAGTAACCCATTATGATCACCAAGATTACAAATAACGATCTGTCCGAAGCCAAGGAAAAGGAGCTTGCCGTGCTGGACTTCTCCGCCGCCTGGTGCGGCCCCTGCAAGATGCTTGCCCCTGTTCTGGAGCATCTGGCCGATGATATGCCCAATGTCAGCTTCTACAGCATCGATGTAGACGAAAACTTCCCCCTGTCCCATGAGTTCGGCGTTTCCAGCATTCCCTGCCTGGTGGTCCTGAAGCACGGCCGGGAGGTAGACCGCTCCGTTGGCTTTGAACCCCAGCCCGCCATTCAGGCCTTCCTGGAAAAGCACCTGTAAGATTGGCTGTGCTCTCCCTCTGCGCCTGCTCCAAGGCGTATATCCACAAAGTTCTAAGGGCAGCACCGCCCAAAGCGGTGCTGCCCCGAATTTTATCAATGGCCCATTTCTGTCTATAGCCGAATTGCGCATTTGGTGGTATAGTTCCGGTATAAAGATAAAGGAGTGAGCTTTATGAAAGGCCTGTGGAAAAAGTTTCAGGTTGGCGCCATTGCTGTCAGCGTATGTATGCTGATTCTGGGCACTGTGATGCTGGTGTGGCCGGAGATCTCCGCCGTGACCATCTGCGTGATCCTTGGCGCGCTGTGCGCCGCAGCCGGTGTGTACAAGTTGGTTCGCTACTTCCGGCTGGGATTTGCGGGGGTGTTCTTCCGGTTTGACCTGGGTGCCGGTATTCTCTACATTCTGGCCGGTCTGCTCCTGCTGATCCATCCCCAGGATGCCACGGCAATTCTGCCTATGGCTGCCGGTATCTACATTCTCTTCGGCAGCGTCATGGATATTCAGACCGCTGTGGAGATGCACCGCTTCGGGTTGGGCAACTGGGTTCTGTCTCTGATCCTCGGCATTCTGAATACCCTGCTTGGCTTCTACCTTCTGTTTAACCCCTTCAGCGGTGCCTCTGCACTGATGATGGCCGTGGGCATCTGCCTGATCGTCGGCAGCATTCAGAACCTCTATTCCGTCTTCTGCATCAGCAAGGCCATCCGTGACAGCAAGAAGGACCGGATTATTGATGTAGAGTGGAGCCCCATGGACTTCTGATCCCCCGTAAAAAAACATCCACCCCATGCAGTTTGGGATGGATGTTTTTTTAGGATCGTTTTTCCCTGGCAACGACCACAAATCGCCCGTTGTCCGTATGGGATGCGCAGGTGACCAGGGTGATGAGCCGATCTCCCCGCTTGGCAGTCAGGCCGGTCTCGGTGCAGGTTGCTTCCTTACCGGGGATCTTGACCTCAGTGTGGCCCTTGGCAGGGTCTTTCTGCTGCGCAACCAGAATCTCACCGCAGACAGAGCACTTCTTACCGGCAGTCAGGCCGTCCTGGGTGCAGGTCGGGGCCACTGCAGGAATTTCAACTTCCGTATGTGCCTTTTTGGCAACGATCTGCTGTGCAACCAGAATCTCGCCACAGACAGAACACTTTTTGCCCTCGGTCAGGCCCTCTTCCGTGCAGGTAGCTTCTCTGCCGGGAATGGACACCTCCGTGTGCACGCCGGTTGCGGGAATCGTAATATTGTCCACGAGCACCTCGTCACAGGCAGAGCAGTACATCTGCTTTATTCCGCTTTTTACACAGGTAAACACATCTGATGCTGCATAAATGTTTCAGCTCCTAGTATTGGAATTTTAAGGAACCTTTGAAAAGTCCGCAGCAGACCGATCATCCGCCGCAGAGGGTTTCAAAGGCCCCCTCAGCAGGAAAAAGCTGGCCTTCTGAAAAGGTTCGCACTCTCTGCTCTTCACATTATATACCAATTTTCAGGGAAACCTTGAAAATTTTGTATTTTTTATATATGCGCTTACCGCTGCCGGAACGCTGGATAGCCTTCTTTTCATTTCGCAGTTGATTTTTAGACAAGTTTATGCTACAATTTGGATAATTGTTTCGGATGAAGCAAAGATTCTTATTGGAGATGACACCTATGTGCGGAATCGTTGGTTTTACAGGGAAGCATTCGGCCGCGCCGATTTTGTTGGACGGCCTTTCCAAGCTGGAATATCGGGGCTATGACTCTGCCGGTCTGGCCGTGCGGGATGGAACGGCGCCGGTGCAGATTGTCAAGGCCAAGGGGCGGCTGAAAGCATTGGAGGAAAAAACGGACTGCGGCCGCGCGCTGCCGGGAGACTGCGGCATCGGCCACACCCGTTGGGCCACCCATGGCGAACCCAGCGAGGAAAACGCCCATCCCCACTGCTCGGACGACGGCAATGTGGTCGCCGTTCACAACGGCATTATCGAAAACTATCAGGAGCTGCGGGAAAAGCTCCTGCGCAAGGGCTATACCTTCTACTCCTCCACCGATACGGAAGTGGCTGTGAAGCTCATCGATTACTACTATAAAAAATACGCCCACACCCCTGTGGATGCCATCAATCACGCCATGGTCCGCATCCGCGGCTCCTATGCTCTGGCCGTGCTGTTCCGGGACTACCCCGGGGAGATTTACGCCGCCCGAAAGGACAGCCCCATGATTCTCGGCACCAAGGACGGGGAACAGTACCTTGCCTCGGATGTGCCCGCCATTCTGAAATACACCCGCACGGTGTACTATTTGGGCAATCTGGAGCTTGCCCGCCTGACCCCCCAGGGCATCTCCTTCTTCAATCTGGACGGGGACGAAATTTCCAAAGAGCCTGTGGAGATCCTGTGGAATGCGGAAGCCGCCGAAAAAGGCGGCTATGAGCACTTCATGATGAAGGAAATCCACGAGCAGCCCAAGGCGGTGGAGGACACTCTGCACTCCGTCTGCACGGATGGCTCCATTGATCTGGAAAAAACCGGGCTGACCAGGGATGCTGTCGCCTCCTTCCGACAGGTATGGGTTATCGGCTGCGGCTCTGCCTACCACGTGGGCGTGGCCGCCCAGTATGTGCTGGAGGATCTGGCAAAAATTCCCGTCCGGGTGGAGCTTGCCTCGGAATTCCGCTATCGGGACCCCCTTGTGCCGGAAAACACTTTGGTGGTTATCATCAGCCAGTCCGGTGAAACCGCTGATTCTCTGGCCGCCCTGCGCAAGGCCAAGGAGCAGGGAGCCAAAACCCTGGCCATCGTCAACGTCGTGGGCTCCACCATTGCCCGGGAGGCGGACTACGTCTTCTATACTTTGGCCGGTCCGGAAATCGCCGTGGCAACCACCAAGGCCTACAGCGCCCAGCTGCTGGCCGTCTACGCACTGGCCATTGCCTTCGCCCAGGACCGCGGGCAGCTGACGGACGATCAGGCCGCCGCCCTGGTCCGGGAGCTGGAATCCCTGCCCGGAAAAATGGAGCGGCTGCTGGAGGACGAGGCGCGGATTCAATGGTTTGCCTCCAAGCAAATCGCCGCAAAGGATATCTTCTTCATCGGCCGGGGGCTGGACTATGCCATCAGCCTGGAGGGCAGCCTGAAAATGAAGGAAATCAGCTACATCCACTCCGAGGCCTACGCCGCCGGAGAGCTGAAGCACGGCACCATCAGCCTGATTGAACCGGGCACCCTGGTGGTGGGCGTACTGACCCAGCAGAAACTCTATGAGAAAACCCTGAGCAATCTTCTGGAATGCAAAACCAGAGGTGCCTACCTCATGGCTCTGACCACCTACGGCAACTACAGCATGGAGGACAATGCAGACTTCGTCCTCTACATCCCCAAAACCGATCCCCACTTTGCCCCCAGCCTGGCAGTGATTCCCTTGCAGCTGCTGGGCTACTATGTCAGCGTCGCCAAGGGCCTGGACGTGGACAAGCCCAGGAATCTGGCAAAGAGCGTCACCGTAGAATAAAACAGCACCGCGCGATTTGGAAAAGCTCAAATCGCGCGGTGTAGTTTTCATTTTGAGGGACGCTTTCTGCACTTTTGGGCCCATTGCAAGCCACATTCCAGCAGCAGTATTCCTGCCGCAATTCCGGCACCCAAAAGGAGCACCCTTCCGCTTGCGGAAAATGCCGTATCCCGCACTTGCGCCAGCGCTTGAAACGCATCCGGGAAGGCGGCAAGTCCATTGAAAACGGTGTCCAGCGCAGTGCAGTAATGGGAAAGCGCAAAGACGTTTTCCTCCGGCAGCAGGGAATCGGGCAGCAGGATCTTGCTGAGCGTCCCGGGCAGCAGGCACAGGCACAGCGCGGCCAAGGCGCCGTTCACGCAGCGCAGCAGCCCCGCTTTCGGCATCCGCCAGGCGGCGATCAGAAATACCAGCCCCGCCAGCAGTACCGCTGCCCCACCGGCAATTCGGGGCAGCTGGTTCAAAAACTGCTCCGTATCGCCCATGCTAAAAATTCGTTCCGCAAAACCGGTCAGCTCAGAAGCGGTCTTTGCCCGCTGCTCCATAAAGGGAACCGGAAAGCTCCGCATTTCCATCAGCGCCGCGTTTCCTTTGACCTCAAAGCCTACAGCCTCCAGGGGAAGCTGCGCATCCTTTGGAAGCTCTCCCCCGAAAATCAGCAGGTAAGTGTCGTCTCCCCGCTCCTGGGATTCCAGGAGCGACACCTTCTCCCCGGCCCTCGGCTGGCGGGTCGCGGAAAAAACATAGGCCGTATCCGGATAGCCCGGAACATAGACAGTTCCGTCCCCCTGGGTCGTCCAGCCGGTGACCTCCCGGGTGCGTTTGCCGCTCTCCCAGCCGGTGCCGTCATAGACCTCATACAGGTGCAAGCCCGTTTCGTCCCGGAAAAGGGCTCTTTCCGGCAGCTCCCGGAGGACAAAGGTGCGGGCGGCTTTTGTATTCACAGGCCCCAGTTCCACCCGGGTCATCATGGTCTCTTCGATCCAATGGGACAGAACCGTGCAGGCTGCCAGTACATACAGGACAAACGTGAAAAAACAAAGTGCTTTTTTCCTCATTTTTCCCCTCCCAGGGCAATGCCCTCCACCAGCTCCCGGTTAAAATAGGTAAACAGAAACAGGGGCGGCAGCACCGTCAGAATGCAGCAGACCAGCTGCACCGTGGGATCCTCCGGCGGAACGGAGGCCAGGGCCACGGAGATGGGATAGCGCCCGAAATTCTCCAGGTAGACCATGGGCTGCTCCACCATATTCCAGCCGTCCAGGAAGGACAGCAGCAGGGTGCAGACCATGCCCGCCCTGTTCATAGGCGCGGAAATGCGGCAGATAATGCCAATCGTCCCGCAGCCGTCCAGCCGGGCGGCCTCAATGACCTCGTCCGGCACGGACCGGAAGCTCTGGGTCATGATAAAGGTACCCAAAGGGACAAAAATCATAGGCAGCGCCAAAGCATAATAGGTATTCAGCAGCTTCAGCCCGTCCAGAATGATAAAATTCGGCACCAGCGTCACCTGCAAAGGCATGATCATCAAAACCATCAGCAGGAAGAACAGGATCTTCTTTCCCGGGAAGCTGCATTTTGCAAAGCCGTAACCCGCCAGGGTGGAGACCGTCACCTGCCCCGCCGTGATGCACAGGCACAGCCCCAGGCTCTTCCAGAACCGCAGCAGATATTGCTCCTGGGCGAGAAAAACCTGATAGTAGTACGCAAGCGTAAACCCGCCCTGGTTGGAAATCAGGCTTTTTGCGAATACATATGCAAAGGGGGCCACGGAGAGCACCGTCAGGATCACCGCCGCAGTGGAGGAAAAGGGTCTGCGTTTACCCATTCTTATAGGCCTCCTTCCTCATGACCCACCGGTAGCCCAGGGCGAACAGAGCCGACAGCAGCACCAGCAGCAGCACCGAGGCCACCGCCAGCTTGGGATAGTTCATCTTGGCAAAGGCGTTGTTGATAAAGTGCTGCAGCATATAGATGCTTCTGTCCGGATGTGTCCCGCCGATGAGGAAAATATCCCGGAAGCATTTGAAGGCATTGATCAGGGAAAACACCACCGCAAAGAAGACGCTGTACCACATCTGGGGCACGGTGATATAGCGCAGCTGCTGCCAGGCCGTTGCCCCGTCCAGGGAGGCAGCCGCGTAGTGTTCCTCCGGGATGGTGATCAGCCCAGAGAGCAGCAAAATCACGCTGTAGCCCGTGTTCTTCCACAAATACAGCAGCACAACCACCCAAAAGGCGCTCTTCGAGTGCAGCCAGTCTGCCAGCGGCAGGCCCAGGGTATACAGCCCCCGATTGATGATCCCCGCCTCGGAAAACAGCAGTTCTACCAGCAGCACCGTCCCCACCACCGGCATAATATAGGGCAGCAGCAGAACAGACTTCAGCACCGCATGCTTTTCGGCTTGGCTTTTCAGCAGCAGGGCGATGGCATAGGACAGGAACAAAATCAGCGGCAGCGCCACCGCCAGGAATTTCAGCGTATTTCCGAAAGCCAGTCGGAACACGCTGCTGCGCAGCATACTTCCGTATGTTTCCAGGCCCACAAATTCTCTGGATTTTCCGGTACCCAGTTGGAAGGAATTCTTCAGCACCATCAGAAAGGGCACTGCAAAAAAGAGCGCGCATCCGGCCATCAGCGGAAGAACGAGGAGCAGCCCCTCCCGGGCATTTCGCCGGGTACCAATCGTGTTTTTCTTCATTCTCTCACCCCTCGGCCATATGCCACCACAGGCCCTGACAGACCAGCTGGGCCAGTTCGTCGATATCCACGTCCGTGGGCGTTCCGTCCTCCATATTCAGCCTGGATAAGGCACTTTCCATACTGTCCGTCCCGGTAATGGTAATCGGAAAGCGGACCTCGTCAATGTCCCAGGATAGAGCCGGAATATCCTCATCCCGAAATTGCAGAGCCCTTGCCACCGCGCCAACCTGGTTGGACTCCTTCCGCTCGGAATAGACCGTATCCCGGTTCTGATAGCGCAGGGTCTCCCACAGGGCCGCGGCAGAGCCAACCGTCCGGACCGGCCAGCTGTTCTCCACCTGCCCGTGACACTGAATCTCTGCGATCTCCTGCTTTTTCTGGGTATCCTCTCTGGGGCGGTATTGGTCCCACTGGAATTCCTCCTCCAGGAATTGCCGCAGGAAGGCATACCCCAGCTCCGGCACTTTCGTTCCGCTGCCGAGGGCACCCCAGTAGGTCACACTGGCCGTCACGCATCCGGCAGAATCCCGGAAGGGATAGCAGGCCAGGTTCCGCTCCTCTCCATAGATAGAAGCATAGGTTTTTTCCACAGCGAGGGTTTCCAGCGCCTCTGCCATGGTGCAGGAATACAGCGGGAAGCCCCTGGTGCTCCAATGGACATCCACG
The DNA here is from genome assembly GCA_945963595.1 of uncultured Clostridia bacterium. GTDB lineage: Bacteria > Bacillota > Clostridia > Oscillospirales > Oscillospiraceae > Faecousia. The sequence goes on along the minus strand of CAMFMO010000053.1, from coordinate 1,249 downwards.
CTGATGTACTGGGAAAGATCGTTGAATACGCCAATAGACTGACACATATCCCGAATCGGCCCTTCCAGAACCCAAAGCCGGATCTCGTCCAGCCCGGACAGATACGCCTCGATTGCCGTATCCACCAGCGCCTGCTCCCCGGGGACAGCCGCCGCACGCCAGCGCTGGTACAAGCGCATATAGTCCGCAATGGTTTGCTGAGTTATCTGAAGCGTTTCCGTGCCGTAATCAAAGGGCTGCGAAAGCAGGCTGAGGTCTGCCGGAAGCCGCAGACCGGTGACGATATTGTCATCTCCTGCATTTTCCATCAGTGTATGAGAAAGGGTCAGTCCATCGGACTCCAAAAGAGCCTCCGATAGGCCGAAGCGCTCCCAAAGGTCCTTGTCGGTAAACATCACCGGGATGTTGAACCGCAGCGGCAGCACATAGCGCCGGGAGTTGACAACCCCCGCGTCCATGACTTCCCGCTTCAGTGCAGATGTTTCCAGCGCATCGTCCTTTTCATAATAGGCGCTGATGTCCAAAAACTGCCCGGAGCGCATAGCCTGGGTCACGTCCAGAAACAGCGGTTCCACCTGTGTTGTTTGGGTTACCCGGTGGTGATATTCATTTACATAATCCGTTGTGAGCGTACCGCCGGTCGGCAGCAGATAGACATCGGGCCCCGCTCCGGACATAATTTTTGTCCGAAGCTGCGTTAGCCGGGCCTCCCGCTCCTGCGGGTCCGTGGGAAGAATCTCAAACTCCACCGTCAGTCCCGGATTTGCCTGCTCCATGCGCCTGGCAATCATTTCCGCCTGGTAATTCATGCCATCGGAGCAGGAAACCTCTGTCACGACCCAGAGCTTTTTTGTCTCCACCTGCTTCTGCGCGCACCCGCACAGCCCCGTCAGCATGATGGCAGCCAGTATGCAGCACAGCGTTCTTTTCATATGCGGCCTCCTTTTGTGGAAATTGCTGTCAGTATACCACATATAATTCCTCTGTGCAAACAAATCCGCAAAGCAGACTGCAATTTTATAAAAAGATGACAAAAACCGCCTCGCGAAAGCGAAGCGGTTTATTTCATGTTGGCATTACCTATCTTCCCGGCAAGTCACCCTGCAAGTATTGTCGGCGCAGACGAGCTTAACTTCTGTGTTCGGGATGGGAACAGGTGGACCCTCGTCGCAATCAATACCAACTATTTTGTTTCCATATACCTTGAAAACTGAACACTGTGTTCCTCTGCAATCCTTCGAAAGCTCAC
>CAMFMO010000052.1:0-13027 GCA_945963595.1 uncultured Clostridia bacterium | reverse complement strand
CCCAAGCCGGAGCCGGAGAACTGCGGCTATGTTCTGGCCCCGGCGGAAGACCCCTTTGAGGTAGCTATGCGGAAGCGGGAGGCGGGCTATGCCTGATGCAGTTGGCTGAATGATTTTGAGAAATTCCGGCAATGCTTCCCGCGAGGTGAAGGATATGCTGTTTTTCTTGGGCGGCGCCGGATATGTGCTCCTGGAGCTATTGTACCGGGGGCGAAGCCACTACAGTATGTTTCTGGCAGGGGGTGTGTGCTTTCTGCTGCTGGGAAAGCTGGAGGAGGTGGAGCCCCGGCTGCCGGGGGTCATCCGGCCCCTGGTTGGGGCCGGGATCATCACCACGGTGGAGCTGGCTGCGGGGCTGATTTTCAACCGGGATTACGCCGTATGGGACTATCGGGGTATCCCCGGGAATTTCTGCGGCCAGATCTGCCCCAAATTTACCCTCCTCTGGATTCCCCTGGCCTGGGGCGCGGGAAAGCTCTACCGGCGCTTGCGGCGTTAATCATAAAATACTTGCTATTTTCTGCGCTTCCGGCTATAATGTTATGCAGAGATCGTCTTTTTTGTAGGAGGAAGCATGAAAAAGCATATTTTGCTGCTGACCACCGGCGGGACCATTGCCTGTGCCCCCGGGGGAGAAGGGCTGGAGCCCCAGCGGAGCTCCATTATGGAGCGGGAGCTGGACCAGCTGCGGTCCTATTACGATATCACGGTGAAAGATGTGATCTGCCTGGATTCCTCCAACATTACCCCGGAGGAGTGGCAGCTCATTGCCCGGGCGATTTTTGAAAACCGGCTGGATTACGATGGCATTGTGGTGTCCCACGGAACGGATACCATGGCCTATACGGCCTCGGCCGTCACCTTCCTGCTGCCGGATATGGACAGAAGCGTGGTTTTCACCGGCTCCCAGCTGCCGCTGACCGACATGCTGTCCGACGGCCCTGCCAATCTGCGCACGGCCTTCGCCATGGCGGCGTCCGGCTGCCCCGGGGTGTTTCTGGCCTTTGACCGGAAGGTCATGCTGGGCTGCCGGGCGGTGAAGGTAAGGGCCTCCGGCTTTTCCGCCTTCGAGAGCGTCAACGCCCGCTATGTGGCCACGGTGAGCAACCGGGGGCTGGTGGTGGATGAGAGCGTGCTGCCCAGGCACCGCGGAAATGCCCGGCTGTGCCTGAAGCTGAGCCGGGAGGTGTTCCTGCTGAAGCTGACCCCGGGGCTGAATCCGGCGATCTTCGATATGCTGGCCGCCATGGGCTATAGGGGCATCGTCATCGAGGCCTTCGGTCTGGGCGGCGTGAATGTGCTCCACAAGGGGCTGCGGGGCATCCGCAGAGCGGTGGAGGACGGCATCAGCGTGGTCATCACCACCCAGTGCCTGTATGACAGCGCGGACCTGCGGGTCTATCAGGTGGGCAATAAGCTGCTGGAGCTGGGGGTCATTCAGGGTATGGACATGACCTCCGAGGCCGCCTACACCAAGCTTATGTGGGGCCTGGGCCAGGGCATGGACCAGAGGCAGATCGCGCAGTTGTTTGCAACCAATCTGGCTGGGGAAATCCAGCTGGAATCGGAATAAAAGGAGGAGATTTATGGACCCCATTTATGTAACAGGACACAGAAACCCGGATACGGATTCCATCATCGCGGCCATGGCCTATGCGGCCCTGCGCAACGCCGTTGGGGACCGGGAATATAAGGCCGCCTGCCTGGGCCGGGTGTCGGACGAGACCCAACTGGTGCTGGACCGGTTCGGCTTCGAGCCCCCCAAGCGCATTACCAGTATGTACACCCAGGTGCAGGACCTGGATTTTGATACGCCCCCGGTGCTGGACGCCAATGTCACCGTGGCCCAGGCCTGGAAAACCTTCCAGGCGCAGCCCAGCATCCCGGCGCTGCCCGTAGCCAACGAGGACGGCACCCTGTACGGTATGCTCTCCAGGGATTACATCGCGACCTACAATATGGATTTGATCGCCGGTGCGGAGCTGGCGGATGTGCCCCTTTTCAATGTGCTGTCCGTGCTGGAGGGCAAGGTGCTCAACGACGCCGGAGACCGGGTGGACACCATTTCCGGCAAGGTCACCATCGCCCTGCCCCAGAACCGGGAGAGCCTGCTGTGGAGCCGGAAGGACTCCATCGTCTTCTGCGGCACCCAGCCGGATATGATCCGCCGGGCGCTGGAGATGAACGTCACCGCCGTGGTGCTGTGCCAGGCGGAGCTGGACGAGGAGCTGCGCAATTACCCCACCACCACCTGCATCATCTCCACCCCCTACGCCGCCTACCGGGCTACCCGGATGATCTTCCAGTCTACCCCCATCGGACGCATCTGCCGGAAGAACGACCTGGTGTGCTTCCACCTGGAGGATCGGGTGGACGATGTGAAGGAAGCGGTGCTGAAGCACAGAGAATCCTGCTACCCCATTCTGGACGGCGATGAGAAGATCGCGGGGGTGCTGAGCCGGTACCATCTGCTGCGGCCCCGCCGGAAGCGGGTGGTCCTGGTGGACCACAACGAGGCGGCCCAGTCCGTCCCCGGCCTGGAGGAGGCGGAGATCCTGGAGATCATCGACCACCACCGCCTGGCGGACATCCAGACCACCAACCCCATCTATGTGCGCAATGAGCCCGTGGGCTCTACCAATACGATCCTCGCCGGAATGTACCAGGACCGGGGGCTCATGCCCTCCAAGGGCATGGCCGGCATGATGGCGGCGGCCATTTTGTCCGACACCGTCATGTTCAAGTCCCCCACCTGCACGGATCGGGACCGGAAGATGGCAGAGCGTCTGGCCAGAATGGCGGATGTGTCCCTGGATGAGCTGGGCAAGGCCATCTTCTCCGGGTCTCTGGGCAACAAGACCGCCCGGGAGCTGCTGTTTACGGACTACAAGGAGTTCCACATTGCGGGCCACGACTTCGCCGTCTCCCAGATCACCTGTGTGGACAGCCCCAGTATGCTCCAGCGCAAGGCGGAGTTCCTGGAGCACATGCGCAAGCAGGCGGAGAAGGAGAACCTGATGATGATGATCCTGATGCTGACGGATGTGCTGCTGGAAGGCACCCAGCTGCTGTATGTGGGCGACGACGATACCATCCAGCAGGCCTTCGGCGTGACCCCCAAGGACAATTCCGTGTTCCTGCCCCGGGTCATGAGCCGGAAAAAGCAGATCATCCCCATGCTTTCCGCCTTGTGGGGCTAAAAAATGGGCTTTGATGGGCTGCTTGGCAACGAGCATATCAAGAAAAATCTGGCCGCCAGTCTGGAAAAGGGCCATATTTCCCATTTTTACCTGATCTCCGGCCCGGAGGGCTCCGGCAAGCACACCCTGGCAAGGCTTCTGGCTGCGGCCATCCTCTGCCGGGGGGCAGACAAGCCCTGCGGGAAGTGTACCCCCTGCCGGAAGGTGGCGGAGGGCGTTCACCCGGACTACATCACCGTGGACGATCCGGAAAAGAAGACCGTCCCTGTGGACCTGATTCGGCAGGCCCGGGCGGATATTTACATCCAGCCCAATGAATCCGAGCATAAGATTTACCTGTTCCCCCGAGCCCAGGACTTGGGTCTGCCGGGACAGAACGCCCTGCTGAAGGTCCTGGAGGAGCCTCCGGCCTACGGTGTCTTTCTTCTGCTGACCACCAATGCGGACGCTTTGCTTCCCACGGTCCGCTCCCGGTGCACGGAGCTGCGGATGGAGCCCCTGCCCCAGAGCCTGCTGCGCGAGGAGCTGGCGAAGCGGTACGGCAAGCTTTCCGCCGAGGCCATTTCGGCGGCGGCAGAGCGCAGCGGCGGCTTTCTGGGCCAGGCAAAGCGCCTCCTGGAGGAGGACGGCCAGGTCAGGGCGGAAACCGCCGCCCTGGTGGAGGCCCTGTGCAGGAAGAGCAACCTGGGCCTTGTGCAGCTGCTGGTGCCCCTGGAAAAGAGCAAGCGGGATGTGCTGGCAGAGCTTTTGCAGGACTGGCAGGGGCTGCTGGAAAACGCCGTCACCGCCGCCTGCGGCGAGGGCACCGTTTCCGACCAGGCCCGCCGCCTGGCGGCAGCCCTGGACGTAAGAACACTGCACCGGCAGTACGCCGCCATCCGAAAAGCCCGGGAGTACACCCTGAGCAACGTATCCCCCGCCGCCGTCTGCGGCTATTTAGAGTGGGTACTGCGATAAAAGTTAGGAGCTTATCATGGAAGAAACCAATACCCCGGAGCTGGTCTCCGTTGTGGATATTCAATTCCGGCCGGGACAGAAGGTCTATTTCTTCGACCCGGACGGCATCACCCTCGCCCAGGGGGACCATGTCATCATCGACACGGCCCGGGGGGAGGAATACGGCGTCTGCGCCAGCGGTATTCACCGCATCCGGCAGAAGGATGTGGTAGCGCCCCTGCGGAAGGTGCTGCGCAGGGCAAGCGCCCAGGATGAGCGCGTTGTGGCGGAGAACCGGGCCAGAGAGGCCAAGGCCCAGAGCGTCTGCATCCAGAAAATCCAGGCCCATGGGCTGGATATGCAGCTGGTCAGCGCCGAGTGCGCCTTTGACGGCAGCAAGATCCTCTTCTATTTCACCGCGGACGAGCGGGTGGACTTCCGGGAGCTGGTCAAGGACCTGGCAAGCGTGTTCCATACCCGCATTGAGCTGCGGCAGATCGGCGTCCGGGACAAGGCCAAGATGGTGGGAGGCCTGGGCATCTGCGGAAGACCCTTCTGCTGCGCCAGCTTCCTGGACGATTTCCAGCCCGTGTCCATCAAGATGGCCAAGTCCCAAAACCTGAGCCTGAACCCCACCAAGATCTCCGGCACCTGCGGCAGACTGATGTGCTGCCTGAAATACGAGCAGGATACCTATGAGGCACTGATCCGCACCAGCCCCAAGATCGAATCCTTTGTGGATACCCCCGAGGGCCGGGGCACCGTCATAGAGGCGGACATTCTGCGGCAGCGGGTGAAGGTGCGCATGGAGAGCAGTCCCGATGCCATCTCCACCTTCGCCAATGAAGAGGTGGCCGTGCTGCGCAGCGGCAAGGCCAAGAAGAACGACCTGCCCATTCCGGCGGATCTGGCCCCCATCTCCGGAAACGGCATCCGGCCCAAGGCGGCAGCCAAGCAGGAGGACGATATGGTCCTGGAGCCCATCCGCTTCCGCTACAGCACCGAGTCCCTGGTGGAGGAGACGCCGGCGGAGCCGGAGCAGGAGAGCGCCGAGCGTCCCCCCAAGCCCCGGCGCAATGACCGCCGCCGCCAGAGAGCCCCCCGGGCAGAGGACGGGAAAAAGCCGGAGGACGGAAAGCAGACAGAGGACGGGAAGAGAGAGGAGCCCCGGCAGGAGGCGGCCGAGCGGCCCGCCCAGCAGCCCAGAGGCGAGGGAAGACCCCGCCTGCCCCGGAAGCCCAGACCCCCGAGAGATGCCAATGGAGCACCGGCAGACCGGAAGGAGAACGGAACTCCTCAGAAAAGCGCCCCCGCCGAGGGCAAGGAGAGCACGCCCGGCGAGCAAAAAAACCACCGCCGCGGTAATTACAGAAATTACCGGAAAAACAGGGGATCGGCCAAGAATCCTGGGGGAAATAATTGAGAAAAAGCAGATTCTACCGGCAGTAGAGTGGGAAAAACCGGTAGAGTAGAGTCCGTTTCCGTGCAGTCGATACCCGGCTGCACGGTTTTCCTTGTCTAAAAGAGGGGGGCGGGGTATAATGGTCCCATAACATTTGGAGGAGTAGCCTATGTCTTTTGTCGTATTTGCGGACGGCAGCGCCAATCTGCCGAAGAGCTGCCTGGAGGGCATTACCATGCTGCCCTGCACCTACTATGTGGACGGCGTGCAGAAGGAATATGAGGGCGATGTGGACAGCTTCGATGTGCACCACTATTATGACGCGCTGCGCAGCGGTGCGAAAATCACCACCAGCCTTTTGAATACCCATTTGTTTATGGAGCACTTCCGGCCCGTGCTGGAGGCGGGGCAGGATGCGATCTACATCGCCATGTCCTCCGGCATCAGCGGCACCTATCAGGCGGCCGTGAATGCCAAGCAGGAGCTTGAGGAGGAATACCCGGACCGGTACATTCATATTGTGGATTCCCACGGCTGCGGCTTTGGCAGCGGTCTGCTTGCCATCCGGGCGGCAGAGCTGAGCAAGCTGGGCACTCCCGTCCGCCAGGCCGGGGCCATGCTGGATGCGGATGTGCCCCATATGTGCCAGTATTTCACGGTGGACGATCTGAACTTCCTGAAGCGCAGCGGCCGGGTCAGCGGGGCCACCGCCATGATCGGCACGGTGCTGAACATCAAGCCCATTCTCTATGGGGATGCCGCCGGCCATATCGTCTCCTGCGGCAAGGTCCGGGGCCGGAAGAAGGCCATCGATGCCATTGTGGAGAAGTACGCCCAGAAGCAGATGGACGCGGAGCACCGTGTGGTGGCCATTTCCCACGGCGACTGCCCCGAGGAGGCAGAGCTGCTGGCGGAGAAGATCCGCGCTGTGGCCAACCCCGAAAAGCTCATCATCGTCCCCCACGAGCCCTTCTCCGGCGCCCACGTAGGCCCCGGCATGCTGGCCCTGTTCTTCTACGGGTCGGAGCGGTAAGAGATGGCTGCCACCGGCAGCCATAGAAGATTCGATTCGCCGCGCGACGCACCGCTGCTGCGGCGGTCCCTCTTCCCCGCAGGGGAAGGGGAACCGCCCGCCGGTTGATTTTTCGATTGAAGTATGCTATACTGCTTCTACAGACGTTTTCTCAGATTTCCTGGGAAAACGCCAATTTTTTAAGGCAGCACTGCATAATTTGTCTGCGGTGCTGCCTCAGGAAACGGGGTTTTATTTTGTCTCAAAAGAACAGGCCGCTGTCGGAAAAGCTCCTGCCGGGATTTACGGTTCCCCGGGCGCTGCGCATTGTGGCGGGGGCGGCCATTGTGTCCTTTGGACTGTACAATGTCCACCGGCAGAGCGGCATTACGGAAGGCGGCGTGCTGGGCACGGTGCTGCTGCTGCACCACTGGTTCGGCTGGCCCGCTTCCGTCATCACGCCGGTGCTGGACATCAGCTGCTATCTTTTGGCCCTGAAGGTTTTGGGGCCGGACTTTATCAAGTGGTCCGTGGCCTCCACCTTGTGCGTCTCCGGCTTTTTCCGGCTGTGGGAGACCTGGCCGCCCTTCCTGCCGGACCTTTCCGGGCAGCCGCTGCTGGCGGCGGTGCTGGGGGCGCTGTTTGTGGGGGTGGGCGTTGGACTCATCGTGCGGCAGGGGGGCTCCTCCGGCGGGGACGATGCCCTGGCCCTGTCCATCGCCAAGGCGGTGAAGTGCCGCATCTCCTATGCCTACCTCTTTACGGACCTGACGGTGCTGACCCTTTCGCTGAGCTACATTCCCTTCAAAAGAATTGCCTATTCTCTGATCACCGTGACGCTGTCCTCCTGGATCATCGATTTTTTCCAGAAGGGAAAGAAAAATACCTAAAGACATATTGACAAACTAGGCATTGAGTGCTATGATACGTCCATCCAAAGGAAAGCCAAGACTTTCCAGACCGGGAGGGCGGGCAGTATGGACTATGCCGCATTTCGATGTTGAAGAAGAACAGGTCCCCCCTGAAAGGTATAATTTCACATGCTCACACAACGAAAGGAAGTTTTTCATATGTCTAAGATCTACACCTCTGCTGACCAGCTGATTGGCCGTACCCCTTTGCTGGAGCTGACCCATATTGAGAAAGAAGAGAAGCTGGAAGCCAAGATCCTGGCCAAGCTGGAGTATTTCAACCCCGCCGGTTCCGTGAAAGACCGGATTGCCAAGGGCATTATTGACGATGCCGAGAAGTCCGGGGCTCTGAAGCCCGGCGCAACCCTCATCGAGCCCACCTCCGGCAACACGGGCATTGGCCTGGCCTCCGTGGCAGCGGCCCGGGGCTACAAGCTGATCATCGTCATGCCGGACACCATGAGCGTGGAGCGCCGCCAGCTGATCAAGGCCTATGGCGCAGAGCTGGTGCTGTCCGAGGGCGCCAAGGGCATGAAGGGGGCCATTGAGAAGGCCAACGAGCTGGCCGCCTCCATCCCCGGCAGCTTCATCCCCGGCCAGTTCACCAATTCCGCCAACCCCAAGGCCCACTTTGAGACCACCGGTCCCGAAATTTACGAGGATACCGACGGAGACGTGGATATCTTCGTGGCAGGCGTGGGCACCGGCGGCACCGTCACCGGCGTGGGAGAGTACCTGAAGAGTAAGAAGCCCGAGGTCAAGGTGGTCGCCGTAGAGCCTGCCTCCTCCGCCGTGCTGTCCACCGGCAAGGCCGGCCCCCACAAGATTCAGGGCATTGGCGCAGGCTTTGTGCCCGATGTGCTGAATACCAAGATCTACGATGAGATCATCCCCGTGACCAATGAGGATGCCTTTGCCACTGGCCGTCTGGTGGGCCACAAGGAGGGCGTCCTGGTGGGCATCTCCTCCGGCGCTGCCGTGTGGGCTGCCATTCAGCTTGCCAAGCGGCCCGAGAACAAGGGCAAGAACATTGTCGTCCTGCTGCCCGACACCGGCGACCGGTACCTGTCCACCCCGCTGTTCGCGGAAAAGTAATTCGATTCACCCCTCTCTTCAAAATTTTTGCCCGCTGCCGGGTTTTGGCAGCGGGCAAAAGTATTTTCTCAGCCTACCCGGAAGCGGTTCAAAGCGCCCGAAACATCATCGTGGATGACCAGGGCGAATTTTTCCACCAGCTTTTCAGGGTCGGCACGCATGTCGTCTTTAATCCAGTCCAGCATGAGGCCCACAAAGGCATAGGAATACACCCGGGCGATGAAGGCCTTGTCCTCCTCCCGGACCACCATATTGGCGGAGAGCTCGTTGATAACGCCCATGAGCAGGTTGTCCGTCAGCGGCGTCAGATACCGCTCCACCTGCTCCCGGCTGACGCAGCGGTACACGTTCATCACGAAGGGCTTGTTCTCCTGCACGGCCCGGAAGATCTGCACAAAGCCCTGCTGCCAGGTTTCGTAGCTCTTTTTCCCATCCAGCGCCCGCTGGGCGTCCTCCAGGCAGGACCACTCCACAAGATCGTAGATGTCCTTGAAGTGGTAGTAAAAGGTCATTCGGTTGATGCCGCAGTCCTCGGCAATATCATTGATGGTGATCTTGTTCAGGGGCTTTTGCAGAAGCAGATGCTTCAAAGAATCCTCCAGCGCCCGTTTGGTAAACTGTGACATGATGATTCCTCCGTTTGTTTTTGACCATTCTAAAAAGAAAATCGAAAGCCAGAAAAAACAAAATGTGAAGGTTTTGAAAACGAGTGGTTCTGACTGAAGCCCTGTCAAAACCTTCGGCTGGGTGCCTCCGGCGGATTCTTTCTTGTCCCGCCAAGAAAGAATGAAAGAATGCGGCTTAAGAGGGCGCTGTCGGCAAAGCCGCCCCTCTTAAGAATCTCCCCGGCCTCAAAACCAACTTAGTCGGTGCTAGGGCACTTCCGGCGCGGAAAAAGCGCCTATCTGGGCACTTTAAGACGGCGTGATCTGGCGTACCCATTGGGTTGGCCTTCTCAAGGGCACGTTTCGTGAGAACTCTGAAAATCTGTAGCAGGCGATTGCCACCGGCAATCGTTTCCAAAGACTAAGGTGGTCCTCTATTCCGCGCCAGTGCGCACACTGGCATGGAATGGGTTGGTCATGGGGATGCTTCCGTAGAAAGCGTCGAAACCCTGCTTCTCTATACAAAAAGCGGGCCGGAAGAATTCTTAAGGAGGGCGGCTTGGTTTGCGGGAGCAAACCTTTCAGCGCCTCCTTAAGCCGCATTCTTGCGGAGCTTCTTGGCGGGACAAGAAGCTCCCCGCCGGAGGCACCCAGCCTAAATCTTCAATAGGGCTTCAGCTGGAACCACTCCGGCCCTTGCAGGCAACCTTCCCGGAATGGCTTGGTAAGCCATTTACAAAAGATTTACGTCTGTAAGCGCTGCGTCAAGGGGTGCGCCACTTGATTTCCGGAAGACGTTTTGGTAAAATGAGAAGCGGGAAACAGTCACATTTGGGGAAAAGGCCCGGGAAAGGCCCTTTCCGAACAAGGGGGGACCGTCGTCCCCGGAGGAAGAATCATGACCATTCAGCAGCTGCAATACGCCCTGGCCGTTTACCGTGCGGGCTCCATCTCTGCCGCGGCGGCCAATCTCTTTATCGCTCAGCCCAACCTCAGCGGCGTCATCCGCGCATTGGAGGAGGAGCTGGGGTATTCGATTTTTGTCCGCACCAGCCGGGGTGTGCAGCCAACGGAGCAGGGCATGGAGGCGCTGCGGCAGGCGGCCCAGATCGTGGACTGCCATGAGAAGATGTGCCGCGTGGGCACGGCGGCCCCCCGCCGCCGTCTGCGCATGGAGGGCATTTCCTACAACCCCGTGTGCGATGCCTTCACCCAGCTGTGCAAGGAATGCGAAGGGGACGAAAACCTGGAAATGGCATTCTTCACGGATGAGATCGACACGGCTCTGGAAAAGCTGATGCTCTCCGAGGTGGACCTGGCGGTCATACTGCGCAGCCCGGAGGATGTGGAGCGGACGGCCCAGCTGTGCCGGCAGAAGAACCTGAAAATGACCCACCTGACGGATGTGCCCATGGTGCTGCGCATCGGCCCCAGGCACCCGCTGTACCGGGCACCGGAGATCCGGCTGTCGGATTTTGAAAAATACACCATGGTGGACTATAACGACCGGGTGTTTCTGGAGCATCCCAGCCTTTCGGGGCTGCTGCATATCAACCAGGAGCGTGTGGTGACGGTTGCGGACCGCACCCTGAAAAACCGGCTGATCGCCGAGACCTCTATGTATTCCATCGGCTGCAAGCTGCCGCCCCGGTCCAACGAGCGCTTCGGCTTCCGCTGCATCCCCCTGGAGGGCCTGCACTACAGCCTGGCCATCCTGGAGCGCACCGACAGCCCCCGGGGAGAACTCGCCGTCCGGTATCTGGACCTGCTGGAGCGGTATTTGGAGGACCTGTAAGAAGATACACCCGCCGGGTTTGCAAAAGAACCGCGGAGGGCGTTTTGCAGGGGAGGCAGGACCTGGGGAGCTTTTTTACAGAACCATTAGAACCCATTCGTAACGATTTTTATTTCTTCGGCAGAAAATCCGTTGATTCGAGGGCACAAACGTGCTATGATGACGCCATTCAATCAGGAATGTGTCTGTAGGAGAGCGCCAATGGAAGAGAAATATGGGATTCATTTTAGGGAAGAGCTTCTGACCGCCCCTGGGTTTGGCCCTATGACGAGGGAGGTCATGGACACGGTCCAGTCTGTGCTGGATATGAACGACCCGGTGGGCCTCGCCGCCGGTTACTATACGGATAGGCCGCCCAGGCCATCCGCGCCCTCCACCGCCCGGATACGGACAGATTGCCCATTGTGGCCCTGACCGCCAACGCCTTTGACGAGGACGTCCTCCGCTCCCGCAAGGCCGGCATGAACGCCCACCTGAGCAAGCCCCTGGACATCCGCAAGCTGGTGAAGACATTGCGGGGGCTGATGTAAAAAGCTGCCATTGCGCCCTATGACATTGGTCATTTGGTCGCAATGGCAGCTTTTCTGAGTATTAGAAATTTTTGAGATGCCTCCTGCTGAAAGGGGGCAAAGCGCATCATCTTCGTGACCTCACGAAGATGACCTGGTAGAAACTCTTTTTATAAATCCAATAGCACTTTCAACAAGAATATGTTATAATCACCCAAAAGGAAAAAGGGGACAGAGGCAATGCTTTTGAACATGGAGCGGGTCTGCAAGACCTATGGGGACCGGACGCTGCTGGATCATGTGACGTTTTTTATGAAGCAGGGGGACCGGGTGGGCGTGGTCGGTGTCAACGGCTGCGGAAAGTCCACCTTCCTGCGCTTGGCGGCCGGGCGGGAGAAGCCGGATTCCGGCTCTGTCAGCTATGACCCCAATGTCCGCCTGGGGTATCTTCCCCAAGACCCGGCCTTTGACCCGGAGAATACGGTCATGGAGCAGGTGGAGGCGGGGCTGGACAAAACCGCCCGGGAAGTCGCCCGGTATGAGGCGGTGGAGATTCTGACGCGGCTTGGCATCACCGACACGCAGCAGAAAATGGGTTCTCTCTCCGGCGGGCAGCGCAAGCGGGTGGCCCTGGCTGCCTGCCTGGTGCACCCGGCGGATTTGCTGCTGCTGGACGAGCCCACCAACCATCTGGACGCGGAGATGATCGGCTGGCTGGAAAATTATCTCCAGCGGTTCACCGGGGGCATTCTGCTGGTGACCCACGACCGGTATTTTCTGGAACGGGTGGCGGACCGAACCCTGGAGGTCAGCTTCGGCAAGGTCTATATCTATGAGGGCGGCTACTCCGCCTATCTGGACGGGAGAGCCCGCCGGGAGGAGATGGATGCAGCCTCGGAGCGGAAGCGGCAGTCGATTCTCCGCCGGGAGCTCCAATGGGTGCTGCAAGGCCCCTGTGCCCGGGGCACCAAGAGCCGGGAACGGCTGGAACGGTATGAGGCCCTGAAAGCGGCCCAGCCGCCCCAGGCCGAGCAGAGCCTGGAGGGAATCCAGGCCCTTTCCAGTCGGCTGGGCAAGAAAACCGTGGAATTAAAGGGCGTGGGCAAGGCCTTCGACGGACGGTGGGTGCTGAAAAATTTCGATTTTCTCTTGCAGCGCACGGACCGGGTGGGCATCGTCGGCGGCAACGGGGCGGGAAAATCCACCCTGCTGAATCTGATCGCCGGGGAAATCCCGCCGGACGAGGGCACCGTCACGGTGGGGGACACGGTGGTACTGGGCTACTTCTCCCAACATGCGAAAGAGCTTGACCCCAACCAGACGGCCCTGGACTATGTAAAGGAGCGGGGAGACCGGATCGAGACCCCGGAGGGAACCCTGACCGCCTCCAAGCTTATGGACAAATTCCTGTTCTCTGGCCCCATGCAGCACCGGCTCATCGGCAAGCTATCCGGCGGCGAAAAGCGGCGGCTGTTCCTGCTGGGAATTCTGGCCTCGGCTCCCAATGTGCTGCTGCTGGACGAGCCCACCAACGATCTGGACATCCCCACCATGACGGTGCT
>CAMFMO010000051.1:0-13156 GCA_945963595.1 uncultured Clostridia bacterium | reverse complement strand
GACGAAGCGGCACGAAACCGCATGGAGCTGATCGTGCGGTCACTGGCAGAGCAAAACGGCGTGACCGAACAGCTGAAAGCCGAAAACCAAATGGAATGGGTGCGGCAGATGAACGCTTGCAAGGCACAGGCAGAGGAAGTTGTGAAAGCGGAATTGATTTATGATTGAGCGAGGAAGTCCGGGCAGAAAACTGTTCGGACTTTTCTCATATAGTCCAAAGTTGCGGTAGAATTGTTCACAAGTTTTATGGTATAATTTGAATACGAAAATTGAGCATCAAACTGGAATTTATGGAGGTAATCAAAATGAAGGAATATCAATATTTGATTGGAAAGATTATTGTCGCAATGGCAATTATAGTTGCCGCAATCATTATAGCGCAGGCTATTGGTGGAGCTGGAGAAAGTATCCGTAGTGGCTTATTGCAATTAGGGGATGCTCTTCGATAAATCCGCATTTGTCGAACTGATAAAATCCCTTTAGGAACTAAAGGGCGCACTTCTATACTCTCCTGTCGAGAGTATCGTGCATCCTGCGGAGCTTCATTCTCCGTCAGCAGGAGGATACTGACAGACCTCGAATGCTGCGTCACTTCTTTCCGCCAAGGTGGCGACACCCCCTTGCGCCGCTTATGCGGCTATCCCCTGTGGACTTGCCGTCCGCAAACGGTTTTGACAAACCGTTTGCCGCCAGCAAGTTTGAAGATTAGACATAAACAAATCCTCCGCATGGTCTAAGCCTTACGAAGGATTAACTGTTTTGCGGACACCCGTCTATCGGGCAGAGGCATTTTTTCGTGGAAAACGGTCCTTTATTTTTCGGCATACAGCAGCGGAAACGCTTTTTTGTCCGTTTCGCTGAGAAGATAGGCAAGGATGATCAGCCCAATTCCCGCAAGGCCCACGGCCAGCCAGGCGGCGGAATAGCCTTGGCTGTCCAGCAGGCGGCCCAGGAACAGGTTGCCAACGCTGGAAAAGGCACCGCTGACGATGGAGACGAAGGAATTCACCCGCCCCCAATGGGTGGCCGGAATGCGCCGGGTCATATAGGGCTGTTCCCCCAGGGTCTTGAAGACCTCGCCTATGGTGAAGATGACCATCAGTAGAAAATACAGCGCCATTTGCAGCTGCACATAGCGATAGCTGTACAGTCCCAGCACGATCAGGGTTTGACCGATGAGGAGCTTTTTTACATCCCGGATTTTTCCGAGGAAGGTGGTCATCAGCGGCGTGGCCAGGATAACCACCAGGGCATTGACGCTGGTCAGCAGGCCGAAAATCTCCGCGCCCTTGGCCCCGTACAGGGATTCCATATTCAGCGGCAGCAGATAGTTGAACTGGGCGTATACAAAGCTGCCAAAGCCCCCCACCAGCGCATAGAGCACCACGCTTTTCCGCTCCCGTAGAATAGCAATCAGGCTGACCTCCTGCCGGTCCTGCTCGTACTGGCTTACGTGGGCCTTTTCCACGCTGAGCCGCTTGATGAAGAAGATGATCAGCAGGGTGGAGGAGAGGGTTGCACCGGCGGTGATGAGGAACGCTAGCCACAGGTAGTTCTCAAAAAGCAATCCGCCCAGGGTAGGGGCAAGCACCAGGCCCAGATTCATGCCCAGGTATTGCAGGCTGTAGGCCTTTTCCCGGCTGTCGCTGTCGCTCAGGTCCGCAACCAGAGCGTCATAGGAGGGGCCTTCAATGGTTGCAAACACACTGGAGATGTAGTACAGAGCAATGCTGATATTGGACAGAGGGATGAGCCCCGCAAGGATGCAGCACCCAACGGTAACAAGGTCGCAGGAGACGATGATATGCTTCCGGTTCCGGCTGTCTGCCAGCTTGCCGCCGAGAAGCAGCATGGGGAACTGGAGAATGCTCATGACCATGGTGATCAGGGCAATGGTGGTGGCATCGTAGCCCAGCTTGTTTTTCAGGATCAGGGTCAACAGCGGCCAGATGAGCGAGCCCATGCTGGTGACGATCCGCCCCCAGAAGAGGACGTAAATTTCCCGATTCAGATTCCGGTATTGTCCGATAAATTTCTCAAAATGGTTCATATGGGGTATGCGCCTTTCCAAAATATGAGGACAGTGTAGCACGGTTCGTGGGAAAAATCTATAGGAATGAAAAAGATTGACGGGCCTCCGCCAAAAAGCTTCCCCTACGGGTGCGCTGGCTCCTGTCAGCCGAGACGGGAATCTCTCAAAAAAAAGAATTGACAAATCTTTTCTTTTATAGTATAATACCCAAGCTGTCAGTTGGCAGCACAAACCGAGCAGCTTATGGAGAAGTCGCGTAGCTGGCCGAGCGCGCACGATTGGAAATCGTGTATACCCCAAAAGGGTATCGAGGGTTCAAATCCCTCCTTCTCCGCCAAAGAAAAGAGCCTTCACCCTTTGGGTGAGGGCTCTTTTCTTTGACGGAAATAAGAAGTAGGGATTTGAACAATCAAATGCAAGTGTCCGGCGGACACTTGCTGAATGCCGCAGGAAAGCATTCACACCTTAGTGTACCAAATCCCTCCTTCTCTGCCGCCCGGACAAAAGCAGAAATTATGCCCCATGCCAGACCCGGCATGGGGCAATTTCTGTTATGGCGTTATTTTGCGGAGAGATCCACTGCTCTGCGGAGTATGGAGTGAGGGGGCACAGGCTGGGGCAGCTGCATGAAAAAGCCCATCTGCGGGGTTCGGGGCTCCTCCAGAGGGGCACCCTCCAGATCGGTCATGGCCCCGGCGGGGAAGGGGAAGGGCTTACAGTTCGGGCCAACGCATTCCAGCGCATCGCCCTGAGAGAACTTGTTGCGCAGAGAGCACCGCGCCAGGCCGTTTTCGTCACAGGCTTCCACCATGGCAACGATCTGCCACTGGCGGATATAGCGGGAGGTTTCCGTATATTGCCCGGGCTGACCGTAGTAAAAGCCCGTGGAATAGACCCGGTGGGAGATGTGGTCTACCTCGTCCCGCCATACGGGGTCAGGCGCTGCGCCTGCGGCCGCAGCGTCAATGCAGTGCCGGTAGGCTCCGGTGACGATGGCAGCATAGTAGGCGGATTTTGCCCGGCCCTCCAGCTTGATGCAGTCCACTCCGGCATCCATCAGCTCGCCCAGGTGGTCGATCATGCACATATCCTTGGAGTTGAGAATGTAGGTGCCCTTTTCGTCCTCGTAGACGGGAAAGTATTCCCCGGGGCGCTTCTCCTCCATCAGGGCATATTGGTAGCGGCAGGGCTGGGCACAGGCACCCCGGTTGGAGTCCCGGCCCGTCATGTAGTTGCTCAGCAGGCAGCGGCCGGAGTAGCTGACGCACATGGCCCCGTGGCCGAAGGTCTCGATCTCCAGCTTGGGGTCAACCTTCTGGCGAATGCCCCGGATCTCCTCCAGGCTCAGCTCCCGGGCCAGGACTACCCGGCTTGCGCCCAGATCAAACCAGCTCTGGGCGCAGGCGTAGTTGGCAATGGACTGCTGGGTGGATACATGGCGCTGGCAGTGGGGGGCGTACTTCCCGGCCAGGGTAAAGGCCCCCAGGTCGGCGATGATCAGCGCATCCACTCCGGCGTCGTCCAGCTGCTCCAGATATTCGGGCAGCCGGGCGACCTCGTCATTTCGGGGCATGGTGTTCACGGTCACATGAACCTTGACCCCGTGGCTGTGAGCGAAGGCCACGGCTTTTGGCAGTTCCTCCGGGGAAAAATTTCCCGCGAAGGACCGCATCCCGAAGCTGGTTCCGGCCAGGTAGACTGCGTCCGCACCATACAGCACGGACATATTCAGCTGTTCCATGTCCCCGGCGGGGGACAGCAATTCAAGCTTTCTCATATTATCCTCGAATGGCCTCCCGGAATGCCTCGTGCTCTTCCAGCGTAGAGGAGAAGTGGTGGGTGCCTGCGGCGGGGTCTAGGATATAATAGTAGTAATTGGTGTTCTGGGGTGCCAGGGCAGCCTTGATGCTGTTCAGGCCCGGGTTGGTGATCGGTCCCGGGGTCAGGCCGGTGTGCAGATAGGTGTTGTAGGCGGTATCGGTTTGCAGATCCTCCTGGGTCAGATCGGTTTTGCCGTCCAGACCATAAATCACTGCCGCATCAATGTTCAAGTAGGCAGGGGTAGAGCCCCAGGCGAACAGACGGTTGTAGATGACGGAAGCAATGGTGTAGCTCTCTTCGGCGCTGGCGGATTCTTTCTCAATCAGAGAGGCCACGGTGATCACATCGGCCATAGAGAAGAGGTGACTGGAAATATATTCTTCGCTTCTTCCGTCGGCAGTCATGAGCTGTACCAGATAACCATTCAGGCTGTCCAGCTGGCCGCGAATGCTCTCGTCCACACGGGAATCGAAGTTGCTCAGCATCTTGTTCAGCACATTTTCGGCGGTATCATTGGTATAGAACTCGTAGGTGTCTGGGAAGAGGTAGCCTTCCAGGCAGTACTTGTCGCCCCGGGTAATGCCTTCCAGGAACCAATAGTCGCCCAGTTCACCGGATGCTGCATAGTTTTCCAGAGCTTCCACGGTGCAAACCCGCTTCTCCTGCAGGAGCTGGAAAATCTGGCGGCAGCTGGAGCCCTCGGGAATCATGACAGTAACGACGCTGCGCTTAGAGCTGGGGGACATCATATTGACCAAGGCGTGATAATCGTATAGGGTATTCAGGTCCCAGATGCCAGGCTGGATTTCGCCCTCGTCCACCGCAAAGCTGGCGTAGAGCTTGAAAAGGCCGGGATAACGAATGAGGCCGGCGTTTTTCAGCTTCTGGGCGATGGCGTCAATATCATCGGTAGAGGAGATGGTGATGGTGACCTTGGTATCCTCTCTGCCAAAGGCCAGAACGTCTGCCGCGCAGACCCAGGCCATCCGGCCCAGTGTCACACCGATTGCCACCGTAATGGCAATCCAGACAATGGTGACCAGAATATTGGGAATGCCTAGAAAGCCCTCACCGCCCCGGCGCTTTGGGCGACCCTTGGATGCGGGATGGTCCCGGACGGGAATGTCATCCTCCTGAGGGGGCTCTGCACTGAAAAGCTCCTGGAACTCTGCGTCCTCCTCGCTCAGGGATTCCTGGACAGGGGAAACGTCATTCGTGTATTCGGTGTATGCCGCGTCTTCGGAAGCGTCTGTATCTTCCGGAATTTCGGGGGCTTCAAAATTAGAAAAGTCCCCGTCGTCCCCATAGGATACATCGGAATCCTGAAAATCAGTGCTCTCCTGGCTCCTGAGCGCCTCTTGGGAGAGGTCATCCTGGGCCGGTTCGGAAGCGTCGAAGGGTGCATCAGCGCTCTGCAGAGGAGATTCCGGGTCTTCCCGGATTTCCGCTGGAATTGCGTCCGATTCCTGTGGAGATTCTGCGTTGTCCTCGCTGGGCTGCCGGTTCAGAAAACGGCCGCGGTAGGCACCTGTTTGGCGGCTGCCGCCATCGTCCCGGGCCAGGAAGCGGGGCTTGGATTGCTCATTGGGATTATCTTGCATGATTGTCTCCTTTAGGTGCGAATGACGATCTGGTTGGCAATGCGCTGGGCTTCCTGTTCGCCCTTCAGCGCTTCAATAAGCGCCAGACCAAAGGCAACGGCGCAGCCTGCGCTGGTGCCGGTGATCAGACGGCCGTCACGGATGACGGCGGCATCTGCGGCCATGTGTGCATTGCCCATCTGATTTTCACAGCCGGGATAGCAGGTGGCATTCCGGCCATCGGTGATCCCCAAATCTGCCAGAACCGTAGGACCGGCGCAGATGGCCGCAACGAAACGGCTGTTATCCCATGCCCATTTCAGCGCATCCAGGGCGGCCTGACTAGCCCGGGCGCTGGCAACGCCGCCCAAACCGCCGGGCAGAACGATCATATCCAGGGATTCAAAATCGATTTCCTCCGGCAGGATGTCTGCCTCAACGCCGATCCTATGGCTGCCGTACACGGTTTTTCCGGTAATGCCAACGGTTTTCACTTCAATCCCTGCCCGCCGCAGAAGATCCACGGGAGCAATTGCCTCGACTTCCTCAAAGCCGGTGCCCAACAATACATAAACCATATGATTTCCTCCTCGTATGGTGAAAGCTTTCCCAATTTTGGGTTTAGATTGCATATAAGCTCTTAGAATATACCACATTTTTGCGGGATTGTCCATATGTTTTGAATTAAGGTATCTTTAAGCTCCGGCGGCATTTTTTGAAAGCTCCGCTTTATTGGACATATTCTGCAGTATGATCAGGGAGACCGCCGAAAAAAGCTCAAAGGTTGACTTTGGGACGGAAAGCGGGTATAATACCCATGATATAATAGGCTAAATATGGTAGGTAAACGATTATGGCTAGGAAACAGCAAGAAGCATATGGAAATACCAGTATTTCCTCTCTGAAGGATGAGGAACGGGTGCGCAAGCGCCCGGCGGTTATTTTTGGCTCAGACGACCTGGAGGGCTGCAAGCACGCAGTTTTTGAGATTCTCTCCAACGCCATTGATGAGGCCCGAGAGGGCTATGGTGACACTATCATTGTAACCCGCTATCAGGACCTCAGCGTGGAAGTGGAGGACTTCGGCCGGGGCTGCCCCGTGGATTACAATGAACGGGAGAAGCGCTACAACTGGGAGCTGGTGTTCTGCGAGATGTACGCCGGCGGCAAATACGGTGAGAATGGCGAAAACTACGAGTATTCCCTGGGCCTGAACGGCCTGGGCTCCTGCGCCACCCAGTACGCCTCTGAATTCTTTGACGCCACCATCCGCCGGGACGGCTACCGGTATGATCTCCATTTTGAAAAGGGCCGGAACGTGGGCGGCCTGAAAAAGGAGCCCACAGACCGGAAAAAGACCGGCTCTCTCTTCCACTGGAAGCCGGACAAGGAGGTCTTTACGGAGATCGACATTCCTGTGGAGTATTTCCGGGATGTCCTGCGCCGTCAGGCCGTGGTCAACAAGGGCATTACCTTCCGCTTCCGCAATCAGGTGGGGGGCAAGTTTGAGACCGAGGAATTCTGCTATGCCGACGGTATCCGTCAGTACGTGGAAGAGCTGGTAGGGGACAATGCCTTTACTATGCCCGTATACTGGGAGACGGAGCGCCGGGGCCGGGATGCGGAGAACCGGCCGGAGATGAAGCTGAAAATCACCGCTTCCTTCTGCTTCAGCAAGCAGCTGTCCCACATTGAGTTCTACCACAATTCCTCCTGGCTGGAATACGGCGGCAGCCCGGATAAGGCAGTCCGCAGCGGCTTTACGGCGGCCTTTGATAAGTATTTGAAGGACAACAACAAATACACCAAGACAGAGAGTAAAATCATCTTCCAGGATATCCAGGACAGCCTGGTGCTGGTGACCAACTGCTTCTCCACCATTGGCTGCTTTGAGAATCAGACCAAGAAATCCGTGAACTCCAAGTTCACCCAGGAGGCTATGACTGCCTTCTTCAAGGAACAGCTTCAGGTTTGGTTTATCGAAAACAAGCAGGAGGCAGACCGGGCAGCAGACCAGATTCTGGTCAACAAGCGGGCCAGAGAGTCTGCCGAGAAGACCAAGTCCAGCGTGAAAAAGAAGCTGTCCGGCAATGTGGACATTTCCAACCGTGTCCAGAAATTCGTGGACTGCCGCAGCAAGGACCCCGCTGTGCGGGAGCTCTACATCGTGGAGGGCGACTCCGCACTGGGCTCCGTCAAAATGGGCCGGGATGCGGAGTTCCAGGGCATTATGCCCGTCCGTGGCAAAATTCTGAACTGCCTGAAAGCGGATTACAGCAAGATTTTCGCCTCTCCTATTATTACGGACCTGATTAAGGTTTTGGGCTGCGGCGTGGAGGTCCAGGGTAAGCGGGCGAAGGATTTGAACAGCTTTGATATTTCCTCTCTGCGCTGGAACAAGGTGGTCATCTGCACCGATGCTGATGTGGACGGCTTCCAGATTCGCACCCTGATTCTGACCATGCTCTACAGGCTCTGCCCCACGCTGATTCGGGATGGCTATGTCTATATTGCGGAATCCCCCCTGTTTGAAATCAATTGCAAGGATAAGACCTGGTTTGCCTATAACGAGCAGGAAAAGGTGAAAATCCTCAAGGATCTGGAGGGAAAGAAGGTCACCATCCAGCGGTCCAAAGGTCTCGGCGAAAACGACCCGGCCATGATGTGGATGACCACCATGAACCCGGAGACCCGGCGACTGATCAAGGTCATGCCGGAGGATGCCGAGCGCACGGCCCATTACTTTAATGTGCTGCTGGGCGACGGCCTCCAGGAGCGAAAGAATTTTATTGCGGAAAACGGCTCCAGATATCTGGAGCTTGCGGATATTTCCTGATAGGAGCCCGATATGGCAAAGAAGAAGCAAGAAAAAGAAGAAAAGAAAGTGAATCTGGATGGCGTAGTTGGCCTGGTGGGCTCTACTACAGAGCAGGCGGTTTCCGAGACTCTGGAAGTCAACTATATGCCCTACGCTATGTCCGTCATCGTATCCCGGGCCATTCCGGAGATCGACGGCTTCAAGCCCTCCCACAGAAAGCTTTTGTACACCATGTACAAGATGGGCCTGCTCACCGGCGGCCGGACCAAATCCGCCAACATCGTAGGCCAGACCATGCGCCTGAACCCTCATGGCGATGCGGCCATTTATGAGACCATGGTCCGCCTTGCCCGGGGCAACGAGACGTTGCTGCACCCCTTTGTGGATTCCAAGGGCAACTTCGGCAAGGTCTATTCCCGGGACATGGCCTATGCTGCTTCCCGATATACGGAGGCCAAGCTGGACCCCATCTGTGCCGAGCTGTTCCGGGACATCGATTCCGACACCGTGGACATGGTGGACAACTACGACGCGACCATGAAGGAGCCCAGCCTTCTGCCCACATCATTCCCCAATGTGCTGGTGTCAGCAAACCAGGGCATTGCTGTTGGCATGGCCAGCAATATCTGCTCCTTTAACCTGAAAGAGGTCTGCGATACCACCATCGCGCTGATGAAGAATCCGGACCACAATATTCTGGAGACCCTTCCGGGACCGGATTTCTCCACCGGCGCAGAGCTGCTGTACGATGAGGCCACCACCCGGGAGATCTATTCCACCGGCCGGGGCAGCTTCCGTCTGCGCGCCAAGTGGCGCTATGTGAAGGAGGGCAACCTCATTGAGATCACGGAGATTCCCTACAGCACCGCAACCGAGGTCATTATGGACAAGGTGGCGGAGCTCATCAAGGCCGGAAAGATTCGGGAAATCGCCGATATGCGTGACCAGACAGACCTTGGCGGCCTGAAGCTGACCATCGATCTGAAACGGGGCGTAGACCCGGACAAGCTCATGCAGAAGCTCTTCCGCATGACCCCGCTGCAGGACAGCTTTGCCTGCAATTTCAATATTCTGATTGCCGGAATGCCCCGGGTCATGGGCATTGTGGAAATTCTGAGCGAATGGACTGCCTGGCGCATGGACTGCGTGAAGCGGCGGCTCTATTTCCAGGTGCAGAAAAAACGGGAGCGGCTGCATCTGCTCAAGGGTCTGGAGCGAATCCTGATGGACATCGACAAGGCCATTGCCATCATCCGGGAGACGGAGCTGGACAGCGAGGTGGTGCCCAATCTGATGATTGGCTTCGGCATTGATGAGATTCAGGCCAACTTCGTTGCGGAAATTAAGCTGCGCAATATCAATAAGGAATACATTCTCAAGCAGACCAAGGCCACCTCTCAGCTGGAGCAGGAGATTGCGGAGATGGAGGAGACTCTGAGTAGTCCCCGCAAGCTGAAGAACGTCATTATCAAGGAGCTGCAGCAGGTGTCCGAGAAATACGGTCAGCCCAGAAAGACAGAAATCCTCTACAATGTGGAGGAGGCCGAGCCGGAGAAAGAGGAGGACGAAACGCCTGACTATCCTGTCACCGTTTTCGTCTCCAATGGGGGCTATCTCAAGAAGATCACCGCCCAGTCTCTGCGCATGAGCGGCGAGCAGAAGTTCAAGGAGGGCGACAGTCTGGCCTACTCTGTGGAGACCACCAACCGGGCGGAAATACTGGTGTTTACGGACAAGTTCCAGTGCTACAAATCCAAACTCAGCGACTTTGAGGACAGCAAGGCATCCCTCTTGGGCGACTATCTTCCCCAGAAATTGGGCATGGATGCCGGAGAAAACGTATTGCAGGTGATTTTCCCGGGGGACGGCAAGGGCTTTGTGCTGTTCTTCTTCGAAAACGGCAAAGTAGCCAAGGTGCCCCTGTCCGCCTATGAGACCAAAACCAACCGGAAAAAGCTCACCGGCGCATTTTCGGACAAGAGTCCGGTGGTAAAAATTCTCTCCCTGGGCGCGGATGCGCAGATTGCTATGTATTCCTCTGACGGCAGAGCCATGATTTTCTCTACAGCGGATCTGCTGCCCAAGACCACCCGGAATACCATCGGCGTGGCGGTTATGAGCCTGAAGAAAAAGGCAGTGCTGCAAAATGCGCTGCCTCTGGAGCAAAGCGGCATTGAGAATCAGGCCCGCTATCGCATGAAGACCATCCCGGCGGCAGGTGCGCTGCTGCGGGAAGAGGATTCCCGGGAAAAACAGGCCACGTTTGAAGTCTAAAAGGAGGCGGGAGGCAGCACCATGAAAAAGCTTTGGCAGAAAATCGACTGGATCGCAGGAACGGTCCTGGGCAGCGCGGCCTTTGCGCTGGGTTTTGCTCTGTTTCTGGACCCCAATGATATCAATACCGGCGGCGTATCGGGCCTTGCCATGGTCCTGCGGCAGATGCTGGGCTTTGGCAGCGTTGGTACGCTGACCATGCTGATCAATATCCCGCTGTTTCTGGTGGGCGGGGCCAAGATCGGCAAGAAATTTTTCGTGGGGTCTTTTATTGGCATGGTACTCAGCTCTGTGCTGATCGATGTGTTCGCCATGACCCCCTGGCAGGCTCCGGAGCCCCTGGTCAGCGCCCTTTATGGCGGCGTGCTCTGTGGTGCGGGGCTGGGGCTTGTATTTGTGGCGGGGGCCTCCACCGGCGGCTCGGACATCCTGGTTCGCCTGCTGAAAAAGCGCTATCGCAATGTGCCCATTGGACGCATTTCCATTTTCTTTGATACCGCTGTGGTTCTGCTGACGGGTGTTGTTTTCCGGGACATCAGCAAGGCACTTTACAGCGGCGTGGTGGTGTTTGTCTGCGGGCAGGTCATCGATGCGGTGGTGTACCGATTTGACTACTCCCGGGTGGCCCTGATCATCTCTCCGGAGCACGAGGCCATTGCTCAGGCCATCGGTGAAAAGCTGGACCGGGGTGCTACCTATCTCCACGGAGCGGGCTCCTATTCCTGCAAGGATATGGAGGTGGTTCTGACAGTGGTCCGCAAGGGGCAGCTGGCTGAGCTGAAGGAGCTGGTTATGAACATCGATGAAAATGCCTTTGTCATTGTCCAGGAGGCCCACCAGGTTCTGGGAGACGGCTTCTCCCATTATTCCCCTGACGAGCTGTAAGGAGCGTTTATGAAGAAATCTTGCTTGATGCTTTCGCTCCTGGTTCTGGCGCTGCTGCTTGGCGGATGCAGTGTTTTTGACGGGCAGTATGTCCGCGTAACCCCCCATGCGGTGCAATCCAGCCAGGGGCAGCAGGAGTCCGCAGGCGTGCGCACCTATGCAGAGCTGCGCGCTGCGCTGACGGAAATGGTGGCAGCGGGCCGGGAAAGCACGGTGATTCTCACCCAGGACTATCCGGAGCTGCTGCTGGAAGAGAACATGGAGAGCGCAAAGCTCTATGCCTGCACCTACGACCCCATCGGTGCTTATGCGGTGGAGGATATGACCTACGAAGTGGGCACCAAGGCCGGCCAGACCGCCGTGGCGGTTACGGTAACTTACCGGCACAGCCAGTCGGACATCCGGGGCATTGTGCAGCTGGACAGTATGGATGCTGTGGAGCCGTCTGTGCTGCAGGCCTTGGAGCAGATCGAGTCCCGCTGTGTGATTTTGATCAAGGGCTACAAAAACACGGATTTCGGCCAGATGGTCCAGAAGCTCGCTCAGGCCAATCCCCAGACGATTATGGAGTGCCCCCAAATTACGGCAGATGTCTTCGGCCGGGGGGCCACCCGCCTGGTGGAGCTGACCTTTTCCTATGAAAACAGCAAGGATGTTTTGCAGCAGATGCAATCCCAGGTGCGCAATGTGTTCGACTCTGCCTCTCTCTATGTCAGCGGAGACGGTGCGGACCAGCAGAAGCTGAGCCAGCTCTATTCCTTCCTGATGGACCGCTTCAATTATACCATGGATACCTCCATCACCCCTTCCTACAGTCTGCTGCGCCATGGGGTAGGGGACAGCCGGGCCTTTGCCATGGTTTTTGCGGCCATGTGCCGCAATGCAGGGCTGGAATGCCTCATGGTCACAGGCACAAAGAATGCGGAGCCCTGGACCTGGAATATTGTTCGGGACGGCGAAAAATATTATCATCTGGACCTGACTCGGTGCAAAGAGGACGGTTTCTTTTATGAGCGGACGGATGACGCTATGGGCGGCTATGTATGGGACTATTCCGCCTTTCCGGCCTGCGGTGGGGTACCCCGGGAAACAACGGCAGAGGAGCCATAAAAAAAGACTTGACAAATTGGCAATTTCTGCTATAATAATCCCTGTTCCTGCGGGTGTAGCTCATCCGGTAGAGCGCCACCTTGCCAAGGTGGAGGTAGCGAGTTCGAGCCTCGTCACCCGCTCCATGCAGGAAAAAGCACTTGCGAGAGCAAGTGCTTTTTTGTTGCCTATTTTGGGCATTTTGTCCGGATTACGGAACCGACATCCAGACGAGAACGGCGCATTCCTGCTCTTGAAGCCTGGAGGCGTAGTCCCCAAAATCCTTATTGTCGAACCGGAAGAGGAAGAAGCCGCCGTCGCCGTGGTCGAAGAGCATGGCGCTGAGCAGAACCTTGGTGTCTTCGGACAGATCGATGGTCTTATCACCCTGCCAATCCAGGCTGTCCAGCAGGTAGCTCTGATGAATACTTTCTATTTCCTGTATGTTCAAATCCTTCCGCGCCAAAGGTTTCATATTTTCTAACCCAATCCTGAAATGCCCATCGGCTTACTCCTAATCGTTTTGCTTCTGCGTTCTGGCTTGTCCTTCCGCTTTTGTATCGCTCTACTGCTTTAATAATCTCATCTATGTTATTTTTAGACATAATAATACTCCCCATAGTGTAGTCTCGAATTTTTGTTTTTTCGAGTGTCTAC
>CAMFMO010000050.1:0-13324 GCA_945963595.1 uncultured Clostridia bacterium | reverse complement strand
TCCTCGTTAGCTGCCGTTACAACCGTTCCGAAGGCCACATTGTTTACGGTCTTCTTTTCATGAACCACCTCGTTCGTACCCTTCTCCAGATACCGCACCGTATAGCTCAGGTCCGTCCGCTTTACCCAGACCGCGTACAGGTGTGCGCCGTCTTTGGGAATAAAGATGGCATTTCCAGCAATGTAGTTTGCATCGCCACCCGGGGTAGTGGACCAGCCGGCGAAGGTGTAGCCGTTGGGGGCAGTGAAGCCGACGGATGCTACAGATTCTACGGTCGTACATTTGTTGGAAGTGAGACCGCTTCGGACAATGCTCTGGTCGCCACTGTGGTAGGTCAGGGTCGAAGCGGCCGGTGCCTCGGTGTAGTAGGCGGTGAGGGTCACATCGCCGGTCATCTTAATGGACTGGCCGGGTTTATAAACTTTTCCGTTTCCATCCTTCCAATACAGGAACCGCAGATTGCCGTGGGCGGGGCTCAGGACCGTGGCATAGCTGCCGCTCTGGTAGACGTTGCTGTCAACATACTGTGCATCCTTCTCAATATAGGTAACCTTAAAGGTATCCACCGTTCCGGAGAAGTGGGGAACCAGGGTTACATCTCCAAAGAGCTTGGTATCCGGGTTGAACAGCTTTCTTGCACCGTCGTCGTCTACGGAGAACCAGGCGCTGGGTTCGCTGCCGCCGTTGCTGGCTTTGACCTCTTCCATCAATCGCTCGTAGCCTTCCGCTTCCTTCAGGGAGGAGCCGTAAGGAACGCTCAGCTTTCTGCTTTCACCGTTGACCTCGACGGTCAGATAAACGGTAGCACTGATCTCGGGGGCCTTCCACTTGGCATAAAGGGTGATGTTCTGGGCAGGCATGGTCTTGCCTTCGAATACGAAAGCATTGCCCTCACCGGCCTCGTTATCATACCAACCAGCGAACTCGTAACTCGCAGGCACGTTGGCAGGATGGCTGGGCACATGATTCACGCCGTCCAGAGGCTGATCGAACTTCAGAGACTTGGTATCCTCTGTGTTACCTTTGTTGATGAAGACGATGTTGTAGCTGTTGCGGGTATAGTAGAACCTGGCGTTGTTGTAGTCTTCCCCAATGTCGGTTCCCCCAGCAAACGTAAAGCCGGTGATGGGGTACCGATCTTCCTTTGTGACACTATACCCGGTTCCTGGAGAAGTATCACTATGGTGCAGCTTGTAGGAAATTCCGCCCTTGCTAATCGTACCAGTCTCTCCGGGGAGCACCTCTACGTAATAGTATGCTGTTTCGGAGCTATCGTCCGTTTTAGGTCCGTAGAAGCTCTTACCGTTAAGGGGCATAACATCAATATTTACCTGATAGGTACTGCCATTCTCGCTGGTTCTCCAGGTATTGCTGCCATTGATCGTCGGCCACTTGTCGGCAATGTTCGCGTCATATTTTGCGGTAATGGTTATCTGGCTAACCTTGTTACCACAAGCGCTACTGTGGGTGTGCTCTTCTTTAGTACAAATAAGATCTCCCCACCAGTCATAGCACCCTTTCCATTCCGAATGCGTATGTGCTTTCTTCCCGCAGGGATAAGAGGGTTTATCCAGATAGAAGGTAATTGTATACTCATTGCGCTTGTAGTACACATTCACAATGGTGCTGCCGTCACCGGCGATGGTCTGCTGGGTAACTGTCTGTGCCGTAAAGCCCTCGTAGCTCTTGGCTTGGGCATCCGTCCGCTCGCCGGTGGTACCGGTCTTGGTTTCGGATTCCTTGAAGGAATACCCATCATCATTGGCATTTTCCTGCCAGTGGATCACAGTGTACTCGGTGTTCTTCGCTGCGATCCAGCGGGCCTCCAGGTTCGCCGCTGCGTTGACCTGGGTCACAGGCTTTCCGTCCTGATACCAGCCACCGAAGGTGTAGCCCCGCCGGGTCGCAGTCATCGGCAGCGTCACGGTCTGGCCGTTCTGGGCGAAGACGGGGGCCACATAGTCGCCGCCCTTGGAATCGAAGATGACCCAGTAGCCGGTCTTGATGACGGGGTAAACCTTAACGGTGCCTGCGGCAAAAGAGATGGTCTCATCTGCGGCAGCGCCCTTGGTGGTGCTCCAGCCTACAACGGCCTGGGTGGGGCTCAGAGACAGGTTCACCATCTCAGCCGCGGCATTCCGATCGCTAGCGTCCACGGTGTTACCCTTGCTGCCCTGGGCGGTATGTACAACGGCGCTGCCGTCTGCGCTCATGAACAGGACATAGCTGAATTCCGCGAACTCTGCATCAACCCGAACGGTCTTGCCGGAAACGCCGATGACCACGCCGGACTCCACCGGGATCTTATTCTCGCCGTCGAACCTGTACCAGCCCTGGAACACAGCGCCCTCCTTGGCGGGGTTGCCGGGTACGCTGAGGGTTTCGCCCTCCTGCAGGTTCTGGGTCCAGTCGTCCAGAGGCTTTTCATCCACATAGAATACGTAGGTGTCAACCACCGGCTGCGTCTCACTGACGTGGCATTTGGAAACGTCTTTCATGCAGGCCTCGCAGGTCTGGTCGACGTTGTCTGCCGTGCAGTGGGCAGTGCAGGTGCACACAGGCTCTTCCGGCTCTGCAACAACCGGCTGATCATCCGGCAGGGGTACGGAGTCATCCAGCGTAGCCAAGCTGCCCTTGCAGTACGTGGCATCGCCATCCTTGCAGACCTCGCAATCGGCGTTCGGCGCATTCTGTGCGCAGAGCTCCGTGCAGGTGCAGGTCTTCTGTTCCGGCTGCGGGTTCTGCTCACCGGTCGCGCCGGTTGCGCCGCCATTGTCCGCCGGGACATTCTCGCCGCCCTCGGAAGCCGGGGCGTTTTCGCCGCCGTTCTCCGCGTTGCTCTCAGGTGCCGGGGCGTTCTCGCCGCTCTCGGGAGTCGGGGCGTTTTCGTCGCCGTTCTCTGCCAGGGCATTCTCGCCGCCCTCGGGAGTCGGGGCGTTTTCGCCGCCGTTCTCCGCCAGGGCATTCTCGCCGCCCTCGGAAGCCGGGGCGTTTTCGCCGCCGTTCTCCGCGTTGCTCTCAGGTGCCGGGGCCGCCGGAGGATTCTCCGCGCCTTCCGATGCCGGTGTGGGCTCTTCCTTGTTTTCCGGCGCTGCAGCGGGTTCCACTCCGGTTGCGCCGGTTGCGCTCTGCTCTGTCTGCACAGTCTGGGCGGGTTCCGTGCCGCCGGTTGCGGGCTCTGCGAAGACGCCCACGGGGCACAGGCTGATCAGCATGCAAACCGTCAGCAGCATTGCAATCCATCTTTTCATGTTTACTCCCCCTTATTGATCATTCGAAATAGGTTTCTATGATGAGCAGCAATTCCAACACACTTCGGAACACCGCTTCTTTGCCAATCTTCGGCAGCCGGAGCCTGCCCTGCCAGCTGTAATTCTGGCGGAAGAGGATTTCCAGCTCCATGGCCTCTCTGGGAAATCCCTCCGGCGGGACCCAAGGCTCCCAGGTGTCTCCCCGGGTGTCCATCAGCTCTTCCAGCTGCAGGACCATTCTGGAAAGGCTCGTAAAGGGGAGCCCCGCTTCCGCCCCCGGGCCATATAACGTTCCGGCGATCTGCTGGCCCCTGGCTTCCAGCAGCAGGTAATATTGATTGCTCCCTGCCGGAACCATTCGGAATCCCTGCACAGGACCTCCCTCCCTTCTTACCTATGAGTATAGCAGAGGGGTCTATGATTTTGCTATGATTTTGCATTTATTTTCCCTCTGTTCGTCAAAAAATTCGTTCAGAAAGCAGTTCGCAAGTAGAATTCGTTCACGCATAAACAAATTTCGCCGCAGCCGACGCCCACAGTCCCCCCGGTGGGAGACCGAAGCAGCAGCCTCGACAAAAGGTACGCGAATTTTTTCTTCCCGTACATGCATTCTAGCAGGATAGGGGGCATTTGTAAATCGTCCCAAAGTATGATATCAGGGTAAAACAGCGCCATTTTTCATTTCCCGGAAGAAGAAAACGAAAAATGGTGCTGTTTTTGGTTTTATTCTTGATCAAATTCAAATATTTTGCTGCATTATTTTCTGCCCCAGCCGTTTCAGGTCCATATTTCGGAACGCGAAAGCGGAGGCCGGAACGGAATAGGTCTGCCGGAAATTCCGGCAAATCCGCTTTTCCACCACCGAAGCGCCGCTTTCGTCCGCACCGGCAAGCATAATCAGAATCCGGTCCGCACCCATGCGGGTGAAGGGATCCCCCATGCGCAGGCTCTCCAGAATGGTCCGCTCCATTCTGCGCATGGATTGCGCCCGCTTTTCCGCAGGCAGCTCCCGGTTTTGCAGCTCCACAATGAGCAGCTGGGCCTCTTCCCCGGTGCGCCCCATGGTCCGCAGCTGCCGCCGGGCCATCTCCCGAAACACGCTGTTGTCGCAACGGAAGGCTCCGGTTTGCTGGAGGCCGGCCAGGAAGGCGGCCAGCTGGTTTTCGTCCGCCGCGCCGCCATAGCGCTGCTGCACCGCAATGGCCTTCTCTGCCTCCAGCTCCTGGGAGGGCGGCACGGCATAGGTTTCCAGGTACAGCTTGCTAATGTAATCGTAGTATTCCAGGGCCTTGTCCGGCATTCCGCTGCGGGTCAGGGCCTGCATCAGCCGCACTGCGAATTCCTCTGCGGCGGGGTCCAGCCCCAGCACCCGGCGGCAAATCTGCTCCGCCTCGGCATAGGCCTGCCGCTCCAGCAGCCGGGCCGTCATTTTCCGGCAGAGCTGCAAATAGGTCGCGTGATAATAGGCATTTGTATTGACGCACCAGCTGTCTGTGGCGCATTCCGGCAGGAAATCATCGGAATACAGCCGGATTGCCCGGGCCGCCAAAGCCTCATCTTTGATATTGCCCGCCTCGTCCAGGCAGGCCCGCAGCGCCGTGCGGAACTGCTCGCAGTCCAGCACGGTTTCCGTATTCGGAGCCCAATAATAGGTGCCGGAGCGGTTGCAGATCAGCTTCTTCCCGTCCCGCAGCCCCAGCTCCTCCAGGGCATTTCTGGCGCGGCTGACGTTGTTTTGCAGGGTGGCCATGGGGTCGCTGCTCTCGGAATCCGGCCACAGCACATCGATGAGCTCCCGGGCACTGACGCCCCGGTCCCGATTCAGAATCAGATACGCCGTTAAAATCCACAGCCGCCGGGCTCTTCCCGTCAGGCTGACGGCCTTGGGTGCGGCCATCCCGGGGCCGAAAATGGTGAATTTCCCCAACATGGTGATCTCTACGGATTCCCGCACGTCTACACCCCTCCCCGAATTGATTCTACTCTAACAACATACCACAACTCAGGAAGAATTACAAGAGTTATTTATCTAATAAATCAATTTTATCCCAGCTTTTTTCGCATTGTCTCCAAATTCGTGCAATAGGTCAGAGCCGTTTCCCGGGAAATCTGCCCCCGATTCCACAGATCCAGCAGTGCCATGTCCATGGTCCGCATTCCCTGGGAAGCATTGGAGGCAATGGCGCTGTCGATCTGGTGGATCTTGCTCTCCCGAATCAGATTGCGGATTGCCAGATTCATATGCATGATTTCAAACACGGGAATGGGGTTCCCATTCACATCGGGCACCAGCTGCTGGCTGATGACCGTCTGCAAAACCATGGACAGCTGTAAGCGAATCTGGCTCTGCTGCTCCGGCGGGAAGGTATCGATAATGCGGTCGATGGTGTTGGCCGCGCCGATGGTATGCAGGGTGGACAGCAGCAGCTGCCCGGTCTCGGCGGCGCTCATGGCCACCTCCATGGTCTCCCGGTCCCGCATCTCCCCCAGGAAGATCACATCCGGGCTCTCCCGCAGGGCGCTGCGCAGGGCCGCCACATAGCTGGGGCAGTCGCACCGGATCTCCCGCTGGTTGACAATGCACCTGTCGTGCCGGTGGATATACTCCACCGGGTCCTCCAAAGTCAGAATATGGCCGGAACGGCTGTGGTTGATGGCATCCACGATGCAGGCCAGAGTGGTGGTCTTGCCGGAGCCCGCCTGGCCCGTCACCAGCACCAGGCCCTTTTTGCAGTCCTTCACCGCCATGATCTCCGGCGGAATGTGGACTTCCTCCGGCTTCGGCAGGCCGAAGCGGATGACCCGGACCACCGCGGCCAGGGTGCCCCGCTGCCGGAACAGATTCACCCGGAACCGGCCAATGCCGCTGACGGAGCAGGAAAAATCGTCGTCCATACGGCTTCCGTCCACGCAGTAGCTTTCCCGGCCCGCCAGGCGGTACAGCGCCGCAGCAAAGGCCCCGCTGTCCGCCGGGGTATAGGGCTGCCCGGTACGCTGCTGCTCCCCCTTGATCTTAAAGGTCAGCGGCAGACCTGCCGCCACAAAGATATCCGATGCACCGCAGTCAATTGCGCGGCGCAGAATCGCTTCAATTTCCATCTTCCGCTCCTTTCCCGGGCCAGAGGTGCAGGGTCTCCTCCGGCTGCCAAACGGCTGTATGGTCCCATTGCAGCAGCGTGCCGTCGGAAAGGGACAGCCAAATTTCCAATTTTCCCGTCTGATCCTGGATTTTTACACCGGCAACCCCGTCTTCCAGGACCGTATCCGGGGGCAACTGGCAGTTGCCCCCCTGCCACCGGCGGATCTGGCTGCACCAGAGCTGCCCCTGATTCTCCAAATCATACCAGGATTTTGTGTATTCCCCGGTTCTGCGCGCCATGCGAAGGTCCCCCGCTGCCGTAACCAGAGTCAGGGCCCCGAACACCGCAACGCAGAGCACGGTCACGCAGAGCAGCACCGCCAAAGCGCCCATGTGCATCTCTCTCGTTCTCACGTAAGCGCCTCCTCCATAAAAATTTCCAGGCTGTACAGTGTCTCTCCCTCCGGCGTGGAAACCGTCAGCGTCCAGCAAACGCAGCCCTGCCGGGGCTCCGCTGCGGTTGACAGCAAATATTCCGCGTCCTCCGGGCCGCACTGGGCAAGGCTGCCGTCAAAGCAGCTGCGCTCGGGCAGCGCTTCCCCCGCCCGCAGCCGCTCTGCCTGGCTGCGGCAAAGCATCACCGCCTCATTATACTGCGCCGCTTCCCGGCTGAGCTGTGCGCCCCGGAAAAAAACGCAGGTGAGGATTCCGCAGCACACCGCGAAAATGCCCACAAACAGCACCATAGGCCCCGCCATGGCCAGGCGGCCGGTGGTACTCTCCCTATGTCTCATTCCGAATTCCTCCCCGGCACCAGGCAAAGCCTGTCTTTCCGTCTGCCCGGATTTCCAGCAGCGCTCCCCGGGCCGTCAGGGAAAAGGCGGACAGTTCGCACAGGGCCTGACTGTCCGATAAGTCCACCGCCGCGTCCTTTGCTGCAAACTGGCTGTAGAGCCGCCCTTCCCAGGCAAAAATGCGGGTTTCATAATCCGAAGTCCCTTCGGGGATGCAGAGCATGACCCCCTCCGGCCCCTGCCGCAGCGCCACCCGGGAATATCCCGCCGCGCCCACCTGGCTCTGGATATAGCCAACGGCACTGCGCAGCCGGGTGTTCTCCCGGCGAATGTCCAGGGTCCGGCCATAGAGCCGGGCCCCTGCCAGCGCCAGCACCAGCAGTGCCAACGCCAGGAGCAGATTCATCAGCGCCAACGCGCCGGAAGATTTTCTCACGGTTCTGCCTCCCCCCGCACCAGCACCCGGACATCCGGGGCCACATTGCTGGCAAACACCTCATAGGTCACAATAAAATCCCGATGGTTCACATCCAGGCCGTAGTTCTCCTCCAGATAGCCAAGGCTCTCCGGGTACGCCCCCTCCACGCAGTAGCACTCCACGGCGCTGCGCAGCACCGCCTGCCGGACGGATTCCCGGCTCTGCAAACGGATATCCCGCCGGGCTGCCCGCGTCCAAAGAAAGCCTGCCGGAACACAGACGCACAGCAGCAGCGCAACGAACAGCTTTTTCACATCACACCGCCCCCAGAATACCCAGCAGCGGCAGCATGACGCTGACCAGCGTCAGCCCCACGCAAACCGTCAGGAAGCCCACCAGCACCGGCTCCACCCGGTCAACCAGCGCTTCCAGCGCCTCCCAGGCGTCGCCGGACAGCTTTTCCGCCAGAGTGGCCATGGTCTCCGCCAGGGTGCCGCTCTCCTCCCCGCTCAGAAGCATCCTTCCGCTGAGGCCGGGGAAGATGCGGGCATGGAACAGCGCCTTGGCCAGGCTCTCGCCCTCTCCCATATATTCCCGGCACCGCTCCAGAGCGGCTTTCAGGTCTTTGTGCTCCGTATGGAGCAGCACGCTGTCCAGGGCCTCCGCCCCATCCATGCCGCTGCACAGCTGGGTGGCGAGCATATCCGTCATATTGGCCTTGGCCATGGTGAGAAAAGCGTCCTTTGTCAGCGGAAACCGTGCAAACCGGGGCCGCAGTTTTTCCGGGTCCCGGCGCTGGACTGCCGCAAGCACCAATAGGCCCACGCTTGCCAGAATGGCCACGCACAGCCCCACCCGGCTGAGGACCTCCGCCCACAGCACATAGGCATAGCTGGATGCGGCCAGTCCGCCGGTCACATTGTCGTATACGTTCTGAAACATGGGCATGACGCCGAAAACCAGCACCGCCAGCACACCGCCCAGCAGCAGCAGCGCCGCCGGATAGGTAATCGCACTGCGGACCTTCTTTTCCAGGGCATCCTGCCGGTCGTAGTATTCCGCCAGACGGCCCAAGCCCTCCTCCAGCCGACCCGAAGCCTCGGCGGTCTGCATCACCGCCAGGGCATAGTCCGGGAACAGCCCCGTTTGGGCTGCGGCTTCTCCAAAACCCAAACCCATATTGGGCACCATTGCCTTGCAGGCAGCCTCCAGCGCGCCGGTGGAATCCTCGGCGTACAGGCCCACGGTCTCTTCCATCCCGCTGCCGGAGCCCAGCAGCACCGACACACCGGCGCAGAAGGCGGAGAGCTCCTGTCTTGTCAGTCCTTTTGTTTTCATGGTGTTTTCCCCCCATTCAGTAGGTAAACCGCGGGGTATACCGCGAATCATCCTGCAATGCATTGGTTGGCGTTCCGCTGGCGGCAAAGGTGATGTCCACCCGCTGCCAGGTGTCCGGCGACGCGGCAATCTGCACCGTCACCCAGCCCTGGCTCTCCAGATAGAAGCAGTTCCAGGCGTGGTAAACATCGTTTTCCACATAGCCTGTGATCAGCTTGCAGGGAATGCCGGCACTGCGCAGCATGGCCGCCGCCAGAGCCGCATAGTCAAAGCAAATGCCCTTTCCGGTTGCCAGAGTCTCGTCCGGGTCCGGCAGATAGCCGCTCCGGACCGTGGCAGCCTTCTGCTTGTCATAGCGGATGCTATCCACCAGGTATTCATAAATTGCGGATGCAAGCTCCGTATCCGTCTCGCAGCTTTCGGCAAGCTGCTTCGTCAGCGCGACACACCGGGAAGGAGCCGAATAGGCAACCATCTGGCTGGGCCGTAGGAAGGGCTCAAATTCATCCTCCAATGTCACCCGGCGGCTGCCGGACCAGGTGCAGGCATACTTGGTGCCCTCGATCTGCTCCATGAGCTTGAAGGTATAGCTGCCGCTGCCCATGTTCAGGGGGAACACCTGGGCTTCCCCGGAGGGCAGGTCGTAATTGTAGGTCTCCTCTCCCGAAAGGATCTGGAATTTCATCCGCTTTTCCGACTGGGCCAGCACCGCCACATAGCCCTGGTCCAGGCAGGAGTCATCCAGCCTCAGCGCCCCGCAATCCGTGGCCGCCTCCCCGTGAAACCGGGCATCCCGAAATTCCGGCATGCCGCACTGCCGCAGGCAGATAGCAGCAGACAGATTGCCGCCGCAAAGCAGAGTATTCTAAGTCGCCGCAAGCCAAAGCCCCCTTCCTTAGCTCTATTCTATCCTTTGAATGAAACGAAAATGTGCAAGAGGTTTCTTTTCCCCTTGACAAACAGTCTCCCCCGTGGTATCATTCATTTAACAATTAAGTTAATTGTTAAATATTTCTCAGGAGGTGTGCCCATGGGATTGCAGCAAACCCTGAAAGCCCTGGCTGACCCGACCCGGCGGGAAATCCTGAATCTGCTGAAATCCGGCAAAAAAAGCGCCGGGGAAATCACAGACCATTTCGATATCTCCGCCGCCGCCATCTCCCGGCACCTGTCTGTCCTCAAGGACGCAGACCTGGTCTACGACAGCCGGGAGGGAAAATTCATTTACTATACCTTAAATACATCCGTACTGGAGGAAACCATGCTCTGGCTTGCGGACCTGAAAGGAGACTGACCTATGTACAGCAAGAAAAACCGGATTCTCTGCTATGCCTTTACCCTGCTGCCCTTCTTTGTCGGGCTGATACTTTGGGAAACCGCCCGCGAGGCTGCTTTCCCCGCCGCCCTGCTGCTTTCCCCTGTCTTTCTGGCACTGACCCTGACCCTGTGCCTGTACCTGACGGAACGGCTGGAAAAGGATCGGGAGAAAAACAAGAAAATCAATGGCGTCGTCATCTGGACAATCCCTCTGCTGTCCAATGTGACCTTCTGGGTTAGCTTTTCCATTGCGGCGGGGCACACAGAGCTTCCCATCACCTGCATTATAGGCTGGCTCTTCGCCGTCATCTATCTGGTCATGGGCAATTACCTGCCCAAATGCCGTCAGAACAGCACCGTTGGCTTTCGGGTAAAGTGGACCGCCTCCACCGAGGAAAACTGGAACGCCACCCACCGTCTGGCCGGGCCCTGTTATATGGTCTGCGGCTTTCTGATGATACCCGCAAGCTTTCTGCCAGAGAAGGCAGCCACGTTTCTGCTGCTGGGGCTGCTGATTCTGGGAAATGCCATTCCCCTGGTCTATTCCTATACCTTTTATAAAAAGCAGCAGCGCCAGGGCGTAACCTTTCAGCCCCGGCCCAAGTGGGAAAGCAAGCTCAACAAAGCCGCGCTGCTGGCTACAGCGGTCATTGTACTGGCCGTAGCCGTTTTCCTCTTTACCGGCTCTGTGAAGGTTTCCTTTCTGGACACGGCCATGCAGGTGGATGTAACCTACTACGGCTCCACCTCCATTTCCTATGACGACATCACTGACGCGGAGCTGCGCAGCGAAAATGTGCCCGGCTCCCGCACCTGCGGGCTTGGCTCCTTCCGGCTGCTGGCAGGTCTCTTCGAAAACGAGGAATTCGGCAGCTACACCCGCATGACCTATTATCGCCCGGGCAGCGCCATCGTCCTGAAAACCGCGAAGGGGCAGACCTACGTCCTCAGTGGAAAGAACCCACAGCAAACCCAAGCGCTGTATCGGCAGATTCTGGAACACATTTCATAAGAATTGTTTCTGAAAAGCCCCTATATTTTTCGAAAACTCCCGGGAATCTTCTTGACTACCCGGGAGTTTTCCTCTATAATATTGAGAGCTTTGGAAATTTTTCAGCTGAGAAAGGATTTTTGAATATGGCTAAGGAATATAAAATCACAAGCCTGCGTCTGGCAGACCTGGAAAAGGAACTGAACTATTTAAAGACCACCCGTGAGCGCGAGGTGGCCGCCATGATCGCCGAGGCCCGGTCCTATGGCGACTTGTCCGAAAACTCCGAATACGATGCCGCCAAGAACGAGCAGGCCAAGCTGTACGGCCGAATCGCCGAGATTGAAGACGTGCTGTCCCACGCCGTCATCATTGAGGACGAGAACGAGGCCACCGGCCGCGTCGGTCTGGGCTGCACCGTGGTGGTGGAAGACGAGAACGGCAAGCGCTTCGAGTACAAGATCACCGGCTCTCAGGAAGCCAACCCCATGGAAAACAAGCTGTCTGATGACTCCCCCTTCGGCCGCGGCGTCGTCGGCAAGGCTGCCGGTGAAAAGTTCACCGTGAATGCTCCCGCCGGTTCCTTCACCATGAAGGTCATCAGCGTCTCTCGTGAGGGCTAAGCCATGGCAAAGTTTGTACCCCAGGCAGAAATGCCCCTGTCCGACCAGGTGAAGGTCCGGCGGGACAAGCTGGAGGCCCTCCGGGCCGAGGGGCTGGACCCCTTCCAGCAGACCAAGTTTGACGTCACCTCCTCCGCCAAGGAGATCAAAGAGCATTTTGATGCCATGGAAGGGCGCACTGTCACCCTGGCAGGCCGTCTCATGAGCAAGCGGGGCATGGGCAAGGTGTCCTTCTGCGACTTGCAGGACAACACCGGCCGGATTCAGCTCTATGTGCGCTTCGACGCCATGGACGAGGCGGATTTTGCCCGGTTCAAGAAGAACGACATCGGCGATATCGTAGGCGTGGAGGGCGATGTGTTCAAGACCGAGCGGGGCGAAATCTCCCTGCGGGTCCACAAGGCCACTCTGCTGAGCAAGTCCCTGCTGCCCCTGCCCGAGAAGTTCCACGGCCTGACTGACCGGGAGACCCGGTACCGCCAGCGCTATGTGGACCTGATCGTCAACCCTGAGGTGAAGGATACCTTCGTCAAGCGCAGCATGATCCTCCGGGAGCTGCGGCACTTCCTGGACAGCAAGGGCTTCCTGGAAGTGGATACCCCCATCCTGACCCCCTTTGAGATCGGTGCTTCTGCCCGGCCTTTCTATACCCACCACAATACCCTGGATATTGACATGGTGCTGCGCATCGAGACGGAGCTGTACTTGAAGCGGCTCATCGTGGGCGGCATGGACCGGGTCTATGAAGTGGGCCGTATTTTCCGGAACGAGGGCATGGACCCCACCCACAATCCCGAGTTTACCTCCATTGAGCTCTACCAGGCCTATACCGATTTTCACGGTATGATGGATCTGGTGGAAGAGATGATGAAAACCGTGGCCATGAAGGTCTGCGGCACCTTGCAGATCTCCTACCAGGGCAAGGACATCGACCTGTCCCATTGGGAGCGCATGACCATGATCGAGGCCGTTAAGAAGTATTCCGGCGTGGACTTTGCCGCCATTTCCTCTGACGAGGAGGCCATTGCTGAGGCCAAGGCCCACAATGTGGAGCTGCCGGAGATTCCCACCAAGGGCGCCATCCTGGCCGAGTTCTTCGATGCCTTTGTAGAGGAGAACCTGATCCAGCCCACCTTTATTTACGACTATCCCGTGGAGAACAGCCCCCTGGCCAAGCGGAAGCCCAATGATCCCGCCTTTACCGAGCGGTTTGAATACTTCATCAACGCCACAGAGTTTGGCAACGCCTTCTCCGAGCTGAACGACCCCATCGACCAGAAGGCAAGATTCGAAAAGCAGGTGGCTGACCGTCTGGCCGTTGACCCCGCGTCCCGTGCCCAGGTGGACTACGACTACGTCACCGCCCTGGAATACGGCCTGCCTCCCACGGGCGGTCTGGGCTTCGGCGTTGACCGCCTGGTCATGCTGCTGACCGACTCCGCTTCCATCCGGGATGTTTTGCTGTTCCCGACAATGAAGTCCTTACCGAACGACAAGTAAGAAAACCCCAGTA
>CAMFMO010000049.1:0-13541 GCA_945963595.1 uncultured Clostridia bacterium | reverse complement strand
TGATTGCGACGAGGGTCCACCTGTTCCCATCCCGAACACAGAAGTTAAGCTCGTCCGCGCCGACAATACTTGCAGGGTGACTTGCCGGGAAGATAGGTAATGCCAACATGAAATAAACCGCTTCGCTTTCGCGAGGCGGTTTTTTGTTGCCTTCCGGACATTTCCAACAATAATATTTTGGTAAACACACTTTCTTCCCTTTGTGCTATAATCAAAAAAGGAAGGAGGGAATGCTATGGGGAACCGAATTTTGCTCATCGAGGACGATGCTGCCATTGCGCAAACGCTGAAGCTGAATCTGGAATGCGCGGATTATAACGTGACCGGTTTTGACAACGGTCTTTCGGCCTGCGATGCATTGGCGAAAGATCACGACTACGATCTGGCGCTGCTGGATATGATGCTTCCCGGCATGGACGGTTTTGCTCTGCTGCCCAAGCTGCGGGAGTGGGGCATTCCGGTGATCTGCCTGACGGCCATGGCGGATGCGCAGCACGAGGTCCAGGGCCTCCGGGGCGGCGCGGAGGACTATATCGCCAAGCCCTTTGATATGCTGGCCCTGATGGTGCGGATGGAGAAGGTGCTGAAGCGCAGCGGAAAGCTGAACGAGGTCTACCACTTCCGGGACCTGACCCTGGACAGGGCCAACCGCCGCCTGACCAGGGCAGGGGAAGAAATCTACCTGCCGCCCCTGGAATTCGATGTGCTGGCGGTGCTCATGAAGAACAAGAACCGTACCGTATCCCGGGACCGGATCTTGAATGAGATCTGGGGAGAGGAGTATTTTGGGGATATCCGCACGGTGGATGTTCGCATTGCGAATCTGCGGAAAAAGCTGGGGCTATCCGAGGAAATACGAACCATTTCCAAGGCGGGCTACCGCTTGGAGGAACGCTGATGCTGAAAACAAAGTTGACGGCCCTCTGCGCGGCCCTCCTGCTGGG
Source organism: uncultured Clostridia bacterium (assembly GCA_945963595.1). Classification (GTDB taxonomy): domain Bacteria; phylum Bacillota; class Clostridia; order Oscillospirales; family Oscillospiraceae; genus Faecousia. The sequence goes on along the minus strand of CAMFMO010000049.1, from coordinate 12,597 downwards.
GGTTGCGGTCTGCTTGTCGGCGGCCATGCTCTGGCAGGTGCGGGAGCAGGCCTATGGCAGCCTCCTGCAAAATTCCAAAGAAACTCTGGAAGATCTGCTTTCCAATTTTGATGCACCGGCTTTTCGGGCCCTTTCCGGGGAGTCAACAGCGGCAGCTCAGCGGGCGCAGCTGATCTATGCCTTCCGCAGCTGCGGCGTTCCCGGCAGCGCCCTGCTGGTGGGGGAGGCGTGCCTGTATGCTGCCACGCCCATCCACCCGGAAAGCTATCTGGATCTGTCCGGCACAGGGGTGCAGTCCGTCCGGGCCCAGGTGCAGGGAAGGCATTTCCTGATTCTGGGAAAGACCGTGGATATCCGGCAGACCCGGTGCGGCATTTACCTGGTCCGGGATGCGGACGACATTCATGCCAGGCTCTGGCAGTTGGGCGGCCGGTTTGCCCTGCTGGCGGCGGGCATTGGCCTGGTGGGCCTGGGGGCCGTTCGCCTGGTCATCTCCCGGGCGCTGGGGCCTCTGTCGGAATTGACCCGGGCCACGGAGTGCATTGCAGGGGGCAGCTACAGCCAGCGGATTCCCATCCGCGCCCGGGATGAGCTGGGCCTTCTGGCGGAGAACTTCAACCGCATGGCCGGGGCGGTGGAAAACCATGTGGCTGCCTTGCAGGAGCAGAACGCCCGGCAGAAGCTGTTCATCGGGGCTGTGAGCCATGAGTTGAAAACGCCCTTGACCTCCCTGCTGCTGAACGTAAACACCCTGCAAACCGTCTACCTCCCGGAAGAAAAGCAGGCGGCCCTGCTGGACAGCATGGATTCTCAGCTCCACTGGCTGGAAACCATGGTGAAGAAGCTGCTGACGCTGCTTTCCCTGCAAAAAAACGCAAAATTGGTGGAAACCTCTGTCCCATCTCTTTTGGAGCAGGTGCGCCTGCTCACCGGGGAGGTCTGCGCAAAATACGGGGTAGCCCTGAAAATCCAGTACCGGGTGGAAACGCTTTTCCTGGACAAAGATCTGCTTTGCAGCGCCCTGGTGAACCTGGTGGAGAACGGGGCCAAGGCCTCCAAACCCGGGGACTGCATGGAGATTCTGGCGGACAGCACCGGCTTCACGGTGACGGACCATGGCCGGGGAATTCCGGAAAAGGACCTGGCCCGGGTCACGGACCCCTTTTACATGGGAGACCCCTCCCGCAGCAAGCAGTCCGGAGGCTTCGGCCTGGGACTGGCCCTGGTAAAGGAGATCGCCGCCGCCCACGGTGGCACCCTGGAGCTGACCAGTAGACCGGGGCAGGGGACGGTGGCAAAAATCCGGCTGCCGAAGCAGTAATCAAACGGTAATGTGCCGGTCACCCCGTTCCCCGGGGGCTATGGTATGCTGGGACCATCCCAAGAACAAGAAAGGATGTGCCTTTATGAAAAAGAAAACCGTGCGCATGTTGTCCGCCGCCTTGGCGGTGACCCTGCTGTCCGGCTGCGGTGCGGCCCAGACAAACACCCCGGCGGAGACCAGCGTCAACCAGGCCATGCTCCTGGAGAAGAGCGCCCAGCCCCAGGAAAGCGCCTACACCTTCCCCGAAAAATTCACCGGGGACTGGACAGGCCAGGAGGGCAAGCTGACCATCCACGCGGATGCCCAGGTGGTGGCAGAGCTGGGAACGGCGTTGCCCACGGCCACGGTGGAGCCCCGGGAGTTTACTCAGGAGGATGTGGATAACCTGCTGAAGGTATTCCTCAAGGGGGAGCCGCTGTATTCCCACGTTCAAACCAAACAGGAGCTGCAAGGGCACCTGGACTACATCAATTCTCCGGATTGGACATCAGACCCCGGAAAGCCCAGTGACCCGGCGTCCCTGGAAGCACGGAGAAAAGAGCTGAATGCGTGGTATACCGCAGAAATTGCGAAGGCCCCGGAGGAGAAGCCCATTCTCCACGGTTTTTCCGATTCCGATGACCCGAAGCGGATTGGAGGAACCGCAACAGTAAACGGAATAAAATGGTGTGTAAGTATATGGAATAATCTAGGTGATTTCTTTACGAATGCATCCATCATCCGGGAAGACTTCAAGTATCGGGATTATGACATCCCACTTCCGGAGGCATCGAAGGAAGAGGCAGTTGCACAGGGAAATGCCTTGATGCAGGAGCTTGGCTTTGACAATTTTGTATTGGTTGATGCGCAACAATGGTCTGTGGAGCTGCCGGGAGACAATGGCATCTGGCGGCTCCATTACGCGCCTACCGTAAATGGCTTCCCTATAGCCGGTGCTCGGCAGGATATAACCCAAACCCACGATGGGACGGTGTACCAGGATTGCCAGTATTGGTATTACTCTGCCAGCGAGGAGACCAATCCGGATACCGTCGCCTGGGAACTGGAAAACATTTATCTGGACGTGGGCAAGAACGGGATCCTGTCTTTCGACTGGACATCTCCCAGCACCCGGCCGGTGGTGCGGCAGGCAGAAAGCACATTGCTTCCCTTTGAAGAGATCGCAGCTATTGCGGATACCATGCTGCCGGAGGTCATTCAGGGGCCGGATGGGCGCGTACTGGTGGAAGTGGATCAATACAACGGCTTTGACACCCGGATGGATGTGGACATCACAAAGGTTTCCCTGACTCTCATGCGCATAAGGGACAAGGGCTCCTTGCAGGGCACCATCGTCCCCGTGTGGGATTTCTGGGGCACTTCGGACTGGTATGATGCCGAACCCAATGCCTACGGCTATCAGGAAAAAGGCATGAACTATGACTTCCAGCCCATGCTGACCCTGAACGCCGTGGACGGAACCATAGTAGACCGGCAGCTGGGGTACTGAGACGTACTTATAGATAGAAAAATCCCGGGAGAATTGCTCTCCCGGGATGCTTTTTGCCTGTTTTGCTTAGAATTCGCACTTCTTGGCGATGTAATCCTTCAGCTCGCTGACGGGGATTCTCACCTGCTCCATGGTGTCGCGGTCACGGACGGTGACGCAGTTGTCGGCGGGGGTGTTCTCGTCGCCCACGGTCTGGAAGTCCACGGTGACGCACAGGGGGGTGCCGATCTCGTCTTCCCGGCGGTAGCGCTTGCCGATGGAACCGGCGTCGTCAAAGTCCACCATGAAGTCCTTTTGCAGCATGTGATAGATTTCCTCGGCCTTGGGGCTCAGCTTCTTGCTCAGGGGCAGGATGGCAGCCTTGAAGGGTGCCAGAGCGGGGTGCAGGTGCAGCACGGTGCGGATATCGGGATTGCCCTTCTTGTCCTGACCCACAACCTCCTCGTCGTAGGCCTCGCACAGGAAGGCCAGTGCCACCCGGTCGCAGCCCAGGGAAGGCTCAATGACATAGGGGATGTAGTGCTCGCCCTTCTCCTGGTCGAAGTATTCCAGGCTCTTGCCGGAGGCCTCCTGGTGGCGGCCCAGGTCGTAATTGGTCCGGTCCGCAATGCCCCACAGCTCCCCCCAGCCGTTGCCGAAGGGGAACTGGTACTCGATGTCGGTGGTAGCCCGGGAATAGAAGGCCAGCTCCGCAGGCTCATGATCCCGCAGCCGCAGAGAATCCTCCTTGATGCCCAGGGAGATCAGCCAGTTCTTGCAGAAGTCCTTCCAGTAGGCGAACCACTCCAGGTCGGTGCCGGGCTGGCAGAAGAATTCACACTCCATCTGCTCAAATTCACGGGTACGGAAGGTGAAGTTGCCCGGGGTGATCTCGTTCCGGAAGGCCTTGCCCACCTGGCACACGCCAAAGGGCAGCTTCTTCCGGGTGGTGCGCTGAATGTTGGCGAAGTTTACGAAAATGCCCTGGGCGGTCTCGGGCCGCAGATAGACGGTGGAGGAGGAGTCCTCGGTGACGCCGATCTGGGTCTTGAACATCAGGTTGAATTTGCGGATGGGGGTGAAGTTGTGCTTGCCGCAGTTGGGGCAGACCACTTCCTCGTGCTCGGCCACGAACTTGTCCATTTCCTCAAAGCTCATGGCGTCCACGTTGACGCTCTTCCCCGCCTCGCAGGCCTCGATCAGCTTGTCCGCCCGCTGCCGGGAGCCGCAGCCCTTGCAGTCCACCAGAGGATCGGAGAAGTTGCCCACGTGGCCGGTGGTGACCCAGGTGGTGGGGTTCATGAGAATGGCGGCATCCAGACCCACATTGTAGTCGGACTCCTGGACGAATTTCTTCATCCATGCCTTCTTCACGTTGTTCTTGAATTCCACGCCCAGGGGGCCGTAGTCCCAGGCGTTGGCCAGGCCGCCGTAGATTTCGGAGCCGGCATAGACGTAGCCTCTGTTTTTGCAGAGGTTTACGATCATATCGAGTGTTTTTTCACTGTTTTTCATGTTTTTGTCCCCCAGTTGTATTTTCGGAGTTTGCACCCATTATACCCAAGCGGGCGGATGAAATCAAGGAAAAAACGCATTTGTTTTCAAAAACCGCAAGTGTGACAAAGAAAGGCAAGAATAAGCGCCCCATTTTGGGGGAATGATTTGGGAGAGCGGGAGTTGGAATGTCAATGGCGGCTCCCCCGAAAGGAGCCAACCTATGATTCTCTCTTACATCCGCACCGTCATTCTCTATCTTGTCCTTATTCTGGTCATTCGGCTCATGGGCAAGCGGCAGATCGGGGAGATGGAGCCGGCGGAATTTGTGGTGACCATGCTGGTGGCCAATCTGGCGGCCATCCCTATGCAGGATGCGGGCATCCCCCTGCTGACGGGCCTGATCCCAATCTTAACGGTGCTGGGGGTGGAGCTGGTGCTGTCCTGGCTCATGCTGTGCAGCGGCCCTTTGCGCCGCCTGTTCTGCGGCAAGCCCGTGCTGCTCATTGACAATGGGCGGCTGCTCCAGGGCAATCTGCGGATGACCCGGGTGACCCTGGACGAGCTCTTCGGCAAGCTCCGGGAGAAGGACATCCTGGATATTACCCAGGTCCAGTATGCCATTTTGGAGACGGACGGCAACCTCTCCGTCTTTCCCTATGCGCAGTTTGCCCCTGCCAGTGCCAAGGATGCGGGGGTCCGGGTGAAGGAGAATTCGCTGCCCATTGTGGTGGCGGAGGATGGACGGCTGTTCCCGGAGAACCTGCAAAAGGCGGGGAAGGACCTTCCCTGGGTGGAGCAGACCCTGGCCACCCATGAGGCGGTGCTGGAGGATACCCTGCTGCTGATCGTAGACGGCAGCGGGAAAGTGGTGTTTGTGCGAAAGGAGCGGCTATGACAAGAGGAATCATCGGCTGTGTGATCCTGCTGCTGCTTTTGGCGGCGGTGCTGGGGGTTCAGTGGGCTGTGGCTGCCCTGCAGGCCCCCATCACCGGGGAGCTGACCCAGGCGGCCCAGGCGGCAGCCCGGGAGGACTGGGACACCGCCCTGCTCCACCAGGAGACGGCCCAGCGGGGCTGGCGCAAGGCATGGCGATTAACGGCGGCCTTTGCGGACCACCAGCCCATGGAGGATGTGGACAGTCTGTTTGCAAGGCTCCCGGCCTATAGCGAGGACGCTGTGGAGTTCTCCGCCTGCTGCCGGGAGTTGGCAAGGCGGGTTCGGGCGGTGTATGAGGCCCACAGCTTAACCTGGTGGAATCTACTGTAGCAATGCTTCAATGGCCTGGGCCAGAATGTCCGTGGAGGCCAGGGCCTCTTGATGGGTGTTTCCCGCCCCGCCGATCTCAATGAGCAGAGCCCCGGGGCTCAGGTCCTGATTGAACCGCTGGGAACGAATATTGATGGGCCGGGTGATGCCGGGAGAGGCCCGCTCTAAGAGGGTTTGCAGCCGCAGAGCCAGGGAGAAGTTTTTCTGCCAGTTGGGGTGAATCCGGTTCCCCCGGTCCGTACCAACCACCAGCATGATTTTGGCGGCGGCGCCGCCCGCCGTCTGGGCCAGAGGCCGCAGCTGCTGCTTTCCGGAGGAGGCGTCCCGGTGCAGGTCCAGCACCAGGCACAAAGAGGGGTATTCATCGAGATATGCCTGGGCGCTTTTGCGGGAGCTGATATAGGAATCGTTATAGGATGGGTAGTCGTGGAGCGCTTCGTCCCGGAGTACGGGGATGCCCCGCGCCTCCAGGGCCGCTTCCAGGGCGGCACCCAGGCTGAGCATATTAAAACCGCTGTCCAGTGTTCGGTAGGCAGCGGTTTCTGTGTAGTTTTCGCCGTTCTTTTGGTAGCTTTCCGTGGCGTGAGAGCTGTAGATCAGAACCTTCGGGCCGTCGACTTCCGGCCACGCCGGAGCTTGCAGAATGGCCGTTTCGGGGTCAAGGTCGACCCCAGCGGTATTGTAGAGCTGGATATCGGCCCCATCCTGAGCGGTGAATACTGGCAAGGTTGGTTCCGGTGCTTCCGTGGGGGCGGTGACGATGGCGGGCAGGGGCAGCGCTTCCGGCGGCAGGGCCCCGGCAACAGCGGGAGACTCCGGGGCGTAGGCGGGAACGGCGGCCTTCGTTTGCTCAGAACGAACCGCCCGCCGCCCGGTTTCCAGGTACAGCAGGAATTCTCCGGTTTCCGGCGCGGCCAGGACCGCTTCCAGTGTGCCATGGAACCGCAGAAGCAGACACAGGGCAATGCAGGTGAGCCCCAGCCGGTGGGCCGCACTGTTTTTCCGCAATCCGAAGACCTCCTTGAAAAAGCGTCAAAAGGATTCCCCCGGTTTCCTCCACTTCGGCCTGGACCGCAGCTCTACGCGCAGGTTCTGAAAAAAGCTGCGCAGCAGTGCGGCGGATTCCTCCTCCATTACACCGGAGACCACCTGGGGGTGGTGGTTGAAATTCATGTCAAACAGGCTGCACACGGATTTGCAGGCCCCGAATTTTTGATCACTGGCCCCATAGACCACCCTTGGAATCCGGGCGCTTAAAATCGCCCCGGCGCACATGGCGCAGGGCTCCAGGGTTACATAGAGGGTGCATTCCCACAGCCGCCAGCCGCCCAATCGCTTGCAGGCCTCGTCAATGGCCTGAATTTCCGCGTGGGCCAGGGCGGATTTGTCTGTTTCCCGGCGGTTATAGCCTCTGCCAACGATTTCCTCTCCCTGGGTGATGACGCAGCCCACGGGCACCTCGCCCTGCTCCGAGGCCTGCTTTGCCAGCGCGAGGGCCTCCCGCATAAAGTCCAGATCGTCCATAAAAAAGCTCCTTCTGTATTTCTGCGCCTATCATACCACGTCCCCATGAAAAAAACCAGCGGAAGAAGGTGGACTTTACAGGAGCGCAAAAAAATGGTATGCTATCGGAAAAAGGAGGGTGCACCCCATGAAAACCCGAAAAATGGTCCTCTTGGGCCTGCTGACGGCCATTGCGCTGACCATTTTTATGCTGGAGGCCCAGATCCCCGCGCCGGTGCCCATCCCGGGGGTGAAGCTGGGGCTTGCCAATATTGTCACCGTGTTCACCGTGTTCCTCCTGGGGCCGGGGGAGGGTTGCCTGGTGCTTGCAGCGCGGATTTTCCTGGGGGCGGTGTTTGCGGGCAATTTCAGCACCATTCTCTATTCCGCAGCCGGCGGCAGCCTGGCAATTCTGGTCACCATCCTGCTGCGGCGGGTGCTGAAGGAAAATCAGCTCTGGGTGGCGGGCTGCGCCGGGGCTGCGGCCCACTCCGTGGGGCAAATGGCCGTGGCGGTCTGCGTCAGCGGGACGCCGGCGCTGCTGGCCTACCTGCCCATTCTCATTGCCATCAGCCTGATCACGGGACTGTTCACCGGGCTGTGCGCCCAGTTTTTATTGAATCGAGGAAAGAACTTTTGGAAAACTATTTTGAAATGAATCTGGACAAGGGCCGGATCGGCGCCATCTCCAATCTGGGCCTGGCCCACATCGGCGACGGGGTTTTTGAGCTGCTGTGCCGCAGCTACCTGTGCGAGCAGGGCTATAAGACCGTGCTGGATCTGCACAAAAAGACCGTTGCCCTGGTCAACGCACCGGCTCAGGCGGAATTCGTAGATAAGCTTTTGCCCCTTCTGAATGAAGAGGAGCTTTCCTATTACCGCCGGGGCAAGAATGCCCATGTCCACGCCGTGCCCAAGGGGGCCACCCCGGCCCAGTATGCCAAGGCCACAGGGCTGGAGGCCCTGTTTGGGGCGCTGTACTTAGCGGGAAAGACCGGCAGGATCAACGAGCTGTTCCGGGCCGTCATGGAGGGAGAAGACCATGGCCTTTGATGCGTTTTACCTGACCGCCGTGCTGGGAGAAGTCCGGGAGCGCTGCGATGGCGCCAAGGTGGAGAAAATCTACCAGCCCAGCCGGGACACTCTGATTTTCCAGCTGCGGGGCCAGAAGAGCCGGGAAAAGCTGCTGATTGCCGCCAACCCCACCGCCCCCCGGCTGCACCTGACGGCGGCCTCTCCGGAGAATCCTCCGGAGCCGCCCATGTTCTGCATGTTCCTGCGCAAGCACCTTCTGGGTGCCCGCCTGTCGGAGATCTCTCAGACCCCCATGGAGCGCTGCGCGGTGTTCAGCTTCGACTGCACCGATGAGATGGGCTATCCCATTCAGAAAAAGCTGGTGGCGGAGCTCATGGGCCGGACCTGCAATGTGTATCTGCTGGGGCCGGAGGGCAGAATTCTGGACTGCCTGCGCCGCATTGGCCTGGACGAGGGCAGCCGCCCTGCCTTGCCGGGGCTGAGCTACCAGAACCCCAGTCCCATTGAAAAGCGGAACCCGGCGGAAATGACGCAGGAAGATTATGTTAACTTGCTGACCGCTGAGGGGGCGGATATCCTCTCCCAGCGGCTTATGGACGCCCTGGGCGGCCTGTCCCCCCTGGTCACCCGGGAGGCGGCCCTGTTTGCCGCCGGAGATACGGATGCCCGGGTCAGCGCCCTGGATGCGGACAGGACAGGGGAGAAGCTGTACCTCTTCTTTGAGGAGCACCTGCGCCATCCCGCCCCCTGGTACTATGCCGCCCCGGACGGAACACTCAAGCAGTTCGCCTTCTGCCCCATCCGGGAGTATGGGGACTGCGCCCGGGCGGAATCCTTCAGCGGCCTGCTGGACCGGTTTTATACCCTCCGGGACCGGAAGGATGCCATGCGCCAGAAGAGCCAGTCTCTGCGCAAGTCCGTTACCAATCAGGTCCAGCGGCTGCGCCGGAAAATGGCTTTGCAGGAAAAGGAGCTGACGGCCACCTAGTACCTGGAGCGCCTGCGGCAGCTGGGAGACATCCTCACGGCCAACCTGCACCGCATCCAAAAGGGCCAGACGAAGATTACCTGCCAGGACTTTTACGACGAGAACATGGGCGACGTGGAAATCCCTCTGAGTCCCATCCTCTCCCCCCAGCAGAACGCGGCGAAGTTCTACAAGGACTACACCCGCATGAAAAACGCCCAGAAGGAGCTGACCCATCAGCTGGAGCTGGGGACCGAGGAATGCAGCTACTTAGAGAGCGTCCTGGAGGAGCTGGGCCGGGCTCAGAACGAGGCCGAGCTGGAGGAAATCCGTCAGGAGCTCTATGCCGGGGGCTACGTCCGCATGGATGGGGCCAAAAAGAAGATGAAGCAGAGCAAGCTGCCGCCCATGCGCTTTGAAAGCACCGACGGCTTCCCCATTTACGTAGGCCGGAACAACCGGCAAAATGACGAGCTGACCTTCAAGCTGGCCCGGAAGGACGATGTCTGGTGCCACGCCTCCAAGGTCCACGGCAGCCATGTCATCATCTCCTGCGGCGGGCAGAAGCCCCCGGATGACACCGTGACCCAGGCCGCCCAGCTGGCCGCCTACTATGCCGAAACCGGCGGCGGCCAGAATATCCCCGTGGACGTGACGACGGTGAAGCAGGTGAAGAAGACCCCCGGCGGCAAGCCCGGCATGGTCATCTACCACACCTACCGCACCGCCATTGTGAATCCCTATCCGGATATCCGGGTTGACCCGCTGAATGCGGAACAAAAGTGAACAATCGGGGCCCATGTCAAGGCCCCTTTTTGCTTTTCAGAAAGCCTATTGCACATCCCCGCCGAAAAATGCATAGAATGGCCGGAAGAACGCTCTTCGGAAACCTTGGCGAGGTGTTGTAAATGCGATTGAATGAGCTTGCCCCCGGCGGCGTGGGCCGCGTGGCGGGGCTGGAAACGGAAGGGACCATGCGCCGCAGGCTCCTGGAGCTTGGCCTGGTGCCGGGAACGGGCGTAAAGTGCCTGGGCAGAAGCCCCATGGGAGACCCGGCGGCCTTTGAGGTGCGGGGTGCGGTGATCGCCCTGCGGAGCCGGGACAGCGCCGGGGTCCTGCTGGAGGACGGCCCATGGGCCTGAGCCGCGCTTCCACAGGCCGGGCTGCGCCGGATGGCCTACCGGTGGTGGAAAAGGGCTGCATCGCCTTGGCCGGGAACCCCAATGTGGGCAAAAGCACCCTGTTCAATGCCCTTACGGGGATGCACCAGCATACGGGCAACTGGCCGGGCAAAACCGTTACCCTTGCCCGGGGCAGCTGGGGCGGCCGGGAAATTGTGGATTTGCCGGGCACCTATTCGCTGCTGTCCCACTCTCCCGAGGAGCAGGTTGCCCGGGATTTTTTGTGCACCGCAGAGCCGGAGCGGGTGATTGTGGTCTGCGATGCCACAACCCTGGAGCGGAATCTGGTGCTGGTGCTGCAAATTCTGGAGATCACATGCCGGGTGGTGGTCTGCGTCAACCTCATGGACGAGGCCAGACGCAAGGGCCTTTCCCTGGACCTGGGGCTCCTGTCCCGGCGGCTGGGGGTGCCGGTTCTGGGGGTCACCGCCCGGAAGAAGGGGAGCCTGCGCCCGCTGAAAGCGGCGCTGGAAACCCCGGTGGAGCACCCCGTTTCCGTGCCCTATCCTCCGGAAATTGAGCAGGCTGTGGAGAAAATCCAAAAAACCGTTCCGGAAAGCGCTCTGCCTGCCCGCTTTCTGGCCCTGAAGGCTCTGGAAGGGGAGCCCACCCTTTTGGAGGAGCTGCACCTTCCGCAGCAGGTTCTCCGGGCGGCGCAGGAGGCCCGGGATACGCTGCCGCTGACGGACGGGGAATTGACGGACGCTCTGGCGGAAGCCCCCGTCCGCCTGGCGGAGAGAATCGCCCAGGGCGTTGTGCACCGGGTGAAGACACCCCATACCGGCCCGGACCGGAGGATTGACAGCGTTCTGCTGTCCCGGACCTTGGGCTACCCGGCCATGCTGGCCCTGCTGGCGCTTGTGTTCTGGCTGACCCTGGTGGGGGCCAATTCCATATCCAACGGTTTGCAGTACATTTTGAACCGGGGCGAAGCCCTGCTTTTGCGGGCGTTCGCCGACTGGGGCGCTCCGGCGTGGGTCACGGGGCTGCTGGTGCTGGGGGCCTGGCGGACAACGGCTTGGGTCTGTGCCGTCATGCTGCCGCCCATGGCCATTTTCTTCCCGCTGTTCACCCTTTTGGAGGACGTGGGCTATTTGCCTCGGGCGGCCTTCCTGCTGGACCGGCCCTTCTGCTGCTGTCGGGGCTGCGGAAAGCAGGCACTGACCATGTGCATGGGTCTGGGCTGCAATGCCGCAGGGGTGGTGGGCTGCCGCATCATCGATTCCCCACGGGAGCGGCTGCTGGCCATGCTCACCAACAGCATGGTTCCCTGCAACGGACGCTTTCCCCTGATCATTACCCTGCTGGCTGCCTTTTTCGGAAACCGGGTCTGGCAGCAGGCGGGGCTGCTGACGCTGGTGGTGGTGTTCGCCGTGGCGGTGACCCTGGCGGCCACCTGGGGCCTGAGCCACACGGTGCTGCGGGGAGAGCCATCGGCCTTTGCTCTGGAGCTGCCCCCTTACCGGAAGCCCCAGGTAGGGGCCGTTATTGTCCGCTCGGTGCTGGACCGGACGCTGTTCGTTCTGGGCAGGGCTCTGGCTGTGGCCTGTCCGGCGGGAATGCTGCTGTGGGTTTTGGCCAATGTCCGGGCAGGGGAGGGGACTCTTCTGAGCAGTGCCGCCGCCCTGCTGGAGCCTCTGGGCCGGGCCATGGGGCTGGATGGAATGCTGCTGCTGGCATTCATTCTGGGTTTCCCCGCCAATGAGATTGTGCTGCCCATTGCCATTATGGGCTATCGGGCCCAGGGAAGTCTCACCGCAGTGGACAGCGGAAGTCTGCTGACCGTTTTGCAATCCAACGGCTGGACCTGGCAAAGGGCGGTGAGTATGCTGCTGTTTACCCTGCTCCACTGGCCCTGCTCCACCACCCTGCTGACCATCCGCCGGGAGACCGGCAGCCGCAAATGGACGGCCCTTGCCTTCCTGCTGCCCACGGTTCTGGGCATTGCCCTGTGCTGCCTATTTACCGCCGTTTTTGGAGCATAACAGCAAAAGCCCCGGGACGTTAGCGAGGTGTTCGTAAGACAGTAAAACAGGAAAGGCGTGACCGCGCCACGCCTTTTCATTATGGGGACAGCTGCTTTCACAGCGCAAGGGGTGCAGTCCCTTTCTCGGAACATAGTGACGGAAAACACCCCGGACATTCAGGTGTCCGATTTGTTTTATCGCGCAGAGCGCACATACGGGGCTTGCCCCGTATAGAAGTGCGCCCATTATCAGTTAGACAAATTGGAATATGTCTAACTGTTTTCTAAATTTTCATTTTTGTACACTGTAAATAGTCTTTGATCAAATAAATACGCTATCTTAATAGTTCTCTTTTCTTACCTCAAAGTAAGCCTGAGGATGATTACATA
>CAMFMO010000048.1:0-13835 GCA_945963595.1 uncultured Clostridia bacterium | reverse complement strand
CTTCTGATTGCCCGCCATCTTCATGAACCTCCAATCTTTGTTTCATTTCTTTGAGAGAGCTTGTCCGTCTGTACTGGACTGTGCGGCGTACCATGTTCAGCTTGTCCGCAATCTCCTGATCGCTCATGTCCAGGAAATATGCCAGCAGTACGATGTCACGCTTATCATCCGGCAAAGCAGTCAGCGCATCTGCCAGCTTCTCGTTGTTGATCGCAACATCATAGCCCTGCACATCGAAGTGGATCGCTTCAGACGGATACTCGTCCAGTGCATACAGCCGCTCCATCTGCTCCTCGGACAGCTCCGAAAGGGGAACCTCATGTGCGGCCCGCCGCATCAGCTCCCGCAAATAATCACGGGCCTCCTCACGCAGCACCTTCCTGCAAAAGCTGTCAAATTGATGCCGAACGGTTTTCTTCTGGGATGGTGTCAGCTCCAAGAGTCATTTCACCTCCCTCCCGAACCGCGGGAGGCGGCTTTCTAACCCCTTTCGCTTCTATCCCGTTTTGAACATGGCAAATTGGCAAAGATTGAGGAAAAATTTTTAAAAAATGCAGAAAAAAATAAAAGCCCTCCAATTCGCTCAAGGTATTTTCCAGCGAATTGAAGGGTGGTGCCCGAGAACGGGCAAAGAAAATATGGCAAGATGTGAAATGAAATTCACATTTCAGAATATGTGCAGCCTGTCGATTGCAATGAAATTCATATACAGTATGCTTCGACTGCTATATGGTTCTGTTTCCATTGAACTCTCCTTGCATGGACATGAAATATAATACATATCAATAAGAAATTGAACGAATTTTCACGGAACAGCATGTATTGTAGAATGCTGTTGAGGTGAAACAAAATGCATGATTACTCTCGTTCCTTGGGTGTTGCAGTTAGAAAGGCCAGAAACGAGTTGGGGCTTACACAGGTGAAACTTGCAGAAATGACTGGCGTTGAATCGCGCACCATTATCAACATTGAAGGCTGCGAGGGAAATCCCATGCTGGAAAACCTGTACCCTCTGATCCGTATTCTGAAAATCGACCCGTGGGAAGTCTTTTACCCTGAACTCCAGCAGCGTGATGCAGCATTCCGGCAACTCCAGCTTCTCCTGAAGGAATGCAGTGATGAGGAGATTGCATCCCTGCTTCCAATTTGTCAGGCAACACTATCTGTTCTAAAGTCAAAAGGTGCTATTCAAATAGAATAAGACAGAGCCTGCATCCTCAAGTTTGGGGAAGCAGGCTCTGCGCTTTATGCGTCTGGCTCGTTGCTCAGCGTCATTATTAATTGAATAACATTGACTTGAAACTCTTTCTTGCACTTAGGGCAATACAAAGGGAAATTCAACAGGACGGTGTCCTCGCACACCTTTGTTCGTGTTTTGTTGCCACATCGAGGGCAGTGAATCCATCGCGAAGTTTTCTTATTGTCATCCACTCGTTTATCTTTCCCCAATGACTTATCTCTGCGTTAAGCGTCCGGATTTAAAAAGTATTAAAGTATTATAATTGGAAAAATCACAAAAGCCATCAAGGAGACAGAGCCAATGAACTTCGTGTATCCATTGGCTCTGTCTCTTTCCTGGCATTCGGATAAAATATCGCTTCTCCAGCTAAAGTCCCTACATGAATTTTATAGCACTAAGGACCTGCTGTAATCGCTGTGCCACTGATACTGGGATCAAATAGTTTTACATCCACACTGCCGTCAGAGGAATCCACGATGTAAAGTTTGACTGTGGGCAGAATTTTGTCCAGCGTTTCCAACAGCAGACGGTATTTTGTTGTGTCAGCCGTATAAATGGAGGAATTGTTTTGATACTCCTTCAGCATACTTAGGAATTTCTCGGTATCGCCGGTTGCGCGAGACACCTGCTCCTGCTTATAAGCCTCCGCGTCGGAGATCATACGATTCGCCTCGGCTCGGGCCTGAGGAATCAGGCTGTTGTAATAGCCATTGGCTTCGTTGATGGAGGTCTCCCGTTCAGACATAGCATTGGTCACATCCAGAAAGGCAGAGGAGACCGGATCAGGCGGAACGACATTCTGAATATTGAAGGCCGTGATCTGAATACCTGCGTCATAACGGTCCAGTGCCTGCTGCGCCAGTTCCATCACGCCGTTCTGGGCAGCCACCTTATCGGTGCTGAGAATGTTGTCCACCGGAACGCTGGCTATAAGCTGCACCAACGCCGCCTCCACACTGTATCGGACCAGCTGCTCGCTGTTACCATTGACGTTATAGAGAAATTTTGCCGCGTTACTCACCCGATAATGGACAACGCCCTGAGTCGTGATGATGTTTTCATCGGCGGTGAGCAGTTGAATCGCCTGGGGCTCGTCATCCGGCTGGTGAATGTGCTCCGGCAGGGTCATCCCGATGTCCGCCCGGCGCACCTCGGAGACATTGACCGTCTGCACCTTGTCAATGGGCCAAGGCAGGCGGTAGTGTAGCCCCTCAGTCACCGTCTGATCCAGCACCGCTCCGAAACGGCGCACCACAGCCTGTTCGCCGGGGTTAACGATATAGATTCCGGATAGCAGATAGACCGCGATTACACCACCCAGCACCACAAGTCCGGCCTTTTTGGGGTTAATGTGTTGAAAAGCGTTTTTCAGATCGTTTCGGACTGTGCCGTCTTTCTTTCCGTCTGTTTTCCCTGCTTTGGGGATAGCCGCAAGCTGCAGAAAAAACGACTTGATTTTTTCTGGCCATCGATCAAGAGAAAATTTCTTCATAGACAGTTCTCCTCGTTACTTACCGCTCCCACCGAGATATTTCAAAATCTCCGCGGTAGAGGGCAGAATCAGCGTCGTGTTGCCGTCGATGGTCTTTTCATAGGTTTCCAGCGTACGGATAAACTCATAAAACTCCGGGTCCTTCTGGAAGGCTTCACCGTAAATGCGAATGGCCTCGGCGTCACCCTCACCCTTGATTTCCTGAACCTTCTGGTAGGCTTCCGCCAAAATGAGCTGCTGTTCCTTCTCCGCATTGGCGCGGATATTGGAGGCTTCCTCGCTGCCCTCGGAGCGATAGCGCTGGGCCATCTGCTCACGCTCGGCACTCATACGGTCATAAACGCTCTGCTTGTTAGCCTCCGGATAATTCAAGACCCTGATTTGAGCATCCACCACTTCAATGCCGTACTCCGCAGCCCGCTCCTTTGCGTAAGCCACGGTGTCTGCAATCATGGTATCCAGCTCCAGCTTCTCTGCATTCGTGTTGACCAACTGTTCCAGCTTGTACTGTCCCAGCTGAACACTCAGGCTGGAGGAAAACACATCCAGTAGCCGGGCCTCAGCTCCAATGTTATCCCTCACTGTTTGCAAAAAGCGAATCGGGTCTACGATCTTCCATGTCCCATAGTAGTCCAAAGAGACATTCAGCCGGTCCAAGGTCAACAGTTCGATGGACGAAGTCTGATAAACCTGCACCCGCTTGTCCAGCCGCTGAACGGACTGGATGGGATCAGGAAGCTTCACCTTTAATCCGGCATCCTCAACTACCCGAACCGGCTGGCCAAACTGGGTGACTACCGCGTATTCCGTACTGTCCACCTGGTAGACCACAAGCGTCATAAGCAGCAGGATCAAAGCCACTCCCACTCCAAAGAGAACTGTTTTCTTGGGCGCTCCTTTTGCCTTTGTCATAAATTCGTTCCTCCAAAAGATGAAATTATTTGATGGTGTATTTATTTAGAGCCGTTACCCAGCCAAAGCTCTGCATTGTCTATGGAGACATTGCCGCCCAGCAAGAGCTTTTGCACATTGGGCAGGACTTCTTCCATGGTTTCCATGTAAAGCCGGAATCGGGTGACCCGGGAGTAGGAGGCATAGGCTTCCTGACGCTGTGCAAAGAGGTCGGCGTCGCCCTGGGCGGTCTTGATGGTATTCTCCCGATACCCCTCGGCCTCAGCAATCTGCTGATAGGCCTTGGCCCTGGCCTGGGGTACGATGGTATTTTGATAGGCTGTTGCCTCATTGATGTAGATAACGCTGTCCTGTCGGGCGGTGGCCAGGTCCTCAAAGCTGGAAAGCACTGCATCCGGAGGGGCAGCCTCCACAAGCTGAACACTCACGATCTCCAAGCCGGTACCGTTCCGATCCATCGCCTCCTGCAATGCCTGTTGGACGGTCGCCTCGATCTCCGGCTTGCCGTCCGTCAAGGTGTAATCAATGGTGTTTTCCCCAACGATCTGCCGGATACTTGTGGTGGCGCTGGACTGAAGCAAGGCTTCGGAGTTGCTAACATTCAGCAGGTAATCCGCACTGTTTTGTATCTTATAGTGAACGGACAGATTCACATTGACCAGGTTGGTATCACCAGTCAGCAGTTCCTGTACGCCGGTCTCCATCTGCCGCACATTATCCGCCCGTACCAGCGTTACCGTTTCGATGGGTGCGGGCAGTTTATAGTGAATACCCGGTGTAACGGCATCGTTGACCACGCTTCCGAAACGGCGGACAATGCCGCTCTCGTCCATCTGCACCACATAGATGCCGGACAGGAGCCAAGCACACAGCAATACGCCGCCCACGCCGGCATACAGCTTTTTGCCGCCGGGGAGTCCGTGATGCTGATGGTCGTGCTCTCCGTCCGTATCTTCCTCTGGGTGAAGGAGCAGGTGGAGATTGGAGGACAGTATCTCATAGCCCGCGATCATCAGTAACACCATGGCGATGATTGCAGCAATTTTGTCCAGACTTGGCATTCCGAACAGAGAACCCAGAAGGCCAACCAGCACTGCAACAGAACAGTACATATCCATCTTGGAGTGGTAGCCGTCCGCAATCAGGCTCTGAGAGCCGGTCTGCTGGCCCACATAGATTTTATAACGGGCCATGAAATAGTTGATGCCGATGCCGAGGAAAGCGCCTGCCGCCGCAAAGGGAACATAGCGCAGTTCAGTGGTCTCGCCGCTCAGTGCGTCAGACAGAATCTCCAGTCCCATGTAGAAGATGAATACAGCAACAAAGATTGCCAAAATATGTTCCACCTTTTTGCTGGCCAGCTTCAGTTTGTCCGCACCGTACCGGGCTACCATCAGTCCGACAAATACCACACTGGTCACGAAGGCATCGGTCATGGAGTGCCATGCGTTGGCTGCAAGGCCGACGCTCCCTGACAAATCAGCCAGGAAAAAGCGTAGGGCGATCAAAACCACATTGGCAATGATCGTAATGAGCAGAGTTTTTTCTTTACGTCCCATAGGGGCCTCCTTCATCGATTTCAAGAGAATTACGCAGAGCTGAGATCGCCACCTCCAGTTGTTCCAACGAAGGCTCTCTGGTGGTGATACGCTGCAGCCACAGCCCCGGCGCGGTCGGGATTATCAATAGGGGATGGCTGGGATGCTTTCCTGAAAATCGGATGATCTCATAGCCGACGCCGGCAATTGCTGGGAAAAAAAGTAGTTTCATCAATACACGCTCCCATACGCTGTTCCACGAGAAAATGGGCAGCGAGTAAAACAGTATACCGACAAAGATCATCATAAACAGGAAGCTGGTGCCGCAGCGTGGATGGAAACGGGTATATCGGGCGGCGTTTTCCGGAGTCAACGGGTCTCCCGCTTCATAGCAGGCCACCGATTGATGCTCCGCGCCGTGATATGCAAAGGTGCGGCGCATATCAGGTATCAATGAGGTCAAAAGCAGGTAGACCAGAAGAACGGCAATCCGCACAAATCCCTCCGCAATATTCCGCAACCACACGCTTTTCAGGGGAAGCCAACGGACTCCCAGTTTGACTGCCGAGGCGGGCAGAAGCAGAAAAAGCCCCACGCTCAACGCAATGCTGAACACCCAGGCGGCGACACTCAAGAGCCGTTCCAATATAGGCGAAGATGTCTGCTCCGGATCGGTCAGCTTCGCTGAAACAGAGAGCACACGTTGCCCCAGAACCAGCATTTGAAAAAAGTTGACGGACCCGCGAATGATGGGCAGCCCTAAAACGGTATACCGCTTACTTAATGGCCGGAACAGAACGATTTGCGTTTGGATGCTTCCGTCTGGGCAGCGTACCGAAACAGCACATCGGCTGTCTGCTTTCATCATAACGCCGTCCAGAACTGCCTGCCCACCCACGGTACCCAGTCTCGGATTCTGAGCGCCGCTCACGATGCAGCTCCTTGTTCCATTTCCTTGACCAGCCGGCGCAGGGTCTTATCGAATATCACCAGATCGACGCGTTCCAACAGTGTCTTCTGCATATCCGCTTCCAGCTGTTCATGTTGCTGGGCCTGCAAGTGAGCCTTAATGGTATCGGCCACTTCTTCAAAGGACTGCTGCCGTTCTTCCGTACGCTCCCGAACCTGCACGATATAATATCCGCCGTTGTATTCCACGATAGGGCTGATCCCGCCGACGGCCAACGGTTCAATGGCCTGCGCCAATGGCTTGGCCAGATCCTCCACATGGAAGGAGCCGGAGATCTGCCCGCCGTTGGAGGCGGCAGAGGAGTCCTCGGAATACTGCCGTGCAGCGGTGGCAAAATCCATACCTCCGTTCAGCGCGTCCTGGGCGCTGCGCGCTTTGGCAAGGGCATCCTCTTTTTTCTCCCCGTTCGTTCCCTGGTCAATCCAAATCAGATTTAACTGCAAGGATGCGGGAACAACCATATCCTTCTGGTTTTCCTCATAGAATTGGCGGATCTCCTCCTCTGTTGGCTCTTCCATCTGGTTATCCACCTCGTCCTGATGCAGAATTTGGGCCAGATAACGGATACGAAGTTCCTCCATGCTGTGATCCTCTCCGGTACTGGAACCGTCGCCGCTTTTCTCCAGCAACAGTTCCTGTGCGATGATCTGTTCCAAAAGCTGCTGTTTCATTTCAAAGCTGGAGAACTGACGCTGATAGGCGGGGGAAAGCTCCTGGAATTCAGTATAAAAATCTCCAAGGGTGTAACGGCGGCTGTGAATACTGAACAGGGTCTCTGTCTTTCGTGTCTCATACTCTGTGGCCGTTTTCTCCGACAAAAGTTTCCATGTGATTTCTTCCTGGACCTCAGAGAGAGGCCGCACCCCGGAATTAGACAGTCCTGTCAGTTCCAAAATGCTCCAGCTCCCGTCACCGTTGTCGATGGGGTCGCTGACCTGTCCAGCCTTCATCTGCCACAGGGTGTTTTCTTTGACTTTCGGACCAGTACCCTTTTCTATGGAGCCGTCAGATGCTCCGCCGTTGGAAGCGGCTACGCTGTCAAAAGCCTCTCCGGATCGCAACTTACGACTGGCTGCGGTAGCTTGGGTGTCGGCGTTGTCACCGGAAAACTTAATCTCACGGAATTTGGCCGTAGGAGCCGTTTCGTAATCGGACTGGTTGGTCTGATAATAGGCTGCGATTTCAGCCTGCGTGGGCTGGGTCACTTTAAGAAGGTCAAAATTCACCTGCAAGCCCGCGGTCTTCTTCAGTTCATCCAGATATTCAGTAAAGAAATCTTCGTCCTTCTGCGCCGCCAGCGTTCTCCGGATCTCGTTCTCTACCTCCGGCAATGTTTTCCCTGCATACGCACTCTGATTATTGTCGTAATACTTTTGCACCTCCCAGCTGGAAATGGATTCCGGGGAGACATTCTCCTCATGGAGCTGGGAAATGTATTGAGTGACCATGGCATCATTGAGCAGATCGGACATTCCATGGCGCACATCGGACCGCTGAGTGATTCCGCTGCTTTCCGCCCAAGAGACGATCATCTGCTCTGTGGCTAAACGGGAAACCATTTCCCGGTAGCCCTCCAGCGTATGGACTGGGTGGGCCTCGCACTCCTCATCTGGTGTGCATTTTGTGTGGTCATACCCGTGGGTGGGACAGATGATATGCTCCCGCTCCTTGGCGTTTTCCACTGCGATAAAGGCGTTTAGCTCCTCCACGGTGATATTTTTTCCGTTATAGGATGCCACCACATCCGGACTGGGAGGTTCCGGCTCCCGTGTTAAAAGGAACCACACCCCCATAGCAATTACCGCCGCGATGCCAATCACAGGAAATAACCAACGCCTCTTTTTCTTGGGAACGGGCAGTTCTTCATAGAGGGAAATCTCCTCTGATTCCACATCTGTATATTCGAGTGGTAGTTCCGGCTGCGCTCGTTGCCCCCATCCGGAGGCTTTGACTTCCTGTTCCAACGGGCTTTCGCCATCCGGGACAGATTCCCTTTCTGGCTTGTTCCGAATATCTTCCTGTTTACCGGGCCGCTGCGCTTTTGGCTTGAAACCCAGCGCACCCAACATATCAGATAATGCGGAGGGCTGTTCTTCTTCCGGAAAATTCTCAGGTTTGTTCTTTTCGTCCATAGTGCTCCTCCATATCTTGGTGGGTTTCTATCGGGGAGTATAAAGAATAAATGTGGGGATTTTATGAGGACAGTAAATCTTCATAAAATCCCCACATTTCACGGGTAAACTTCAAGTTGTAAATCCAGGAAGGGAACAGCTCACT
This sequence comes from uncultured Clostridia bacterium, assembly GCA_945963595.1. Taxonomy (GTDB): domain Bacteria; phylum Bacillota; class Clostridia; order Oscillospirales; family Oscillospiraceae; genus Faecousia. The sequence goes on along the minus strand of CAMFMO010000048.1, from coordinate 5,406 downwards.
CCCAAACTGGTATTTTTTATCAGGCCCGATTGTAACCGTTTTGTAACTATTGGAAGGAGGACTTTTTCTTATATGCCCCCCATGAAAAGGAAAGTTAAAACCGCAGCGGTTTTACTTTCAGCCTTAGCGCTGATCCCGTCCCTTACAGTTGGACTTCTTTATACGCCTGCCTATGCAGTCAGTATAGACGGCGAACATCTGGGCGTCGTGTCCGATACAGAGACCGCGCGGCGGGCTGTGGAGTCTGCACAGGCCGAAGTTGAAAATGCCATAGGCTCCTCCGCCTCCATCGCGGAAGCTGTTTCCGTTGGCTGGACAGTGGTCAGCAAAGAGGAGCTTGTCTCGGAGGAGGAACTGACCGAGCGTTTGCTGGAGCAGGTGGAGGAGATTCAGGAGGGCTATGTTCTCTCTGTTGGTGACGCAGATGTAGGATTTGCCCTGGCCAAGGAAACTCTTGAGGCCATACTGGACAAGCTTTCTTCTCCTTATCAAAATGAAAACACAAAGGAAATACACTTTGAGCCGGAGGTTTCTATTCAATACGGACATGTATCCACTGAGGTTACCGATGATCCTGAGCAGATTTATGCTACACTTACCTCAAATTCCATTGAGGCCGCTTCCTACACAGTGACATCCGGGGATACCTTTTCTGAAATTGCCGCGAGTCTGGATATGCGGCAGCGAGAGCTGTCTGAACTGAACCCATCTGTTGATCCCAATGTACTGATGATTGGGGATGTGCTGAATATCCGTCAAGCAATCCCTTTTCTCTCTGTTGTGACAGTGGATGAGATCACCTATACAGAACCAACCCCTGCCCCGATAGAGTATGTAGAGGACGCCTCGCTCTACAAGGGTGATTCCAAGGTCCTGTCGAAAGGTATGGAAGGAGAAAACTGGGTTCGCGCCGAGGTGACGTATCAGAACGGAACAGAGACCGCTCGGACGATCCTGGAGTCAAAAGTTCAGAAGGAGCCGGAGAAAAAGGTAGTTGCTACCGGGACGAAAGAACGTCCTGCCACATCATCCAAAGGCACCTACATCTGGCCGGTGAACGGCACCGTTACATCGTCTCCAGGCTCTCGGTCTTTATTCGGAAGCAAGGAATACCATGCTGGACTGGACATTGCTGTTCCCTACGGGACAAAAGTCAAAGCCGCTGATGGCGGAACGGTCAGCTTCGCCGGCTGGAAAGGTGACTACGGCAACCTGGTCATTATTACTCATGACGATGGAACACAGACCTATTACGCACACAACTCTACTCTGCTGGTTTCCAAGGGTGACTCCGTTTACCAAGGACAAGCTATAGCCAAAGCGGGGTCCACTGGGCGGTCCACCGGAAGCCACTGCCATTTCGAGGTCCGTGTAAATGGGAAAGCACAAAATCCCTACAACTATCTCTGAACGATCCATCTTGAAATGGATGCAGATCGTTTTGCGGTCTGGATTTGGTAATTCGGTTTTCTCGATCATAACAGCCTTGCGGGCAATGAAATCGACAGACTGATCCTATACGATGTCTGGTGCAGTATCTCGCTGTCTGATTGACATTACCTACCAAGGTGATATGATATAAAGTACAGGCGGTGTCTGAAGGAGGTATCCACATGTTGGACTTTTTGAAAAACGAGGGTGTCAGCCCAAAAATCATCTCCGAAATTGAGGCTTTTCGGGCAAAGTATCCCACGGTAGGAAACCTTTCCAAGCGTGTTCCGGTACCAAGATATCTCTACTACGGCAAGGATGTGTGGGAGGAGGCCATTACCGCTCTGCTGTGCGGCGAAAACCTGCTGTTGGTGGGTCCCAAAGCCACCGGCAAGAACGTGTTGGCGGAGAATCTGTCTGCTGTATTTGACCGCCCCAGTTGGGACGTGTCCTTTTACATTAACACTGACGCCGCTACCCTCCTGGGCACGGACACCTTCCACGACGGCGAAGTGACGCTGCGGAAGGGTCCCATCTACCAATGCGCGGAGTTTGGCGGCTTTGGCATCTTGGATGAGATCAACATGGCAAAAAACGAATCCTTGGCGGTGCTCCATGCCACACTGGACTTCCGTCGGGCCATCGACATGCCCGGATATGACCGCATCAGTCTCCACGACGCCACCAGATTCATCGCCACAATGAACTACGGCTACGCCGGCACGCGGGAGTTAAACGAAGCACTGGCCTCCCGGTTCGTGGTCATCGACATGCCTGCCATCACCGCCGAGGGGCTGGTGAAGCTGCTGCGCCGGGAGTTCACAGACCTGAAACCCGAATGGGCCGAACAATTGGCAGGCTTGTTCCAGGATATTCAGCGTAAATGCGATGGCGGCGAACTTTCCACAAAGTCCTTGGATCTCCGTGGCCTGTTGGCCGCCGTGCGGCTAATGCGTGCTGGTCTGGAGGGCAACCGGGCGTTGGAGATGGGCATGGTCAACAAATCCTTTGACGGCTTTGAGCGCCAGTTGGTCAATGATGTCATCCAAGCGCGTTTCCCTGAGCAAATCACCTATGAGGATGTGTTCAACTGATGGACATTCTGGACAGTGAGAAACGCCGCGCCCGGAATATCATCTGGAATGCCGCCAGAGATTACAGCTTTGAGCCGGAATTCAAGGTGTATGATGAGGATGGCCGAGCAGACCTTTACTGGAACAGCATCATCGGCGCGGCCCGCAAAAACTACGGAGCAGATACAATTGATGCGTTGTTTTCCGCCCTGCATAATACAGATCAGGAGGAGTTATATGAGCAGCTGGTGTGGCTGGGCTTGGAAAACGCCGTCTACCAACGGGAGGCTCTCCACCGTCCGGCACTGCCTGCGCTGCGGCGGAGCTATGCAAAACGTGTCCTGTCCCACATCGGTCCGGTTCCCTCGGAGGAACTCCCCGTTCTTCTGGAGGAGGCTCATTTTCGCCGGGTGCTGGGCGAGACACCATATTTAATGCCTCGTGAGCGGGCCATGCTGGACGCATTGGAGTTTTCCGGCGATTTGGAGGGTGCCGAGCTCGCCCGCGAATTGCTGGATTTTCTCAGAACATTCTGCCATTTTGCCCCTGGAAATCATGAAAGCACGAAGGAGTCCGAGAAGAAGCCTCCCATATTACGAAAGTTTTTTCGAAAGATTTCCGGAAAGCCGTCTTCGGTCCACAGCTTTGGGCATGGATACAGTGAACATTCCGCCATCGGCCAAGGCGGCAGTGACACAGAACCGCTTCAGCGGCGTTTGAGCGATAAAAGTCTTGCGCAGTCAGAGGTAGCCATTCGGAAATTCATCCAGGACTATTTTGGGCAGCCACTGTATGATCCGGGCAAGACGGCGGAGTTGGAGCATGAGCTTTGCGTCGATGCCCATCGGCTCTGTCATCTGTACTTCGCCAAAGGGGATGATACCTGGGATAAAAATATTCGGGGCTTTGCCGGCGCACGGCGCAAGGAAGCGCTGAAGTTGATGAAGCTCAACAGAGCTGTCTACGATGAGGATGCCGTCAGACACCGGGCCAGCATCGTCCGTCTTACTGCCCGAATTAAACACGCCATGATGGCCTATTTACAGCCAACTGTCCTCCGTTCCTCCTCCGGCTCTTTGGATAGCAGCCGGATATGGCGGGCCGTATATCTGGATGATGAAAAAGTCTTTACGAAAATTCAGCAATCCGACCCAGGTAATCTCTCTGTGGACATTCTGCTGGATGCCTCAACCTCTCAGCAAGGGCGTCAGGCAACGGTGGCAGCCCAGGGATATATGATTGCCGAGGCGCTGACTCGCTGTCAAATCCCTGTCCGGGTTTCCTCTTTCTGTTCTATCAGCGGCTATACTGTCGTCACCAGGTACCGAGACTATCAGGAAACCGACCGGAATGATAGAATCTTCAATTACTTTACCGCAGGCTGTAATCGGGACGGCCTGGCTATTCGTGCGCTGAAAAAAGGGCTGGAAGACTCCCCATGTGAACATAAGCTGGTGATCCTTCTCTCGGATGTCAAACCAGACGACGTCATCAAAATGTATCAAAACGGCAACTATGTAGATTATGCTGAGGCCAACGGGATTCAAAATACGGCTATTGAAGTGCGTTCCCTCCTGAAACTGGATATCTCCGTCATCTGCGTGTTTACCGGGAACGACAAGGACGTCCCTGCTGCCCACACCATCTACGGGCGGAATTTTGCCCGTATCCGGTCTTTGGATCAGTTTGCCGATACAGTGGGAACCCTCATTCAAAACCAAATTAGAAGTTTTTAAGGATTCAAGCTATCGGAACGGCTCCTATCTGCGAGCTGAAGGCGAAAGCACAGCGGAAATTCAAACCTGCTTTGAATCTCCGCTGTGCTTATATATGTGGTGAAAACGCTCGTTTGGTTATAAAATTCAGGATCTTTTCTCTGCATTTTCTGCAAGATATTCCAGCCCTGTTTCCATGATCGCCCTTATGCTTTGGTTCGCTGCGGAGTAAAACATTTGTTTTCCATTCCTGCGCTGCACTACCATTTTATGTGCCTTCAGAATGTTTAATTGGTGGGAAACTGCGGATTGTGTCATCTGTAGATGGCTCGCCAGCTCAGTCACACAGATTTCCCGCTCTAAGAGGACGGAAATTAGCCGGGTTCGGGTGGGATCTCCCAGCACCCGGAAAAAATCCGCCAAAGCGGGAGCGAGCTGTAAATCGTATAGGCTGTTCTCTCTATCGTGATCGTTCATTTTATTTATGAGCAGGGTGCGGCCAATTACTTGTCCGCACCCTCCATTTCCTTTACAGATTATGAACCCGAAGCGCCCGGATGGCATTCAGGACTGCAATTACGGTAACGCCCACGTCAGCAAAAATTGCAAGCCACATGTTGGCTCTGCCCACTATGCCCAGCGCAAGGCAGATAAACTTGACAACCAGTGCGAGCGTAATGTTCTGATAGACGATGGAGATGCACTTTCGGGATATTTTGATGCCCTTTGCGATCTTCATGGGGTCATCATCCATCAGCACTACGTCTGCGGCCTCAATAGCCGCGTCGGAACCCATAGCGCCCATGGCGATGCCAATATCCGCCCGGCCCAACACAGGGGCGTCGTTGATGCCGTCGCCCACAAATGCCAGTTTCGCTTTCGGGGACTTTGCAGCCAGCAGTTTCTCCACTTCGGAAACTTTATCGCCGGGAAGCAGCTCGCTATGAACTTCGTCCACACCCAGATTCGCCGCTACCTGTTCGGCCACTCGTTTGGCGTCGCCGGTCAACATGACCGTCTTTTCCACGCCTGCCTTCTTCAGAGCGGCGATGGCGGCCTTGGAATTGGGCTTCTCAATATCAGAAATGAGAATGTGTCCCGCATATTCGCCGTTGATGGCTACATGAATGATAGTGCCAACCGAGTGGCAGTCCGCATACGAGATCCCCAGACGTGTCATTAGCATT
>CAMFMO010000047.1:0-14108 GCA_945963595.1 uncultured Clostridia bacterium | reverse complement strand
TAGCCAGTGCCTTTAGGCACTGGCTACCTTGCTGAGGGACTTTTTTAACAGCCCCGGTCTTTTTTATTTTGGGAAACTGTGAATGGACTGGCATTTTGACACCGGACTGCATGCCGATCTGTTTGGAGTTTTCCGGGAAAGAGAGAAAAATCTTATGAAACTGAGAAAAAAGAATCTTTTGGTGGTAAGCGTCATGCTTTTTGCGCTGTTCTTTGGGGCGGGGAATCTGATTTTTCCGCCCTTTTTGGGGCAGAATGCGGGAGCCAATACCCTCCCGGCCATGGTTGGCTTTCTGGTGACGGCGGTGATATTGCCGGTGCTGGGCGTGGTGGTCGTGGCCCGGTTCGATGGGCTGGAAAAGCTGGGCCGTCAGGTGGGCAAGCGGTTTGCACTGGTGTTTGCAGTGCTGATCTATCTGTCTATCGGCCCGGGACTGGGCATTCCCAGAGCGGCCTCCGTGCCCTTTGAGATGGCTGTGGCCCCCTATCTGCCGGAGAACAGCAATGCGGCGCTGTGGATGGCGGCGTATTCCCTGGTATTTTTCCTGGTGGCGCTCTGGCTGTGCCTGAATCCCGGCAAGCTGGTGGACCGGATCGGCCGGGGCCTTACGCCGGTGCTGCTGGTGCTGCTGACGCTGCTGTTTGCCTGCTTCCTGTTCCGGGGCGAAACCCAGGTTGCGCCGCCTCAGGAGAGCTACGCCCACGCGCCGCTGCTCAAGGGTTTTACTGAGGGCTATAACACCATGGATACCATTGCCGCACTGAATTTCGGCCTGGTGATTTCCACCACCCTGGGAAGCTTTGGTCTGGAGCAGAAGCGGGACAAAATGCGCTATACGGTTCGGGCGGGTCTGCTGGCCGGTACCATCCTGGCCCTGGTGTATGCCATGCTGTCCTATATGGGAATGTGCAGCTCCGGGGTCTATGAAATTCAGGAAAACGGCGCCTGGACGCTGCGGTGCATTGTCTACCAGGTGTTCGGCAGTATCGGTGCCGTGCTGCTGGCTGCCATCTTCACCCTGGCCTGTCTGACCACCTGTGTGGGCCTGATTAACTCCATTTCTCAGTATTTTTCCATGCTTTTCCAGAAGGTTTCCTACCGCGCCTGGGTCTATATCATTACATTTTTCTCTTTCCTGGTGTGCAATCTGGGCCTGAGCATGATTCTCAGCATCTCCATCCCGGTGCTGAACGCCATTTACCCTGTGGCAATTGTGCTGATTTTGCTGGGCTTGAGCCATGATCTCTGGAAAAACAACCGCTTTGCCTATCCCATGACTGTGGCGGGCACGGCGGTGGTCAGCGTGCTGTTCGCTTTGGGTGAAGCGGGAGTGCCCTTAGGCGGCGTGAATACGCTGCTGCATGGGCTGCCTATGTACAAGCTGGGCTTTGGTTGGGTTAGCGTGGCGGCGGCAATGCTGCTGCTCAGTCTGGCGGTCAATGCATTGTGCAGAGGCTGCAAATCGGAACAAACCGTTATAAATCCGGGCGGGGAATAAAAAGATACACAAAAGAAAGCTTTGTGTCTTTTCTTTTCCGGAAGAATCATGTATAATAATGCCATGGATTCATACCGGCTATTGCCGGATATTTCAATCGGGAGGTTTTTCGAATGTCTTTACAGACGCTGCATCTTGCAAAGGCACAGCAGGAAATTCTGGACAAGGGCTTTGCTGAGACTTTCGGCGGAAAGCCGGAGCGCTATTTCTCTGCACCCGGCCGCACAGAGATTGGCGGCAACCATACGGACCACCAGCGGGGCCGGGTTTTGGCGGCAGCCGTAAACCTGGATACCCAGGCTGCAGTCCGGGTCAACGGGACCCAGACCGTGCGCATTCTCTCCAAGGGCTATCCTCTGTGCACCGTGTCGCTGGACAGCCTGGTGCCCCAGAAGGAGGAAATCAATTCTACCCCCGCCTTGGTGCGGGGCGTCTGCGCCCGCTTTGCAGAGCTGGGCTGCCGGGTGGCGGGCTTTGATGCCTACTGCGAGAGCACGGTGCTGCCCGGCTCCGGCCTGAGTTCTTCCGCTGCCTTTGAGGTGCTCATCGGAACCATTGTCAACGGCCTGTTTTTTGAGGGGAAGGTCAGCCAGCCGGAAATTGCCCAAATTGGCCAGTATGCCGAGAATGTCTTCTTCGGCAAGCCCTGCGGCCTTATGGATCAGACGGCCTCTGCCGTGGGCAATCTGGTGACCATTGACTTCTTCGACAAGGAGCATCCCGTCATTGAACCAGTGGATTTTGATTTCTCTGCCTGTGGCCATGCCCTGTGCATCATCGACAGCCAGGCCAGCCACGCGGACCTGACGGATGAGTATGCCGCCATTCCCGGAGAACTGAAGCAGGTCTGCGCCTATTTCGGCAAGGAAGTCCTGACCCAGATCGACGAGCAGGAATTCTTTACTGCCATTCCTGCACTGCGGAAGGTTTGCCCGGACCGGGCGGTGCTGCGGGCCATTCACTTCTATCAGGAGAACGCCCGGGTGCCCCAGCAGGTGGCGGCGCTGCGGGAGGGCAATTTCCAGCGCTTTCTGGAGCTGGTCAAGCAGAGCGGCTACTCCTCCTATATGTATTTACAGAATGTCATCCCTGCCGGTTACACCGAGCATCAGGACGTTGCCCTGAGTCTTGCCCTGTGTGAGCACTATTTGCAGGGCAAGGGCGCTTACCGGGTCCATGGCGGCGGCTTTGCCGGAACCGTCCAGGCCTTCGTGCCCTTTGAGATCCTGGAAAGTTTCCGGGCCGGCATCGATGCCGTTCTGGGCCAGGGAGCCTGCCACGTACTGTCCATCCGCCCCCAGGGCGGTGTGGAGATGGAAGTGGAGGCATAAGCTATGCAGATCGAAACCTATATTGATTCCCTGGTTTCCTATGCCATGAACCGGGGACTTGCCGAGCCTGTGGACCATCAGGTGCTGGTGAACCGCATTCTGGACATCCTGCACAAGGAGGACTATGCGCCCTCCAACGAGCCCCAGAGCGAGGACCTGGAAGAGATTTTGAAAGGCATTCTGGACTATGCCTGTGAAAAGGGCCTGTGCGAGGACAATGTTACGGCTCGGGACATTTTCGATACCCGTATTATGGGGGCTGTGACCCCCATGCCGCGAGAGATCATCCGCACTTTCCGGGAGAAATATGCCGTGTCCCCCCAGGAGGCTACAGACTGGTATTACCGCCTGAGCTGCGATACGGATTACATTCGCCGCTACCGCATTGCCAAGGATATGCGCTGGAAATATGCCAGCGAATACGGCGAGATGGACATCACCATCAACCTGTCCAAGCCTGAAAAGGACCCCAAGGCCATTGCCGCCGCCAAGAATGCCCCCCAGTCCGGCTACCCAAAGTGTCAGCTGTGCCGGGAAAACGAGGGCTATGCCGGGCGCATGAACCATCCTGCCCGGGCTAATCACCGCATTATCCCCATTACCATCGCCGGGGCGGACTGGTATTTGCAATATTCTCCCTATGTCTACTACAATGAGCATTGCATTGTCTTCAACGGCCGGCACGTGCCTATGAAGATCGACCGCTCCGCTTTCGATAAGCTGCTGGATTTTGTAACGCTGTTCCCCCATTATTTTGTGGGCTCCAATGCGGACCTGCCTATTGTAGGCGGCTCCATTCTGAGCCATGAGCATTTCCAGGGCGGCCACTACACCTTCGCCATGGAGACGGCTCCCGTGGAGACTCCGGTCACATTCCGGGGCTTTGAGGACGTCCGGGCGGGAATTGTGAAGTGGCCCATGAGCGTCATTCGCCTGGATGGCAGCGACCCCCGTCGCCTGTCTGAATTGGCAGAGAAGATCCTGAATACCTGGCGTGGCTATTCCGATGAGTCGCGGGGGATCCTGGCCTTCTCCGATGGGGAACCTCACAATACCATCACGCCCATTGCCCGCCGCAGAGGGGAGCTGTTTGAGCTGGACCTGGTGCTGCGCTGCAATGTCACCACAGAAGAGCACCCGCTGGGCGTGTTCCATCCCCATGCGGACAAGCACCATATCAAGAAGGAAAACATCGGTCTCATTGAGGTCATGGGTCTGGCCGTGCTGCCCAGCCGCCTGAAAGGGGAGCTCAGCGACTTGGCCGAGAAGGTCGTCGCCGGGGCGGATCTGCGGGCCGACCTGGTCCAGGCCAAGCACGCAGACTGGGTGGACGGGCTCAAAAAGCAGTACACCTTTACGGCGGACAATGCGCTGGACATTCTGCTCCGGGAGACCGGAAAGGTCTTTGCCCAGGTGCTGGAGGATGCAGGCGTGTACAAGCGGACGGAAGACGGAAGAGAAGGCTTCCTGAAATTTGTGGATACCGTCAATCAGTGAGAATAAGGCAGTGCCCGGGGACCGATGGATTTCCCGGGCCTGCATTTTTTAAGGAGTTACCAGATGGATCGTCTGTGCCAACCTACAGCCTTTTTTCACCTTCCGGGGCTGTTCGAGTTTTATGAGCTGTACCGCCGTTTCCTGCCCCTGTTTCGGGAGCACAGGGAATATTTCTTCGACTGGTGCGAAATCGGCTCTGTTTATGGTGCCCCGGCGGACTGCATCTGGGGTGGGGGAAGGGTCGGCTTCGGAGACAATGACCTACGGGATGTGCTGGCGCTGGTGGAGGAATACGGGATCTCTGCCCGGCTGACCTTCAGCAATTCCCTGCTGCGGCAGGAGCACCTGTCGGACAGAAGGTGCAATTCCCTGTGCCGCCTGTTCGGCGCCAGACCCGGAAACGGGGTCATTGTCCATTCTGAGCTGCTGCTGGACTATTTGAAGCGGGAATATCCTGCGTTTTATTTTGTGTCCTCGACGACAAAGGTCCTGACAGACCGGCAGGCCCTTGCAGCAGAGCTGGACCGGACGGATTTTCGCTATGTTGTGCCGGATTTCCGACTGAATCGGGATTTTGATTTTTGGCGGACTTTGAGCGCTGTAAAGAAAAACAAAGTGGAATTCCTGTGCAATGAATGCTGCTGGTTTGGCTGCCGGGACCGGAAGCAATGTTATGAAAACGTCAGCCGCAAAAATCTCGGGGAGCCCTGTGCGGACCATATCTGCGCTGCACCCGATAGCGGGGCGGGCTATCGGTTTTCCAAAGCCATGGAAAACCCGGGATTTCTTGGGCCGGAGGATATTCGGAACATTTATTTGCCCATGGGTTTTTCCAACTTCAAGCTGGAGGGCCGGGGACTGGGCAGCGCTATGGTGCTGGAATTTTTGCTGCACTATCTGGTGAAGCCGGAGTACCATATCCATGTCCGGGAGGCAGTTTATCTGGACAGTATGCTGGACTTGTTTTGAAAAAAGGAGTATGTCATGAAAATTGTAATTCTGGACGGCTATGCCCTGAACCCGGGGGATCTGAGCTATGATGTTCTGAAGCAATTTGGCGATTTGGCAGTTTACGACCGCACGGATTCCGAGGCGGAAGCCATTGCCAGGATCGGGGACGGCGAGATCGTTCTGACCAATAAGGTGCCCATTACCGAATCGCTTCTGGCAGCCTGCCCGGGCATCCGGCTGGTCTGCGTTATGGCGACGGGCTACAATGTGGTGGACTGCGCTGCCTGTGCCCGCCGGAGCATCCCGGTGACCAATGTGCCCAGCTACGGCACGGCGGCGGTGGCACAGTTTACCATGGCCCTGCTGCTGGAGCTGTGCCACCATGTGGGCCTTCACGACCGGGACGTACACAGCGGCGGCTGGGCAAAGGCGGGCTGCTTCACCTACTGGCTGACGCCCCAGATGGAGCTGGCGGGAAAGACCATGGGCATCGTTGGTTTCGGTGCCATCGGCAAGGCTGTGGGCAGACTGGCCCAGGCCTTCGGTATGCATGTTCTGGCCTACAATCGCAGTCAGAGCGAGGAGGGCCGCAGCATCGCAGCCTATGTGGACCTGGATACACTGCTTGCGCAGTCGGATGTGGTCTCGCTCCACTGCCCGCTGTTCCCGGAGACGGAACATATCATCAACGCCGAAGCCATTTCCAAAATGAAGAATGGTGCCATACTGCTCAACACGGCCCGGGGGCCGCTGGTGGAGGAGAAGGCCCTTGCTCAGGCGCTGCAGGCAGGAAAACTCCGGGGCGCTGCTGTGGACGTGGCGAACCGGGAACCCATCCCAATGGACAGCCCGCTGCTGTCCTGCCCCAATTGCATCATTACGCCCCATATCGCCTGGGCTCCTGTGGAGAGCCGCCAGCGGCTGCTGGATACGGTTGTAGAAAACATCCGCGCATACCTGTGCGGAACGCCTCAGAATGTGGTCAATCGGTGAGCTGCTGGGGCCAATTGTCCACTTCCATGCATGAAGGACGACGACCTGAGCAATGTTTAAGCGTACAGCAGATTGCCTCGAAAAGAGACATCCCGCCCTCAAAGGAGACCGATTCTATTGGACAAACGAAAAAAATACTGGCAGCTGTTTCTATCCACCTTTAAGCTCAGCGCCTGCACCTTTGGCGGCGGTTTTGTCATTATTCCGCTGATGCGGGAACGCTTTGTAAAGGAGCTGCATTGGATTGAGGAGGAGGAAATGCTGGACCTGACGGCCATTGCTCAGTCCAGCCCCGGCTCCATTGCCATCAATGCCTCCATCCTGGTGGGTTATCATGTGGCGGGAATCCCTGGCGCGTTGATTACCGTGCTGGGAGCAGCCCTGCCGCCGCTTATCATTATTTCCGTTATTTCTGCCTTCTACCAGGCTTTCCGGGATAATAAGTATGTGAGCATGGCTATGGCAGGCATGCTGGCCGGTGTGGCGGCGGTGATTTTTGATGTGGTCATCAATATGGCGTGGCCTATCCTGAAAAAGAAACGCTGGCTGCCGATTGTGGTGATGCTGGCGGCCTTTGCTGCTACCCGCTTCTTCTCTGTGAACATCATTCTGATTATCCTGGTCTGCGGTGTCATTGGGGCACTGGATACGCTGTATCTGCAAAAGAAGGAGGGGGGTAAATGATCTACCTGGAGCTTTTCTGGAGCTTTTTTCAGGTTGGCCTGTTCAGCGTCGGCGGCGGCTACGCGGCCATGCCGCTGATTCAGAATCAGGTGGTGGACATTCACCCCTGGCTGACCATGACGGGCTTTGCGGATATTATGGCCATTGCGGAAATGACCCCTGGCCCCATTGCGCTGAACGCCGCTACGTTCGTGGGCATCCAGGTAGCGGGCCTGCCCGGTGCGCTGATTGCCACAGTCGGCTGTATTTTCCCCTCCTGCGTGATTGTGATGGCTCTGGCCTACGTGTACTACCGGTTCCGGGGCCTAAGCATTGTGCAGGGCGTCCTGGCGGGTCTGCGGCCTGCGGTGATTGCAATGATCGCCTCTGCAGGCATTTCTCTGCTGATTCTGGCCCTTTACGGCCAGAGAACCCTTCCTGCAGATGCGACAGGAGTGGATTTGATCGCCCTTCTAATCTTTCTGGGGTGCTTCTTTGTCCTGCGCAAATGGAAGCCAAGTCCCATCAAGGTTATGGCCGGTGCAGCACTGGCTGGAATTGTGTTGTATAGCTTCGCCGCATGAAACAAATGCCGCACATCTGTCATTCTCTGGGGAAGACGGGTGTGCGGATTTTTGTAAGGCTTTAGAGGCGGCATCGTGTAGAAAAAGGGATCATTCTGAGAGTTGCTTCAGGATGCTGCCGATATCTCCATCGATGCAGATGGATTTCGCGCCGATTTCCCTGGGGGCATAGGCTTCTCCCAGATTGATGCAGGCGTAAGCTGCGTTTTCCCATGTGGCAGTCATGCGCCAGAAAGCGTATGCAAAAACCCCGTGAACCGGAGATCGGTACACGAGGTTGAAAAGGATCAGACGAATGGGGATGCTTCCTGGCCGGAATAGAGCTTTCGGAATGTGGAACAGGGGTATTGGGAAAATTCCTGAATCAGGCAGCTGCCAACGGGCTTCCCGGCACGGAATAGCCAGATGCTCCCATCTGAAAGGAGCACCTGAATATCTCCCAGCGCAAAGCCGGAAGCAGGGGCATCGGGCGAGGGCGTGCCCATCCGGCGCTTCAACTCTGTGAAGATGCGGAACTCCTCTTCTGAGCCCATCAGCAGCTCGGGGACGAACTGCACGTTTTTCAGCAGGAACAGATTGGTAAATGCCCGGACAAATCCGCCTTCCTTGGGAAGAATGGGATTGGAAAGAAAGTCCCATTGGCGAATCTGGTAGCGGTAGTACAGGTCATTGGGGCTGCCGTGGGTCTGGGGAACCTCCCGGATGCTCCCACGCCGCACCAGGGCGCTGCGCTGAACCTCGCCGAAGTAAAAAATACCCGCCCGGTTTGGAAAAATGCGAGGCGTTTGAAACAGCGCTACATAGCGAATGGGCGGGTTCTCTTCGGAAATCAGGGGTGCGGGGATGTAATAAAAGCGGCCATGGATGCAGGCATCAAGCTGCGCAGGGCTGCGAAGCGTCCCTACCAGTACATCCCGCTGGGGCCAGCCCACACAGGCCAATTCTGCTTCCAGATCATCCGAAAGGGATATTTGCACAAATGGGGTGGCAGGAAGGGCTGGAGCCTTCTGCTTCTCCTGGATTGGGGCATCGCGAACGGCGCTTCTGCTGTGCTGCGCTTGCCCGGAGGTGCGGCGCAGTCCGGCCAGAACGGCCTTTCCTACGGACAGAAAGCCCGCGAAGATTTTTCGGATGATGGCGAAAAAGCCCAACGCAGCCGCCCTCCCTTGACGTTTGAAATGCCGGAATATTGCCATTTTTATGATAGGAGAAAAAGAGACGGATGTCAAGATGTGTTTCTCCCATGGCTGTGTTTGCACGTTTGACGCTTACGCATTTTCTGCCTGCTCATTGACTTGTGGCTCTATTTGGACTATAATATAGCCACATGAAAGGAGCGGGTATTATGCAGATCATTCCCATGCGTGACTTAAAGAATACCGTCGAGGTGGAGCGCCGCTGTGCGGAAGAAAATGGGCCGGTGTATGTGACGAAAAACGGATATGGGCGGCTGGTGGTCATGGATATTGAGTATTATGAGCGAACCATGCGAAAGATGTATGAAGCCCAGGCATTGATTGCCGGAATGGAAGATGTGGAAGCGGGCCGCACAAAAGACGGTGTTTCTGTGCTTCAAAATATGAGGGAAAAGTATGGCCTGTGAATTTGGCTACCGGCTGACCGGGAAAGCAGAAGCGGACTTAGACAACATTCTGTCCTATATGGCTGTCCAGCTTGCCAATTCCCAGGCGGCTGCCGCTTTTCTGGAAAAGTTTCAAGCGGCTATCTCGGAAGCCTGTTTGTTCCCGGAAAGCGATTCGCCGGTGGATAATGCGTTTCTACCCTGTAAGATCATTCGCAAAAAGCAGGTTGGAAGCTATATTCTGTATTATTTCCCGGATGAAAAGGCGGAAACCATCTGTATTTTGCGGATCCTATATGGACGCAGAAATTTAGATGAAATTCTGCGGGAGATGAACCGTTCCTGATAATAGGGAAAAATGATTTTATGGGAGTATCAACGGGTGCGCTCATATCTATAAATCGTAATTTGCGGAGGAACATCTGACCAATATGAATATATATGATTTTTGGAAAGCGGTGCTCGGCAAAAATGAGATCGAAATCAGAAAGTATTTTCAGAACGATGCGTATATAAACTGGCATTGTACCAATGAACAATTTGATGTTGATGAATTTATTATTGCTAATTGTGAATATCCCGGTGATTGGGAGGGTAATGTTGAAAGAGTTGAAACGCTGAATGACCTAATCGTTACGGTTGTAAATGTATATCCCAAAGGCAGAAACGCATCTTTTCATGTCACGTCTTTCATAAAAACCAAAGAGGATAAAATCGTTTCAATGGATGAGTATTGGGCAGACGACGGGAATGCTCCACAGTGGAGATTAGACAAACATATCGGAAAAACAAAAAAATAATTCTCAAAAAGGAACTATAATACAAATTCCAGTTTATAGAACCGGCGCTTTCGGAAAAACCTTCCGAGAGCGCCGACTGTTTTACCCAGCCGCCTGGAGCATATTCTCAATAAAAATCCCGTAGCCCAGAGTGGGGTCATTTACCAGTACATGGGTTACAGCGCCGATGAGTTTGCCGTCCTGCAAGATTGGCGAACCTGACATTCCCTGTACGATTCCGCCGGTTTGATTTATCAGGGACGGGTCTGTGACTTTCAGGAGAAAATTTCTGTGGGTTGTGCGGTCTTTGGGATATATTTTCAGAATTTCCACAGAATACTCCTGCGGCGGGCCCTGGCGGACGGTGGCGAGAATGGTGGCGGGGCCGGTATGCAGGGCATCCCATTGCCCGACGGGGACGGCGGAGCCGGAGAAGCCGGTGCTGGTTGTCCCGAAAATCCCCCGGGGCGTGTTGGCGCTGAGCGCACCGATGGGAGCGTGGGAGAGCGCCTGACCCTTGAGCAGGCCCGGCTGGCCGGATTTTCCCTTTTGGACGGAATAGACCTCTGCGGGGTAGATTTCTCCGGAAACCAGCCGGAAAAGCCCCTCTTTGCCGGTGCTGACGCCATGGCCCAGAGCGGCGAATTGCTTCGTCTCCGGGTCGTACCAGGTGACGGTGCCAATTCCGGAAATCCCCTGGCGCAGGTACACGCCAAGCACCGCCCCGCTTTCCGTCTGCCGGGGCGTCAGGTGCAGGGTCAGCCTGCGGCTGCCCCGGGTGACGCTGAGGACCACGGGTGCGGTGCATTTTTGCAGAAGGTCCTTGATCTGGTCGATGCTCTGGGCGGGGGTCCCGTTGACGGCGGTGATGCAGTCGCCGATTTTCAGGCCTGCATCCCGGGCGGCCGAGCCGGAGGCTTCGTCAAAGGCGGCCACGGTGATGGTATCCGTGCGCAGCTGCAGGCCTACCAGTGTGCCGACGGGTACCAGATAGTCCGCTGCCCGGGCGCATACAGGCAGCATCCATATCAAAAGAATAAAAATTGCAAGCTTTCGTTTCATAAAATCCCTCCTTTCTCGTTGCCTTCTTACTATGCCGCGGAGAGCGGAATGTAACCGCTGAAAAAGTCGAGAAATCTGGAACGGTCTGGCCGCATTCTCAGATTTTTCTTGATTACAGCCGCTATTTTCGCTAAAATAGGAAGCAAATGAGAAAGGCGGGAAAAATTTATGAAATTTGAAACGGACTTTGATGCCCTGTGCCGGGACCTTTCGGCGCTTACCGAGGGCGTGCCCTACGTGATTGCCAATCTTGCCAATACGGCAGCCCTGCTCTGGGAGCGGATGGAGGGGCTGAACTGGGCGGGCTTTTATATTCTGACGGATGGGGCGCTGGTGCTGGGGCCCTTCCAGGGAAAGACGGCCTGCATCCGCATTCCTTTGGGACGGGGTGTCTGCGGCACGGCGGCGGAGCAGGGGAGAACCCAATTGGTGGAAAACGTCCATGATTTCCCGGGGCATATCGCCTGCGACAGTGCTTCCAATTCCGAAATCGTGGTGCCGCTGTATAAGGACGGTGCACTCTGGGGAGTGCTGGATTTGGACAGCCCTTATATTGGACGGTTTGCCGAGGCGGATCGGCAGGGGCTGGAGAAAACGGCCCAAAGAATACAGACTTTTTTATAAGATTGCATCTACCTATTGACAAGGTAGGCAAAATGTGGTATGCTCCCTACAGTGATACTAGGGAAACTCCGGGAAACCGGGATCCCGCAAACCATAGGAGGTTTTTCCATGCAAGTTTACGCAGACAATGCGGCTACTACCAAAATGAGCCAAACGTCCATTGACGCCATGCTGCCTTATATGACCACCGTTTACGGCAACCCCTCCAGCCTGCACTCCGTGGGCCAACGGGCTAAGGAAGCCCTGGACGCCGCCCGGGAAACCGTGGCGCAGTGCCTGGGCTGCGAGCCCCGGGAGATTATTTTCACGTCCGGCGGCTCCGAAGCCGACAACCAGGCCATCATCTCCGCTGCCCGTCTGGGAGAGAAGAAGGACAAGAAGCACATTATTTCCACCGCTTTTGAGCACCATGCCGTGCTGCACACCCTGAAGAAGCTGGAAAAGGAAGGTTTTGAAATCGAGCTGCTGGATGTGCACCAGGGCCACAATATCACCGCCCAGCAGGTGAAGGATGCCATTCGGCCGGATACCTGCCTGGTGACCACCATGTATGCCAACAATGAGATCGGCTCCATCCTGCCCATTGCCGAGATCGGCGCCATCTGCAAGGAGGCCGGTGTGCCCTTCCACACCGATGCCGTTCAGGCTGCCGGTCACCTGCACATCAATGTGAAGGAAGAGAACATCGATATGCTGAGCCTTTCCGGCCACAAGTTCCATGGCCCCAAGGGCGTGGGTGCGCTGTATGTCCGCAAGGGCTTCCCTCTGGTGAACATCATCGAGGGCGGCGCCCAGGAGCGGGGCAAGCGGGCCGGTACGGAGAATATCCCTGCCATCTGCGGTATGGCTGCTGCCTTGAAGGAGGCCTGCGACCATATCGATGAGAATGCCGCTAAGGTTTCCGCCATGCGGGACAAGCTGATCGAAGGCCTGAGCAAGATTCCCCACAGCGCCGTCAACGGTGACCTGGTTCATCGGCTGCCCGGCAATGTGAGCTTCTGCTTCGAGGGCATTGAGGGCGAGAGTCTGCTGCTGCTTCTGGACCAGAAGGGCATCTGCGCTTCTTCCGGTTCCGCCTGCACCTCCGGCTCTCTGGACCCCAGCCATGTGCTGCTGGCCATTGGCCGGGTGCACGATGTGGCCCACGGTTCCCTGCGCCTGAGCCTGTGCGAATGGAACACCATGGAGGAAATGGACTATATCCTGAAATGCGTTCCTGAGGTTGTGGAGTATCTGCGCGGGATGTCCCCTGTGTGGAGAGACCTGCAGACCGGTAAGAGAACCTATATTCTGTAATTTGGAGGAAACGAAAAATGGCACTTTACAGTGAAAAAGTTATGGATCATTTCACCCACCCCCGCAATGTTGGCGTAATTGAGGATGCCAATGGCGTTGGTGAGGTCGGCAACGCCAAGTGCGGCGACATCATGAAGATCTACCTGAAAATCGAGGATGACATCATCAAGGACGTGAAGTTCGAGACCTTCGGCTGCGGCAGCGCCATTGCCTCCTCCTCCATGGCCACCGAGATGATCAAGGGCAAGTCCATTCACGATGCCATGCGCCTGACCAATAAGGCCGTGGCTGAAGCCCTGGACGGTCTGCCCGCGCACAAGCTGCACTGCTCCGTCCTGGCCGAGGAAGCCATCAAGAACGCACTGAAGGACTACTACGATCGCGCGGGCCTTCCCTACGACGAGAAGGACTTCCCGGACTGCGAACACTGCGAGCATTGCGAGTAAGCCTATGATTGTATCGACCAAAGGACGCTATGCCCTGCGGGTGATGGTAGCTCTGGCACAGCGGGGCGGGGAAGACTACATCCCTATTAAAGAAATTGCTGAGCAGGAGGAGATCTCCTTGAAGTATCTGGAGTCCATTATGACCATCCTTTCCAAGGGCGGCCTGGTGGACGCGGTCCACGGCAAAGGCGGCGGCTATCGCCTGAACCGGCCTCCGGAAAAATACACCGTGGGCAGCATCCTCAAGCTCACAGAGGGCGGCCTTTCTGCCGTATCCTGCACTGCTGAGGGGCCCTCTGCCTGCGCCCGCAGTTCCTGCTGCGAGACAAGGCCTATGTGGGATAAGCTGGATGCCATGATCGATGATTTCTTTGAGGGAATTACCCTGGCAGACCTGCTGAAAGAAAAGTAAAAGACGGTTTCATAGGAACCACCGCTGTGATTGCTTGCAGCGGCGGCGGTCCCGGCGGCAGTTCCGGCAGCGGTTCCGGCGGAGAATGGACGCCGCCAATGCTGTAAAGCCGCCTGACGGGCACCTGGGCAAGGACGGCCCGGAAGAAACCGTATCAATAGCAAAGGGGTCTGCTGCCTGCATTCTGCGGGCGGCAGGCCCTTCAACTTTGTACGGAAGGTATCGCAGGAGCGAGCGCGCTTCAGGAATGACGGGAAAATGCATCCCCATCCTGGGAAAATTGTAGGGCAGCATGGATGTATTCCAGTCAAATACACATCCGGGTACGTGAAGGGGAAGCGCATTTCCGCAGGAGAAAGACGCGGACCGGAGAAATCTTTACAAGGCACA
>CAMFMO010000046.1:0-15372 GCA_945963595.1 uncultured Clostridia bacterium | reverse complement strand
ACGCAAGAGGGAGAATCATAACGACCTGAGGCAGCAGATCCGTGCCCAAAAGCGGGCCATGACCGAAGCGCAAATCGAAGAAAAAAGCCGCATTCTGGGGGAGAAATTCCGGGCCTGCCCCCAGTACGCCCGGGCAAAGACCGTCTATGGATACCTGCCCTACAATCAGGAGGTCCGGACCGTGCCCATGCTGCGGCAGGCCCTGCTGGACGGCAAGGCCGTTGCCGTGCCCAAGGTATACGGCGACGAGATGAAGTTCATTCTCCTGTCCGACCTGGACGCCGTTGTCAAGGGCTATGCAGGCATTCCCGAGCCCATCGCCGACGGTCCCGAGGCCGCGGACCCGGAGGCTCTGGTGCTGATGCCCGGTCTGGTCTTTGACCCCCAGGGCCACCGCATCGGCTACGGCGGCGGGTTTTACGACAAATTTCTCTCCCGGGAGCCAAACCATCCCACGGTAGCCCTGTGCTACGATTTTCAGGTGCTGCCGGAGCTGGAAACAGAAGAATTTGACATTCCCGTGGACACAGTCCTCTGGGCTTAAAGAAAGGCGGCAACATGGAGGCACTCATTTGGATTGTTACGGCGGCCCTGGTTTTCGGCATCTGCCGTCTTGTGGATATCGGCTTTCAGAAGCTTTTCCGCAACAAGGCCGAGCATCTGTCCGGCAAGGCTGTCCGGGTCAATAAGCGCTATGGCGTATTCGGGGTTATTCTCTGCGCTCTGGGCGTTGCCGCCATTGTCAGCGGCTTCAAGGGAGATCAGGTTCTGCTCTGGGGCGGCGTCATCGTCTTCCTGCTGGGCGCATCCCTTACCGTCTATTACTTAGGCTATGGCATTTTTTACGGAGAGGACAGCTTTCTGGTATCCACCCTGTTCAAGAAAAGCGTCTCCTATCCCTACAGCGCCATTGTCAGCCAGAAGCTTTATCTGATCACCGGCGGCAATATCGTGGTAGAGCTGCAATTGGAGAACGGCAAAACCATTTCCCTGCAATCGACCATGGAGGGTGTTTACCCCTTCCTGGATACCGCCTTCCAGCGCTGGTGCGCCCAGAAAAGCCTGACCCCGGAGGAATGCGACTTTTATGACCCCCAGAAAAGCTGGTGGTTCCCCCACGAGGAAAGCTGATGGCGCACATTCCCAGCGGTACTACCGCGCAAATTGATGTGCTGACCTTCCGGGAAGCCCTGGCCTCCGCCAATACGCCAAGTGCAGACTATGACATTGGGCGGTGGCTGTATGCCCCTTGCTTTTACTCCGAGTACCGATACATTCTGGGCACCCGGGGCGAAAAGCCCCTGATCTGCATCGGCATCAATCCCTCCACCGCCAAGCCGGACGCCCTGGACAACACCCTGAAATCCGTAGAGCGCATTGCCATTGGCAACGGTTACGACAGCTTTCTCATGTTCAACGTCTATGCCCAGCGGGCCACAGATCCGGACACCATGGAGCGGGTCTGCAATCCGGTTCTGCACCGCGAGAACATGGAGGCCTTCCGCTATATTCTCTCGCTGTCAAAAGCGCCCGCCGTCTGGGCTGCCTGGGGTGCCATCATTGAAAAGCGGGCGTACCTGCCCCAATGCGTCCGGGATATGCTGGAAATCGGCAGGCAGTACGGTGCCCGCTGGTACTGCGCCGGCGCCGTCACCAAAAAGGGGCACCCTCATCATCCTCTGTATCTGCGCAAGGACGAAAAGCTGAAGCCCTTCGACGTGGAAAGCTATCTGGAACACCTGTAACATCCCCGCCGCGAGAAAGCGGCGGGATTTCATTTCTTACAAAACTGTTCGTTTTTCCCCGGAAATTGTAAGCCGAATCGATGGAGCGCCGGGCTTTCCCCTGCTATAATAGCCCCAGAAAACGCAAGGAGGAAAACAAGCAATGAAAATACTGGAAGTCAGTGAGGTCCGGAAGGTCTATACCACCCGGTTCGGTGCCAATCAGGTGGAGGCCCTGCGGTCCGTCAGCTTCAGCGTGGAGCAGGGAGAATATGTGGCCATCATGGGCGAATCCGGCTCCGGCAAGACCACGCTTCTGAACATTCTGGCCGCCCTGGACCGGCCCACGGCAGGCAGCGTCATTCTGGATGGGCAGGACCTGGGCAAGGTCAAGGAGGACCAAATGGCCTCCTTCCGCCGGGACAATTTGGGCTTCGTGTTCCAGGAGTTCAACCTGCTGGACACCTTTACGGTGGAGGACAACATCTACCTGCCTCTGGTTCTGGCCGGGAAAAGCTACAAGGAAATGCCCGGTAAGCTCCAGCCCATTGCCCAAGAGCTGGGTATCCTGCCCCTGCTGAAAAAATATCCCTATGAGATCTCCGGCGGCCAGAAGCAGCGCTGCGCCGTGGCCCGGGCCATGATCACGGACCCCAAACTGATTCTGGCAGACGAGCCCACCGGTGCGCTGGATTCCAAGTCCAGCGACGAGCTGCTGGGTCTTTTCAGCCGCATCAATGAACAGGGCCGGACCATCCTGATGGTGACCCACTCTGCCAAGGCCGCCAGCCACGCCAGCCGGGTGCTCTTCATCAAGGACGGTCAGGTCTTCCACCAGCTCTACCGGGGCCGGAACACCAACGAGCAGATGTATCAGCTGATCTCGGACACGCTGACCACTTTGGCAACAGGCGGTGAGCAGGCATGAGAGCACTTTATCGCAGACTGGCCTGGGACGGTATCCGGAAAAACAAGCAGCTGTATTTCCCCTATCTGCTCACCGGCAGCGTCATGGTCATGATCTTCTACATTCTCTACGCAATGACCGATGCCACGTGGATGGCCTCCGTCCGGGGCAGTGGCTGGGCGGTTTTTGTGATGCGGCTGGGCAGCTTTGTCATTGGGGTCTTCTCATTGCTGTTTCTGTTCTATACCAATTCGTTCCTGGTCCGGCAGCGCTACAAGGAATTTGGCCTTTACAATGTGCTTGGCATGGACAAGCGGAACATCAGCCGGGTGCTCTTCTGGGAAAACCTTTATGTGGCGCTCATCACCCTGCTGTGCGGCTTTCTTCTTGGCGTTGCCATGAGCAAGGCGGCGGAATTGGCGCTGATGAATCTGCTGCATCAGCCCATTGATTACAAAATTCGGCTCAGCCCGAGGGCCATGGTCATCACGGTTCTGGTCTACGGCGGCATTTTTCTGCTGCTTCTGCTCAACTCCCTGATCCGGGTGCGCAGAGCAAAGCCCCTGGAGCTGATCAAAACCGCCAGCATGGGCGAGCGGATGCCCAAATTTCTCTGGGTGGAGGCTCTGGCGGGCATTGCCCTGCTGGGATACGCCTACTATCTGGCCGTTTCCATTCAGGAGCCTCTGTCGGCCCTGATCTGGTTCTTCGCAGCAGTCCTGCTGGTGATCCTTGCCACCTACGCCCTGTTCCTGGCGGGCTCCGTGGTGCTGTGCAAGCTGCTGAAAAAGAACAAGAGGTACTATTACAAGGCAAACCACTTTGTCTCCGTGTCCTCCATGATGTTCCGGATGCGGCGCAACGGCGCGGGCCTGGCCTCCATCTGCATTCTGCTGACCACGGTGCTGGTGATGCTGGTGTCCACAGCCAGCCTGTACATCGGCGCAGAGGGCAGCATCCAGGCCCGCTATCCCGACGGCATCACGATCTCGTCCAGATTTGACAGCTGGCAGACAATGGCGGACAGCGCTCCCATTCTGGAAGAGGCCGTCCGGCAGGCGGCAGGCGATGCCCCCATTCACAGCTACCGCTCTGCCCAGACCAGCGGCCTTCTGACAGAGACAGGGCTCTACTGGGATGCGGATACCTACCGGCAGGAGCATGGCGCCCTGCGCTCCTATGACCAGCTGGGTACGGTGATTGCCCTGCCTCTGGAGGACTACAACCGGATGATGGGCACTCAGGAAACCCTGGAGGACGGGGAATGCCTGCTCTACTGCTCCCGGCTCCGCTACAACTGGGACAGCTTCGCCCTGGAGGGTGGCCCGACCCTGCGGGTAAAGAAAATGCTGACAGAGTGCTTTGACATCGGCTCTGCCGTGGCAAGCATCACCCCCACCGTGGTCGTCGTCACCAAGGACAGCCAGGGCTTCCTGACCGGCGCAACCGGAATATTTCATTGGATCTGCGGCTTTGACGCGCCGGAGACCGACCGGGAGTACAACATTGCCCTGGCCCTCTCCGAAAACTTGAGAAAACTGGGCGAGGATATTCCCGGGCTGCAATTGACACGGATAGACAGCCGGGAAGACAACCGCAGCGGCTTCTACGAGCTGAACGGCAGCCTGCTGTTTTTGGGTGTGATGCTGAGCATTGTGTTTCTGTTCGCAGCCGTGCTCATCATCTACTACAAGCAGCTCTCCGAGGGCTACGAGGACCGCAGCCGGTTTGCCATCATGCGCAAGGTTGGCATGACCCGGCGGGACATCCGGGCCTCCATCAATTCCCAGATGCTCACGGTCTTCGCCTCTCCCCTGCTCATGGCCGGGCTGCACCTGTGCTTCGCCTTCCCCTTCCTGTGGAAAATTCTGATGCTGTTCGGCCTGCTTGATAAGGTGCTGGTCACCTGGGTGGCCCTGGGGTGCTTTTTGATCTTCGCCCTGGCCTATGCTCTTGTGTACAAGCTCACCTCCAACACCTATTACACCATCGTCAGCGGGGCCAAGGCAGAATGAGCAGGAAACTGGCCCTGTCAGCCGTAACCGTCGTTTCCATGGCGCTTCTGGCCCTGCTGGCCATCCCGACCGCAATTCTCGCGGCCCTGATGGGTCTCATCTGGGACTGTGCCGACAAGCTGACCCAGCGGCTGAAATAAAGATTCTCGGGGCTGCCCAAGGGCAGCCCTTTATCTGTTTGCAAAATGCACGGAAGCTCTCTTGCTTTTTGGGGCATTTTTTGGTATAGTAACGGAAATCAGGGCAGCTGTCCGCGACATCGGCGGAAGCATCTCCGCCACGAAGACCGCTGCAATGAAAACAAAGTCATGATAATATAAGAGCAGACTGCTTGAGCGGCAGCAGCTTCCCACAAGAAAGGAACCAACTATGAGCGTACACGAATCCGGTGAAATGTACCTGGAGGCCATCCTGGTGCTGAGCCAAAAAACGCCCTTCGTCCGCAGCGTGGACGTGGGCGAATATTTGGGCTATTCCAAGCCCAGCGTCTCCCGGGCCATGGGCATTCTCCGGGAGGAGAACTATATCACCGTGGGTAAAGACGGCGGCCTGCTCCTGACGGAGAAGGGCCGTGCCCTGGCGGAGACCATCTACGAGCGCCACACCGTGCTGTCCAAAATGCTCATCCATCTGGGCGTCTCTGAGGAGACCGCCGAAGCGGATGCTTGCCGCATGGAGCACGTCATTTCCGACGAGAGCTTCCAGGCCATCAAGCGCCACGCCAACAGCCTCCGGTGAACGGAATGCCTATGCACGATTGCGCCTCCTGCGGCGGCTGTAAGGGCGGCTGCACCGGCTGCGGCGGCTGCGACAGGAGCCTGACCATGACCCAGCCGGAAATTGACTTTTTGCTGCTTCTTGCCCAGACGCCCTTCCTGCCGGTGGGCAGAGCCCTGGGTGAGGAAACCCCCATTTTTGAAAATGACCCGTCTAAAACGCCGGTGCTGGAAGTGCTGGAAAAGAAAAGCCTCATTTCCATTGACTACCGTTCCCCTTTGAAGGGCTGCGAAGACGGCTGGTATTTAAGCTGCCCCGTGCAGGGCAGTCTGGCGCTGACCGCCCGGGGGCAGCAGGTGCTGGACCTGATTGATTATCAGGGAATCTTATAGCAGGCGAACAGGACTACTTTGAGCGTTTTCCAAGAAAAGGGATTGACAAACCGCCTCAATTGGGGTATTATGTCGGCAAACGAACAGAAAAAGGCATAGATGGAAAGAGTAAGCGCGCACAGTCCTCTCAGAGAGCCCCGCATGGTGGAAAGGGGCAGGTACGAAGCCGCCGAACATGGTTCCGGAGCCGCGGGGGTGAATTTTTTGAGCCCGCGACGGGAGCGCCCGTTACAGCGCAGGAGTATGCTGGTACTCCCCGAGGCGCTTTCCCGTGAGGGCAGCGCGAAGCAAGGTGGTAACACGGATTTTTCCGTCCTTGTGCCTTAAGGCGCGGGGACGGTTTCTTTTTTGAAGGAGGAATTCCATTTGGCGGCAATCATCGAGCTGCAAAAGCTAAACAAAACCTTCGGCAGCGGCGAAAATCAGGTAAATGCATTGCAGAATGTGTCCATTTCCATCGAGCAGGGCGATATCTTCGGCATCATTGGCCTGTCCGGTGCGGGCAAAAGCACCCTGGTTCGCTGCATCAACCTGCTGGAACGGCCGGACAGCGGCAATGTTCTGTTCCACGGGCAAAACCTGTGCGATTTGCGCGACAAGCAGCTGCGGCAGCAGCGGCGGAAAATCTCGATGATCTTCCAGAGCTTCAATCTGCTGGAGCAGCGCACCTCTCTGGACAATATCTGCTTCCCCATGGAGCTGGCAGGCACGCCCAAAAAGCAGGCCCGGGAAAAGGCCCGGGAGCTGCTGGAAACCGTCGGTCTGCCGGACAAGGCGGATGCCTACCCCGTACAGCTCTCCGGCGGCCAGAAGCAGCGCATTGCCATTGCCCGGGCTCTGGCCTCAGACCCCGAGGTGCTGCTGTGCGACGAAGCCACCTCCGCCCTGGACCCCAAGACCACAGGCCAAATCTTGAGCCTGCTGCAAAAAATCAACCGGGAGCAGGGCATCACCGTGATTCTCATCACCCACCAGATGTCCGTCATCGAGCAGATCTGCAACCGGGTGGCCATTCTGGACTCCGGCAAGGTAGCCGAGATCGGCGCAGTGGAACAGGTCTTCTCCAATCCCCAGTCCCAGGCTGGCCGACGGCTGGTGAGCCCTGCCGTGGCAGAGCCTGCGGCGGCCTGGAATATGCCCATTGCCCGCATCGCCTTCAACGGCGGCGCTTCCGAGGCGCCCGTCTTTGCACAGCTGATTAAGCAGACCGGTGTAGAGCCCTCCATCATGGGCGCCGCCACCCGGAATGTGGACGGCAAGGCCTTCGGCACCATGCTGATCAGCCTGCCGGAGGACAGCGCCAAGAAGCAGGAAATTCTGGATTTCCTGAACGGCTGTGAGGGTGTCAGCGCAGAGGAGGTGCAGGAACATGTTTGATTTGTTTTCCGATGCGGCGAAGGTTGCCGCCCAGATGGAGATTATCTCCAGCGAATATGGCTTTGCCCTGTGGGAGACCCTGTATTCCCTGGCACTGGAGGTGCTGTTTGCCTATGTGGTAGGCCTGCCTCTGGGCGTGCTGCTGGTCACCGGCGAAAAGGATGGCATTCACCCCCTGCCCAAGTGGCTCATGGCCATTCTCAACGGCATCATCAACCTGCTGCGCAGCGTTCCGTTTCTGATTCTGATGATCATTGCCCTGCCTCTTTCCAAGGTGATTGTTGGCACAAAGGTGGGCACTGCCGCCACCATCCCGCCTATGGTCATTGCCGCATTTCCGCTGGTGGCCCGGATGGTGGAATCCAGCCTGCGGGAGGTTGATCAGGGCGTTGTAGAGGCGGCCCAGTCCATGGGGGCCAGTGCTTTCCAGATTGTCCGCAAGGTGCTTCTGCCGGAAGCCCTGCCCAGCCTGATCTCCGGCGGCACCATCACCATTGCCACCATTCTGGGCTACGGCGCCATGGCCGGCATCATCGGCGGCGGCGGTCTGGGCAAGATGGCCATCAACTACGGCTACTACAACTTCAAGTTCATCGTCATGTGGGCAGCCGTCATCGGCCTGATCATTCTGGTCCAGCTCTTCCAGTCCCTGGGCACCCGCCTGGCCAACCGCTGCGACAAGCGGCTGCGGAAGAAAAACTAAAAACATCCATATGTTTTCACCGGGAAATCCCCCGTTGAAATAAAACCCTTACGATAAGGAGCGTAATGAAAAATGAAAAAGACACTTGCAATTGTTCTGGCCCTGGTTCTGTGCCTGGGCGCGCTGACCGCCTGCGGCAGTAAGAAGGACTCCGGCGACAAGACCATCACCGTAGCCGCTTCCCCCACGCCCCACGCCGAGATTCTGAAGGTCGCCGGTGACGTTCTGGCTAAGGACGGCTGGGAGCTGAAGGTCACCGAGTACGCCGACTACGTGGTCCCCAACAATGTTGTGGAGGACGGCGAGTGCGACGCCAACTACTTCCAGCATCAGCCCTACCTGGATACCTTCAACGCAGAAAACGGCACCCACCTGGTGAGCGTTGCCGCAATCCACTATGAGCCCTTCGGCATCTACGCCGGCACCAAGTCCGCAATCGCTGATCTGGCCGACGGCGACAAGATCGCCATTCCCAACGATGGCTCCAACCGTGCCCGGGCCCTGCTGCTGCTGGAGGCCAACGGCATCATCACCCTGAAGGAGGGTGTTGGCATGGAGGCCACCGCTCTGGACATTGTTGAGAATCCCAAGAATGTGGAAATCGTAGAGATGGAAGCCGCTCAGATCGCCGGTGTCCGTGACTCCGTGGCTCTGGCCGTCATCAACGGCAACTACGCCCTGAACGCCGGTCTGAACGCCGGTACCGACGCCATTGCCACCGAAGATCCCAACTCCGTCTCCGCCCAGACCTATGCCAATGTGCTGGTGGTCAAGGAGGGCAACGAGAACACCGAGAAGACCCAGGCTCTGCTCAAGGCTCTGACCAGCCAGGAGGTCAAGGACTACATTAACGAGACCTACTCCGGCGCTGTTGTGCCCATTTTCTAAGCACATAATTTCTGCGGGCTGTTGGAAAAGTATGTCGCTGCCACACCAGCGTGCGCTGGTTTGCAATGACAGAGCGTTTTCTAACAGCCCCTTTTTTGTACAAAATCCCTTGACGAGCCGTAAAAACAGCGCTAGAATAGTGAAACTAGCCTTTGAAGAAAAGAGAAAAATCATGAATTGGAACGAATATACCCTGGGCGTCCGCCGGGGAATGCCGGTGGGGATGGGGTATCTCTCCGTGAGCTTTGGCTTCGGTACCCTGGCTGCCTCCCAGGGCATCCGGGTCTTGGATGCCTTTCTGATTTCCGCCACCAACGTTACCAGTGCAGGCCAGTTTGCCGGGCTCACCCTGATCCTGGCAGGGACCGGGCTGTGGGAGGTCATCCTGACCCAGCTCATTATCAACAGCCGCTATGCCCTGATGAGTCTGGCCCTGAGCCAGCGCATGGGGGAAAAAATCGGCTTCTTCCCCCGGCTTTTCATTGCCTTTATGAATACGGATGAAATATTCGCCCTGGCCATGTCCCGGAAGGAGCCGCTGACGGTGCCGTTTTTGCTGGGGCTGGGGCTGCTGCCCTTCCTGGGCTGGACGGCGGGAACCGTTCTTGGCGGTCTGGCAGGCTCCATCCTGCCGGAGGCCATCCGGACAGCCCTGGGCATTATGCTCTACGGAATGTTCATCGCCATTGTGGTGCCCCCTGCCAAAAAGGAGCGCCCTGTTCTGGTTGCCGTGATTCTGGCCCTGGTGTGCAGCTGCCTGCTGGACTGGGTACCGGTGTTCCAAAACATCTCCGCCGGTATCGCCATCGTCATCTGCACCGTCCTGGCGGCAGGTGTCTGTGCAGCCCTGTTCCCCATTTCGGAAGAGGAGGCAGAGGAAGCAGTATGAATATCTATGTCTACATCGCCGCTATGGCGCTCACCACCTACCTTATCCGGATGCTGCCGCTGACCATTTTCCGCAAGCCCATCCGCAGCCGGTTTCTCCGGTCCTTCCTCTACTACGTTCCCTATGCCTGCCTGACGGCTATGACCTTCCCCGCCATCCTCACCAGCGCCGGGACCTTGGCCGCCGGAATCGGTGCGCTGACCGTTGCCGTTTCTCTGGCATACCTTGGCAAAAGCCTTGTGGTGGTGGCCCTCAGCAGCAGCGCTGCCGTATTTCTCATCAATCTGATCTGTACCTATCTGCCCCTGTAAAAATCCACTTTTAGGAGGACCTCCCCATGGGCGTTATTGAACTGTTCATTCTTGCCGTTGGCCTGAGTATGGATGCCTTTGCCGTCTCTGTGTGCAAGGGTCTGGCGATGAAAAAGGCTCCCGCCAAGGCCATGGTGGTCTGCGGCGCCTGGTTTGGCGGCTTTCAGGCCCTGATGCCCTTGATCGGCTACTATCTCGGCACGCTGTTCATCGATGCGATCTCCGCCATTGACCACTGGATCGCCTTTGCCCTGCTGGCACTCATCGGCATCAATATGCTGCGGGAGGCTCTGAGCAAGGACGAGGACGGGGAAACGCCGGACGCAGACCTGTCCGTAAAGACCATGTTCATCATGGCTGTAGCCACGTCCATTGACGCGCTGGCTGTGGGTATCTCCCTGGCCATGGCAGGCGTCAGCAATATCTTCCTGGCCGTGCTGCTCATTGGTGCCACCACCTTTGTGCTCTCCGCCATCGGCGTGAAGGTTGGCTCCGTGTTCGGGAGCAAGTACGAAAAGAAGGCGGAGATCGTCGGCGGCGTGATTCTGATTCTGCTGGGCGTGAAGATTCTTCTGGAGCATCTGGGGATTCTGTAATGGAAAAGAAGCACCTCCGAAAGCACTTCGCGTTATATCTGTGCCTTGTGATTCTGAACCTTGCCTTCATCTGGGGCAATTCTTTCGTCCCCGGAGACATATCCGGGGAAATCAGCGGCGGAATCTTTGAAGTCGTTTCCGATCTGTTCGCCGTATTCGGTGACAAAGGGCAGTTCGTTCTGCGGAAGCTGGCCCACTTCTCGGAGTTCACCATTCTCGGCTTTTTCCTCACAGGCCTGTGGAGAAATATTTCCTGCCGGGAGCATGTGACCGCGCCTCTGCTTCTGGGGCTGGCCGCTGCCTGCATCGATGAAACCATCCAGATTTTCTCCCCGGGCCGGGGTTCCAGCCTCATCGATGTCTGGATCGACTTCTCCGGTGTATGTCTTGGCCTTCTCCTCAGCCGCGGACTGCGGTATCTTTTAGATCGAAAAGGAGGCCGCTGAGACCATCGGCCCAGCACGGATCGCCCAAGCTGTTGAAAAGCGCAAAATTTCTTCATTGGGGCATCGCAAAGCTGCCCCGAGTCATCGTTCCCAATCTTCCTGTAGATGCGCACCTCGGAGCCAAGACCGTGGTGCGCATATTTTTTTGGATTATAACACAAGCGAGACCTCCGGAGAAGTCTCGCTTCAGGCTGTCGAAAAACCCCTGACGGGCTTTTCCGACAAGTTTTTGCAGTCTGCTGCGCGCACTCCTTGTTCGCCTACGGCGAACAACTCGCACACTTGCAGCCTGAGAAGTATTTTCTGTCAGGTACACGCCCCGACAGAAAATGATTTTGATTTTATTTGACGGCTTACGCCGCCAAACTCTGCGAGGCTTTTTTGACAAGCTGAAGCGAGACCTCCGGAGAAGTCTCGCTTGGTTTTCTCTTTTGATACCTTCTGGTTATAAGCTGACAACCCTTTCAGCAGCAGAAAAACACCTGCATAAAAGGGCTGTTAAAAAAGCCAGGTTACTCTACAGGGACCAGAGTTTTAAAGCAATCGCAGCCCTTTTCCGCTTCCCGAAAAATCAGGACAGCAGCAGCTTGTCGTCGGCCTCGTCGGAGCCGGAGGCCTTGCTGAAGAGCTCCAGCAGCTGCTCAACAGTCAAGTGCCTCTTCTCCTCGCCGGAAACGTCCACGGCCACATGGCCCTCATACATCATGATCAGGCGGTTGCCATAGGTAATGGCGTCGCGCATATTGTGGGTGATCATCATGGTGGTCAGGCGGTTCTTCTCCACAATGCGCTGCGTGGCCTCCAGAACCTTGGCGGCGGTTTTGGGATCCAGGGCGGCGGTGTGCTCATCCAGCAGCAGCAGCTCCGGCTTTTGCAGGGTGGCCATCAGCAGCGTCAGAGCCTGGCGCTGGCCGCCGGACAGCAGGCCCACCTTGGCGGTCATCCGGTTTTCCAGTCCCAAGTCCAGGATTTTCAGCTGCTCGATATAGCGCTCCCGGTCCGCCTGGGTAATGCCCAGGTGCAGGGTGCGGCGCTTACCCCGACGGTCTGCCAGAGCCAGATTTTCCTCGATCTGCATGGTGGCAGCCGTGCCCATCATAGGGTCTTGGAACACCCGGCCCAGGTAGGCCGCCCGCTTGAATTCCGGCAGGCGGGTGATGTCCCGGCCGTCGAGAATGATGGAGCCCGTATCCACCTGAATGGTGCCCGCCACGGCGTTCAGCATGGTGGATTTGCCCGCGCCGTTGCCGCCGATGACGGTGACGAAATCCCCGTCGTTCAGGGTCAGGTTCAGGCCGTTCAGAGCCGTTTTGGCGTTCACCGTGCCGGGGTTAAAGGTCTTGCTGACGTTTTTGATCTCAAGCATTCCGGGCACCTCCCTTCTCTTTCTTCACATGAACACTGTTCTTCCAATAGGGAATGGACAGGAACAGGGCCACAATGGCTGCTGTAAAGAGCTTCAAATCGTTGGTATTCAGGCCCAGCTGCAAGACGATTTGCAGCACCAGATAGTAGATCACCGCGCCCACCACCACGGAGCAGAGCTTCAGGGCAAAGTTTCTAAAAATCTTATCCAGCAGCACCTCGCCGATGATGACGGCGGCCAGACCGATGACGATGGCGCCCCGGCCCATATTCACATCCACCGCGCCCTGGTACTGGGCCAGCAGCGCGCCGGCCAGGGCCACCAGGCCATTGGAGAGCATCAATCCCACGGTGACGGTGACCCGGGTGTCAATCCCCTGGGCGCTGGCCATGCGGCGGTTGGCGCCGGTGGCCCGCAGACCGGAGCCATACTCCGTGCCGAAGAACCAATAGAGAATGCCAATGAGCACCGCCAATGTGACGACTGCGGGAATCAGGGGATTGCGCGCAGACAGCTCCTTCACAAACCGCTGGGATACCACCAGATTGTACTTGTCCACGGAAATGGGCTGATTGGACTTGCTGCCCATAATCCGCAGGTTCACGGAGTACAGGGCCAGCTGGGTCAGAATGCCCGCCAGAATGGCCGGAATGCCGCAGCGGGTGTGCAGCAGGCCCGTAACCATGCCCGCCAGCATGCCCACCAGGAACGCACACAGCAGGGCGATCCAGGGGTTGCAGCCGGAACGCATGAGCATAATGCACACCGCGCCGCCGGTGGCCAGGCTGCCGTCTACGGTCAGGTCCGCCACATCCAGAATGCGATAGGTAATGTACACGCCAATGGCCATAATGCCCCAGAGCATTCCCTGGGCAATGGCGCCGGGCGCGGCATTCAAAAGGGAGGAGAAAAACATAGGCTTGTTACCTCAAATCTTTCTAAAAATTGCAACACAGGGGCAGGGCGAAAGGGCCCTGTCCCTGTATTCTATTCCATTGTATCAGCCCTCGATGGCTACGTAGTCATCGGGAACGGTGACGCCCAGGGTCTCGCAGTTGGCCGCGTTGTACTTCTTGGTGACCTGGGGTGCATACTCCACAGGCATTGTGGAAATGTCGGCCTCGCCGGTCAGAATCTTGACGGCCATCTTGCCGGTGGCATAGCCCAGATCATAGTAGCTGATGGACAGGGTAGCCACGCCGCAGCCTTGGCAGATGCCCTCTTCGCCGGCAATGACGGGAACGCCCGCAGGCAGAACCACATTGGCGATGGCCTCGGTGTTGGAGGCGGCGGTGTTATCGGTGGGGATGTAGATCACGTCGCTGGAATCGCAGGCCTTCTGGGTCACGGAAGCCACATCGTTGGTATCGGTGAAGGCGTACTCCTCACAGGTCAGGCCCGCCTGCTCCAGATAGCCCCGAATCATATCCACCTGGTACTTGCTGTTGGACTCGGCGGAGCAGTACAGCAGGCCCACGGTCTTGGCATCGGGGAACAGCTCCTGGAGCATAGCCGCCTGCTGATCCAGAGGAGCCAGGTCGGAGGTGCCGGAGATATTGCCGCCCACGGTGCCGGTCCAGTTGTCAATTTCCAGGGCGGAGGCGTAGTCCGTCACGGCGGTGCCCAGAACGGGGATATCGGCAGTGGCAGAGGCAGCGGCCTGCAGAGGGGCAGTGGCGTTGGCCAGGATCAGGTCCACCTGGGAGGCCACCAGGCCATTGACGATGGTGGCGCAGTTGACGCTCTCGCCGGAGGCGTTCTGCTCATTGAAGGAGACGGCATCGCCCAGAGCTTCCGTCAGGGCGTCCTTGAAGCCCTGGGTAGCGGCGTCCAGTGCAGGGTGCTGCACCAGCTGGCAGATACCGACGGTATAGGTCTTGCCGGATTCGGTCTCGGCGGAAGCCTCGGTGGCTTCGGTCTCGGCTGCGGCTGCGGTCTCAGCGGCAGCGGCGGTGGTGGCAGCAGTGGTTGCTGCGGGCGCAGTACCCGTGCAGGCCGCCATGGATACCAGCAGCAGGGCTGCCAGCACAAGCGCAAGTGCTTTTTTCATTTTCATTTTCTTCCCTTCGTGCTTTCTCTACGAACTTTTGTGCTCCACCGGTGGAGCAGCTCTCGACTACTATACACCCGCTTTTCCAAATTGTCAACGAGAAAAATAAATTATTTTCGAAGAAATCGTATATTTCTCAGGCAAAACCTGAATTATTCCATTTTAAAATGAATATATGCATTTTCCCATTCATTTTTCGGCTCCGGGGCGGAATTTTTTTATTTTCCCCGCTTCCGGCAAATTCGGCGCTGGAAACGTGGTATGCTGGCGGCAGTACAAACGCATGGAGGGATGGAATATGCGCAGAAAGATCTGTATTCTGGTTTTGGGCTTGCTGCTGTCCGCGCTTCCCCTGGGGGCCGGTGCGGAAAACGCTCTGGTTTTGGAAGGCGGCACAAAGGACATGCTCTTTGCCGCCGACGGCAGCACACCCATGGACCATCTGTTTGGCAGCTACCTTGCCATCAGCCCCGGGGAAAATCCGGAAGAGACCGTGATCCTCCGCCCCCCGGCGGAAATGCGGCTGGTGCTGCAATGCCTGGACGTAACCCCGGCGCTCTCCGGCATCCGCCTGACCGTTCAGGGGGAGACGCTTCTCTATGACGGTCCCCTTGCCGGTCTGGCAGACCTGGGCCTGTTTTCTCCGGAGGAGACCCAATTGCAGCTGCGCCTGGCGATTCCGGAGGACCTGAGTCTTCAGGGCCGGAGAGACTGGCCAAAGCTGCGCTGGTGCCTGACCGCCCAGAGCCCCCAGTCCCCCAAAACCGGGGACTGTGTCCGCCTCCCCGCCGCCGTCTTCACCGGCGCGCTGACAGGCCTGCTGCTGGCCCTGCCCTGGGGCCGCAGATTCCGCCGGGTGCAAAAGCCCTAGGCGCAGCCCGGAAGGGCTCAGTAAATGCCTCCCCTGAAAGGTATAGAGGATGTTGGCCGCTTGCGGCCTACAGACTCTTAATGCACAGCTGGAGGTGGCGCGTCAGGGCCGGAGGGGTTC
>CAMFMO010000045.1:0-16803 GCA_945963595.1 uncultured Clostridia bacterium | reverse complement strand
CATTGACAAAGACCATCATCTGGGCAATGGCAGTGTTGAAGGCCAGCGCCTCAAAATCAGAGGAGACCTTCTTCACGGTCTGGTGGTAAATCTTGGTCAGCTTGCCGTCATCGGTATCGGTGATATTGGCGCTCTCGGAGAAGAAGTTCCACACGCGGTTGATAAACTTCTTGGCACCGGCCACACCCTGGGAGCTCCAGGGCTTGGAAACCTCCAGAGGGCCCATGAACATCTCATACAGCCGCAGGGTATCTGCACCGTAGTCCCGGACAATATCGCTGGGGTTCACAACATACTTGGGGAAGCGCTTGCCCATCTTGATGCCGTTCTCGCCCAGAATCATGCCCTGATGCACCAGCTTCTTGAAGGGCTCCTTCACAGGGGACAGGCCCTTGTCGTACAGGAAACGGTTCCAGATACGGGAGTAAATCAGGTGGCCCACGGCATGCTCCGGGCCGCCCACATACAGGTCAACAGGCATCCAGTGCTTCAGCAGCTCCTGATTGCAGAACTCCTTGTCGTTCTGGGGGTCGATATAGCGCATGTAATACCAAGAAGAACCGGCGGAGCCGGGCATGGTAGAGGTCTCCCGGGTGCCCTGAATGCCGTTGCGGTTGTACTGCTTCCACTCGGTGGCATTTTCCAGAGGTGCCTGACCGTTGCGGCCCTTATAGTCTTCCAGCTCGGGCAGGATGACAGGCAGCTCCTCATCGGGGACAAAATAGATCTTGCCGTCCTGGGTATAGACGCAGGGTACGGGCTCGCCCCAATAGCGCTGACGGGCAAAAATCCACTCCCGGAAATGGTAGTTGACCTTTCTTCTGGCAACGCCCATCTTTTCCAGCTTCTGGGTAATGGCCTCCTTGGCCTCCTCCACAGTCAGCCCCGTAAACTCCTCGGAATTCATCAGCTTACAGCCCTTGCCAAGGTAGTCCTGCTTCTCAAAGGCGCACTCGGAAACATCCCGCCCCTCAATGACCTGAATCATGGGGATGTTGTGGGCCACGGCGTACTCAAAGTCACGCTGGTCGTGGCTAGGCACAGCCATAACGGCGCCGGTGCCGTAGCCGGCAAGAACAAAATCGCCGATGAACACAGGCACCTGCTTGCCATTGACAGGGTTGATGGCATACACGCCCTGGAGGCGGCAGCCGGTCTTGCCCTTGTTCAGCTCGGTGCGGTCCATATCGCTCTTCTTGACGGTCTCGTTGATGTAGGCCTGGACCTCTTCCTTGTTCTTGATCCGGTCCATCAGATCCTGGACGATCTTACCGTCGGGAGCCAGGACCATGAAGGTAATGCCGTAAATGGTTTCGATACAGGTGGTATAGATGGAGAAATCACCGCCGCCCACCAGCTTGAAGTCCACCTCTACGCCGGTAGACTTTCCGATCCAGTTGCGCTGGATCTCCTTGGTGGATTCAGGCCAGTCGATCTCATTCAGGCCCTCCAGCAGCTTCTCGGCAAAGGCAGGCTGGTCGATGACCCACTGCATCATGTTCTTCTTCACAACGGGATAGCCGCCCCGCTCGGACTTGCCGTCGATGACCTCGTCGTTGGAAAGCACAGTGCCCAGCTCTTCGCACCAGTTCACCGGCATCTCAATGCGCTTGGCATAGCCCGCCTCATAGAGCTGCTTGAAGATCCACTGGGTCCACTTGTAGAAGCTGGGGTCAGAGGTGGCGATCATCTTGGACCAGTCATAGTCAAAGCCCAACTCTTTGAGCTGCTTGGAGAAGGTTTCGATATTTTTCTTGGTAAAGCCCTCGGGATGGTTGCCGGTACTGATGGCGTACTGCTCAGCGGGCAGGCCGAAGGAATCATAGCCCATGGGGTGCAGCACATTGTAGCCCTGCATCCGCTTCATGCGGGACATGATATCCGTTGCCGTGTAGCCCTCGGGATGGCCTGCGTGCAGGCCCACGCCGGAAGGATAGGGGAACATATCCAGAACATAATACTTGGGCTTGGAGAAATCCCACACATCCGTATGGAAGGTATCGTTTTCCTCCCAATATTTGTGCCACTTGGCCTCAATGGCGGCAAAATCGTAATTCATTGCTTTCCATCTCCTGTTAATTCGCGGGTTCTTCCACGATAATATCTTTCAGGTCTACACGCTCAGCATCCGCCCACAGGCGCTCCAGGGCGTAAAACTGCCGTGCCTCTTCCGTAAACACATGGACAACCAGGGTACCGAAGTCCAGCAGCTCCCAGGAGTTGCCCCGGTGCCCCTCCCGGCCCAGCATGGGCTCGCCCAGCTGCTCCATGGTGTACTCCGCGTAGTCGCAGAGGGTCTTGACATGGGTATTGGAGGTACCGGTGCAAATCAGGAAATAGTCTGCCAGAGAGCTGACGCGGTCAATTTTCAGCAGCTGAATATCCATGCCCTTCTTGGAATCCAGGGCCTTGGTTACTTCATAAGCGATTTCTTTGGGTGTAAGCATTCATTTGTTCCTTTCTGGGAATGGTTTTGCCTCCCCTGAAAGGGGAGCCTTGTTTCTAAGTGTTCAGATAGGCCAGAGCCTCCCGGGAGGCGGGGGACACTTCCCCGCCCTGCTCCGCCAGATGCTCCAGGGTCATTTCCAGGCCCAGCTTCAGCGCTGCGCGGATGTCGGAGAAGGCCAGCTCCCGCAGGCGCTCCACTCCGGGAAAATCCCGGTTGGGCTCCATATAGTCTGCCACATAGATGATGGTTTCCAGCAGGTTCATATTGGCCTTTCCCGTGGTATGGGATTCGATTGCGGAAACCACAGCCTCATTTTCCCCAAAAATCCGCTGCGCAACCAGACTTCCTGTGAGCGCATGGAGGGTTTTGGGGTATTTTCTGGAAAAATCGTCTAACATTTTACCATACGCCTGGCACAATGTCAATTGCAGCGGCCCATCCAAAGCCTTGGTGATATCGTGCAGGATTCCCGCCCGGGCGGCATCCGTTTCGTCCGCTCCCCAGCGCTTTGCCAGGGCTACTGCCGTATCCCGGCAGCCGAGAACGTGCTTCACCCGGTTGGGATTCAGCAGCCGGATAACCACCGGCTCCAGCCGCTCCATGGGCAGATTTCGGAAATCTGCCGCCGTATCGTAGAGCTTCTCCTGCCGGATATACGCAAGGACATCCGGATGCAGGAACTCGTCTCCGGCCTGAAAAGCCAGAAGCCGCCGCACCTGGGTAGAGGAAATGGGCGCAACGGGATTCTCCAGAAGGATGACCTTTCCGCCCAGCGCCATCAACTCCCGGGTCTCGCTTTCCAGTAGGGCCGCTTCCTTCTTCTCTCCCCGCCGCAGTGCAGCCAGGGTCACACAGCTCAGCAGTTCCGATGCAAACCTCCACTGCCGGAATTTCAGGAACATATCCGCCCCCAGCAGCAAATAGATTTCTGCACCGGGATACTGCCCCTGAATCAAGCGCACCGTATCATAGGTGAAGCACTCTCTTCCGGCAGAAATTTCCAAATTGGAAACCTCTGCCTTTTCAATGCCCTGTACTGCCAGGCGCAGCATCTCCAGGCGCTGCGCCGGAGTCGCAGCCGGAGCATCCTTTCCCGGGTTCTGCCAGGTCGGCACAATTAGCAGCTTTGTAAGTCCCAGGCAGTCTGCCGCATAGGCCGCACTACGGATGTGCCCGATATGGGGCGGATTGAAAGAACCTCCAAAAATGCCGATTTTTTCCATTTCTCTCTCCTTCCAAGAATCCCGCATATTTCTAAGGAAGCCGAAATCAGTCCCTTTCCTTCTGCCGCAGCTGCTTTTCCCGGTCCCGCTCAATGGCCCGCTCCACAGCCTTCTCCTTAAAGAAGGCATTGCGCTGCTCCCGCTGGAGCTTGGCCGCATGGCGGCGGGCACGAATGCCCTTGCGCACGGGATCGGACTTGCTGACAGGAGTTTCCTTCCGCTTGGCCCTGCCGGTCATGTTCCGCTCAGCCTGCTTTTTCTCGCTGAAGCGATAGATCACAAACTTGGAGCCCACGCAGGCAACGCCCTCGGCACCGGTAGCCTCACAAACGGCATCGCTGACCTCTCGAGGGGACATCAGGGCCCCTTCCAGGACCTTCCCCTTGACCAATTCTCTTGCGGTGAGCTGGTTTTCCGCCTCCGCAATGACGGCTTCCGTGACGCCGCCCTTGCCCACCATAA
Source organism: uncultured Clostridia bacterium (assembly GCA_945963595.1). GTDB lineage: Bacteria > Bacillota > Clostridia > Oscillospirales > Oscillospiraceae > Faecousia. The sequence continues at coordinate 12,669 of CAMFMO010000045.1, read as the reverse complement.
GGGTGGTATCCAAATCGTTGGACTGAGCCCGCAGCTCAGCGCGCTGCTTACTGTTCAGCATAGCCTGCCTCCTTTAGTTTTGTATAGAAAATCTTCAACGCCTCTGCCCGGTGGGACACCCGGTTTTTCTCCTCCTGGGGAACCTGGGCCAAGGTCTTTCCAAATGGCGGATAATAGAAAATGGGATCGTAGCCAAAGCCGCCTTCCCCGGCGGGGGCATGGGTCACAAAGCCATGGACCTCGCCCCGGGCCTGGATGGACTTGCCGTCCGGGGTCACCAGGGTGATGACGCAGACGAACTTGGCCTGCCGCTTGTTATCCGGCACATCCTTCATGTTTTTCAGAAGCAGCTGCACTCTGCCCGCATCGTCCAGGCTTTCGTCAAAACCGTAGCGGGCGGAATAGATACCCGGCTCTCCGTTCAGTGCGTCCACCGCAATGCCGGAATCATCCGCCAGAGCGGGCAGTCCCGTGGCCTGCATGACGGCATTGGCCTTCAGGAAGGAATTCTCCTCGAAGGTAGAGCCCGTCTCCTCCACATCGATATCCACACCCAAGTCCGATTCCAGCACCAGCTGAATATCGAATTTTTCCGTGATCTGGCTGATTTCCACCAGCTTGTGCTTATTTTTGCTTGCCAATACTACCTTCATATACCATTCCTCATTCAAACAGGGCATCCACAAAGTCCTTTGCCTGGAAGCGCATCAGATCCTCTGCCTTTTCACCCACACCGATGAATTTCACCGGCAGCCCCAGGGTGTCCGCCACGGCGATGACAATACCGCCCTTGGCCGTGCCATCCAGCTTGGTGACCGCCAGCGCCGTTACCCCGGCGATTTCCTTGAACTGCTTGGCCTGGATCAGGCCGTTCTGACCGGTAGTTCCGTCCAGCACCAGCAGCACCTCCCGGGAGGCATTGGGCAGCTCCCGCTCCACAATGCGGCTGATCTTGTTCAGCTCGTTCATCAGGTTCGTCTTGTTGTGCAGGCGTCCTGCCGTATCGATGATGATCACATCCACGCCCTTGGTCTTGGCGGACTGAATGCCGTCATACACAACGGAAGCGGGGTCCGCGCCCTCGTGCTGGCGGACGATGTCTGCCCCGCTGCGTTCAGCCCAGATTTCCAGCTGGTCCGCAGCGGCAGCCCGGAAGGTGTCTCCCGCCACCAGCAGGACCTTCTTTCCGGCATCGCACAGCTGCTTGGCAATCTTGCCTATGGTGGTGGTCTTGCCCACGCCGTTGACACCGATGACCAGCACCACGCTGGGCGTCGTGCTCAGGTCCAGCTCCGCAGAGCCTACACTGACCATGTCCGTCAGGATCTCCTTCAGCGCACTTCTGGCTTCCTCTGTCTTGGTGATATGGCGCTCACGGATGTTTTTCCGCAGGGCTGCCGTGGCCTTGGCAGCCGTCTCCACGCCCAGGTCTGCCAGAATCAGACTTTCCTCCAGTTCATCATAAAAATCATCATCGATTTCCGTGCCGCCGGAGAACAGGCCGCTGAGGCTGTCGCTGAGGGCATCCCTAGTCTTGGTCAGGCCTGCCTTGATCTTGTCAAAAAATCCCATAGTATTCTCCTTTTTTCCTTTATTCTCCAATTCCCAGGTATTCTTCCATCTGGTTCAGGTCCAGGCGCAGAAGCTTGGACACACCCTGCTCCTGCATGGTCACACCGTAGAGCACATCCGCTGCCTCCATGGTGCCGCGCCTGTGGGTAATGACGATGAACTGGGTTTTTTTCAGGTTGTGCAGGTACCCGGCAAACCGGTCCACGTTCCGGTCGTCCAGGGCTGCGTCGATCTCGTCCAGCAGGCAGAAGGGCGTGGGCCGCACCTTCAAAATGGCGAAGTACAGCGCAGTGGCCACAAAGGCCTTTTCGCCGCCGGAGAGCAGCGTAATGGTCTTAACCTGCTTTCCGGGAGGCTGTACCCGAATCTCAATGCCGCAGGTCAAGGGGTTTTCCGGGTCCTCCAGAATCAGCTGCCCCTTGCCGCCGCCGAACATCTCTTCAAAAACCTGGCCGAAATAATGGTCGATCCTGCCAAACTGCTCCACGAAAATGGAGGTCATTTCCTTTGTAATATCCCGGATGATGCTTTCCAGCTCCCGCTTGGAGGTGAGTACGTCGTCCCGCTGCTCCGCAAGATAGCTGTAGCGCTCGTTGACCCGGGCATATTCATCAATGGCACCCAGGTTGGGCGTTCCCAAGGCGGCGATTTTCCGTTTCAGCTCCGCAATGCGCTTGTTGCCTGCGGACACGGACTCGATCTCGCCCCGGGCCTCTCCGGCCGTGCCGGGGGTCAGACCATAGGAATCCCACAGTTTGTCCACAATCTGCCGCTCCTCCATGGAGGAGGTCACCTTTTTCTGCTCCAGCAGGGCACAGGCCCGCTCCATATTGAGGATTTCCTTGTTCTTCTCCTGGGCATCGTGCTCAGCCTTGGTCTTGCCTGCCTCGGTGTCTGCCCGGGCCTGCTGCATCTGCAGCAAGGTCTCGTTCATGGCAGCGGCCTCCGCATCGTTGGCCTGCCGCCGCTGCTCCAATTGCTCAATTTCCTGGGAAATGCGCTGATTTTCCTGCCGCATAGCATCCATCAGCGCCTGCTTCTTCTCCCGGTCGCCCTCCATGGCAGACATCAGACTCTTTAAGTCCTCCATATGAGAAAGGGCCGTAGTCCGTTCAGCATCCAGAGCCGCTTCCTTGGTGCGCAGCTCCGTCATGTGGCCCGTAATGGCATCGGTGGCCTGAGCCGCCTCGGATTGGCTGCCCTCCAAGCTTTCCGCCTGCTGCCGGGTCTTGGCCAGATCCTTTTCGAAAATCTGAAGCTTTGCCTTCTGGGCAGATAGACGTTCCCCGTCGCTGCGGTCTCTGGATTGCAGGCTTTCCCGCTCCCGGTCAGAAGAGCTCTCCGCCTCAGCAATGGCATTATAGAGCACCTCATACTGCTTTTCCTGCCCCTGGAGCCGAAGAACCTGGTCTTCCGCCTCCCGGAGCTGATCCCGGGCGGTACTCAACTGGAACTCCACCTGGTCAAACAGCCGCTGACACTCCTGCAATCTGGCCTGCTCCTCTTCCCGCTGGGAAAGCAGCTGCTTTTCCTGGGCTGTCAGCCGTTCCAGCTCATTGGCCCGGGACAGAATACCTGCATCTTTATTCACAGAGCCGCCGGTCATAGAGCCGCCGGCATTCATGACCTGGCCGTCCAGGGTCACAATGCGGAACCGGTTTTTGAACTGCCGTGCCATGGCAATGGCCGCATCGATATCCTCGGCAATCACCGTCCGGCCCAGCAGATTCAATACAATATTCCGGTACTTGGGGTCGAAGCTGACCAGATCTGCCGCCACACCCACAAAGCCCCGGCACCTTTCCACGCCGGGCTCCTGGAGGCTCTTCCCCCAGATCGTGGACAGGGGCAAAAACGTAGCCCGCCCGCCGCCCGTGCGCTTCAAATAGGAAATTGCCGCTTTGCCGTCAGCCTCGCTGTCCACAACGATCTGCTGCATAGCCGCACCAAGGGCAATCTCAATGGCCACGGTGTAGCTGTTTTCTGTACGAATCAGCCGAGACACCGGCCCATGGATATTCCGCAGTCCGCCCCGCTGGGCCTCCTGCATGATCATCCTTACGGATTTCTGATAGCTCTCATAGTCCCGCTCCATGGCCCGGAACACCCGGACCTTGGCGGAGATGCCATCCAGCTGGGCCGACAGCTGCCGCAACGTTTCCGAAGCGTCGTCCCGGTTCTTTTTCCGGCTCTCCTGCCGCAGCGTAAAGCCTGAGATCACATTTTTGGATGCTGTCACCTGGTCCTGGGCGTTTTTCAGTTCCCGGCGGCAGTCCTCCAGATTCTTCTTTGCATCTTCCCGCCGCTCTCTGCCGGAGGACAGATCCTCCTCCAGCTGAGCAAGGCGCTGCCGGGAGCTCTCCCGGTTCTCTTCCAAAGCCCGGATATCCGCCTCGCAGCCGGCAATCTCCGTTTGCAGGTCTGTCTGCTTGGTACGCAGCTCCAGGAACCGTTTGCTCAGGCCCTGCGCGGAAGCGGTCATCTCGACCAGCTTCTGCTGGGAGGCCGCGATAGAGGACCGGACATCGGCAAGGTCCCGATCAATCTGCTCCACCCGCTGCTCGGTCTGGGCAATCTGGCTCTCTAGGCCGCCGGACCGGTCCTGCTGCCCCCGAAGCTCCTCTTCAATGCGGCTTAAATTGGCATTGTTGTTTTCCACATTTCCCCGCAGCACGGCCATCTGACCATCCAGCTGCTGATGGGTACTCTGGAACATAGACGTCTTCACCCGGACCGATTCCAGGGACGCATCCTTTTCCCGCAGCTCCACCCCCAGCGTCTCCGCCTGACGGTAAAGGCCATCCAGATCGTCATGGGCCTGCTGCAGAACAAAGGAAGCGGAGGCATAGTCCTCTTCCGCTTTTTTTGCGGCAGCAGAGAGCTTATCCAGGGTATCCAGCCATACGGCCACCTCTACCCCTTTCAGCTCCTCCTTCATTTCCAGATACCTCTGGGCCTTTTCCGACTGAACCTTCAGCGGTTCCAGCTGCAGCTCCAGCTCAGAAACCTTATCGCCAATGCGCAGCAGATTGTCTTCCGTGCGCTCCAACTGGCGCTCTGTCTCCTCTTTCCGGTGGCGGTATTTGGAGATACCGGCAGCCTCTTCAAAGATTTCCCGTCGGTCGCCGCTTTTCAATGAAAGGATCTCATCAATGCGGCCCTGGCCGATATTGGAGTAGCCCTCCCGGCCCAGGCCGGTATCCATCAAGAGCTCATTGATATCTTTCAGGCGGGCAGACTGGCGGTTGATATAGTATTCGCCGTCGCCGGAGCGGTAGTAGCGCCGGGTGACGACCACCTCATCGGCATCATAAGCCAACGCCCTGTCGGAGTTATCCAGGGTCAGTGTTGCTTCTGCAAAGCCCAGCTGCGGACGCTTTGCCGTTCCGCCGAAGATTACGTCCTCCATCTTGGCACCCCGGAGGGTCTTGGAGCTCTGTTCGCCCATGACCCACAGGATTGCATCGGAAATATTGGACTTTCCGGAACCGTTGGGACCCACGATGGCGGTGATATCATCGCCGAACCGGATCACCGTCTTGTCTGGGAAGGACTTGAAGCCCTGCAATTCCAGTGATTTTAAGTACACAGCATAACCTCGTTTCGTACCATTCAAAAGCGAATACATTCGGCATCCGCTCCATAATGATACGGATAATGAATCAGTTTATTATATCCGTTTTTTTCTTGAATTGCAATGACCTTTTTAAGGTTTCCGGACTGACCGCAGAGATTTCTCCGATTTTCTTTGTTTTTCTTTCTTCGCAAAGGCTGCTCTTAGCAATAGTAACCATTTTTCGCAGAATTACGCAAAAACATTTTCGGATTTCTTGCAGATATTCATCAACAATCAGGAATTTGATTGACATTCATCCCCTGATGCAGTAAAATGAAAAAGTATATGTATTGCTGCGGCGCAGCATACATGGCACATTTTTCTTTTCGAAATACTGAAACGCGAAAGGATGCTTTTATTTTGGATTTGAATGAGAAATTGGAGCAGGTATGTCGGCTCTTCCGCATTGAAGATACTTATCTTGGTTACGAAACCATCCAGACAGGCAATGTCAACCACACCTACAAGGTAAACTTCCGTCTGTCTGACGGCAGGGAAAAATCCTTCCTGGTTCAGAATGTCAATACCTATGCCTTCCGAGACCCCGTGGGGCTCATGGATAATATCGATAAGGTCACAGAACACATCCGTGCAAAATCCCCCGGAAAGACCTGTCTGCATTTCCACCACACCGCAGACCGGAAGACTTACGTTGTCGATGGCGACAATTTCTGGCGCATGACGAACTACATTCCCTCTATTACCTACGATTCCATCAAGGACCCTGTGATTCTGCGCAATGCTGGCCGTGTGTTCGGCGAATTCCAGGAACAGCTTTCCGATTTTGACATTCACTCTTTGAAAGAAACCATACCCAACTTCCACAATACCCGTCAGCGCTATGCCCACTTCAAAGAGGCAGTCGCCCAGGACAAGGCCCACCGCGCCGACGAAGTCAGGGAGGAAATCCGTTTTTTGCTGGACCATGAGGATCTTGCCTGCACTCTGACAGACCTGCATCAGGCCGGTAAGCTTCCTCTGCGGGTAACTCACAATGACACAAAGATCAACAATGTGCTCTTCAGCCCAGATGATCGCAGCGCTCTGGTGGTCATCGACCTGGATACGGTGATGCCCGGTCTGATGGGTCATGACTTTGGCGACGCTATCCGCTTCGCTGCCAATCGCTGTGAGGAGGACTGCCCGGACCCCAGCAAGGCCGGCGTTGATATGGATGTCTTCCGTACCTTTGCTGAGGGCTTCCTGGAAAAGACCGCCCAGGCCATGACTCAGGAGGAAGCCGATACTCTGGCCATCAGCTGTTTCTGCCTGACCATGGAGCTGGCTGTTCGATTCCTGGGGGACTATCTGGAGGGCGATCCCTATTTCAAGACCCTGTACCCTGAGCACAATCTGGTCCGCACACGCTGCCAGATTGCCCTGGCAAAGGATATGCTTGCCCGGCGGGAAGCGATGAAACAGATTGTCCGGGAATGCCTGGCGCAGTACAAATAATTTTTACATTTTTCCATTTTCCGTCTGCGATTTCTGCCGCAGACGGAAAAGTCCTTTTTAAGGAAACTTTTTCTTGCTGAAAGAGCCTATATGTGGTATACTAATCTTTACTGAAAGCTAGAAGGCTGCCATTTATTCGTTTCGGCAGCAAGGAGAAAGAAGGAATCGGCTTGTATCAAAAGTTTGGGAAACGAGCGCTGGATATTTTGCTCTCCGGCTGCGGTATCATCGTCCTATCGCCGCTGTATCTGCTTCTTGCCATTGCAATCAAAGTTGATGACCCGGGCCCTGTTTTCTTCCGGCAGAAGCGGGTAGGGCTGCACAAAACCCACTTTCAGATTCTCAAATTCCGTACTATGAAGATGTGCACCCCCCATGATGTCCCCACCCATCAGCTTCAAAATCCGGAGCAATACATCACGAGAGTGGGAAAACTCCTGCGCAAAACCTCTCTGGATGAACTGCCTCAGATTTTCCAAATCTTTACAGGAAAAATGTCCGTAATTGGCCCTCGCCCCGCCCTATGGAACCAATTTGACCTCATCGCTGAGCGGGACAAATACGGTGCCAACGACATTCGCCCCGGTCTCACCGGCTGGGCCCAGATCAACGGCCGGGACGAGCTGCCCATTGACGTAAAGGCAAGACTGGATGGAGAATACGCACAAAAGCTCAGCTTCGCCTTTGACTGCCGCTGCTTCTTCGGCTCTATCACAGCCGTGCTGAAGCACAAGGGCGTTGTTGAGGGCGGTACAGGTGCCATGGACAAGGAGCACAAAGCATGAAACGTATCCTCATCACCGGTGCCAACAGCTATCTGGGGAAAAGCCTGACCGAATATCTGAAGCAGTGGCCGGATGAATTTCAGGTGGAGGCCACCAGCGTCCGGGACGACACCTGGAAAGAGACCGATTTTCATTTCTTCGATGCCATCTATCACACTGCTGCCCTGGTGCACATGGAGCAGAACAAGCAGGATCCTGCGCAGGCAGAATTCTATGACCGGGTAAACGCCCGTCTCCCCATTTCCATTGCCAAAAAGGCCAAGGCAGAGGGCGTGAGACAGTTTGTATTTCTCTCCACCGCCGCCATCTACGGCTGCACAGCTCCCTATGGAAAAACGATCACCATCACCGCCGATACGCCCGCCCACCCTGTGGATAACTACGGCACCAGCAAATGGAATGCCGAGCAAGGACTCCGGGCTCTGGAAGATGACAACTTCCATGTCACCGTTCTCCGCCCGCCTATGATCTATGGCAAGGGCTGCAAGGGAAACTACCGCACTTTGGAAGCCATGGCGAAAAAGCTGCCCTTCTTCCCCGCCGTTTCCAATCAGCGGTCCATGCTCTATATAGGCAATCTGAACGAGCTGGTCCGGCTGTTGCTGCAAAGCGGCGAGGGCGGCACCTTCTGCCCTCAGAACCGAGAATACGCCAACACCTCCCACCTTGTCCGCCAAATTGCTCAGGCACATGGCAAGCGTCTGGTTCTTGTCCCTGGCTTTGGTTGGGCCCTTTCCCTGCTGCGCCACATAACCCCAGCTGTGGACAAAGCCTTCGGCAGCCTGTGCTACGACCCTGCCCTAAGCCAATATTCTAAAGATTATTGCCTGTGGGACTTTCCCGCCTCCGTGTGGGAATCCGAATGCTGATACAGAAAGGAGCTTTCATCCAACGTGAAACCAAAAAAAGACATACTGTTTCTGTGTCAGTTCTTCCATCCCGAGTACATCTCCTCCGCCCAGCTGCCCTTCGACACCGCCAAGGCTCTGCAAAAAAGCGGACTCAGCGTAGATGTGCTGTGCGGCTATCCAAAAGAATACTGCAACGGCCCCCAGGGTCCCAGGCAGGAACCCCTTGCCGCCGGTGGCGGTCATCGGCGTTCCTAGTTGCCGCCCAGCCGCCGCCGCGTTCTCGGACGGCTTTTGAATTATTTTTCTTTTACATTTTCCGTATTTCTTCGCCTGGGGAAGCTGCGCAACTATCGCAGCATCGTAGTTTATTCCAACCCTCCCATTCTCCCCTGGATTGCCTCCTGGGCAAAGCCCCTTTTTGGCTGCAAACTGGTCTTCGTCTCCTACGACCTGTACCCCGAGCTTGCTTTGGAAACCGGTGCCCTTGGTCCGGGCAGCAGCGTTACCAAGCTCATGCGGCACATCAACAAAGCAGCCTATCCCCGATTTGATCGGGTTGTCGCCCTCTCCTCTGAGATGAAGCGCTTCCTGGCGGCCAACCGCGCAATTTCTCCCGTCAATATCTGCGTTATCCCCAACTGGTATCCTGACGGCGGCGAGCCAAACCGGGACCTGACCGGCAACCGTTTTGCCGAAGCTCTGGGGAACAAATTCGTTGTCTCCTACTTTGGAAACATGGGCACCGTTCAGGACGTGGATACCATTCTTGGCGCGGTTCGGCTTCTAAAAGAGGAGGAAGGCATTTTCTTCCTTTTTGCCGGTCACGGCAATAAGCTGGAGGCCCTGAAGCAAGCCATTGCCCAGGAGGGACTGAAAAACGCTCAGGTCCTGGACTATCTCCACGGCAAGGACTACCGGGACGCGCTGCAAATCAGTGGAGCAGCACTGATTTCCCTGGAAAGCGGCACCACCGGTCTGTGCGTCCCCAGCAAAACCTACAGCTATATGATGGAGGGCATCCCCCTGATTGCCATTATGGATGACAGCGACATCGTTGCAGATATCGAGAGCGGCGCAGGCGTTCATCTGAAAAATGGCCAGTGCCAGCGTCTTGCAGAACTGATCCGCAGCATGGCAGCAGACCCGGAGCGGTGCCGCGCCATGTCCCAAAAATGCAGGGAGCTTTACCTCCTGCGCTACACACCGGATGTGTGTACTGCCCAATATGTTCGTCTCTTCCGGGAGCTTCTCGGCAAGGAGGACGCATGAAATACCTCTTCATCAATTCCGTAGCCGGCTTCGGCAGCACCGGCAGAATCATCCTGTCCACCTGTGAACAGCTGGAGCGGCAGGGCCACACCTGCCGCATCGCCTATGGACGGCAAGCGGTGGATTGCGACATCCCCACCATGACCATTGGAAACGCCTGGGACTATCGGCTTCACGCGCTTACCCACCGAATCTTTGGCACCGGCGGCTTCGGCTCCCGGGCCGCCACTGCCCGTTTTCTTCGTCAGGTCCGGGAATATGATCCGGACGTGATCTGGCTGCACAACCTGCACGGCTACTACATCCATATCGGTCTTCTGTTTGATTACCTGCGCGGCAGTGGAAAGAAAATCATCTGGACGCTTCACGACTGCTGGGCCTTCACCGGCAACTGCCCCTATTTTTCCGCCGTAGGCTGCGAAAAATGGAAAACCTGCTGCGGCAGCTGCCCCCAGAAAAACGTATATCCCAAAGCGTTTCTGGATGCCAGCCGAAAAAACTATCTGCACAAAAAGTCCCTCTTCACGGGCATTGCGGATCTGTCTTTGGAGGTTCCCTCCCAGTGGCTGGCAGAGCTTGTCCGGGAGAGCTTTTTGCGGGACTATCCCATCCGGGTTGTCCCCAACCGGGTAGACACCGAAGTTTTCCACCCGACAGAAAGCGATTTTCGGCAGCGGATGGGGCTGGAAAACAGTTTTCTCGTACTGGGCGTTGCAAACGTCTGGGAGCCGCGAAAAGGGCTTGCAGACTTTCTCCGCCTCTCTACATTGCTGCCGGACTGCTGCCGCATCGTGCTTGTTGGATTGCCGGAGAAGCAGATCAAGAAGCTCCCTGCCGGAGTTCTGGGCCTCCCCCGGACACCTGACAGCCGCACCCTGGCACAAGTTTACACCGCCGCAGACGTCTATGTCTGCCCCAGTGTGGAAGAAACCTTCGGCATGACCGTTCTGGAGGCAGCCTGCTGCGGTACCACTCCCATCGTCTATCAGCACACCGCCTGCCAGGAGGTTGCCGAGGCTCACGGCGGCTTGGCCGTCCCCAGAGGTGCAGAAAACCTGGCCTCTGCCATTGTGGCGCTAATGCGCCGGGAGGAACTATGACAAAGCGTTATCCCTTTCCGCAAAAGAAAGTCTTTCAGGTGCTCTTTGGACTCTACCTGTTTTCAATTCTCTATTTCTGCCGTGTCAGCCAGGTTTCTTACTACCTGCTAGGCTTTTACAAATCGCAGTTTCTCAGCCTAAGCATTACCCTTCTTGCCCTGCTGATATTTCTGATCTATCAGCGCAAGCACCTTCTGCAAATCGTTTTCAATTATCGGATTGCGCTTGCGATTCTCTTTGCCGCAGCCATTCTCATCCCCATGTGCGTGAAAAAAGACTGGCAGATGATGTATTTCAGCATCCTGCTGAGCATTCTGATGGGGGTGTTCTTCTCCTATTTTGTCAGCTGTGCCCAGGCCGGAAAGGGCTTCTGCGTTGTCATGGCCACTCTCGCCGCGTATTCTCTTGCCGCCTTTTTTGCACTGCGGCCGCTGGCAGACCGTGGGATTCTGGCCCCTCCCGTCTTCGTCAACGCCTATGGTGGGGAATTTTACAATTATCTCCTGGCCTTTGTACCCAAAACACTGGTGCGGGACCGGAATTTTGGCATTTTCCGGGAGCCTGGGGTTTACCAATTCTTTCTGTTTCTGGCGCTGTATCTCTGCTTTTACCATGTTCGATGGGAAAAGCAGACCTCTATGTGGGTGTGCGGCGGTATTCTGTGTCTGACCCTGCTGAGTACCTTTTCTACTGGTGCCATTGCAGCCATGGCGGTGCTGCTGCTGACCGTTTACTTTGAAAAAAAGCTCTACCGCAGCTCCCTGGGCAAGCTTCTAACCGCTCTGGTGCTGGGCCTGGGTATTGCCTTTCTGGCCTATCTCTTCATTCGAAAGCCACCGCTGTATGCCACTCTGCTCTATATGTTCCAGAAGGTCACACCGGGGAATCCCTCCTTTGATGACCGCTTTGAAAGCATCCATGTGAATCTCCATCTGCTCTCCTTCCGGCCAAAGGTCGGGCGGGATGTTTCCTATGTTCTCGAAATCATTGCTGACAATACCAGCTCCACAACCATTCTTTTCGCCATCCTTGGCATTTTCAGTGGGTGGCTCCATGTGATTGCATGGCTCTGCCTGGTTCTCCGGGGCAAAGGGCATATTGTCACAAAGCTTCTCTGCCTGCTGGCCCTGGCCGTTACTTTTAATACGCAAAATCTCATTTCCGACCCCTATTTCTGGATTTTCCCCATTATGGCATTGATTGAATGCGTCGGTTGTCTGATTGATCGTCAGCCCAAACAGAGCGTATCTGTTCCGGAGCAGCCTTAAGCATCCGGCCTGGGAGGTAGTATGCACATTATTTACGCCGTAACCACCTGTTCAGAAAAGACGTATCGGAAGCTCTTTTCCGATGCGGCGCAAAAACCCGCTTTTCAGAGTCAAAAATATCATCGGCTGCTGATTGAGGGCCTCGCCAGCCACACGCAGGTGGATGTGGCAGCAGCGCTGCCCTTAAACCGCAGCCTTATGGAGACCCCCTCCCTTGTCCTTCCCCCGGAGGAGGAGGGCGGTGCCCACTACGAGTACGCCGTTGCCTACCGCAATCCTCTGCGCAAAATTCTCTCCGGTGCCCGGCAGATCTACACCACGGTATGCAAGCTCGCCCGGCCGGACAGTGTGGTCTTTGTGGACTGCCTGAACTGTACCACCGCCCTGTTCGCCCAGCTGGCTGCCCGAAAAAAAGGCTGCCGCTGCGTAGGCATCATCACGGATTTGCCGGATATGCTGGGCTACAGCAAGCTCTATCGTTTTCTTACAAACCGGGTCATTGCCGGGTGCACCGACTATGTGCTCCTGACGGAGCAGATGAATGCCCGGGTGAATCCCACCGGGAAGCCTCACGTCATTCTGGAGGGCCATGCAGATATTGCCATGGAGGAAAAACAGCCCTCGCTTTCCCGGAAGCGCCGCCCCCGCACCTGCCTGTATGCCGGAAGCGTTCAAAAAATCTATGGCCTGGAAACCCTGGTTCAGGGCTTTCTTCAGGCCATCCTTCCGGAAAATCGAATGACGCTATAAGGC
>CAMFMO010000044.1:0-17220 GCA_945963595.1 uncultured Clostridia bacterium | reverse complement strand
ACTCCCCATTTTCCCTGGCCATCACCTTTGTCGTGACACAGCTGGCGCGACGCTGGGAACGATTGAACTTCGCCACGGCGTTCTCTGCCTTACATTTGACGGTATAGGCCACGGAATCTTCGGTCAATGCGCCGTCTGCGCGCCCCTTCTCCGTGATCTCATAGGTTCCCGTCTCCACTTCCCGCAGATGGCCGCTTTCCACCATCTCCGGCACAGCGGTACAGATATCAAAGTAGCTGAGGCAATCGTCCTGGTAGCAAAGCTCGTAGATCTGCTGAATATTGATGGGGTAGCTCACCCTTGCCATAACAAACAGCACCAAAACCTTTACATCCAGCATATCATGAATAAATCCCAATCTCTGCATATACATCACCTCTTGATATCATTATACGAAATCCCCAGAAAAAATCAAGCACCACTTATCCGCTTCCCGCATATTTTGTCCCAAAGGAGGGATCATCATGCCAAAGCTCTGGGCGAAGGGATGCTCCGAAGCCCATCAATACGCCTGTGAACAGCTTTCTACCGCTGGATTTTCCATTTTACAGGCACCGGACAAAACGGTTGACGGTATTCTACTGGATGTGCCCAGTTTTCGGGGAACGGATCTGGCAGATATCGCCTGGGAAGAGCTGCCGGAAAACGCTATTGTCATTGGCGGCAATCTGGCCAAACATGTGCCTGACAGGTTTCGAAGCATAGACCTGCTCCGGGATCCGGAATTCACGGCGCAAAACGCGGATATCACCGCCAGATGTGCCCTTCGGCTGGCTGCCGGACATCTGAAGCAAACCTATCGGAGGCTGCCGGTGCTGATTTTGGGCTGGGGGCGCATTGGGAAGTGCCTTGCAAGGCTGCTGAGAGGGGTGGACGCCGAAGTCTGCGTTTTCGCGCGAAAGCCCACTGACCGGGCCATGCTGAAAGGGCTGGGCTATGACGTAATCGCGGAAGCAGACCTGGCATCTGCGCTTTCCGGGTTCTCTCTGGTCTTCAACACAGCGCCTTCCTTGCTGCTTTCCCGGGAAATGACGGCACGCTGCCCGGACTGTCTGCTGATCGACCTTGCATCCCAGCCGGGCATGCAGGGAGATGACGTCCTCTGGGCAAGAGGGCTGCCTGGAAAAATGGCACCGGAAAGCTCCGGAAAGCTGATTGCCGAGACGATCCTGCGGCTGTGGAAGGAGAATGGATTTTGAAAATTGGCTTTTGTTTTTGTGGCTCATTCTGTACATATTCCAAGGTTTTCCCAATTTTAGAGCAGCTCTCCAAGGAGCATGACGTCATTCCCATTTTTTCGGAAGCCTCCGCTGCCACGGACAGCCGATTCGGACAGGCAAAGGATTTTCTGGCCAGGGCAGAAAGCATCTGCGACAGGAAAGCTCTGACAACCTTGGAAGAAGTAGAGCCCATCGGCCCCAAGAAGCTGCTTGACCTGCTGATAATCGCCCCATGCACCGGGAATACCCTGGCGAAGCTTTCCCACTCCATCGCCGATGGCCCCGTGACCATGGCAGCAAAAAGCCATCTGCGCAACGCCCGCCCGGTGCTTTTGGCGGTCTCCACCAACGACGCCTTGGCAGGCGCTGCGGAGAATATTGGAAAGCTCCTGGGGCGGAAAAACTATTACTTTGTTCCCTTCCGGCAGGACAGCTGGGAGAATAAGCCCACATCTTTGGTTGCCGACTTTTCCTTGATTCCCAACGCTGCTGAAAAGGCCATAAACGGGCAGCAATTGCAGCCCATTCTTTTGGCCGGAAATCCATAGCCTGACCACCCGGTTCTGGACAAGAGCCGGGTGGTATTGTACTATATAGAAAAGTACGCAAAAAAATGCAAGGGTTTTGAAATTTTTTCTACTGGATATAGGAAGGCGCAATACACAAAGAAAAGGAGGCATTCAAACATGGATGATTCTGAAATCATCGAGCTGTATTTTCAGCGTTCCGAGGAGGCCGTTACGCAGACCGCCTCGAAATACGGAAAATACTGCTACAAAATTGCATATCACATTCTATCCAGCCGGGAGGATTCCGAGGAAAGCGTCAACGATACATACCTCGCCGCCTGGAATACCATGCCGCCCCGGCGGCCAAATATTCTCTCTGCCTTTCTCGGCAAGCTGACCCGGTACATTTCTCTGGACCGCTGGAAAAAGTGCAGCGCCCAGAAACGAGGCGGCGGGCAGGTTGCCCTAAGCCTGGAGGAACTGGAAGAATGCATTTCCGGCGGCGATGATCCGGAAAAGGAAGTGGACCGCAAGGAGCTGCTGCGGTATCTGAACCGGTTTCTGGACGCGCTTCCAGAGACACAGCGCAGGGTTTTCGTCTGCCGGTACTGGTATCTGGAATCCATCCCGGAAATTGCCGCACGATTCGGCTTTTCCGAAAGCAAGGTGACCGCCATGCTCCACAGGCTTCGGGAAAAGCTGCGCGCAAGACTGCAACTGGAGGGACTGCTATGAAAGCCATAGATCTTTTGGAAACAATGGGCTCCATTCGGGATCGCTATATTCTGGAGGCACAGGAGCCGGAAAAGCGGAGGCTTTCCCTGACAAGGGCGCTTCTGATCGCGGCAATCATTTCCCTGCTCCTGCTGCTGGTGGGGTGCGCAGTGGTGTATGTTCTGCAATTGCAGGATATGAAGCTCAGCGAAACGACGGTCAGTGAGCCTGCCTGGTCCGGCCCGGGCGGCGAATACGTGCCTGCCACAGAATATACGGTCACGGAACTGTCTCTCCAGGGCTATAGCGAAAGCCCCGAGCAGCAGGCCATGCTGGAATGGCAGGCATTCACAGACACATACGATCCGGATGGGACACTGCTGGACGAAAACAATTTCAATGAATCCGGCATTCCCTCCCAGTTCTATGAAACGTATAACTGCTACACCTTTGAAATGATGGACAAGCTCCAGGAAATTCTAAATAAGTACAACCTGCAGCCTCTGGGGGCAATACAGCATTTTGATTACTGGGAGCAGGAGCTATTCTACCGTGCGTTGCAGATGAAGCCCCTTATCTCAGTTAATGCCGATAGAATGGCCGGATATTTTTTCCCGGAAGGTTCTTTCAAGGCAGAAATTCGGTATACCCTCCCCGGGGATGAAAGCCGACTGGCAACCTATGTCTATGTAAACGGAGATTATTTCTATCCGTTCTGCGCGGTCATCCGCAATATAGACCAGTGGACACAATGGCACTATACTGCCGCAGACGGTTCCGATCTGCTTCTGGCCACATACGAAAATCGCCTGAATGTCATCTGCCGCACCGGAAATGACTGGATCCACATCGAAACCGAAAATTTCCTGGGCTATGACCCGAATAATATACCGAACAAACCTATGACCAAGGAACTGGCAGAGCAAATTGCGGAATTGTTCAACTATCAACCTTCTCCCCAGCCCTGCACCGCCGAAGATGTTGCGGCCCTGCGGACGGACTATCCTGCCCCGGAGCAAAAGCCTGATTTTCTGGCCGGTTCCGCCATAGATCTGGAGACCGGGTGGCGATGGTTCATCAACGAATACGGTGACAGTCTGGAAAGCTACGTGCAGCACATTCTGGATTACACGGGGAACGAGAAAGAATACAACGACACCCGGGGCGATCTGCTGGACTACTGTTTTGTTGACCTGGACAACGACGGACAGCCGGAAATGCTGCTGCGTTATCGGGATACCGGGCGATACTGGCAGATCGTCAAGATATTTACGCCGCCGCATGGGGATTCTCCCCGGGTCTGCTTCCAATATTTCCAAGCCCTGTATGATGGGCCGGTTCTTGGAAAAACCTACGACGAAACCGCCCGAAGCTACGGAGACTGCATCTATTCCTATTACACGGACGCTTCGATGCACGAATTTCTGAGGCTTCGCTACGACACCGTCAATAAAACCTGGGAAAAGGCAACCGTGATCGATGACAGCACCGAAGATGGAACCCACTGGGAGCGCATTTCCGAAGCGGAGGCAAAGGAAATTCAGGCGGCATATGTGCCCATGCCGGATTATGATATGACACCGCTTACGGAATTTTTGAACCACTGAGCGCAAAGCGCCGTCGCACATCCGAAAGGAAATGCGGCGGCGCTGTTCTCTCTTTTTGGGTGGCTTTACAGCCGCTCCACCTCTTCCAGCCAGATTCTTCCGCTGGCATCGCTGGGCATACGCCAGTCGCCCCGGGGGCTTAGGCAGACGGAACCCACTTTCACGCCGTCCGGCAGGCAGCTGCGCTTGAACTGCTGAGTGAAGAAGCGGTGATAGAAGGCCTTCATCCACTTTTTGATGGTCTCCCCATCAAAGTCCCCCTGAAAGGCCCGGCAGGCCAGGGCATAAATCTTCGTGGGGGTGAAGCCGAAACGAAGCATATAGTAGAGGAAGAAGTCGTGGAGGGCGTAGGGGCCCACCAAATCTTCCGTGTACTGACTGATTTTTCCAGAGGCATCCGGAGGCAGCAGTTCCGGGGAAATGGGGGTATCCAGAATATCCTCCAGCACTTCCCGGGCGGAAGCAAAGCTCTCACTCTCCGCAATGGCGGCGATCATCCAGCGGATCAGGGTTTTGGGAATGGAGGCGTTGACCCCGTACATGCTCATATGATCGCCATTGTAGGTGCACCAGCCCAGAGCCAGCTCGCTGAGATCTCCGGTGCCGATGACGATGCCGCCGACGACGCTGGCATAGTCCATCAGAATCTGGGTGCGCTCCCGGGCCTGTGCGTTTTCATAGGTGCCGTTGAGAACGCTCTTGTCATGGCCGATATCCCGGAAATGGATGTCCACCGCCTCACGGATATTGACCTCTTTCACGGAAATGCCAAGCTTCTCCATGAGGGTCAGGGAATTCTGATAGGTTCGGTCGGAGGTGCCGTAGCAGGGCATGGTCACGCCGCAAACATCCGAAGAGGGTCTTCCCAGCTGCCGCATGGCCTCCACCGCAACCAGCAGGGCCAGCGTAGAATCCAGGCCGCCGGAGACGCCGATCACCGCCTTGGAGCCGATGGTCTCCAGCCGGTGCTTCAGGCCGGCCACCTGCATCCGGAAAATCTCCATACAGCGCGCAAAACGGTCGGTCTGCACTGCCGGGACGAAGGGCAGCTTGGTGACGGGGAACAGCGTTCCATCGCTGCGGGGGGTGACATCCAGCCCGATTTCCGTCTGGGCAAGCATGGCCGAAAAGACCGACGCATTGTCTGAAAAGCTCTTATTGCTGCGGCGGTCTGCACGAATCCGGCCCAGGTCACAGTCCCGGATCAGCAGCGTTTCGGAAACGATGGGTTCTTCCGTTTGCCCCAGAAGGCTGCCATTCTGGGCAATGAGGCACTGGCCGGAGAAAATCAAATCCTGTGTGCTCTCCCCTGCCCCTGCAGAGGCATAGGCATAGACACAGGCGGCAGCTGCGGACTGGTGGGTCACCAGTTCCCGGCGATAGGCCCGCTTGCCGATGGTCTCATTGGAAGCAGACAGGTTGACGATGACCTCCGCACCGCTGAGGGCCAGAATGGAAGAGGGCGGAATCGGCGTCCACAGATCCTCGCAGATTTCCACTCCAAAAGCCGTCCCGTCTGCCAAGGTAAAGAGCGCTTTGGGCAGCACCGGTACAGTCTGCGCAGGCATTCCGGGAATTTGCAGGAGAGCCTGATTTTCATGGAGATCTTCCCCGGAAGAAAACCAGCGTTTCTCGTAAAACTCGTGATAATTTGGGATATAGGTTTTGGGCACAAGGCCGTGAACCATTCCGCCGGAGAGCACCGCAGCGCAGTTGAACATCCGGCAGCCCAGGCGCACCGGCAAGCCCACAACGGCCACGACATCAGGGTGCAGCCGAGAGCAATTCAAAATCTCCCCCAGACCTGCCAAAGCGGCATCGTTCAGAGAATCCTGAAAGAACAGGTCCTGACAGGTGTAGCCCGTCAGGCTCAGCTCCGGGAATACCAAAATATCCACCTTTTTCGCGTCTGCTTTTTCCAAAATGGCGCAGTGCTTCCGGGCGTTTTGAAGCGGGTCCCCCACCCGCACATTGGGAACCGCACAAGCCACACGAACGAAATCCAGCATAGGGTGTCCTCCATTGTCTGCTTTTTTTCCAGTTTACCACAGGCATCGCAAAAAAACAACGGGAACGGCTGAAATTTGCCGTTCCCGTTGTGGGTTAAAAAGGATTCTTTTAGATTCCAGCCAGCTTGCGCAGCTCTTCGGCCAGATCGGTCTGCTCCCAGCTCTTGCCGTCCACACCGAAGTGGCCCTTGGCAGCAGTGGAAGCATAGATGGGCTTGCGCAGATCCAGCTTGCGGATGATACCCGCAGGGGTCAGATCGCAGGTCTTGCGCAGCAGCTCGGTCATGGTCTCGTCGGAGACCTTACCGGTGCCATAGCTGTCCACCCGGACGGAGACAGGCTCCGCCACACCGATGGCATAGGCCAGCTGCACCTGAACCTGCTCGGCCAGGCCGGCAGCCACCAGATTCTTGGCCATATAGCGGGCCATATAGGCAGCGCTGCGGTCCACCTTGGTGGGGTCCTTGCCGGAGAAGGCGCCGCCGCCGTGGGAGAAATAGCCGCCATAGGTATCCACAATGATCTTCCGTCCGGTCAGGCCGGTATCGCCGTTGGGACCGCCGATGACAAAATGGCCGGTGGGGTTGATGAAGATATTGGGAACGGTGTTTACATCAAAGCCGTACTTAGCAAGAACAGGAGCAATAACATTCTCCCGGATATAAGCCCGCAGAGCATCCATCTGGAAGTCTGCGCTGTGCATAATGGAGACAACCACGGTGTCCACGCCAACAACCTTGCCATCCTCATCGAACTCCACAGTGACCTGGGTCTTGCCATCGGGCCGCAGCAGGTCATTCTCGTGGACGCACTCGGTGAGCCGGTTGCACAGGGCGCGGCTCAGGGCAGCAGGCAGAGGCATCAGCTCAGGGGTCTGGGTGCAGGCACCGCCGAACATCATGCCCTGGTCACCGGCACCGCCCACCTCATCGTTGGTGCCCAGAGCAATGTCTGCAGACTGGGTGTGGATGCGGCACTGGATCTCCACGGTGTCGGCATTGAAACCGTCCCCCTCCCGGGTGTAACCGATGGCTCGGATGGCTTCCCGGGCAACGGCATCATAGTCCACCTTGGCCTTGGTGGTGATCTCACCGCAGATCAGGCAGAAGTCGGTGGTGACCATAGTCTCACAGGCCACGCGGGAGCCGGGGTCCTGGGCCAGGCAGGCATCCAGAATGGCATCGGAAATGGAGTCGGCAACCTTGTCGGGGTGGCCATTGGTAACACATTCAGAGGTAAAGAGTCTTTTTTCCATGTTTGTTTTCCTTTCTTTTTTGCGTCTCAAATTCGTCCGGACAAAGAAAAACCGCACACCGAAGATTCGATGCGCGTTGCAGTTTGATCGAATCCTCATCTTTCGTTTGCCGCCGGATTTAGCACCTTGATTAACAGGTTGCCGGGTTTCATCGGGCCGTTCCCTCCACCACTCTTGATAAGGCTTTGTATGCAGTTTTCTGTATTCTACAGAATCCCCCCGGAAATGTCAAGGCCTTTGCAAAAAATCTTGCAAAATTAACAGTTCCTTCATAGACAAACCGGTGCATTGCTGGTAGAATAAACGCAAACAACGAAGGAGTTGACCCCATTGAAAAATCTGCGCCGTAATTTCGAGCGGTATTGCTATGTGAACCGGAACAAGGGCATCCCAAATCTCATGCTTTACATCGTTCTGGGCAATGCCGTTGTTTACCTGATCAGCGCCTTTACCGGAAACTATGTTCTTTACAACCTGTTGTGCTTCAACCGGGCGGCCATCCTGCACGGTCAGGTCTGGCGGCTGATCACCTACCCTCTGACCACGCTCAGCAGCAACATTCTCTTTATGCTCATCACGCTTCTGTGCTATTACTCCCTGGGCACCGCCATGGAGCGGCAGTGGGGCACACTGAAATTCAATCTCTTCTATCTCAGCGGCGTGGTGCTGATGGATGTATACGGGATGCTCTTCAACTGTCAGGCAGACGTGTACTACCTGAATATGAGCCTTTTCCTGGGCTACGCAACGCTATACCCCCAGGCGCAGTTTTTGCTGTTCTTCATCATCCCCATCCGCGCCTGGATTTTTGCCCTGTTTGATCTGGCGGTCATTCTTATTGGCCTGTTCCAGACGCCCTTTACCGCCTATAACCTCTTTCCGCTGGTGTCCCTGGGAAACTATTTTCTGTTCTTCGGAAAGGATGTGCTCAATGTGGTGCCCCTTTCCTGGCAGAACAAGCTGCGCAAAGCATTCCATAAAGCACCCAAGCAGCAGCCGAAAATCATCCATTTTCACGTGACAGAGCGGCCAAAGAAAGCTGAAGCCCCCGCCTATACCCACAAGTGCACCGTCTGCGGGCGGACGGATGTGTCCAATCCGGAGCTGGAATTCCGCTACTGCTCCAAGTGCAACGGATATTACTGCTATTGCAGCGACCATATCAACAATCACAGTCATATTCAATAAAAATAGCGCAAGGCCGACGAGCGGATTGTCGGCCTCTGCGTTTTTTATGGTCAAAGCCTTTTTCGGATCATTCTCCGCAGCACCCAGGCCGCCGCCATGACAATCAGGCAGACAGCCCCGTGCAGCAGAAGCTTCGTGTACCAGGAGGCGGACTGCATTTCATACAGACCGGGATGGTTTTGAACGTCAAGATAGGTTTCCAGCGCAATGCCCGCAAACATCCCAGGTGCAAACCAAAAGAGCGTATGCAGGAAGGAATCCAGCTGCTTCATAGGACGCTTCCTCTCAAAAGAAATGCCAGCACAGCTGAAAGCGCCAGGCAGCAAAGCGTCCGCTTTGGGTTTGCGTTCAGCATAAACACGCAAATCAGGAAGGTTGCCGTATAGAGAATGCCTTGGAAATCAAAGTACCAAAAGCCGAAGGAAAAGCAGCTCAGCAGCAGTACCGTGAAGATCAGCGTCGTCAATCCGGCCGCCACGTATCCTTTCCCTCTGGCATACCAGCTCATCGCGCCCAGCAGCGGCGAAACAACGGTCAGGCCGTACCAGATGCGCATATACCCGCTGGGATTGAAGCCGCCGACATACACGCTATACCAGTGATAGGCCCCGCACATTCCCAGGAAGAAGAAAAACACCCCGTCCCCGGCCTGGAAGGCAGAGGGCGCAAAAACGGCAATGGCAAGCCCAACAGCCAGCCAGAACGGAAAGTCAGAAAGGAAATTCCTCAGATCCAGCCATTCCAATGCCCGCTCCCAGAAGCTGTTCCCACCGTAGGACGCAAGGTCCAGCTGCTTTGCAAGCATCCCAAGCAGGATGCCCAGCACCAGACAGAGCAGGATCCTGCGGATGCCCTCCCAGACGGTATAGTGCTTTCCGGGCTGCCGGATGTTCAAAAGCCATTGTTTCATTTTTTCTTCCTCCTTTACCCTTTTGTTCTCATTCTACCCCATTGTATCGGCGCTGTCAATGGCCGGATGTTCTGTTTGTCCCGGGGGCGCATAGGATGTGCTATCCTACGAAAACTATGGGGTGGTACTTATGGAATATCCAACAAACCAGGCGCATCTTCGGGGCAGTCTTCTGGAACTGCCCGCATTTTCCCACGAAAGCGGCGGGAAACGATTCTTCCGCTTCCTTCTGGAGGTGCCCCGGCTCTCCGGGGCAGTGGACACCCTGCCGGTGATCGTCCGGGAGGAGCTGCTGGAAACCCTTGACCTGTCCGGAGGGGAAATGCTCGACATCGTCGGACAGCTTCGCTCCCACAACCTGCGGCAGGAGGACGGTCGAAAGCTTCTGATTTTCGTCTTTGCCCAAAATATCTCTGCCGAAGACGGACCGCCTGTCAACGACATCACCCTCTGCGGCAGCCTATGCCGGGAGCCGAATTACCGGAAAACCCCTCTGGGGCGGGAAATCTGCGATGTCATGCTGGCTGTGGCCAGGCCCTCCCGCCGGGCGGACTACATTCCCTGCATTCTCTGGGGTTCCATGGCACAGCTGGGGGCCCAGTGCCACACCCGGGACCGCTTCCTGATCCAGGGGCGGCTTCAAAGCCGGGTCTATACCAAGCTTACCCCCGAGGGCGCCCAGGAGCGAACCGCCTATGAAGTCTCTGCCCTGACGGCCCAGGTGGAGGAGGCCGCCTTCTAACCACCAGGAAATGATTGAAATTTGGGCTGGGATGTGGTATTCTGGAGAAAAATGAGGAAGGATACTGATTCCATGGAAGAGAAAGTCCGCGCCATTCTGGAAATTCTGGAAAACCGCTACCCGGAATCCATGTGTGCCCTGCACTATGATAAGGATTATGAGCTGATGATCGCCGTGCGGCTGTCTGCCCAGTGCACCGATGCCCGGGTGAATCTGGTGACCCCTGCCCTGTTTGCAGCCTATCCAACCCTGGAAGCCATGGCGGCGGCCCCCATTGAAGATGTAGAGAACTATGTCCGCTCCTGCGGCTTCTACAAGCACAAGGCCCGGGATATTGTGCTGGCCTGCCAGATGCTGCTCAGCGACTACGGCGGAAAGGTCCCCGGCACCATGGAGGAGCTGCTGCGGCTGCCCGGTGTAGGTCGGAAAACGGCGAATCTGCTGCTTGGAGATATCTACAAGGTCCCCGGCAGCGTAGTCTGCGATACCCACTGCATCCGCATCTGCGGCAAGCTGGGCCTGAGCCATGGCAAAGAACCGGAAAAGGTGGAGCAGCAGCTGCGAAAAATCCTGCCGCCGGAAAAGAGCAATGACTTCTGCCATCGGCTAGTGCTCTTTGGTCGGGAAATCTGCACCGCCAGAAGTCCAAAATGCGGCCAATGCCCCCTGAGCCCCTTCTGCCTGGAGGCAAACCCGGAAGCCAAATAAATTCTATCCTCCCCCTTGTCCGCATATTCTGTGGACGAGGGGGTGGCTTTTTGACCCGGAAAAAACCGCTTTTTTACAGTGCCATGCTGCTGACCGCCGTGAATCTGGCCCTGCGCATGGCTGGGACCGTGTTTCAGGTCTATCTCTCCCGAAAAATCGGCCCCGAAGGCATTGGTCTTTTACAGCTGACCATGTCCGTTGGAAGCCTGGCCCTGATTGCCGGCATTGGTGGAATCCGAACAGCTGCCATGTACCTGACCGCCGAGGAGCTGGGCAGGAAGCGCCCCTGGGGGCTGCGGGGTGTTCTGTCCGGCTGCGGAACCTATAGCATTCTTTGCAGCCTGGGTGTTGGGACCGTTCTATACCTTTTTGCTCCGAAAATCGCGGAAAGCTGGATTGGAAACGGCGCTGTGGCCCCGGCGCTGCGGCTGTTCTCCTGCTTTCTCCCCATCAACTGCCTGTGCGCCCTGATGACAGGCTTCTTCACAGGCCAGAACCGGATCGGCACTTTAGCCGTCGTGGAGGTTGCGGAGCAGCTCTTTTCCATGACCGTCACCCTGGTCTGTCTGCACTTCTGGGCGGGCAGCGATACGGGGCGGGCCTGCCGGTGCGTGATTCTCGGCAGCGCCATGGGCAGCTGCCTGACGCTGCTGATGCTGACGGCGCTGACGGTCCGGCAGCATATCCCCAAAGGAAAATGCACCCCCATGGGCCGCCGGGTGCTGCAATCGGCCGGGCCCCTTGCCCTGGCAGATACGGCCAAATCCGGCATTTCCACCCTGGAGCATATGCTGGTACCAAAACGGCTTGCGCTGGCAGTTGCAAACCCTCTGGCCGTCTTCGGCATCGTCACAGGTATGGTCTTCCCGGTACTCATGTTCCCCGCTTGCATTCTCTTCGGCCTTTCCGAGCTGCTGATTCCGGAAATGGCCCGGTGCCACTGCGCAGGAGAGGACAAACGCATCCGCTACCTGCTGCACAAAAGCCTGCGCGCAGCCCTTCTATACGGGCTGCTCTGCGGCGGATGGCTGTTTCTTTCCGCCGATAGGCTGTGCCTGCGCCTATACGGCAACAGCCAGGCAGGGACGCTTCTGCGCTGGTTCGCCCCTCTGGCCCCCATGCTCTACTGCGACACCATTACCGACGCCATGACCAAGGGCCTTGGGCAGCAAAAATGGGCCATGGCCATCAACATCTTCACCAGTGCCCTGGATGTTGCTCTGCTTTTCTTCCTGCTGCCGGTTTTCGGAGTCCAAGGATACTTTGCAAGCATTCTCATTTCCCATGTAATCAACTTTTTCATCAGCATCCTCCGTCTTGTGGAAATCACCGTAGTCAAAATCTAGGCGCGTCATCCCCTGTGCGCCATACTGTGTGCTGCCGGGGCTCTTTGGGCCTGTTCCCATATAGACGGGATCGCTGCCTGCCTGGGCTTTCCTGCAATCCTATTTCCCCTGCTGCTCCTGACAGGGACACTCCGCCGGACAGATCTTCTCTGGTTCCGCCGCCTGCTCCGGCCTGCGACAGTGCGGTAAGCTTTTGGGGGATTGCTTTTCCCTGTTTTCACGGTATAATAGAGGCAAACATACATAAGGAGACTTTTTATGCGTCTGAAAGCCATTCAAGCCTGTCTGAAAAGCAAGAATATGCCCTTTGAATACTGGGAAGACAACGACAGCGGCAGCATTCACTTTATCCACAAGGGCCTTTCCTACCATATCTGGGAGTATCCGGCCCCGGAGCGGGGGGCGGAAAGCAACGTCCGCTCTGCCGGACGAAGCGAGGATTTTGAAGGAGACTATGAGGCTCAGATCCTGGAAATTTTGAAGGAATTCTGATATTCGGAAACACAGGGCGTTTCCGTAAAAACGGGAGGTTGCAAATGGATACCAATGTGTTCCGCTATTGTCTGGAAGTGGAAGAGAGTAAGAATATCACCTTGGCCGCCAAACATCTGTTTATCTCTCAGCCTGCGTTGAGCAAGCAGCTGAACAAGCTGGAAAAGGAGTTGGGTTTTCAGCTCTTCGACCGTACCAGAAGTCCCATTACCGTAACGCCCCAGGGGGAGTTATTCCTGGAGTTTGCCCGTCGCTACGTGAATATGGAGCGGGAGCTTCTGGAGAGCCTGCGGCAGTTTACATCCGTGCAGACAGAACCTGTCCGCATCGCCACGACCCATCGGGGCGGCACATATGCCGGGTCTCAGGCGGCGTCCTTTATGCTGGAGCATCCGGAAATCCCTCTGGAGTACACAAACCGTTCCTCGTCCCAATGTGAAGAGGACCTGGAAAATGAGACAGCGGATCTGGCCATCTATACGGAACCGGTTCGTTCGGAAAAGCTGGAATATATGCCGGTCCAGGAGGATCCTCTGATTTTTGTGATTCCCAGAAATTCCCCCATTCTGGAGGGCCTGGATACATCCGGCAACAGTCTGGAGAATCCCCTGTATATCGATGCCCGGCGATTCCGGAATCCGACCCTTCGCTATGTGCTGGCAACGCCGGGACAGGGACTTTATTACGCGGAGAACGCCTTTTTCAAAAAGTACCGCGTCACGCCGATTCATCCGCAGAGGGTCGATTATGTGGATACCCGCTATCTGGTGGCATGCAGTGGCTGCGGGATTGCGCTGCTGCCCCATGTGACCATTCGGGAATCGAAAAGAGGCCAGAATGAGATCTATGGCATGGTAAAAGGGGACAACCTCTATCGCTACGTTGTTGTCGCGCGAAAGAAGGGACGGCAGCTTTCCCCGGCCGCCGAGACAGTGTGGCGGTTCATGGTTGGAACATCCGCAAAAAATCGATAACCTTTTGGAATCAATGTCATAACTTGTTCACAAAAAACGCAGTCTCGGAACACGGCTTTCCGGGGCTGCGTTTTTATAATATGCATACAATGATTCCAAATGGTTATGATGGCTGGCACAAAGTGGAATTGCGGAACTATTGCACAATTCATGTGGCGTGATATATAATGCTGTTGTGAAATTTACCGGTAAAGACTTCAAACTGCACAAAGAAAAAGATAATAGGAGGGTCAATCGTGAACAAACTGAAAGAGACAAAAATCCTGGGATTCCCCCTGTGGATGTACCTGATCTTAAGTGCCCTGATGCTCCTCATGGCCGCCAATGACTGGATGCTGACCAATATGGTCGGCGCTCTGGCCTTCGCCATGATCATCGGTACGCTGCTTGGCTGGGTGGGCGACCACATTCCTGTTTGGAAGACCTGGTTCGGCGGCGGTATGTTGTTTGCCTGTCTGGTGGCAGGAGCCCTGAACACCTTCAACCTGATTGGCGAGGGCTCCAGGGAAGCACTGAACACTTTCAATGGCTCCACCGGCTTCCTGGATCTGTACATTCTGGTGCTGATTACCGGGTCTGTGCTGTCCGTTGACCGCAAGATGCTGATTAAGTCCTTTGCGGGCTTTATTCCCACCATTCTGGCTGGTATCGTCGGTGCTCTGGCACTGGCCGGTCTGGTCGGCGCTGTCACCGGTGTGGGTGCCATCGACGCCATCGCGACCTATGCCATCCCTGTTATGGGCGGCGGCAACGGCGCGGGTATCACTCCCATGAGCAAGATGTGGGCTGCCGCGACCGGCGGCGATGCCTCTACCTGGTACGCCTCCGCTTTTGCCATCATCAGTATCGGCAACCTGTGCGCCGTGTTTATGAGCGCCCTGCTCAATAAGCTGGGCCAGGCCAAACCCTCTCTCACCGGCAACGGCCGCCTGATGGAAGGCGAGGAGAAGCTGGAGAACAAGGCAAACGATGTGAAGCCCACCGTGGGCGACTACGCCACCGGCCTGGCGCTGGGCGTTGTGTGCTACAACCTTGCCAACCTGTACGCGAAGAAGATTTCTATCATCAACCACGCGAACCTGGGCTTTACCATCCATACCTTTGCGTTCATGGTCATCCTGATCGCGATTCTGAATATCTCCAATATCCTGCCCGAAAATGTGAAGGCCGGCGCAAGAGGCATGCAGATGTTCTTTGTCAAGTACATGTCCTTCCCGCTGATGATCACCGTCGGCATTGGCACCAACCTGAGCGACTATGCCAAGGTCTTTACCAACCCCGCTTACATCCTGATTATTATGGCTACCGTTTTCGGTGCTATGATCGGTACGTTCCTGATGGGCAAACTGTTCCACTTCTATCCCGTGGAATCCATGCTGACCGCGGGCCTCTGCATGGCCAATGGCGGCGGTTCCGGCGACGTGCAGTGTCTGGGCGCCGCGCACCGTATGGAACTCATGTCCTATGCGCAGATCTCCTCCAGAATCGGCGGCGCAATCATGCTGGTGATTGCCAGCTTTGTATTCGGAAAATTCCTGTAAGGAAAGAGGCTTATCATGGCAAATTCGAACCCCCTTGCTGCCAACCTGACACTGGAGCAGCAGAAAAACCTATTTGGCAACGCGTATCTGAATATGCTCTGGCACTGCCCTACGGACCAGCGGTTTCACTACTGGGTTCATCTGCCGGATTGCTACTATGACGAGGCCGAGCACAACTATTCCCTGATGGTCATTATCCATGGCACCGGGTGCGCTACGGAGGAATATATCAAGCAGGCCAAAGAACTGTCTGACAAGTACCATATGGCGGTTCTGGCGCCTATGTTCCCCGGCGGCTTGATCCAGAGGGATGACTTCAACAGCTATAAGCTGCTTTCCTGCGATGGAATCCGGTATGATCTGATCCTGCTGGATATGATTGAGGACATGGCGAAGCGTTACCCCGGTGTCCATACGGATAAGTTCTTTATGTTCGGCCATTCTGGCGGCGGCCAGTTTGTCAACCGTTTCCTGTTTGCCCATCCGGACCGGATGAAGGCCTGCTCCATCGGCGCGCCGGGCCGGCCCACCTTCCTGAACCCGGATGAGGACTACTTCTGGGGAATTCGGGATTTCAAGGATTATTTCGGCTATGATGTAGATATGGATGCCGTTCGGAAGGTGCCTGTCCTGATTACGGTCGGGGAACTGGACAACAAGTTCATCGGTGACTCCCCTTATGGCAACAACCGCGTAGACCGCATGAAGAGCCTGCAAAAGAATCTGCGGGACAACGGCGTCCATGCGGAGCTGGAGATCCTCCCGGGTTTTGCCCATGAAGGCGGCGAGAAGGAACGGGTGCAGGCAGCGCAGAAGTTCTTCATCCGCTATCTCTGATTCATCATTCCCATCCGCACCCGGCGGGAAAATCCCGCCGGGTGCGTTTTTTCGGTTGACTTTTTCGCTGGAAATACATATAATACTCCCAAGGTAAAAGGGAGTAAAGGGCGGGTGTCCCCCGCTGCATTGCCTCGTCATCACGGCGTTTCGCCCGGGGACATGCGGAAGCTTGAGACTTTTATCACAGTATTTTTGCTGTGATAGAGGTCTTTTTTTTATCCTCTTCACAGCGCGCCTGTAAGGAGGGTATTTATGGAAATTCTCACGCTTTTCTCCAACTTCACAAACATTACACCGCAAATGGTCCTTATGTGGGCCATCGGCGGGCTGCTCATCTATCTGGCCATAGCCAAAAAGATGGAGCCCAGCCTGCTGCTGCCCATGGGCTTCGGCGCGATCCTCGTCAATCTCCCGCTGTCTGGGGCCATTACCCAGGGAAATATAGAAGGCGCCCTTAGCGTGCTCTTTGAGGCCGGTATGTCCAATGAGCTGTTCCCGCTGCTGCTGTTCATCGGCATCGGGGCCATGATCGATTTCGGGCCCCTGCTGGAAAAGCCCTGGCTGCTGTTTTTCGGTGCAGCGGCACAGGCAGGCATTTTCCTGACCCTGGTCCTGGCAGGCTTCTTCTTTGATTTGAAGGATGCGGCCTCCATCGCCATCATCGGTGCCGCAGACGGCCCCACGGCGATCTTCGTTGCCAACACCCTGGGTTCTAAATACTTAGGGGCCATCATGGTAGCCGCCTATAGCTATATGGCACTGGTGCCCATTGTCCAGCCCCCGGTCATCCGACTGGTCACAACCAAAAAGGAGCGCCTGATCCGGATGCCCTATCAGAAGGGCAACGTCAGCCGCCTGACCCGAATTCTCTTCCCCATCCTCGTCACCGTCATTGCCGGGCTTGTAGACCCAACAAGCGCATGCATGGGTTGCTTTCTCTGGTACGGCAACAGGCTGCGGCAGGGGGGTGTGCATCACCGGCGGCCATGGCTGGCCCATGGGCTGGCAGGCGGATACCGTGGACGAGGCCCGCAAGGCGGCCCGCACACAGCTGCGGGACGGTGCGGATTTCGTCAAGCTGATGGCCACCGGCGGCATGGGCACCAAAGGCTCGGTGCCCAACGCCCCCCAGCTCACCGAGGCGCAGATGCACGCCGCCGTGGAG
>CAMFMO010000043.1:0-17750 GCA_945963595.1 uncultured Clostridia bacterium | reverse complement strand
AAAGGTTTGCTCCCGCAAACCAAGCCGCCCTCCTTAAGAATTCTTCCGGCCCGCTCTTCGTTTAGAGAAGCAGGGTTTCGGCGCTTTCTACGGAAGCATCCCCGCATTCAACTCATTCCATGCCAGTGTGCGCACTGGCGCGGAATAGAGGACCACTTTGGCTTTTGAAAACGATTGCCGATGGCAATCGCACCTTAATTCATCGGCTTTACCGATAGCGCCCCATGCAATTGCCGCGGACGGAAAAATGCGTCTGATATCCGGAACAGTCCTTGGATATCAGGCGCATTGTTTTCTGGAAAATTACTCGATCAGGCCGCTTTCTTTCAGCAGCAGCTCAATGTCGGTGCCGCTGAGGTCCGGGGCGTGGGTAATGCGTGTGGCGTTCCTGCAACCGGATTTACGCAGAAACGCCACGCGCTGTGCGTTTGTTGTAGCGGCTGCCGCCGGAAATTTCAAATGGTTTTTTGCGTTCCCGTCAAATCTTATAAAAAACGGTTTTTAATTTTGGAATAGGTTCTGGGTTTAACCATTGCAAAACCAAACAGAGAGCGGTACTATGGAGATGTTCAAATCCTGGACTTTGACGACACCCTGTCCAGCAGCCCCGGCAAAATCGCCCTGCCGGTGGAACTCATCATCCGAGAAAGTACGAGGCGTTTATCATGTCTGCATTTCTAAAATCTCTGTGTAAAATCGCCATTCCCGTGACCCTGCAAAGTATGCTGCAATCCTCCTTCTCCATTATTGATCAGGTGATGATCGGCCAGCTGGGGGAAACGGGCATTGCCGCCGTGGGCCTGTGCGGCAACTTTTCCCTGATTTTTTCTGTGATGCTGGGGGCGGTCAGCACGGTGGCGGGCATCCTCATTGCCCAGTTTCTGGGAGCCGGGGAGGAAAAAGAGGCCTGGCGCAGTCTGGATGTGAGCTTGCTCTGGAGTTTGCTCCTGTCCGGCCTGTTTTTGGGGGCGGCGGTGGGCTTCCCCCGGCTGATTCTGGGGCTGTATACGGTGGATACCGGTATTATTGATTCCGGCACCCTGTATTTTCGCCTGATTGGCTTTTCTTATGTTCCCATGGCTCTGAGCGCTCTGCTCTCGGCCTGGATGCGCTGCAAGGAACAGGCCGCTATCCCCTTTGCGGCCAGCCTGGTGTCTGTTGCCGTGAATACAAGTCTTAACTATCTGCTGATTTTCGGCAAGCTGGGTCTGCCCTCTATGGGCATCCCCGGGGCGGCTCTGGCAAGCCTGGCTTCCCAGATGGTGAATTTCCTGCTTGTCCTGCTGGGCTTTGTCATTCTGGAAAAAAAGGAGGGCAGCAGCCCCCTTTGGAGCCTACGCTTTGAAAAGCTCAGCCATATGGACTATGTGATGATGATCCTGCCCATTCTTGCCAGTGAGTTTTTGTGGAGCCTGGGCCAGAATGTGGAGTCAGCGGTTTACGGCCATCTGGGCAGTCAGGCCCTGGCGGCCTATACCCTGACCTGCCCGGTTCAGGGCCTGATGGTGGGGGCCCTCAGCGGCCTGTCCGCCGCCGCAGGGGTACTGATTGGGAAGCGGCTGGGACAGAAAGAATATGACAAAGCCTATGAAGAATCCAAAAAAATCATGCTGGTGGGCCTTTTGGGGGCAGTGGTTGTATCTGTTGCGCTGATTTCGCTGTCCGGGACCTACACCTCCCTCTACCGGGTGGATGGTGCCGTAAAGCAATTGGGCAGAACCCTGCTGGTGGTCTTCGCCCTTTACGCCCCGGTCAAGGTTCAAAACATGATTTTAGGCGGCGGCATCCTCCGCAGCGGCGGCAACACCCGGCTGATCATGGCCATTGACATTCTGGGAACCTGGCTGGTGGGCATTCCTTTGTGTCTGCTGGCCGCCTACGTGTTATGTTGGGGCGTTGTGGGCGTATACGCCCTGCTCACCACCGAGGAGATTTTCAGACTTCTGGTATCCTTGGCGATTTTCAAAAAGAAAAACTGGATGGTCAGTTTGTCGTAAACAATGCCCCCTCCTGCGTTTTTAACCGCAGGAGGGGGCAAATTTCTGGTATTGACTTACTCGATCAGGCCGCTTTCTTTCAGCAGCAGCTCAATGTCGGTGCCGCGGGTCTTCTTGACCAGGAGCTTCAGCATCTCCTTCTCGCCGAAGGACAGAGGCGCCTGGGAAATGGGCTTTTTGTCGATGGCGTAGTAGCAGGCACGCAGCAGCTCCCGGACATCGTACTTGCTGCCCCAGACCTCAGGGACGGCCCGGTCTACGTTCAGCAGGGTGTAGACGGATTCCATACCGGTACGCATGGAGTATTCGGTGGTGAAGATGGTGTCTCTGGGGGTCTCGGCGAACTGGCCGATGAACGCGAAGTTCACAGCACCGTCGGGTACCACCTTGGGCCGGTCAGATTCTTTTCTGGGCTGGAAGAAGGCGTTGATATAGGGCATATAGCAGGTGGTGGTGTTGCAGGCGCTCTCCGCCAACTCGGGGATTTCCTCCTCGGGCACGCCGATGTGGTACAGCCACTCCTGGCAGATCTCTTCGCCGGTGCACTCCCGCATGGCCTTCTTGACGAACTGGCCGGGCTTGTTGGTGGTCAGGCCGTAAACCCAAACCAGAACGGTGTCCTTATCCTGGGCCTTGAACTGGGGCTGACGGTTGATGGTCCAGCTGAGGTACCAGTTGTCGGTGCTGTCCTTGACGGTGACGATGCCGCCGGTGGTGACTTTCCCGGCACGGGGGTCACGCTGGCAGATATCCATAATGTGGCGGATGATCTTCTCGTCCTTGGTCTGCACGGTGGCGCTCATCCAGTTGGTGGCTTCCACATCGGAGCAGAAGGCATCGGGATTGCCGTACTCGCCGTTTTGGGCCTGGGCGGCAATGTTCTTCCACAGGTCCCAGCTCTCGCCGCAGCCATTAACGATGCCGCTGAGGTCCGGGGCATGGGTCTGGTCGCCGTAGCAGGAGGTGTCGGTGCAGCAGCCGTTGGTGATGAACACCAGATCATCCTCCACCAGGTCGATGGACTGCTCCTGGCCATCCTTCACATAGACGATCTTCCGGGCAATCTGCTTGTCGCCCACGTGGTCGATGATGACGTTCTTCACGTCCATGCCGAACTCCACCTTCACGCCGTGGCTCTCCAGGTACTTCACCAGGGGCAGGATCATGCTCTCATACTGGTTGTACTTGGTGAAGCGCAGAGCGGAGAAATCGGGCAGGCCGTCGATGTGGTGGACGTAGCGGCAGAGGTAGCGCTTCATTTCCAGAGCGCTGGACCAGCGCTGGAAGGCG
Source organism: uncultured Clostridia bacterium (assembly GCA_945963595.1). Taxonomy (GTDB): domain Bacteria; phylum Bacillota; class Clostridia; order Oscillospirales; family Oscillospiraceae; genus Faecousia. The sequence continues at coordinate 14,463 of CAMFMO010000043.1, read as the reverse complement.
AACATGGTCTGCCAGTACAGCCAGAAGTTGGTATCCCAGAAGGAATCGGGCAGGACCTCGGAGATCTTCTTGCCCTCCAGCTGGCTTTCGGGGGTGATGAACAGCTTGGAAAGGGCCATGGCGGACTCCCGGTCCAGCTTGAACTGCTTGTCGGTGTGGGCATCCTGGCCGCACTTGACGGTGGCCCGGCACAGGGAGTAGTTGGGGTCGTGCTTGTTCAGCCAGTAGTACTCATCCAGCACGGACACATTGGGGGTCTCGATGCTGGGCACATCCCGGAATACATCCCACATGACCTCAAAATGGTTGTCCATTTCCCGGCCGCCGCGCATGTAGAAGCCCTTGGAAACATCCTTCCGGCCATCGCAGCTGCCGCCGGCCAAATCCAGCTTCTCCAGCAGGTGCACCCGCTCGCCCTTCATCTGTCCGTCACGGACCAGGTAGAAGGCGGCGGTCAGACCGGCCAGGCCGGTGCCGATGATATAAGCGGACTTGTTGTCCACGCCCTGAGGCTTCTCGGGATGGGCAAAGGCTTCATAGGTTCCAGCAGAATAATACATATACTTTGCAGCTCCTTTTTGTTGGGCAGCCCCGCACCTTTTGTACGGGTGCCGCCTTTTGTTTTTCTTTATGGCCCTATTGTACCCAGTCAAGCCCATTTTCACAATAAACACAACTGCCCGGCTGATGAACATTTCATCAACCGGGCGGTTTTGGCAGAAATTTTGGCATTTCGCCGTTTTTGATAAAAGGATTTAATGGGTCTTCCAGATGACCTGAATGCCGTGGTTCTCCAGCCAGGATGCGTAAGTCTCCATGGTCTTGCAGCGAATGCCCTTCATCTGGGCGCATACGCCAATATGGACCGTCTCTACGCCGGAGGAGACCAGCCGTTCCAGTTTCTCCGTCATCCCCGGATCTTCTTCGGGTGTCTTCCCGCAGTTACTACAGCGCAGGAACGCCCGCAGGTCCACGTCTTCCCCGGCATACTCCGCGAATCCGCCTCTGCGTTCCCGCAGCGCATCCAGGCAGGAAACACCGGCGCAGACCTGGTTTGCCTTCAAGCAGTTCAGAATTGCAATTCTTTTCATAGCTCTTCCCTTTCAGCGTTTCTCCGCCGACGTTCCCAGCGGGCGATAGAGGATTCTCGGAATGCCCCAATCGTCGGTAAAAACATCGGCATCCACTTCATACACTTTCCGAATCAGCTCCGGGGTCAGAACATCCTTTGGGGTTCCCTTTGCCAGGATTTCCCCCCTATACATCACATACAGCCAATCGCAGTACATTGCCGCAATGTTCAGATCATGGATTGCGGAGATCACCGTTCGGTTCAAGCCCTTCACAATATCCATAAGCTGAAGCTGATACTTGATGTCCAGATGATTGGTAGGCTCGTCCAGAATCAAGCAGGGGGTCTGCTGGGCCAGTGCCCGGGCCAGAATCACCCGCTGCTGCTCGCCGCCGGAAAGCGTGAAAAAGCTGCGCTCCGCAAACGCTCCCATGCCAACCTGGTCCAGTGCACGACGCACAATGCGGTAGTCCTCTGCATTGTCCCGTTCCAGAGCCTTCTTGTAGGGGGAGCGGCCCATAAGGACCACCTCCTCCACGGAAAACTCGAAATTGTAGAAATTGTGCTGGGCCACCACTGCAATCTTCTGGGCAGATTCCCGGACGGGAATCTGCTGCATGGGCCTCCCATCCAGAAATACCGCACCGGCAGAGGGCTTCAGCACCCGATAAATGCAGCGAAGCAATGTACTCTTTCCGCTGCCGTTGGGGCCGATAACGCCAACCACCTTGCTTCCGCTGATATTCAGATCAACGCCTTTTAAAATCGTGGCCCCGCCTAAGACGGCCTGAAGCTCTTTTACATCAATATTCATTCTGCGCCTCCGAACCCGTAGCGTTTGCGGACCATCAGGTAAATGAAGCAGGGCGCGCCAATGATGGACGTAAGCAAACCAATCGGCAGCTCCATTCCGGGAATCAGCACCCGGCAGCCCACATCCGCCCAGACCAGCAGAATTGCGCCTGCCAAAGCCGAAGCAGGCAGCAGTCTGCGGTGGTCCGTGCCGTAGACCATGCGCATAACGTGGGGCACAACCAGGCCCACAAAGCCGATCATGCCCGCAGAATAAACGGCAAATCCAACGATTGCAGAAGACACCAGCAGATAAACCTGCCGCCAGCGGTGCAAATCCTTTCCCAGCGTAATGGCCGACTCGTCACCCAGGAGCATCAGATTCAGCGTCCGGCACTGGGTCAGGAAAAACAGGGTGCCTGCAATCACCACCGGGACAATCACCGCAAGCTTTGGCCAGCTGGCCCCCGCGGTGCTGCCCATCATCCAATAGGTCACACTCTGGATGCCCTCTTTGTCATGGGCAAAGTAGACAATCAGGTTGGAAAAGGCGCTGCACACAGAGCTCAGGGCCATACCGGCCAGCAATAGCTTTACGGAATTGGACCTTCCGCCGATATTGGAAATCGCTACAACGCCAATGGAAATGCCGAACGCGCCCAGGCAGGCCATTACGCCAACGGAGTTCGCTCCGAAAGCTGCACCGATTCCCAGCAGTACCGCGCTGGTGGCACCCAGGGATGCACCCGAAGAAATGCCCAGCACATAGGGCTCCGCCAGCGGGTTCTTCACCACGGCCTGCATAATCACGCCGCATACGGCCAGGCCGGTGCCGATGGTAAGCGCCAGCAGCAAGCGGGGCATCCGGATATGCCAAACCACATCTCCCACCGCACCGGAAATCGGCACAAATTCCGTTCCGCGGAACAGATGACTGAACCAGTTGCCAATATTCCCCAGAACAATTTAGTATACATTTTTCAGGGGTATCTGAACCGCACCTACGGATACCGCAAACAGCAATGAGAACAGCAAAAACACCGTCAGGCACAGGATGGACAGCCAATAGGCGGATTTGCTGGATTGCAGCAGGTGCCTTCCATCGTTTTTCTTCATGGCTTAATCTGCGTACAGCTCCGGATACAGGCCGGCACCGATTGCATTCAGGCCGTAAATCGTCCGTACACCGCTGGTGTAGACATAGCTCAGAGGCAGATTATACACGTTGCCGTTCTGCACAGCCTGCAGACTGGCCAGAGCCGGGTCAGAAGTCACCTTCTCCACAGCCTCCTGGCTGTTGCCAATGACAAAAATGACCTCGGGGTTCAGATTGATGATATCTTCCTTGCCGAACTCATCGGGAGCCTCCATCAGCTCTCCGCCCATGGCCGTCACCATATCACCGGCCAGCATGGTCTTATCGTAGTTCCAGATGTTGTCGCCCAGGAACTCAAATACCAGGACGGTCTTCTTGGGCTGGTCCTTGGTTGCGGAAGTAACCCGCTCCACCTCGTTCTTCAGGTTGTCCACAATCTCGTTGGCCTTATCCTCAACATCGAAAATCTTGCCAATGTTCAGAATATCGGTATACTCATTTTCCAGAGTGCGATATTCACTGACGTTGTTGGAGTTCAGCGCAATATAGGTACCGACACCCTTTTCGTTCCAATAGGTTGTGTCACCCAGGGTCTTATCATTGAAGGAGGACTTCCAGGCCAGAATGAAGTCCGGCTCCATCATGACGGCAGATTCCTTGCTCAGCGCTGCATTGGAATCCAGGAAGTCATTGTACAGCTGGAAATTGTCCTTCACCCGGTTGTATTCGTCCTTCAGCTCCGGCAGGATGCTGTCCTCATCCTGGCCCACTGCCAGCATCACCCGGTCACCCAGGCCCAGGGCAAGCATGGTTTCCAGAGAGTTGGTCCAGAACGTAATCACCTTTTCAGGCGCCTTCTCATAGGTGAATTCGGTTTTTTCCAGTTCAAAGTTAACGTTCTCAATGGTCACGGGGTAGTGGCTGGCCACTGCCTCGGTCTCCGTCTCAGCGGCCGTCTCGGCAACGGCCTCGGTGGTCTCGGGGGCCTCGGTGGTCTCGGGGGCTGCGGTGGTCTCGGGGGCTGCGGTGGTTGCGGTGGAGCTCTGAGCGCCGCAGGCGGCCAGAGCCAGAACGAGCACCAGTGCCAGGGTCAGGGACAAAATACGTTTTGCTGCTTGCATGGTTACTTCCTCATTTTCTCTAATATTTTCAATCCCGAAGGAATTGAATGCGCGCAAAAAAGCCTGCCGTCAGAGTGGCGGCAGGCAAACGCGCAGAAAAACGGGGCTTTCTGAAAAGCCCGGAAAAATTCTGGGTTCTGCCTCCGGTTCCGGCGGAGACAATGGATTCACAAGGTAGCCTGACTTATCCCAAACCGGGCTTCACAGTGACCGACTCGCGGGGCCTTGCACCCCATTCCCCTTTGCGGCAAACAGCCGCAGGTGAATCCATATCTTTGTATCGATTTCGCTGGTACTATATCACGTATATTTTCAAAATGCAAGTATTTTTCATTTCTTTTTCAAATTATTTTCATATGTACAAGAAAAGCGCCGTCTCCGGTGCATACCTTCGACGGCGGAAATTCATTTTTCTTTTTTCTCTTCCGGCCAAAATGGGCCCGGACAGTTGGCCCGCTGGCGAATCTGCAGCTCCTGGCTCTTGACGCTGACCGTGGTACAGGGGGGAATGGAATGGGTGATGAAGACATTGGAGCCGATGACGCAGTCCCGGCCAATGACCGTATCGCCGCCCAGAATGGAAGCGCCGGCGTAGATGGTCACATTGTCCTCAATGGTGGGGTGGCGGCGCTTGCCCCGCAGGCTTTGGCCCCCCCGGGTGGTCAGTGCGCCCAATGTCACGCCCTGGTAGACCTTCACATGGTCCCCGATGACCGTGGTCTCGCCGATGACGATGCCGGTGCCGTGGTCGATGAAGAAATACTTGCCGATGGCGGCCCCGGGGTTGATATCGATGCCCGTCTCGCTGTGGGCGTGCTCGGTCATGATTCTCGGCAGCAGGGGCACCCCCATGGCATAGAGCACATGGGCCAGGCGATAAACCGTAATGGCGAAAATGCCGGGGTAGCAATAGACGATCTCATCGGTGCTGTAGGCGGCGGGGTCTCCGTCGTAGAAGGCCTCCACATCCGTCTGGATCACGCCCCGCAGCGCCGGAATGGCCCGGAAGAAATCCAGGCTCACCTGCTGGGCCTTCTCCTGGGCCTGCTGCTCCTCCATGTCCGCCCGGAAGACCATGGTCAGCTGCTTGACCATATTGTACATCACGTCCTCAATGAGCATGGACAGATTGTGATGGGTATTGTAAATGCGGTAGTTTTTGTCCCGGCTGAAGCCCGGATAGACAATGCGCATGAGCTTGCCGATCATATCGATGACCACCTCTTTGTCCGGATGGGCAAAGGGGTTCATGCGGTCAATGCTGCGGCCATTGCGATAGTCCTCCAGAATGGTATCCACAATGCTTTCCACCTGCTGCTCCATGGTTGCCATGGCCACACCTCCTCTGATTCGTCTTCTGAATTAGTCTTCTACCCGGCGAATGTCCGCGCCCAGCGCCGTCAGCTTGCCGATCAGGTCCTCATAGCCCCGCTCCACATAGTGAATGTCCTCCACCTGGGTGGTTCCCTGGGCGCTGAGGCCTGCGATGACCAGGGCCGCACCGGCCCGCAGATCGTGGGCAAACACCGTAGCGCCGTAGAGCTCCTCTACGCCTACCACCGTGGCGGTTTTCCCGTTGATTTTGATATTGGCCCCCATGCTCTCCAACTCCGCGCAGTAGCCGAAGAACCGGGTTTCATACACGCTCTCGGTCAGGCGACTGGTGCCCTTGGCCAGGGACATGCACACGCACACCTGGGCCTGCATATCCGTGGGGAAGCCGGGATAGGGGCTGGTCTTCACCGTGGTCTGCCGCAGCTTTCCCGTGCGCATGACCCGGATGGCATCGTCAAAGACGATGACCTTGGCCCCCATCTCTTCCAGCTTGCTGGTGATGCACTCCATATGCTTGGGGATGACGTTCTGCACCAGCACATTGCCGCCGGTGGCCGTCACCGCCGCCATATAGGTTCCGGCCTCGATCTGGTCCGGGATGATGGCATAGCTGCCGCCCCGCAGGCTGTTGACGCCGCGGATTTTCACCGTATCCGTGCCCGCGCCGGTAATGCGGGCACCCATGGTATTCAGGAAGTTGGCCAGGTCCACAATGTGGGGCTCCTTGGCCGCGTTTTCAATGACGGTCTGCCCGGGAAGCAGGGTTGCGGCCACCATAATATTCACGGTAGCCCCCACGCTTGCCATATCCAGGGTGATTCTGGCCCCGTGAAGGCCCTCTTCCGTGGGCTTCAAAGCCACATAGTCCTCCGTCTCGTCCACATCCGCGCCCAGGGCCAGGAAGCCCTTAATATGCTGGTCGATGGGACGGGAGGCAAAATTGCAGCCGCCGGGCAGGGCCACATGGGCATGGCCGAACCGGCCAAGCAAAGCCCCCATCAGATAATAGCTGGCCCGCATCTTCTTGACGAGCTCCGGGTCTGGGGTGGTGCACTGCACATCTGAGCTGTCCAGCTCCACAACATGAGGCTCGGGATAGGCGAGCTTTACGCCCATACCCTCCAGAATATCCAATAAAATCCGGACATCGGAGATATCAGGTACGTTTTCAACGCGGCACTTCCCACTGACCAGCAGCGTCGCGGGCAATATGGCAACCGCCGCGTTTTTCGCGCCGCTGATGGTGACGGTCCCTTCCAGGGATCTGCCGCCGTTAATTTCATATCTGGCCAAGGAACGATCCTCTCCTTGTGATAAATTGGGGAATGGAACATTACATAATTCCAGGGTATTCTACCATGGAACCGGCAATTTGTAAAGGAAAACCTTTTTTACCGCCGCAGGCCCTTAGGATAGTGGTTTTTCAGCTGCCTTCCGTCTCCTTTTCCCCAGCCGATGCTGTAGCCGTCCACCGTCACCAGGCGCCAGCCCTTTTCTGTGCAGGGCAGCACCTCGCCGTGAAGATACAGCCCGATCTCCGGGCCTTCCGACGGCAGGTCCATCGTCCGTTCCAGCGGCTTTGCCCACAGGGCCAGAGCGTGGGCAGGCTCCAGGCGGTCCTTTTTCAGCTCCCCCAGCTCCAGGCCCGGCCGCAGCACCCGCAGTCCCTTCAGCTCCGGGCAGCCCTGGGGGGCCAGATACAGCCGGTCTCCAAAGCCAAGGAAAATTCCTTCCGGCAGGGGCAGCCCCATCTCCTTTGCAAAACTCTGCCAGGGTTTTGGCATGGCAGTCCCCTTTTCCTCCGGAATGTCCCCCTCTTCCCCGTCCAGCTTACGCAGCACGGCGCCAAAATGTCCCTCGCCCAGCAGCTTGTGGGGCCACATCCGGTAGGTTCCCTGCTCCCCCGGCGTAAACCAGGGGGCATCCACCCTTTCCGGGGCGAATTCCGGGTGCCGGTCCAGAAACGCCGCTACGGTCTGCTCGTTCTCCTCCGGCGCGAAGGTGCAGGTGGAATAGACCAAGCGTCCGCCGGGCTTTAAAAGACGCGCCGCATTGTCCAGAATCTCCGCCTGGCGGGCGGCGCACATCTCCACGGTCTGCTGGCTCCAGTCCGTCACCGCGGCCTCCTCCTTGCGGAACATTCCCTCGCCGGAGCAGGGGGCGTCCACCAGCACCCGGTCAAAAAAGCCGGGCAATTTGGCTGCCAGACGCTCCGTCTTCTCGTTGGTCACAATGGCATTGGCCACGCCCATGCGCTCGATGTTCCGGGCGAGGATCTTTGCCCGGGCGGGGCTGTACTCATTGCAGAGCAGCAGCCCCTGCCCCAGCATTCTTCCCGCAATCTGGGTGGATTTTCCCCCGGGGGCGGCGCAGAGATCGCAGATCCGCTCCCCGGGCCGGGGGTCAAGCAGGGCCACGGCAGACATGGCACTGGCCTCCTGCAAATAGTACACCCCCGCCTCGTGGTAAGGGTGCAGCCCCGGCCGGGAAGCCGGGTCGTAGTAGTATCCCATGGGCTCCCAGGGCACCTGCTCCCCCACGAAGGGCAGCTGATGGATCTCCCCTTTCAGCGGATTGAACCGCAGCGCCACCGCCCTGGGCCGCTCCAGGCTCTTCAGAAATTCCGGGTACTCCGCCCCCAGCTGGTTCTCCATTCGTTTCAAAAAGGCTTCCGGAAGCATAGGCGTTCTCCTTTGGATTGTTTTTTGCTATCATAGCACAAAGCCGTCCATTTTTCCAGAGAGAGAAATGAGCCAAAACAGCACCCCATAGGGTGCTGTTTTGTTTTGGAGCAGGGTACGGGAATCGATGGCCGATTTGCCCTGGAGGCAAATCGTAAGGAGCGTTCGGCATCCAGCTGCCGAACGGCAAGTGCCCACCGGGCACTTGCATGGAATGGGTTCGATTTTCTTTCTCTGTTCCGAACGCAAAAACAGCACCCCATAGGGTGCTGCTTTGTTTTGGAGCAGGGTACGGGAATCGAACCCGCCTCTGTGGCTTGGGAAGCGACCGTTCTACCGATGAACTAACCCTGCATTGGCCCTATTATAGCAGACCGGAACAGAAAAATCAATGCCTTTTTTGTCGCAGCCGCGGCAATTGCACAAATAGATGCTCTGTAAATATTCGGGCCGACTGGAAATCGGCCCGAATCGGCGGCAGATGCTCAGAACACCTCCGAGGCCAGCACCCGATAAAGCGCATCCTCGAAGGCCCGGATGGCCCGGCTGCGGTAGCCGCCCTGGGGGTAGATCAGGGCCAGATTCACATAGCACCGATTCTTTCCGATGCTCAGGTAGATTACATCCCGGCTTTCCTCCACACAGGAGCGATAGGTAAAGGCGATCCCCACCCCCCGGCGGGCCAGGGCAGCAGACATGGAGGCCGTCTGGGTGCCGCAGACATAGTGGGGCTGGATGCCCAGATCGTCAAACATCTTCTGGGCGATGGCCCCCAGCATGGCGGAGCGGCTGGACAGCAGGAAGTCCAGGTGAGCAATGTCCGACAGCTCCACCCAGGGGCGGTCAGGTCCGCCGCCGCCCTCCCGGACGAATTCCATCACCGGGCTTTCCCGATTGGCAACCAGAAGCACCTCGTCCTTCATGAGAAACTTCCCCTGATTGTCCCATTGGTCCTCCCGATAGGCCACCAGGGCCATATCCAGCTCTCCGGCGGCGATTTTCCGCTGCAAATAGATGCTGTCGTGCTCGTGGAGAATCACATCCACCGTAGGGGCCTCCTGCCGGAAGAGCTTCATAGCCTTGGGGAAGAGGTAGCTGCCCCGGAAGGTGCTGATACCGAAATGGATGCGGCCCTCCATAGGGGCATCCAGATCCGTCAGCTGCTTGCGGACCTGGTGGTATTGCAGCAGCATCTGGCGGGCATTGCGCAGAAACAGCTCCCCCGCCGCCGTGGGCCGCACGCCGCCGGAGGTGCGCTTGAAGAGCTTCACCCCCAGCTCCGCCTCATAGCGGCTGACGAACTGGCTCAGGCTGGACTGGGCCAGATACAGCCGGTCCGCAGCCTTGCTGATGCTGCGCTCCTCCGCCACCGCAACGATATATTCCAGTTCCTTCAGTTCCATAGCTGTCTCCTGTATGGATTGCACAGTTTTTGAACTTTTTTCTGTGCAAAGTGCAAATGAATATCGATTTTTCCGATAGCCAGCATAATGGATTGCCCATTGTGCCGGTCTTTTTTTCATTATATAATAGGGCTGTTCAAAAAGCAAGCAGGACTTCCGGCTTCCGGAAGAAATCAGAAACAAAGGAGGAAACATCATGGGAAAAGTTTCCATGAAGGGCGTGATTGATATGCACGTCCACACAAATCCGGACCTGCGGACACGGGCTTACGACGATTTTGAGCTCTGCGACGCAGCGGTTCGAGTGGGAGCCCGGGCCATTGTCATCAAGACCCACCTGGGCAGCACCGTCAACCGGGCCTATCTGACAAACCGATACAACGAGCGAGTGAACGGCAATAACGATTTCACCATGTTCGGCGCCATTGTGCTCAACCGGTGCGTAGGCGGCATTAACCCCGTGGCCGTGGAAAATGCCCTGAAGCTGGGAGCAAAGGTGGTGTGGCTGCCCACCTCTTCCGCCCGGAACCATCTGCAAAAGCTGGGCAAGCCCGCCGATGACTGCGTGGACGTAGTAAAGAACGGTCAGATCGTCCCGGAGCTGCGAAAGGTCCTGGAGCTGGTCAAGCAGTACGATGTGGTGCTGGGCACCGGCCATATCTCCGTTGACGAAATCTTCACGGTGGTCAAGGCCGCCCGGGAAATGGGCGTGAAAAAGCTGGTGGTCACCCATCCCGAGTGGTGGATTGTCAACATGTCCATGGAGGACCAGGAGCGGATTGTCCGGGAATACGATGTCATCCTGGAGCGCTGCTATGCCCAGAACAAGGGCGTGGGCGCGGGCAACGGCTATCTCAGCAACCTGCCCGGCAACCTGGAGACCATCCGGAAAATCGGCTATAAGAATGTACTCATCAGCACCGACGGCGGCCAGGTGGAAAATCCCCACTGGGAGCTGGCCGAGGAGGAATACCTGCAATATATGCTGGACCACGGTATCCCCGAGGAGCACATCCGCTACATGAGCCACGACCTGCCCTGCTACCTGCTGGGCATTGAGGCCTAAGAAAAAGGAGAGAAATAAATGGAAGGTTCTATCTTGAGCATCTGCATCATCGCCGCCATTGCCCTGGCCGTGTTCCTGGGCTACAAGACAAAAATCAACACTGGCTTCTTCTGCATTGTATTCGCCTATATCATCGGCTGCTTCGTCATGGGTCTGAAGCCCAAGGCCCTGATTGCCTACTGGCCTACCAACACCATGTTCGTCATTCTGGCGGTCAGCCTGTTCTACAACGTGGCCGCCGCCAACGGCACCCTGGAAAAGATTTCCCGCAGCCTGCTGTACGCCTGCCGAAAGTTCCCCGGCCTGCTGCCCTATGCCCTGTTCTTTGTGGCTGTGATTCTGTCCGTTATGGGCGCTGCCTATTTCACCGTTCTTGCCTTCCTGGCGCCCATCACCCTGCTGATCTGTGAGGAAGCCCGGATGGACAAGCTCACCGGCGCCGTTGCCATTAACTGCGGTGCACTGGCCGGCGGCAACTTCCCAACCGCCGCTCTGGGCGTTATCTTCCGGGGCCTGATGGACACCGCCTATGAGGGCGCTCCCGAGCTGACCCCCATCGACTCCTTCTCCGCCTCTCTGACCATGTTTGCCCTGGCCATTGTCTCCTCCCTGATCATCATCACCGTCTTCCGTTTCTGCTTCAAGTCCAATCGCAACATCGGCAAGGGTGTGAAGTTTGAGAAGCCCGCTGCCTACGACAAGAAGCAGAAGCAGACCCTGACCCTGATTCTCGTTATGATGGCCGTTGTGCTGATCTTCCCCGTGCTGAAGCTGATTCTGCCCGGCAACAAGATCATCTCCACCGTCGCTGGCAAAATCGATGTGGGCCTTGTGGCCATTGTCTTTGCCGTCATCGCCCTGCTGCTGAAGCTTGCGCCCCAGAAGGAGATCATCGCCCGGGTGCCCTGGAACACCATCCTGATGATCGCCGGTGCGGGTATGCTGATTGCCGTTGCCGTGGAGGCCGGTACCATTGATATGCTCAGCGCCTGGATTGGCTCCAATGTGCCCGCCATTCTCATTCCCCTGGCCTTCAGCCTGGTTGGCGCTATCATGAGCTTCTTCAGCTCCACCACTGGCGTTGTCTGCCCTGCCCTGTTCCCCCTGATTCCCGCACTGGCCGCTTCCACCGGCCTGAGCCCCGTGGCCCTGTTCACCTGCACCGTGCTGGGCGCACAGAGCTCCGCCATCAGCCCCTTCTCCTCCGGCGGCTCCCTGATTCTGGGCTCTTGCAGCCAGGAAGAGGAGCGCAACGGCCTGTTTAACCGGCTGCTGTTCGTGGCCGTGCCCATCAGCGTGGGCATCTGCGCCGTTTACAACCTGATCGTCTCCTTCGTCCTGTAAGCAAGCGTGGTCCCGTCCCCCAAAGCGGGACGGGACCACATTCATGCAAAAAAGGAATTCCATAATTCCCTATATCTATTTTACAAAACCCGCTTTTCCGAGTAAAATACCGTTGGAACGGTTCAAGACATATTTAGAAAGGAAGATCCCCCAATGATTCGTTTGTACGATACCGGCGTCTACCTGGTAAACGGCACCGACCTCGTCACCGATCCTGCCGAGGTTGCCGCCAAGACCGGCAAGAAGGTTACGAAAGAGGCAGCCCAGCAGGGCACCATGGCCTACGGCATTCTGAAAAGCCACAACCAGAGCGCCGACATGGACAACCTCCGGCTGAAATTCGACTCCATGACCTCCCACGACATTACCTATGTGGGCATCATCCAGACCGCCCGGGCCTCCGGCATGACCGAGTTTCCCCTGCCCTATGTGCTGACCAACTGCCACAACTCCCTGTGCGCCGTGGGCGGCACCATCAATGAGGACGATCACAAGTTCGCCCTGTCCGCTGCCCACAAGTACGGCGGCATCTACGTGCCCACCAACCTTGCCAATATCCACTCCTACAACCGGGAGATGATGGCAGGCTGCGGCCGGATGATTCTTGGCTCCGACTCCCACACCCGCTACGGCGCTCTGGGCACCATGGCCATCGGCGAGGGCGGCGGTGAGCTGGCCAAGCAGCTGGTGGGAAGGACTTATGACTTCGCCCGCCCCGGCGTGATTGCCATTTATCTGACCGGCACCCCCAAGCCCGGCGTTGGCCCCCAGGACGTGGCCCTGTCCATCATCGGCGCGGTGTACAAGAACGGCTATGTGAAGAACAAGGCCATGGAGTTTGTCGGCCCCGGCATCGCGGGCCTTCCCATGGAGTACCGGAACGCCATTGACGTCATGACCACCGAGACCACCTGCTGGTCCTCCATCTGGGTCACCGATGAGAAGACCCGCGGCTACTTCACTACCCATGGCCGCCCCGAGGCTTACAAAGAGCTGAAGCCTGCGGACGTTGCCTATTATGATGGCTGCGTGTACGTAGACCTGTCCACCGTGGAATGCACCATTGCCATGCCCATGCACCCCAGCAACACCTATACCATCCATGAGCTCCAGGAGAACGCCGCGGACATTCTGCACCTGGTCCAGGACAACGCCAACAAGCAGATCAAGGGCGCCCAGATGGACATTGTCTCCAAGCTCCATGACGGCGCTATCTGGGTGGAGCAGGGCGAGATCGCCGGATGCTCCGGCGGCACCTTCGACAATATCTGCGCCGCTGCGGATATCCTGAGAGGCCGCAGCTGCGGCAACGGGGCCTTCACCCTCAGCGTCTACCCCGGCTCCATGCCCGCTCTGGCCGAGCTCATGAAAAACGGCCGGGCTCACGACCTGATCGCCGCCGGCGCCATTCTCCGGGAGTGCTTCTGCGGCCCCTGCTTCGGCGCAGGCGACACCCCCGCCAACGGCGAATTCTCCATCCGCCACACCACCCGGAACTTCCCCAACCGGGAAGGCTCCAAGCCCGGCGAGGGCCAGATGGCTGCCGTGGCCCTGATGGACGCCCGTTCCATTGCCGCCACCGCTGCTAACGGCGGCAAGCTGACGGCGGCAAGCGACCTGGACGTGGAGTACACCAATCCCGAGTACCACTTCGAGGTTGGCATCTACGAAAAGCGGGTCTACAACGGCTGGACGAAGCCCGAGCCCCAGCACGAACTGAAATTCGGCCCCAACATCAAGGACTGGCCCGAAATGCCCGCGCTGACTTCCGATCTGCTGGTAAAGGTCTGCTCCTACATCACAGACCCCGTCACCACCACCGATGAGCTGATCCCCTCCGGCGAGACCTCCTCCTACCGCTCCAATCCCGAGCGCCTCTCCGAGTTCGCCCTGTCCCGCCGTGACCCCCAGTACGTCTCCCGCAGCAAGGTTATGCGGCAGATGGAGCGGGACCGTCGGGCCGGGAAGGGCCTGACCGAGGAAGTGAAGGCCGTCTACGCTGCCCTTGCCAAGGCCGGTCTGACTGTCGACCCTGAAAATACCGATCTGGGCTCCACCATCTTCGCCAACATGCCCGGCGACGGCTCCGCCCGGGAGCAGGCCGCCTCCTGCCAGAGAGTCATGGGTGCCAGCGCCAACTTTGCCAAAGCCTACGCCACCAAGCGCTACCGCTCCAACTGCATCAACTGGGGCATGACCCCCTTCCTGGTGGAGAATCCCGAGGTGTTCAGCCTGGGCGATTACATCTTCGTGCCGGGCGTCCGGGCGCATGTGCTTGCCAACGACGCTTCCTTTGACGCCTACGCGGTGAAACCCGACGGCACCGTCACCCGCTTCCCCGTGTCCACCGGAACCCTCACCGAGCCCGAGCGGCACATTATCGCCGACGGCTGCCTGATCAACTACTACCGCAACAGCAAGTAACCCTTCTTTCGATTCCTTTCTAAAAAGCCCCCGTCCGCTGCCACCACAGCGAACGGGGGCGGTTTTTAATTTCCGGTTAGGTCAGTTTACAAGGAACTACACGCAGACCGTGAAACGGGCTGCTGACAA
>CAMFMO010000042.1:0-18398 GCA_945963595.1 uncultured Clostridia bacterium | reverse complement strand
CGGTGCCGTCCGGGGCCTCCAGGTAGCTGGTGACGGCGTAGCACACGGTGCCGTTATACTCCAGTCTGGACCAGCCGCTGTCGCTGGTGGCGGTCCGCAGGGCGGTTTCCCCGTTGAGCAGGGTGTAGAGAATCTGGCTGTCCTCCCCCTGGTCCGGGATGGAGCGCAGATTGGTCTTTTCCTTGGCGGTGACCGTCTCCTGGCACTCCGTGAAGCGCATCAGGGCCTCCGGGTCTGGGAAGGCCTCCTCGGGGGGCTCGGAATCCTTCGGGGGCTCGATGCCGTCATAGGCGAAATAGGCCAGGTTCATATCCACGCTCTGCTCCAGCCCCACGACCCGTGCGGACTTGGAAAACTGCCACATGGCGTGCTTTCCCTGGTAGCTGGACATGGGGGTCTCGGGGTAGGGGGCATCCGGGTACTGGGCCACCCAGACCTTATAGTGCTTTTCGATGCGGCCCATGTCCCAGCTGTTTTCCAGCTCGCTTTTGGAGCCGTAGAACATGGGCTCGTAGCCCGATCGCTTGATCTCCTTCAGAAAGGCCAGGGCGATGTCCGTCCGCTCGCTGTTGGAAAGGGCTTTCTGCCGGTTGTCCAGAAAGCCCTCGCAGTCGTAGACAATGGGGTAGGTGATGGGGTACTTGGCAACCAGGTCGGCAACCCAGTGAGCCTCCTCCTTGGCCTCCTCCTCGCTGATGGCGGTGGAGAAGAAATAGGCCCCCATGGGGATTCCGGCTCGGGCGCCCTCCTGAAGATTGTAGCGGGCATTGCTGTCCTCCACGATCACCCCGTCTTCGGCGGTGCGGTAGCCCAGGCGGACCATGGCGAACTTCACCCCGGCCCCGGCCAGGGCCTGCCAATCGATGGTGCCCTGGTATTTGGCCACGTCAATGCCGAGGACAACGCTTTCGATTTCCTTGGTGGTCCGTTTGCTGCCGCAGGCGGCCAGAGAGAAAAGCAGGGCCGCGGAAAGGAGCAGGGAGAAGGCACACTTAAATCTATTGTTCATAGGATCGGTTCCTTTTCTGTCTTTGGGATGGTGCTATCATATCATAAACTCGCCCGTTCGTAAAGCGGCAGCTTCTGGGGGGAGAAGGCAAAAAAACGCGGGGCTGCCAACGGCAGCCCCGGTGTCCGGAGAAATTTACTTACTGCTGATATCCGCGCCGAAGTACTTGCTGGACAGCTCGGAGAGTTTGCCCTCGGTACGCAGGGCCTCGATGGCCTGGTTGACGGCCTCCCGGAGAGAGGCGGTGTCGTCGCCCTTCTGCATGGGGATGGCGATCTCGTTGGCCTCCTCAGACTCGGCCACGATCTTGATGGCGGCGTCCGGGTGCTGGCTCAGGTAGTCGAAGAAGGAGACGTTGGCGTTCAGGGTGGCGTCTGCACGGCCCTGGAGCACCATCTGGATGGTCTCGTCCAGGGTGTCTACGCCGGAGCAGGTGGCGCCGTAGGCTTCCGCCATCTCCATATAGGTGCTGCCGATGGAGTTGGCCGTGGTCTTGCCTGCCAGGTCCTCAAAGGATTGGATGGTGTCGTTGTCCTTGGCCACCACCAGGGCGGTCTTGATGTAGGCATAGGGGGTGGAGAAGTCATAGGTCTCCTTCCGGCTGTCGGTGATGTCCACGCCGTTGATGACCATGTCGTACCGTCCGGCCTCCACACCGGCGAGAAGGCCGTCCCACTCGCCCTCTACGAAGGTGGCCTTCACGCCCAGCTTCTCGGCAATGGCCTTGCCCACTTCCACATCGTAGCCCACCAGAGCGTCGCTGTCATCGTGGAAGGACCAGGGCGCCCAGTTGCCCTCCAGGGCGATGACCAGCTCGCCCTTCTGCTGAATCTGGGCCAGGCGGTCGCCGGCCGGTTCCTGCTTCTTGCCGCAGCCGGCCAGGGCCAGAAGGGCGGCCAGAGCCAGAGCGGTCATACGAATCCATTTTTTCATAGTGTTTCCTCCTGTTTGGGAGCTTCTTCTCCCAGAATGGTGCGCAGGAAGGCCCGGGAGCGCTCCTGCTTGGGCTGCCGGAAGAAATCCTCCGGCTTGCTCTCTTCCAAAATCACGCCGTCCTCCATGAAAACCACCTTGGACGACACATTTTTGGCAAAATTCATCTCGTGGGTCACCACCAGCATGGTCATGCCCTCCTGGGCCAGCTGCCGCATGACGGCCAGCACCTCCCCGGTGAGCTCCGGGTCGAGGGCCGAGGTGGGCTCATCGAAGAGGATGATCTCCGGGTCTGTGGCCAGACCTCTGGCGATTGCCACGCGCTGCTGCTGCCCGCCGGAAAGCTGGCTGGGATAGGCAGAGGCTCTGTCCGCCATGCCCACCTTTTGCAGCATCTTCATGCCGATCTCCTCGGCCTGGGCCTTGGGCATTTTCCGGGCCACGATCAGCCCCTCGGTGACGTTTTGCAGGGCCGTCTTGTTCCGGAACAGATTGTAGTTCTGGAAGACAAAGGCGGTCTTTTTCCGGATGCGGGCAATGTCGCGCTTGGAGGCATTGTGCAGAGGCACCGTCTCCCCGTCGAAGACCAGCTTCCCGTCGTCGGCGGTTTCCAGAAAGTTGATGCAGCGAAGCAGGGTGGTCTTTCCCGAGCCGCTTTTGCCCAGAATGGCCACCACATCGCCCTTTTCCACGGACAGGCTCACGCCCTTCAGCACATCCAGCCCATCGAAGGCCTTGTGGATATTCTTGATTTCCAGCATTGCCATACTCACACCGCCCCGTAAGAACTCAGTTTCTTTTCGCCCCAGCTCTGCAGCTTGGTCAGCACCGTGCAGAACAGCAGATAGATGAGGGCGACTTCGATGTACAGCGCCAGATGCTCATAGTACCGGGAGGCGATGCGCTGGGTCACCATGAACATCTCCATCACCGTGATGTTGGCGGCAAGAGAGGTGTCCTTCACCATGGAGATCAGGTTGTTGGACAGGGAGGGGAAGGCCGTGCGCATGGCCTGGGGCAGCAGAATGCGGCGCATGATCTGCATATAGCTCATGCCCACGCAGTAGCCCGCCTCCAGCTGCCCCTTGGGCACGGATTCCAGGGCCGCCCGGATGGTCTCGGCGCAGTAGGCCCCCTCGTTGATGGAGAACACCAGCACCGCCGAGGGAAAGGGCTTCAGCATAATGCCCAGGTTCGGCAGACCGTAAAAAATCACATACAGCTGCACCAGCAGCGGGGTGCCCCGGACCACCCAGATGTAAAACCGGGCGATCTGCTTGAGCACCTTCACATTGGCAAACTGGACAATGGCCGTAACTACGGCGATGACCAGAGCCAGAGAGAAGGAGATCACCGTCAGGGGGATGGTCATGGTCAGCCCCGGCAGCAAAATCTTGGGGAAGGATTCCAGAAGAATCCGGAATAGTCGTTCGTTCAATGGGTTCTCCTTTGATTAAAAGTGCTCTGCCAGATCGTGGTAGAATGCGTTCATTTCCGCTTCCGTATCAAATCGGCCAACGTACATCTGGTTGGCCATGGCCCCGGACAGGGCGTCGGGAATGCGGCCATTCATCACGATATGGCCTGCATACTTCATCATGATCTCGTAGTCGTCCAGCTTGTAGTGGGTGCCGTCCCGGCGGCCGTAGAAGGCGCAGTAGTGGTGGGCGCCGATGGGCTTGGTGTTTTTGTCGAAGCAGACCATATCCGCCCAGATCTTATATACATCGGTCTCCTGGCTGTAGTTGTACATGTCCGGGGTGTAGCCGCCGGCGGGGCGCATATTCACCTCCAGGCCCAGCACATCGCCCTTCTTGCCCAGCCCCGCCTGGTCCTCGCTGAGTACGAAGAACTCCAGGTGGATGAACCGGCTCTTCACGCCGAAGGCCTTGACAGTCCGCAGGCCTGCGGAGCGGATATTTTCCGGCACGTCCTTCACCAGGTAATAGGTGGAGTCCCGGTTGTCGTTGACGATGTCCATAATGGATTCGGGGGTGATATTGCCGCTCTCAAACAGGGGCTGACCCTTGGAATCCACAATGGCATCGAAGGTCTGCACGTAGCCTCTGACGTACTCCTCCATGATGTACACCTCGTCGTTCTTGTGGTCCATGAAGAACTCCAGGTCTTCGTCAGAGGAGAGCTTGTAGGTGTTGTTGGCCCCCACGCCATTGTCCGGCTTGACCACCACGGGGTAGCCCACGGTGTGGGCAAAGTCCAGAGCGTCCTCCAGCCCCTCCACAATGTGCCATCTGGCCGTGGGCAGACCGGCCTTGGCATAGTATTCCTTCATGGCGGACTTGAACTTGATCTTCCGCATATCCTGAATTTTGGGGCCGGTGGTGATGTTGAATTCCGTCCGCAGCTGGGCGTCCCGCATGAGCCAGTACTCATTGTTGGATTCCAGCCAGTCGATTTTGCCGTACTTGAAGGTGAAGAAGGCCACGGCCTTGAAGACCTCGTCGTAGTTTTCCAGGCTGGACACCTTATAATATTCATCCAGACTGTCCCGCAGCGCCTGCAGGAGATTTTCATAGGGGCTGTCGCCGATCCCCAGCACCCGCATGCCGTTTTTCTTCAGCTCCGCGCAGAATTTCCAATAGGTCATCGGGAAATTCGGGGAAATGAAAATAAAGTTTTTCATGGAATATTCCTTCTCTCTATAGTATCTCTTATCTTTCCCAGGTATAATTGAACAAGAAACGCCGCTCGCTTATTCTGAAGTTCAGCCCTGTCCGCCCATCAGCTGGGTGCCTCCGGCGGCCCCTTTCTTGTCCCGCCAAGAAAGGGAGAAAGAATGCGGCTTAAGGAGGCGCTGACCGCTGCTTGCTCCCGCCGCAGAGCCGCCCTCCTTAAGAATTCTTCCGGCACGCTTTTACGTCAGAATAGCAGAGTTTTCGTTTTGATTCGTCTGAGCCTGAGCACTTTATCTAAGCAGCTCATTTTGAAAACCTTGCAATAAATCCCGTATTTACCCCAGCAGCCAGGGCAGATAGGTCTGCACCATCTTGTGCCACCAGGGCCAGTCGTGGTTCACGTCCAGGCCCCAGTATTCAAACCGGGTGTGGATGCCCTTGCGGCAGCACACCTCGTCTAAGCGGCGGGTGCTCTCCAGGAGCACATCCTCCCAGGCCCCCTGGCCCACCACGATCAGGGACTTCTGGCTGTTGTAGAGGCCCATATAGGGGTGGTCTGCGGGCATGTTGTTCAGGTACAGCACGGGGCAGTTGTTGTAGACCATATCGTCGCAGTAGTCGCCAAAGAACTCCTTGTTGTCGTACAGGCCGGAAATGGCGAAGCAGCTGTCAAACAGGTCCGGGCGGCGGTAATAGAGGTTCGCCGCGTGCATGGCCCCCATGGAGCAGCCGAAGGTCATGATTCCCTGATCATACCCGTTGCGCTCTCCGGAGAGATGGCGGATATAGGGCACCAGCTCGTCTACGATATAGTGGTACCACCGCTCGTGGTTTTCGATGCGCCAGCGGTTGTCCGCCCCCAGGGCTGCCCAGGCCTCATTGTCGATGGAATCGGCGCAGTAGACCGTGCATTTGCCGCTTTCAATCCAGGGCGACCAGGTCTCGGGCATGTGGTTGCCCTCAAAGTCAAAAAACCGCCCCCCCTGGCAGGGGAAAAACAGCACGGGCTTTCCGCAGGAGCCGTAGACCTTGAACTCCATGTCCCGGTTCAGGTTTGCGCTGTAGTGCTTGAAATAACGTACTTCCATATGAATACTCCGTTTATTTGATAAATTAGAGCTTGCGGGGGACGAGTTGACAGTTGACAGTGTACAGTTGACAG
The DNA here is from genome assembly GCA_945963595.1 of uncultured Clostridia bacterium. Lineage (GTDB taxonomy): Bacteria > Bacillota > Clostridia > Oscillospirales > Oscillospiraceae > Faecousia. The sequence goes on along the minus strand of CAMFMO010000042.1, from coordinate 12,658 downwards.
TTATGGTGTCCCTCCGGGACAAATTGAATTTTCGCTCTTTCATTCCCAATAATTCTTTAACTGTTAACTGTCAATTGTCAACTGTCAACTCATAAACATCCCAAGATTTGCGATTTCCTTACTTTAAACGTCCAGGCACTCCATAAAAATCGGCACCTGGTTGGCCCAGCTGGCTTCGCAGTGGGTGCCGTCGGGAACGATGCGGAAGGTGAGGTTCACTCGCTTGGTCATCAGCAGATGGGCGGTGGAGAACAGAGCCTCGGCATTGGCCGCGTGGTTGAACATCTCCTTGGCGCCGTAGTCCAGGTAAATGCAGGTGTCCCGGCGGATGTGCGCCCGGGCGATGAGCTCCAGAATTTTCCCCGGGGCAACCCACAGGCTGGGGCTCAGGCAGGCGGCCCGCTGGAATACACTGTTAAAGGTGGTTGCGGCGTACAGCGCCATGAGCCCGCCCATGGAGGAACCGGCGATCATGGTGTTCTCCCGGTCCGGCAGTGTGCGGTAGGTCTCGTCGATATAGGGCTTCAGCTCCTTGATGAGCCAGTGCATATATTGCTTGCCCCGGCCCTTGATGCGGCCCAGCTCGGAATTCTCGAAGGTGAAGGGGCTGTACTCCTCCAGCCGGCCGCTGCCCTCCCGGTTGCACTCCACGGCCACCAGGATCATCTCCCGTTCGCTTTCCAGCATATAGCCCTCCATGCCCCAGGAGGTGCCGAAGGTAGCATCGTCATCAAAGAAAATGTTCTGCCCGTCAAAGAAGTACATGACGGGGTAGCGCCGTTCCAGATCTTCCCCATAGCTCTGGGGAACGTACACATAGGCCCGGCGGGTCTGGTCGCCGGACAGCTGGGGGATGGTCAGGTCCCAAGTAATGATCATAAATAAGTCCTCCAAAAGGGAAAAAAGTTCCCCACAAATCTAGTATATTAGTATAGTTTGTATGTAAGCATTTGTCAAGAAAGGAAGCAAAAGCCACGAAGCCTTCCTTCCTAACCTTCCCCGAAGGGGAAGGTTCAGCTTGCCAAAAAAGCCTCGCAGAGTTTGGCGGCGTAAGCCGACAAATAAAATCAAATTATTTTCTGTCGGGGCGTGTACCTGACAGAAAATACATCTCAGGCTGCAAGTCTAGCGCCGCAGCGCTGTGCAGAGCGCAACCGCCGCAGGCGGCTCTTAGCGCGTCGCAGTGCGAGTTGTTCGCCATAGGCGAACAAGGAGTGCGCGCGGCAGACTGCAAAACTTGTCGGAAAAGCCCGTAAGGGGTTTTTCGACAGTCTTAACCTTCCCCGAAGGGGAAGGTTAAGGGGAAAGCCCTTACTTGACCTTATGAAAAATCGGCTCCCGGTCCTGGAAGGTGCACACGTAGCCGAAGATCTCGGAGAGCATCTCCGCTGCCTGGGTGCAGTACTGGCCTACCCGGTCTGTCCGGTGGGCGTCGGAGCCCACGGTGACGATCTCGCCGCCAAGCTCTTTGAAGCGGCGGAACACATCCACGGTGGGCAGGAACCCCACGCTGCGGTCCACGCCGCTGGTGTTCATCTCCAGGCCCTTGCCCTTGCGCACCAGGACCTTCAGAATCTCCTCCATGATCTCCCGGTGGGCCTCAAAGGACAGGGGCGCCCGGACGGGGTTGAAGGGGGACTTCATGAGAAAGGTCATGTGGGCCAGAACGTCAAAGTCCTGGTGGGCACTGACCATGGCCAGGGTCTGCTCCAGGAACCGGCTCTGGGCCTGGGCGGGGATTTTGTCCTGCCAGTACTCCTTAAAATAGACGTCCACCCCGTCCACAAAATGGACGCTGCCCAGCACAAAATCGTAGTGCCGCTGGCTCAGGCGCTGTAAAAGCAGGGACTGGTTCCCATCCGTCAGGCCGAATTCCATGCCCCGCCGGATCTTCAGCCCCGGGACTTCCAGACCGTCATACTCCTGACTGTACCGCTTCACGTCAAAGACCATGGTCTGCACCGCCGCCTGGGGGACAAAATCCACATGGTCCGTAAAGCAGATCTCCTTCAGCCCCCGGTCCTGGGCGGCCTGGGCCAGCTCCAGGCCCGTATTGTGCCCGTCGAAGGACACGATGGAGTGCATATGGTAGTCAAACATGCTCTGTCTCCTCCCAGAACAGGCGGAACGCCGTGGGCAGCGCGGCCTGGGTGTTGATCTCCTCGGGGGTCATCCAGGTGAATTCCGGGGCCTTCTCCCGGACCTGGGCGTAAATGCCCCGCATTTCCCAGACGATATGGGTGAAGATGTGCTTCCGGGTGATGCTCTTTTCCAGCTCCGAGGGCCGGAGATTCCAGTCACCCAGCAGCCCGATGGCCGCCTCCGGCGCCAAGGTCCCCGGCACATTGGGAAATTCCCACAGCCCCGCCAGCAGGCCCTTAGGCGGCCGTCTGCGCAGGGCAAAGCAGCCGTCGCATTGCAGAATGAAAACCGTCTTCTCCTCCTGCCGCTTTTCCCGCTTGGGAAGCTTTGCGGGCAGGGCGGCGGCGGTGCCGTGGGCATAGCCGAGGCAATGGGCCGCGCAGGGGCAGTGGGGACAGTCCGGCGCCCGGTTGGGGCCGCAGACCGTGGCCCCCAGTTCCATCAGCGCCTGGGTGAACAGGCCCGCCTGGGCGGGGTAGACGGCTTCCAGGGCTTGGGTCACGGCTTGTTTCATTTCCGGGGTGTCGATGGGGGTGCCGTCGTCCCACAGCCGGGCCACCACCCGCAGCACATTCCCGTCCACGGCGGGGGTGGGCAGGTCGAAGGCAATGGAGCAGATGGCCCCTGCGGTGTAGGGGGCGAGGCCGGGCAGGCCGGGGACGCAGCCGTGTTCCCGGGGGTAGACCCCGCCATAGGCGGAAACGATCTGCTGGGCGGCCTTTTTCAGATTCCGCACCCGGCTGTAGTAGCCCAGGCCCTCCCAGAGCTTGTGCAGGGCGTCGTCGTCGCAGGCGGCAAGGGCGGGGATATCCGGCAGGGCGGCGAGAAAGCGGGTATAGTACCCCTTCACGGCCTCTACCCGGGTCTGCTGGAGCATGATCTCCGAGACCCAGATGTGGTAGGGGTTCCGGTCCCGCCGCCAGGGGAGGTCCCGTTTGTTCTGTTCATACCAGGGCAGCAGCCATTGGGGCAGCTGCGGGGGGAGCGTTCGGGCGTTCATAGGGCAGACCTCTCCTTTCGCGTTTTTTCTGCTTCTATCATACCGCTGCTGTCAAGGGCGGAATCCCCTTAGCCTTCCCCGTGGGGGAAGGTTAGGTAAAAACGCCTGTTTACTTTTTATGTAATCCGGACTATAATCAATGCAGAAATGGATTAGGCGGTGATTTCTTTGAAAAAACTTTTGAACGCAGCGATGCTTCTCTGCCTTCTGCTGACCCTGCCGGTGCTGGCACGGGCGGAGGAGGCCCGGGATGTGACAGGGGCTTGCACCCTTACGGACAGCGGCGGCTTCGCGTCCTGTCTGCTGGACGGGGATATGGAGACGGGAAGCACGTCTCCGGAGGCGGGGGGCGAATTTACCCTGACGGCCCCCGAGGGCCTGGGGAGCGCCTATGTGCTCTTCGATGTGGAGTACGGCCCCTATACCGTCATAGACGACGCCGGCACGGAGGTCACTGTGGAAGGCTCGGAGCTGCTCCACCAGTATCTGGACCTGGAGGCCATGTTCGGCCGCTGCCCCCAGGGGCTTACCTTCCGGTTTGAAGCGGGCCAGGTGAAGCTTCTGGACCTGTACCTCTTTACACCCGGCCAGGTGCCGGACTGGGTGCAGCGCTGGGAGAAGCCTGTGGAAGACGGGGCGGACCTGGTGCTCTTCTCCACCCACTGCGACGACGAGCAGCTCTTCTTTGCCGGGGTGCTGCCCTATTACGCCGGAGAGCTGGGCTATCGGGTGCAGGTGGTCTACCTGACGAACCACCGGAATCTGACCCATATCCGCTGCCATGAGGCGCTGAATGGGCTCTGGGCCGTGGGGGTGCGGAATTACCCGGTGTTCGGCAGCTTTGGGGACTACTATTGTAAGAACAAGAAGGACGCCTATTCCCTGCTGGAGCAGCACGGCGCGCCCCAGGAGCTGCTCTTGGGCTACGTCACGGAGCAGCTCCGGCGGTTCCGGCCCCTGGTGGCCCTGGGCCACGACCTGAACGGCGAGTACGGCCACGGGGCACATATGCTTTATGCGGACCTGCTGACCCGGGCCGTGGAGGCCGCCGCAGACGAAAGTCAATTCCCGGAGTCTGCCCGGCGCTACGGGGTCTGGGATACCCCCAAGACCTATCTGCACCTGTACGAGGAAAACCCCATCGTCATGGACTGGGACCGGCCCCTGAGCCGGTTTGACGGCATGTCCGCCTACCAGGTTACCAAGCAGCTGGGCTTCCCCTGCCACAACAGCCAGAAGGAGCAGTACTACTGGTACTTCAACTGGAACCTGTCCATGGAGGACCACGCCACGGACATCCGCCGCTACAGCCCCTGCAACTACGGCCTCTACCGCTCCACCGTGGGGGAGGATGTGGAGAAGAACGACTTCTTCGAAAACCTCATGACCTATGATCAGCAGGCCCAGGCAGAGGCGGAGGCAAAGGCGGCCGAGGAGGCCCGCTTGGCGGAAGAGGCCCGTCAGGCAGAAGAAGAGGCCGCCCGTCAGGCGGAAGAGGAGGCCCGCCGCGCCAGCGAGGCCGCCGAAAGCCAGGCTGCTGCCGAGACCGCTGCCGAACACCTCCGGCAGACCCCCGGCCCGGCCCTCTGGATTGCCATCCTGGCCGCCGCCCTGCTCCTGACCGCCGGGGCCGCCTGGATGCTTCTGCACAAACAAAAATAATTTTCCCGATTCCGGCAAAAAACTGCTTGACAATTCTGTCCCCCTGTGCTACTATATCTAAGCGTTCAGCGAACGTATGCGCCAGTAGCTCAGTTGGATAGAGTGACTGACTACGAATCAGTAGGTCGGGGGTTCGAGTCCCTTCTGGCGTACCAAAAAAGAGGTCATCCTTTCAGGATGGCCTCTTTTTTGGTACATCAGTTGGGACTCGAAAGGGCGGCGGCAGCGCAGCTGCCGTAAAAAAGAGTCCGGTGGACTCTTTTTTAGCCCGTGGGAGAGTCCCTTTCCTTTCAGACGCATCCCATTAGGGATGTGGATGAAAGGAAAGCCCCCCTGCGGTACAGCCCTGCCAGTCCGGTGGACTTTTGCCAAACGCCGGCTGGACGGCGTTTGCTCCTTAATGTCCCGAGTCCCTTCTGGCGTATGGCCCGGATGCACCGCTTTCCCGGTACATCGGTTGGGCCTGGTCAGGGCAGCTGCCGTAAAAAAGTCCGAGTGTACAAAATTGACTATTTGGGTCTCTGGGAGGAACTTAATAACCCTGGTTTTAACCGTGTCGAATTCGACGCGGTTAAAATGGAGACCGGGAAAAACTCTTTTGTAATGACCCCAAGTAAATGGGTCAGGGCAACCAACGCCATCGGCCTGGTTACCAAGTCCGGTCGATACGGAGGCGGTACTTCTTCAATGACCTGCGGCGGGGACTTTTGCACGTTATGGAAGCCCCCTGTGGTACAGCCCGGGCAGTCCGGTGGACTTTTGCCAAACGCCGGCTGGACGGCGTTTATCGAAAGCCTTGCCAAAGATTTGGGCTGGGTGTCCCTCCGGGGGCCCTTTCTTGTCCCGCCAAGAAGCTCCGCAAGAATGCGGCTCAAGGTGCGATTGCCACTGGCAATCGTTTATTAGATTCGCTGTGCGACGCACCGCCCCCTTTCTTTCGATTGGGGGCAAAGAAGTATAACCCCCGAGAAAACCGGGGGAACCGCCTACAGGGGTACTACTGGTAGCACCGCGGTCAGCATAGCACAGCTTTCGACAAAATGCAAGGGGCGCTTTTCTAAATCCCTTATCCATCCACAGCCTGCGGCCTTGGGTCGGTTGACAGGGCTGTGGTTTTGTGTTAAAATAAGCATACACAGAAGTTCAATTTTATCAACTTAGCAAGAGGGCCTGTTGAGGCAATTGGAAGGTGTTCCCTACGGTAGGGCAGATGCATAAAATCACGGAGGTAGAAGGATGGCTCGTAAAAAGCAAGAAACCCTGGTTTTGTTTCCCGAGGTGCTGCAGATCACCCGCAAATTCACAGATGCGCAGTTTGGGACGCTGATTCGTGCGGTGTTTTCTTACCGGTTCGGCGGTGAGGAATATTCCGGAGACGATATGGCCATTGACGTAGCTTTTCAGGCAATTGCAAATCAGGTGGATCGTCTGAAAGAATACAGCGAAATCAATGCAAAAAATGCCGCCGGAAGCGAAAGCAAGCAGGGGGGAGCGGAATGCAGCGAAATGCAGGAAAATCACCCTCCTATCCTATCCAATCCTATCCAATCCGTTCCTATCCAATCCGATCCTGTAGAGGATACGGGAGCACAGTCGGCCAAGCCGCCTGCACGCACACGATTTTCTCCTCCTTCCGTTCAGGAGATCGAGGATTATTGCACGGAAAAGGGCTTTTTGCTGGATGCGGAGCGCTTTGTGGACTACTATGCCTCCATCGGCTGGATGGTGGGGAAGAATCCCATGAAGGACTGGCGGGCGGCAGTCCGGACCTGGGTGAAGAAGGACACCCCCAAGCCGGAGCCGGAGAACTGCGGCTATGTTCTGGCCCCGGCGGAAGACCCCTGGATAACTGCCATGCGGAAGCAGCGGGAGGCGGGCCATGCTTGATCTTGCCACTGCGGAATACAGCCTTGTGGGCTGCGTCCTGATCGACGCCCGGTGCCTCCCTGCTGCCCGGGAGATTTTGCCCACGGCGGAGGCCTTTGCCAGCGAACCCTGCCGGAAGGCCTACGCAGCCGCCTGTCGGCTGGAGGACGAGGACAAGGGCATTGACCCGGTTATTGTGGGCCGTGCGGCGGGGCTGAGCAACGACTTCCTGATGCAATGCATGGACTTAGCCCCCACCTGCACCCGGGCCGCAGAGTATGCCAAGGCCGTTCTGGATGGCTACCAGCGGCGGCAGCTGCAAAGCCTGGGCGAGAGGCTGCAAACGGCGGCCCTCTCCATAGACAGCACCGCCGATCAGCTCTTGACAGAAGCCAGAAGCACCCTGGATGATCTGGCAAGTACCCCGGGGCGGTGCAGCGTGAAGAGCGCAAGAGACAGCCTGCTGGACTTCATGACCTTTCGGGCAGAGGTGCAGCAGGGCAAGCGGCAGGCGATCCGGACGGGCTTCCCATCCCTGGATCGCATTCTGGGCGGCTTTGCCCAGGGCGGCTTCTATGTCATGGCCGCCCGCCCCGGTGTGGGCAAATCGGCCCTGGGCATTGCCCTGGCGGACATGATGGCAAGGAACCGCAGGGTGCTGTATGTCAGCCTGGAGATGACGGAAGCGGAATTAAATGCCCGCCGGGTTGCCGCCGTTTCGGATATGCCATGCTCCTTCGGGATGCTGCTGTTCCAGCGGACAACCGAGGAAGAGGATGCCTCCATTGTCAACGCCTGCGGCAAGCTCTATGCGCACAAGCTGCAAATTTCCGCCGTGTCCACGCTCACCGTGCCGGAGCTGGAGCTCCAAGCCCGGAACGTGGGGGCCGAGGTGGTGATCGTGGACTACCTGGGCCTGCTCTCCGCCGAGGACAAGCGGCTCAGCGAATACGACCGGGTGACCCGGATCTCCGGGGACCTGAAGCGCCTGGCCAAACGCCTGGGCTGCGTGGTCCTGGCCCTGTGCCAGCTGAACCGGGAGAGCGTCAGCGCCCCCGGGCAGGACACCCGCCCCAGGCTCTCCCAGCTGCGCTCCTCCGGCGCCATCGAGCAGGACAGCGACGGGGTGCTGCTGCTCCACCGCCCGGAATACGGCAAGACGGAGACACCCCGGGAGGCATCGGCGCCCCAGCGGTTCTTTGTGGACGTGGCCAAGAACCGCCACGGCCGCACCGGCACGGCCGAGTTGGCCTGGTACGCCCCCGTGAACCGGTTTGAGGACTACGGCGGAAAATGGACGGTGAAGAGCTGGGCGTGAAGCCCTCTGTTTTCCTCCTTGCAATCGGGGCGAAAAAAGGATATAATGGGCGAAAAGGTACACCCCTTCCCGGCGCTGGGGAAGGGACGGATTCTGAGGCAAGGAGTTTGCTTTATGGCAAGACGGACGCAGGCGGTGATCATGCAGGCCTTTATGGACCTGCTGACACGCAAGCCCCTGGATAAGATCACGGTAAAGGATATTATCGAGGAAGCGGATATCAACCGCAATACGTTTTACTATTATTACGAAAACATTCCCGATCTTTTGGATGCTTATTTTGCCTATGAGCTGCAAAAATTTTCGGAGAGCACCGAGAAAAGCGACTCCTTTGCCAGGGAATACAACAGGGCCTGTGCGTCCCTCCTGGAAAATCGCCGAGCCATTCACCATATCTATCTTTCGGAAAATCGGGAGCTGATTTCCAACTACCTGAAAAAGGCTTCCCAGCTGTTTGTGGAAAGATTTGTCCGGGAGGCGGCGGAGCCATACCACCTGAGCGAGGCGGGCATTGACTATGTGATGCACCTCTACGCCTATTCCGTCCTGGGGGTTACCATGCGCTGGATTCAGCAGGATGTGCCTGTAGACCCAAACCTGCCGGAGCTGCTGGAGAGCACCTTCCATGCCTCGGTAGACGGCATTATTCAGGACTATATCGCCTTTTTTGAGAAGCATCCAACGGAGCAGTAGCCTCCAAAATTCAGACAAAATTCCAGAACCGTTCGAATTCGGACGGTTCTGTTTTTTTGTCCGTAGAAAAATGTTGAAAAAGGGAATACAATCCGGTTATCCAAAGAAAGGGGGCAGGCTGTTGAAGAACCTGAAAGCCGTGAAGTACGCCTACAGCATCTTCGCCTGCGCGCTGATCGCCTTCGGCCTGGCGGTGCTGCTGAAGGGCTGGTTCCCGGCAGAGCCCTTCATGCTCTTCGGGGGAATTCTGATGATCGGCTTCGGGGCCATCAGAATCCTGGGCTATTTTTCCAAGGACGCCCTGCAGCTGGCCTTCCAGTTTGACCTGTTCCTGGGCATCGCTTCGGCGGTGCTGGGCTGCTATATGATCTGGGATACCCAGGCGGCGGGACACATCGTCATGGTCCTGGGGGTGTTTTTCCTGATCGACGCCCTGTCCAAAATCCAGACGGCCATCGATGCCCGACGCATCGGCGTGGAGCGGTGGTGGCTGATTCTGGGCGTGGCCCTGGTGGCGGCTGCCCTGGGGGCACTGGTGATTCTGACGGAATTCCGGGACATTGCCATTGTCAGTCGGCTCATCGGCGCGAACCTGGCCGTTGACGGCGTACTCAATCTCTATGTAACACAAAGTACCGTAAATACAATCAGGAGGAAAAAAGTATGGGAAGCTTAACACACAAGGCAGCCAGAACCGCTGCCGGAATCGGCATTGATCAGGCTCTGAAAAAGGTGACCCGGGGAGACCGGGAGGCAGAGCTGCTGAAGCTCATCGACCTGGCGGAGAAGTACACCTCCGGCACCAATCTGAGCATTGACTTTACATCCTACCGGAATATGCTCCAGGACGACGGCAGCGCCCTGAGTCAGTACCTGAACCGGGCGCTGGACGAGATCGACCCCAACGTCCTGAAAACCACTCTGCTGAACTTCGGCTTTGAGGCCATGCTGAACGGCACCATGACCATCCGCAAAATGCGGGAGGTCCACCAGTGCAATATCCCCTGGCTGATTCTCATGGATCCCACCTCCGCCTGCAACCTGCACTGCACCGGCTGCTGGGCCGCGGAATACGGCAACAAGCTGAACCTCAGCTATGACGAACTGGCCAGCGTGGTCCGTCAGGGCCGGGAGCTGGGCGTGTACTTCTATATGCTCACCGGCGGCGAGCCCCTGGTGCGGAAGAAGGACATCATCCGCCTGTGCGGCGAGTTCAGCGATTGCCAGTTTTTGGCCTTCACCAATGGCACCTTGGTAGACCAGGCCTTCTGCGATGAGATGAAGCGGGTGGGCAATCTGATGCTGGCCATCTCCCTGGAGGGCGAGCCCGAGGTCAACGACCTGCGCCGGGGCCAGGGCGTTTACGGCAAGGTCATGTACGCCATGTCCCTGCTGAAAGCCAACGGCCTGATCTTCGGCACCTCCATCTGCTACACCTCCAGCAACTGCATGTCCGTCACCAGCCCGGAGTTTGTGAAGCTCATGGTGGAGAAGGGCTGCCGCTATGCCATGTATTTCCACTATATGCCTGTAGGCAATGAGGCTTCCGTAGACCTGATGCCCAGCCCCGAGCAGAGAATGTACATTAAGGACCGCATCCGCCATATTCGCCGCTTGAAGGACGGCGAGGGCCTGTTCACCATGGACTTCCAGAATGACGGTGAGTTCGTGGGCGGCTGCATTGCCGGCGGCCGGAATTATTTCCACATCAACGCCAACGGCGACGCGGAGCCCTGCGTATTCATCCACTACTCCAATGCCAATATCCGCACCAGCACCCTGCTGGAGATTCTGAAGAGCCCCTTGTTCATGGCCTACCGTGACCGGCAGCCCTTCAATGAGAACCATCTGCGCCCCTGCCCCATGCTGGAGAACCCCGAGATTCTGCAGCAGATGGTGGCCCAGACCGGCGCCAAGTCCACGGACCTGCAATCCCCCGAGCCTGCCGAGCACCTGTGCGGCAAGTGCGCCGAGTACGCTGCCCACTGGAAGCCCTGCGCGGATAAGCTCTGGGCAGAGGAGAAGCACCCTGTCCACAATTACGAAAACTACAAGGACTGGAAGCCCAAGGCCTGATCTTCGGCGAAAGCCCCATTGATCGTTCCGACGGACCGTCCCGTACCCCTGGGCGGTCCGTTTTTTCTGCTATGAAGGAGAAATTTATGTCGAGTAAAACAGCCATCGTCACGGATACCAACTGCGGCCTGCGCCCGGAGGAGGCGGCGGAGCTGGGCATCCGTGTGATCCCCATGCCGGTGATCCTGGGCGGGGAGTGTTTTTTTGAATACGATTCCATTTCCCAGGCGGAATTCTTTGAGGCCCTGAAAGGGGGCGCGGAGGTCTCCACCTCCCAGCCCGCCCCCGGGGCCATCCAGCAGTGCTGGGATGCCGTCCTGGAGGACTGCGAGGAGCTCATCTATATCCCCATGTCCGCCGGGCTTTCGGGAGAGTGCCAGACCGCCCTGGGCCTTGCCCAGGATTACGGCGGACGGGTGTGGGTGGCGGACAATCGGAGAATCTCCGTGACAGAGCGCCAGGCGGCGCTGGATGCGCTTTCCCTGGCCCGGCAGGGCCGCACGGCGGCGGAAATTCAGGCCTTCCTGGAGGCAGACGGCGGAAATTCGGACATTTTCGTTGCGGTGAACACTCTGGAACTGCTGAAAAAAAGCGGCCGGGTGACGGCGGCGGGGGCGGCCCTGGGGGCCATGCTGAGCATCAAGCCCGTGCTGCGCATTCAGGGCGGCAAGCTGGACGCCTACCGGAAGGTCCGGGGGATGCGCTGCGCCATGCAGGCCATGATCGAGGGCTTGCAGGAGGATGCCCAGCGTCTGGAAGGCCCCCTGACCGTCCGGGCCGCCTATGCCGGGGACCTGGAGGCGGGGCAGCGCTGGCGGGATGCCTTGCAGCAGGCGTTTCCAAACTGCACCGTGGGCTTAGACCCGCTGCCCCTGAGCGTCTGCTGCCATGTGGGCTGGGGCGCTCTGGGCGTGGGCATCGCAAGAGACAATACCTTGGAGGCGAAAAAACCATGAAAACAGCCGTTGTAGACGTGGGCGGCGGAATGCGGGGCATCTATGCCGCCGGTGTGCTGGACTACTGCCTGGATCAGGGAATTACCTTCGACCTGGGCATTGGCGTGTCCGCCGGAAGCGCCAATATCTCCTCGTTCATTGCCGGGCAGCGGGGGCGGAACTACCCCTTCTATACGGACTATCCCCACAGAAAGGAATATATGGGCCTCCACGAGCTGGTCCGGGACCGTGCCTATCTGAACCTGGACTATGTCTATGGCACCCTCAGCAATTCCGGCGGAGAGAATCCCCTGGATTACCCCGCTTTTGTAAAAAATCCCATGGAATTTATGGCCGTGGCCACCAATGCGGAGACGGGAGCGGCGGTGTACCTGACGAAGCAGGATGTGCACCAGGATGACTATGGGGTGCTGAAGGCCTCCTCGGCCATTCCCTTTGTGTGCAAGCCCTACCGCATCCGGGGCATCGACTGCTACGACGGCGCTCTCAGCGACACCGTGCCCATTCAGAAGGCCTTTGACCTTGGCTGCGACAGGGTGGTGCTGCTGCTGACCAAGCCCCTGGGGGTTCTGCGGACCTCTAAGACGGACAATCGCCTGGCAAAGCTCATTCAGAAAAACTATCCCGTCAGCGCGGAGCAGCTCCGGGGCCGGGCAGAGCGGTATAACAACGGCATTGCCCTGGCAAAGCAGTATGCATCGCAGGGAAAGCTTTGCATCATCGCCCCGGACGACACCTGCGGCGTGGACACCCTGACGAAAGACCGGCAGGCCTCCCACCGCCTCTACGAAAAGGGCTATGCCGATGGGGAGAAGGTCCGCGCCTTCCTGGCCCGGAGGTAAGCCGCAAATCGACGGCGAGACCGTCCCGGACGTAACGGAGTATGCAGTAAAGTACAGTTTACAAGGGACTACACAGGGTAGGTATCTGACGGGAGGGGTGCCG
>CAMFMO010000041.1:0-19002 GCA_945963595.1 uncultured Clostridia bacterium | reverse complement strand
AGCATACAAATATTGTGTTTCCATAATACCGCAACATCTGTATTTAAGTCAAAAGTTTTTGCATTAGCAAAACAAATTCAAGTTTAACAAACGCAAGACCAATTACCACATCCACCTCATATTCAGTGAAAGGAAACTGCTTCCCGAACCGGACATCAAGATTGCCACCAGAAGCGTATTTTATGACGAAACAGGAAAAAGGGTACGAACCAAGAAAGAAATCACAGACGAGAACGGTCAAGTCCGAAAAGGCTGTACCGTTATCAAAAAGGGGGAAGTTTACGAAAGCCACTTATTCACAACCAAAGACGAGCGTTTCAAAACAGAAGCGTTCATAGCAGAAGCAAAAGAGGTTTACACGGAGCTTATCAATTCCCACATTTCAGATCCTGAACAGCGGCTGAAAGTGTTTGATAAGAACAGCGTGTATCTCCCAACAAAAAAGATAGGCAAGAACAACCCCAAGGCTGCCGAAATTGAAGCGGACAACGCCGCAAGGCAGGAATGGAACAGGACAGCGGATTTGGCTCTTGTATCGGGCATTGAAGAAGCAAAGATACTGGAAATCAAGCAGACCGAAATCCACGACAAAGCCGGTCAGTCCATCCGTGAAAACGGTTGGCTTCCAAATCTGTTCAGAAATATCGTAGGCAAGGCAAAGGAATTTCTCCAAGCCATCATCCGTGAAAAGGATATGCCGCCCAAGCCAGTCCTTGATATGGATATGGACGAGTTCCGCACAATGCAGAACCTAATGATAAAGGTACAGAAACAGGCGAAAGCAATCAAGAAGATACAGGAAGTCACACTTCCGAATCTGCGACAGCAGCTTGCAGAAACAACGGGTATCTTCAAAGGCAAGGAGCGTAAGGCTCTGGAAAAACAGATACAGCAGACCGAAACCGAACTTGCTGAAAAACTGGATAAAATCCCCGATATTCTGACCGATGACGGTTATCCTGATGTACAGGCATTTATGAAAACTTACCGCAAAGCAGAGGCTATTGTGATACAGTATAACCAAGACCTTGCAGAATGGGAGCAGGCAGTTAAGAACGGACAGAAACCTGCTGAAAAACAGCACAGACCGCCCGAAAGACAAAGTGTGCGTAACAGGCTCAGACAGCTTCAGGAAGATGGTAAACAGAACTCTCAGCCGAAGCAGAGAAAGAAATCCCAAGACAGGGAAAGATAATCACGACATAGGAAATCAACACCGCAGGGCAACCTGCCTTGCGGTCTTACATATATATCAGAGCATAAGAAAACACCCTGCAAGATTTTTGCGTCTTGCAGGGTGTTCATATACATATAAAAGGTTTCCATAAGCACATATTACAATATTAGTACTTTTTTGATAATGTGTAGGTATAGTAGGTGTCAACAATTAATTGAAGTGTTACGATACCCATTGTCCACCAGAAGCAAGAAAAACCTTTCGTTAAAAAGCACGCTATGATTATTATAAAACCTCCTACAATAAATGAAATACCACCAAAGCGTTGACTCTTTTTCCACGTTGTTTCATTTTTCATACTCCATACTGTTCTCAATCCTACAACTGAGTTCATTCGTAGTTTTGGCATAATGTTACCTAATATAATCATTGCAACTCCAAGCAGTCCAAATAAAAGTTGGTTAATATCAAGTGCAATTGAAGACAGATTTTCAATCGAATTGAAATCAGCATACAAGAAATAACCTGTCATAGCGTTAAAAAGTGCAAGAGATACAATTCCTGCCACAATACATACATTTTCGTTATTGCTTCCATTTTCTTCTTGTTTTGCAGAAAATTTAGCCATACCAAGCATAAAATAGCCAAATAAAATTGTAATAACAGGGAAAATTAATGTTTCGTATTTGCTACCCCAACGTGTTACTTGATTATTCATATCATAATGAGCTGGAATTTGCTCTGGCAAGAATTGTAAGGCAATCAGAACAACTGCCAATGGTAAAAACATAAGACTATAAAAAATGATTTTTTTCTTTTTCATTGTTGACCTCCACGTAATTTACTTATCCACATGATTGTTTCATCAAGGATAGATAAATTTAATTCATAGTAAATAAAATTTTTATATCGAGTTTCGTAAATCAAGTCTGCCTTTTTTAGCTTTGATAAATGATATGACAATGCCTGTGGTGTCATATCCAATGCAATAGCTAAATCGCCTGAGCTTATTTTCCCTTCCTGTAACTTTAGCAGAATTTTTCGACGAGTATCGTCTGCTAAAGCAGCTAACACTTCATTTATAGCCAATCCACCACGCTCCAATCTATTTCAAACAATCTTTAAATAGATTATATCAATTTAGCGTTGGTTTGTCAATAACTATTTCAAAATATTTTTAAATAGCAAAACAAGAGATACCGTCAATGGTCACGATGAACAGTCAAAGCACTGCCATTGACGGTATCTCTTCATTTTGCTTACGAGCAGACAAGGGCGATAAGCCTAATACTGGCTTACCGCCCCCCAATCCCTACTTACTATGCGTAGATAATCTCGCTGTAAATAATTTCCCTAACTCTGGACTGAATTTCATTCATTTTCTGCACCCACAACATAGCATTATCGGCTTTCAGTCGTTCGGTCACATTTTCCTGCTCGGCAATCTGCTTCGTCAGCACGAGTAAACACTCCTGCGCCTGTCTATCAATATCGGCAAGGTAAGAGTTCAGCGTACCCTCTATCAGCATTGTGGTGTAAAGGTAGTGTTTATGCTCTTTTAGATACTCTTTGTGGCGTCGTCCCCATAAACCGATAGGCTGCGTTTCTTCTTCGGAAAGTATCAGACAAGGGATATAATAATCTCCCTGCAATTCATACCATAAGCCGTTGCATTCATCAAAAATGTACTTGTCCATATAATAAATCCTCCAGTATAATATATTCGCACATACGTCACAGTTCTCCGATTGCCACATTCTGTTATATCTTGTTATCAGATTTTCTTGCCCTTGTGTTTGACCTTATCAGCTTCCAAGGGGAGAATAAAACAGTGTGAAATCGTATAATAAGTTAAGGTGAGCATTTTGCGATAAACCCTTTATTTTCAAGGCTTTTGGGGGATTTTATTAAAACCCTGTGAGGGTTAATAACCACTTATAAAATTGTGGTTTTCAAATTCGGATTTATCGGTCTGTTTAATCATATCATACGGCTTCAATGTATGCAAGAAAAGTCCCGGCAGACATTACTGCCGGGACGATACTGTTTTACGAGCACCCGCCGTTCGGCCCCGGGGCTTTTGCTGTTGGAAATAGAAAGAGAAGAGAGAAGAGAGAGGTCTATCCGTAAAACGAAAGGGAAGTTTATTTCTTGTGTTCCATTTTCATGCCCTTATCATATCTTCCGACTGTGAAAGGAATTTAACGGAAAACGAAACAATTTGGGATAAACCGTGAATATTCCGTGTCGGCAGATCAGCCCTGCCCAAGCATGGCGCGCAGGCAGTTGGCGGCGGGGAAATCCTTTTGACCCAGGCCGTAGCCCATGCGCTCCACGGTCATCAGAGGCATGGGGCCAAAGCCGGACACGAACTGCCGAATCAGAGCCGCACCGGTGGGGGTGCACAGTTCCCCTTCGATGTTTCCGGCCCGGATGGGTACCCCCAGCAGCAGCTCTGCCGTGGCGGGGGCGGGCACGGGCAGCAGCCCATGGGCGCAGCGGGTCTTTCCAAAGCCAACCTGTACGGGGGAGGCAATGATTTTCTCCGCTCCCAGATGCTCCAGCAGGAAGCACACGGCGGTAATATCTGCCAAAGCGTCCATGGTGCCGACCTCGTGGAAGTGAATTTCCGTCACGGGAACGCCGTGGACATGGCCTTCCGCCTGAGCGATTTTTTCGTAGACGGCCATGACGTTTTCTTTCACGCTCTTGGAGACGTGCAATCCATCAACCAGGGCTTGAATGTCCGCCATAGAGCTGTGGTGGTGCTCGTGGTGGTCGCGATGTTCATGGTGGTCGTGGTGATGCGCGTCGCCCTCTTCCTCGCCGTGAATCAGCACCCGCATATGGGTGCCGCGGATGCCGCATTTGGCGCTGTCCTCCGGCTGGAAGACCACCCCCGGCAGCCCCAGGCCGTTCAGCTGCTCCAGAGCCCGGGCCCGGTCCGGCATCAGCTCATAAAGGGCGGCGGTGAGCATATCCCCGGCAGCGCCCATGCCAAGATCTAAATAAAGTGTTTTCATAGTATCTCCTGTACCGGAATTCGCTCTGGGGTCCAGTCCACATCCTGCTTTACCTCCCGGGCGGGAACACCGGCCAGGACGCAGTTTGGCTGGGAATAGGACTTTGCCAGCAGGGAACCGGCGCCCACCACGCAGCCATCGGCCACCTGGACGCCTTTCAGAATGGTCACGCCTGTGCCAACCCAGACATGATTTCCAACAGTGATGGATTTGGAGGGATTGATCCGCGCCCCGGTGCTTTTTTTCAGCAG
The DNA here is from genome assembly GCA_945963595.1 of uncultured Clostridia bacterium. Classification (GTDB taxonomy): domain Bacteria; phylum Bacillota; class Clostridia; order Oscillospirales; family Oscillospiraceae; genus Faecousia. The sequence continues at coordinate 14,551 of CAMFMO010000041.1, read as the reverse complement.
ACTGTGGGAGTCTCCGGTACGGAGCCGGACGGCATTGGCAAACAGGCAGCCTTCGCCGACGGTGATATCGGTGCCCTCCATGGCAGCCAGCTGAATATCCCCGCACAGGGCGGTGTGGGCCCCCAGCGAAATGGTGCACCCGCTGTCCTCAATCCAGAACTCCGCCTCCTCGCAGCTGCACCAGGGGCCGATGGAGACGGTATTGCCGGTGCCCTCAAAGTGAAAATGGCAGTTCTTGAGCCGGGCAAAGTCGCCGATGATCAGGGTGTTCCCCCTGCCGCCGGTGACGCGGCAGCCCCGCAGCCAGGCAAGGCCGATTTGCGGCTTGCCCTGCCAGCGGTTGACAAAGGGAAAACGGTTGTGTACAGCGAAAAGAAATCGGAAAAGGCCACGGTGCTTTTGGGCCAGTTCCGTGAATTTCTGCTTGTCCATGGCTCATCCTCTTTTCGGAAGGCCCGCCAGAATGCGCAGATGATCGGCGGCCATGGTTTCTATGGTGTAGGGCCTTATGGTTTCCAGAGCGGCGGCCCCAAAGGCGGCACTGTGGACAATGGCGTCCGTAATGGCCATCCGCAGGGCCCGGACATCCTCCGGCGGCACCAGAAAGCCGTTCTTTCCGTTTTCAATCAATGTCAGACCGGCATTGCACATGGTGGTGGTGATGACCCCCAGGCCGCAGGACATGGCCTCGCCTACCACCAGCCCCCAGATATCTTCCCGGGTGGGCAGCACGAAAAGGTCCGCCGCCAGGTAATAGCTCTCCAGCTCCTGCTTGGTTTTGAAGCCCACGAAATGCACGTTTGTCAGGTCGTTTTCCCGGGCGTAGGTCAGATATTCTTCGGTGGGAGTGCCGCCCACAATATAGACGCCGATGTGCTTGTCCAGGGTGTTGACGGCCTGTAAAAGAAGGTCAAAGCCTTTTCTCGGAATGAACTGCCCCACGGAGAGCAGCATTTTTTCCTCCGGAATGCCCAAGGTTTTGCGCAGCGCCAGCTTCCGCTCCCGGCTGACGGGGGCGGCGAGAATGTCACCTTCCTGCAAAGAGGAGAAGTGATAGCGCCGCAGGGCGTCGGCCTTCGCGCCATAGTGCAGGTAGTATTTGTCCAGCTCCTGGCAGGTGGAGAGGTACAGCGTCGCGCCCCGGATGCTCTGGGACTTGATGCGCTCTTTCAGCCCATCTCCGCTTTTGGCGAAGGCACCGTCTCCTTCCAGACAGTAGGGAATCCGGCGCAGCTTACACCAGGAAATGGCCAAAAGCTCCGTAGGCGAGGAATTGCCGCAGATGACGATGGCGTCCCAGCCCTTTTCCAGCCAGGGGATGACTCCGGGGCACAGGGCCTTGTCCACATCCGTGGCCTTGCCCTTTAAGAATACGGTTTCGTATTCCCCTTCCTGGGCGGCGGTCCATTTTTCGTCTCGTTCGGTGGAGGCGTGGAGCTGATAGAGCACGGTAAGACGGCAGCCCCGGCTCAGTGTATTGAAAAAAGCCACCCGGTAGGGCGACGGCACATTGGCCAAAAACAAAATACGCATTTTCTGACTGTCTTCCACAGGCAAGTCCCTCTTTCTCCCCGCCGAAAACGGGAACCTCAATATATCTTTACATAATAAATTATACCACAGCCCATTTGACCGTGTCAATGAAAACAGAAAATTCCCCGGAAGCAGCGCTTCCGGGGAGAGGAGGCAAGCTTAACCTCTTGCCTTATTCAGCTTGTCCGCTTTGCAGAACAGCACATAGCCGATGGCAAACAGGATTACCAGAGTGCCCACGGCGATGCTTTCGTTTTGCAGTTCCTGGCCGAAAATATGGACGGTGGTTCCGGCGGTGAGCTGGCTGATGACGGCAATCAGGGTGGTGCCCAGGAAGGCCGCGCCCTTGCCGCAGATGTCCATCAGGCCGAAGTATTCGCCACTGCGCTCCGGCGGGATGATTTTGCCGAGATAAGACCGGCTCAGGGCCTGAATGCCGCCCTGGAACATGCCCACGAGGACGGCCAGAACCCAGAACTGCCACTGACTTTTCAGGAAGACCGCAAAGAGGGTAATGCCTGTATAGGCCAAAATACACAGCTTGATCAGCTTGCCGGTGTCCTTCGCAGCGGAGAGACGACCGAAGAGAATGGCGAAGGGAAAGGCCACAAACTGGGTGACGAGCAGAGCCAGCAGCAGCCCTGTGCTGTCCAGGCCTAAGGCCGTGCCATAGGCGGTTGCCATGTCGATGATGGTGTAAACGCCGTCAATGAAGAAGAAAAAGGCGATGAGATAGAGCAGAATGTGCTTTTCCTTGCTGGCGTCCCGGAAGGTGCGGCCCAGCTGCCGGAAGGTATCCTTGATGGGATGCTGCGCCCGCTCCACATAGGCCTTTTGACGGTAGCTCTTCAGCAGCGGCAATGTGCAGCCCAGCCACCAGACGGCAACCAGCAGGAAGGAGACAGTCATAGCCGTGCCGGTGGACAGGCCAATTTTGTCCCCCAGCAGCACCAGCACCAGGCAGAGAATGAAGGGAATGACGGAGCCGATGTAGCCATAGGCGTAGCCCTGGGAGGAGACGTTGTCCATGCGTGCATCGGTGGTGACTTCCGGCAGCATGGCGTCGTAGAACACCAGGCTGGAGGAATAGCCCACCTTGGCCAGAACATAGATCACCAGAAAGGACAGCCAGCTCCAGGCAGCACCCAGGGCGGCGCAGCCGATAACGCCCAGCAGCATCATGGCTACGAACAGCTTCTTTTTAAAGCCCTTCTGGTCTGCCAGTGTGCCGCAGATGGGGGCGATGAAGGCCACCATCAGTGTAGATATGGAGCCTGCATAGCCCCAGAAGGCCAGATACTGGCTTTCGTTCAGCCCGCCTGCGCCGGCCAGGGAATTAAAGTAAATGGGAATCAGGGTGGATACCAGCAGGATGAAGGCGGAGTTGCCCACATCGTAGAGAATCCAGTTTCGTTCCAGGGTCGTGAGCTTAAATTTTTTCTCCATAGTGACTTCCTTTCTTATCCGAAGGTGGGGTCAAATTCCGGACCCAGAGGGGCCCCGTCTTTCAGAGCATCGGACAGCTGGGCTGCCAGGGCGGGAAAATCCGCCAGAGCTGCGGAGTAGGCTTCAAAAATGGGTTCGTCCAGGTGGGCATACATGGGATTGGGGCCAACGGTCATGAGAAAGGCCCGCCCCCGTCTGCCGCCCAGTCCCAGAAGCCGCTTGGCAAACCGGCGGTTCCGGGATGTGGCCACATGGTGCACATTGGCCAGATTCCGGACGCACCAGCCGAAGGCCCGGGGGGAGAGATTCTCATACAGCGCCGCAGCCGTGGCCCGTTCGCCCCGGGTCATGCGCAGAGATTTGTAGTAGTCCTGCAGGTGGGGCGGCAGTTTCCCGTCCTTTTGCAGCAGGAATCGGTCAAATTCCGTCTCCAGCTCCATGTGGTCCAGGTCAGCCTCCTCTGTGGCGGCATTGATCAGGGGATGGCAGTGGGAGTCCAGGCAGTAGTGGGCCAAAACGCCGAAGAGATAGGCGGCGGCCCCTTCCGAGGGGGCGGCGCGGTAGCGCACCAGGGCTGCCTCGAAAAAGGCTTTTCCGGTCATGGCGTGGCAGTGATGGCCCTGCTTATCTACGGGATTTTCCACCAGGGGATTGTAGTAGAACAGGGGGTCCGGCCCCTGGGTGCCGACGTTATAGAGCTGGGTCAGATTTTTGGCTGCAGCCCGGTAGGGCGTAGGGATGGCGGACAGGACCTCCCAGCCGAAGCGAAGATGGGCATAGGCAGAGGGCATTGTATCACCTCATTCGTTTTTCTTTTTCCATTGTAGCGCGTTTTTGGCGGAAAAACCAGCTTTATTTTTGTAAAATTCCATTTACGCAAATCCCGTATTTGCCGCATTGCAAAGAAAATGGAAATGTGATATAATGAAAAAACAGGAAATTTTCAGAATCTTCCCGGGAAAAAGGAAGAAAATGAAAGGGAATGAAGAAAGTTATGGAAACTGAAAAAATATACTATGCCGATTGCCATTGCGCGACCTTCCGGGCCCGGGTGCTGGAATGCAGCGAGACGGAGGGAGGCTTTGCCGTTACATTGGACAGAACCGCCTTTTATCCCCTGGGCGGCGGTCAGGCAGCGGATACGGGCACCTTAGGCGGCGTCCGGGTGCTGGATACCCGGGAGGAGGGGGAGAAAATCGTCCACCTGTGCGACGGCCCCTTGACCGTGGACAGAACCGTGGATGGAGAAATCGATTATGAGGCACGGTTTGTCCGGATGCAGCAGCACACGGGGGAGCACATCGTCTCCGGCATTCTCCACAGGCTGTACGGCTGCCACAATACAGGCTTCCACATGAATCAGACCGGCATTGTCATTGATTTTGACACCGTGATCCCGGTGGAAAAGCTGCCGGAAATCGAGCGAGAGGCCAATGAGGCCATCTGGAAAAACATCCCCCTGCACATCTGGACCCCCGGTCCCGAGGAGTTGGAGAAGGTCCCCTACCGGACCAAGCGGGCGCTGCCCTGGCCGGTGCGGATTGTGGAGGTGCCCGGCTATGATATCTGCGCCTGCTGCGGTGTCCATGTGGCGGCGACGGGAGAGATTGGGCTCATCAAGCTTCTCTCTGCCATTCCCTGCCGGGGCGGCACCCGCATCGAAATGGCGGCAGGCCGGGCGGCCTTTGATCTGATGAATGCGGTGTTCGACCAGAATCGGCAGGTTTCCCGGCTCCTCTCTGCCCAGCTGACCCAGACGGCTCAGGGGACAGAGCAGCTGCTGGACACCCTGAATGGCTGGAAATACCGCTCAGGTGCTTTGGAGCGGCAGCTCTTTGCTTATCAGGCGGCAGCTATGGAAGGAATGGGGGACTGCTTCTTCTTTGCGGACGGCCTGAATCCCGAGGGCTTGCGGAATCTGACAGACCAGGCTTCCGCCAAAACCGGCGGCATTGCGGCGGGATTTTCCAAGAATGAAAACGGCTTCCACTATGTGCTGGCCCTGCCCGGCGGCGATTTGCGGGGGCTGAACAAGGAGCTGACCGCCGCCCTGAATGGCCGCGGCGGCGGCAAGCCCAATTTCCAGCAGGGCAGCGTGAAGGCAGAGGAGCGCGAAATTCAGGCGTTTTTTGAGGGAAAGGGCTTTAAAAAGGGGAAAATCTGACCCTAATCTTCCCCTACAGGGAAGGGGGACCGCCGCAGCGAATCTAATCTCCTATAGCTGCCGGTGGCAGCTATGCTATAATTTATGGATGAGGGGTGCTGTGGGAGAGGGCAGTGCGTGACTTGAGTTGCCCTTTCTTACCACTCTCTCCCATAACGCCCCTCCTCAATCAGGGCTGCGCCCTGCCAGCTCCCTGGGAGGGGAAGCTTTCTTGCTGAGATTTGCCGCGTTTGTTCACAAAATACTCTATATTTTTTGGCTGCCATATGTTATAATGCATTGAATTATAAGAATATGGAAGAAGCTTCGGGGCGCATCCCCCGGAATTTGAAAGGAGAGATATCCAATGGGACTGATTACCAAGCTCTTTGGAACCCGTTCCCAGCGTGAGCTGAAGAAGATTCAGCCTACGGTGGATGCTATTCTGGCACTGGAATCCGAATATAAAGCCATGAGCGAAGAGGCCCTGAAGGCCAAGACCGAGGAATTCAAGCAGCGCTATCAAAACGGCGAAAGCCTGGACGCACTGCTGCCCGAGGCCTTTGCGGCCATCCGGGAGGCGGCGGACCGGGTCATCGGCCTGCGGCCCTATCCCGTGCAGCTCATCGGCGGCATTGTCCTGCATCAGGGCCGTATTGCCGAGATGAAAACAGGTGAGGGCAAGACCCTGGTGGCCATTCTGCCGGCCTTTCTGAATGCCCTGACGGGCCGGGGCGTGCACATCGTCACCGTCAATGACTATCTGGCCAAGTACCAGAGCGAGTGGATGGGCAAGGTTTATAAGTACATGGGCCTGACCGTGGGCCTGGTGATCCCCGGCATGACCCCTCCCGAGCGGAAGGCGGCCTATGCCGCGGACATCACCTACTGCACCAACAACGAGCTGGGCTTTGACTACCTCCGGGACAATATGGCTATCTACAAGCAGGAGCTGGTCCAGCGGGGCCATGCCTTTGCCATTGTGGACGAGGTGGACTCCATCCTCATCGATGAAGCCCGTACCCCTCTGATTATCTCCGGCAAGGGCGAGGATTCCTCTCAGCTCTACCAGATGGCGGACAAGTTCGTCTCCACCCTGCGCAAGCAGGTCTTCGCCAAAACCGAGGACAAAGAGGAGAAGGACGACCTGGACTGCGACTACTATGTGGACGAGAAGTCCCGCACCGTCTCCCTGACCGCTGAGGGTATTGCCAAGGCGGAGAAGTTCTTCGGCGTGGAGAATCTGGCGGATGCGGAGAACACCACCCTTTCCCACCACATCAACCAGGCCATGAAGGCCCGGGGCCTGATGAAGAAGGACATCGACTATGTGGTCAAGGATGGCGAGATCATCATCGTGGATGAATTCACCGGACGACTGATGTACGGCCGCCGGTACAATGAGGGCCTGCACCAGGCAATCGAGGCCAAGGAAGGCGTCACCGTCGCCAGTGAGAGCAAGACCCTGGCCACCGTCACCTTCCAGAATTTCTTCCGGCTCTATGACAAGCTCTCCGGCATGACCGGCACCGCCCTGACGGAGCAGGAGGAATTTGAAGCCATTTATAATCTGGATGTGGTGGAGATTCCCACCAACCGTCCTGTTATTCGAATTGACCATCCTGATGTGGTCTACAAGACCGAGGCAGGCAAGTTCCGGGCCATTGTGGAGCAGGTGAAACAGTGCCACGCTAAGGGTCAGCCTGTGCTGGTGGGCACCATCTCCATCGAAAAGAGCGAAATCCTCAGCAAGATGCTCAAACGGGAGGGCATCCCCCACAATGTGCTGAACGCCAAGTACCACGAGATGGAGGCCCAGATCGTGGCCCAGGCCGGTAAGCTTGGGGCTGTGACCATTGCCACCAACATGGCCGGACGTGGTACGGACATCATGCTGGGCGGCAACGCGGAGTTCCTGGCCAAGGCGGACCTGCGCAAGCAGGGAAAGCCCGAAGAGCTCATTGCCGAGGCGGATTCCTTCGCCGAGACCACAGACCCCGAAATTCTCGCCATTCGGCAGGAATACAATGACCTTCTGAAGCAATACAAGGGCCATATTAAGGAAGAGGCCGAGAAGGTCCGTGCAGCCGGCGGCCTGTTCATCATCGGCACCGAGCGCCATGAGTCCCGCCGGATTGACAATCAGCTGCGGGGCCGTTCCGGCCGTCAGGGAGACCCCGGCGAGAGCCGGTTCTACCTGAGCCTCCAGGATGACCTGATGCGCCTGTTCTCCTCTGACCGGATCATGGGCATGATGGATTCTCTGGGCCTGGACGAGGACACCCCTATTGATGCGAAGATCCTCTCCGGTGCTGTGGAGAATGCCCAGAAGAACGTGGAAAGCCGGAACTTCAAGGCCAGAAAGAGCGTCCTGGAATATGACGACGTGATGAATACCCAGCGTGAGGTCATCTATGCCCAGCGCCAGAAGGTGCTGGACGGTGAGGACCTGCAGGAGAATATCCTGACCATGCTGCGCTCCGTCCTGGAAACCACGGTTTCCTCTGCCCTGAGCCAGCACGGCGGCATTGCCAATGAGGAGGCTCTGAAGGAGCTGTCCGTTCAGCTGGAGGGTATTTACTTCGTCAAGGGCACGCTCCAGAGCCGCAAGACCGAGCTGGAGGGCATGGATGCCCAGAAGCTCACGGATACTGTTTACGACATCGCCCTGAACACCTACCAGGCCAAGGAAGCCGCCTATGGTGACAAGCTCATGCGGGAGCTGGAGCGGGTGGTCATGCTGCGGGTGGTGGACGAATACTGGATGGACAACATCGACGCTATGGACGACCTGAAGCAAGGCATTGGTCTGCGGGCCTATGGCCAGCATGACCCTGTCATTGCCTATAAGGAAGAGGGCTACCAGATGTTCGAGTCCATGATCCAGTCCATCAAGGAGGAGACCGTCCGCCGGATGTTCCTGGTGCGCATTCAGCCTCAGCAGGAGGTCAAGCGGGAGAAGGTGGCCAAGGAGACCGGCGCTGCCGGCGCCGACGATGGCAGCATCGTGAAAAAAGCCCCCGTCCGCACCGCCGCCAAGAAGGTAGGCCCCAATGACCCCTGCCCCTGCGGCAGCGGCAAGAAGTATAAAAAGTGCTGCATGCAGAAGGACAAGGAAGCGGAGATGCAGCAGTAAACCTTCAGGAGAAACAGAATGATACAAACGATTCATAAGGGAAGTCTGGAATATCTGGCGGCGGAGGGAATTTCTGTGCCCCATGCCTTCACCACCCGCTTCGGCGGAGTCAGCACGGACTATCTCAGCTCCCTGAATCTGGCCCCCACCCGGGGAGATGACCCGGAAAACGTGGTGAAAAACTACGAAATTCTGGGACAAGCCCTGGGCTTTGACCCGGGGAATGCGGTGCTTGCCCGGCAGGTCCACTCGGATATTGTCTACCGGGCAGAGGAGAAGGACCGAGGGGCGGGGCTCTTTGCGCCGCGGCTGCCGGACTGCGATGCGCTGGTGACGGATGTGCCGGGGCTGGCCCTGGTGGTATTCTCCGCGGACTGCACGCCCATTCTGGCCTATGACCCCGTGACAGGTGCCGTGGGTGCGGCCCACGCCGGGTGGCGAGGGACGGTTTCCGGTGTTGGCGCGCGGATGGTGGAGGCCATGGCGAAATACTACGGCAGCCGCCCGGAGGATATCCGGGCCGCCGTAGGCCCCAACATCGGCTTCTGCCATTTTGAAACCCATGCCGATGTCCCGCAGGCGCTGCGGGCGGCCTATGGCAAGGAAATGGATCCCTTCATCCGCACCCAGGGGGAAAAATACCTGGTGGACCTGAAAGCGGTCAATGCCTGGGTGCTTCAGCAGGCAGGTGTCCGCCAGGTGGAGGTCAGCACGGCCTGCACGGTCTGCGAAAGTGACCGATTCTGGTCCCACCGGGTGACGCAGGGTCACCGGGGCAGCCAGGGGGCTGTGATCGTGTGCAAAGGAGGGACAAAATGAAACGGCTGCTTGCACTTTTGCTGGTGTTTGCCACGCTGACGGCACTTATTTCCGGCTGCGCCTCGGAAAAGGACAGCACCTATGTGCCCACGGGGGATGCCATCCTTATGGAGGATGACCCGGACCCTACGGAGGAGGATACCCTGGCGGATCAGACTATGATTCTGGCCTATTATCCCAACCGTTCCATGAACCCCATTATCGGCATGAACTTTTCCAACCGGGTGCTGTTCTCCCTGATGTATCAGGGCCTGTTTGCCTACAATAGCGATAACGAAACCACGCCCATTCTCTGCTCCCGGTATCGGGTCAATTCCCAGAGAACCATCTATACATTTTATGTGGATGATAACGCCCGGTTCTCCGACGGAACCCGGGTGACGGCCAACGATGTTCTGGCCTCCTATCAGGCCGCTCAGCAGAGTGATTTCTATAAAGGGCGCTTCACGCACATTGCGGAGATCAAGCTCCACGACGACGGCCAGGGCGTCATGTTCTACCTGGACACCTCCTATCAGAACCTGCCCCTGCTGCTGGATATCCCCATTCTGAAAGCCAGTGAGGTGGGGGCCGAGCACCCGGTTGGTACAGGCCCCTATGCCTTCTACCAGAACGATGAGGGGGCCGAGATGCGCAAGGTGGAATCCTGGTGGTGCGACGCAACGCTGTCCGTCCGGGCCAATACCATTACCCTGATGGAGGCCACAAGCCAGTCCCAGCTGCGGGATGAATTCGAGTTCGGCGAGCTGAACCTGGCCGTTGCGGACCCCATGCTGGATTCCTTCGGCGAGTACCGCTGCGACTATGAGCTGTGGGAAGTGGAAAATGGCGTGCTGCTTTATCTCAGCTGCAACCTGCTCTACAGCGACTGGTTCAAGAATTCCGATGTTCTGCGCAAGGCACTGACCTATGCCATTGACCGGGAGACATTGAATGAGGAGAACTACCGGGGCATGGCCCAGCCTGCGACGCTGATTACCTCGCCGGGCTCTCCCTATTACTACCCTACGCTGGCCTCTAACTACGGCTACGATCCTATGAAATTCCTGGATTTGCTGGGCAATTTCCAGTATCCCCGGGATGAAAAGACCCAGGAGGTCAAAAAGCTGCGGCTGCTGGTCAATGCGGACGATTCCGCCCGGCTGCGGACTGCCCGGGACATTGCCGCCCATCTGACGGAGCTGGGTATCCCCTGCGGCGTGCTGGAATATGGCGGCTCCGGCGGAGGCATCACCTACCAGCAGATTCTGCGGGCGGGAACCTATGACCTCTACCTGGGTCAGACCAAGCTGCCCCCCAATTCGGACCTTTCCGAGTTCTTCAAGGGCTACGGCACCCTGACCAACAACGTGCTGAATAACGACACCCTTTTGAGCATGACCAAGGAGGCCCTGTCCAATGCCGGCACCTTCTACAACCTGTGCCAGATGGTGGCGGAGGACGGCAGCGTGATTCCCATCCTCTACGGCTGCTACAATGTCTACTCCAAGCGGGGCCAGCTGCTGGATTTGCAGCCCGCCCGGGACAATGTATTCTATTATACCATCGGTAAAACCATGGACGACATCCTCGAACAGAGCAGCGAAAGCTGAGCCGTCCGGTTTGTATAATTATAATAAGAAGAGGTACGACACAATGAAAAAAATCATCTGTCTATTGCTGACTCTGAGCCTGCTGCTGTGCGGCTGCGGCGGTGCATCCACCCCTGCCGCCACCCAGGCCTCCACTGCTGCCACGGAAACCACCGAGGCCCCCGCGACCGAAGCTCCAACCACGGAGGAGCCCACCACGGAGCCCGCGCCTGTCTACACCAATCCCCTGAACGGCAAGACTCTGGATGAGCCCTTCACGGGCCGTGTCTATGCTGTGTCCATCAGCAATATCCGGGGTGCGCTGCCCCACTACGGCACTATGAATGCCGATATCCTCATGGAGATGTGGGTCAATGGCTCCATCATCCGGGATTTGGCCCTGTTTACGGATCCCAGCCAGTCCGAGGCCATCGGCTCCGTCCGGTCCGTGCGGCTGATGTTCAATGAGATTGTCAAGCATTACGATGCGGTCCTTTTTGATGCCGGCGGCTCCGAACAGGTGCTGAACAATGCCAAGAAGACCGGCGTTGACCGGTTCAACATCGATACGCAGAAGGACAGCGGCTATTCCTTCCGGAATACGGACAGAGCCTATGTTTTCCCCAACGAATCCGGCTGGGAGCACTGCCTGTTCGCCCGGGGCGATCAGCTGGAGGCCCTGGCCCAGGAGAAGGGCTTCCGCACCACCCAGCCTGCGGACAAGGACTATAATCTCCGCTTCCGGGAGAATGGCACCCCGGCTGACGGCGAGAACGCCGAAACCGTTAGCGTGACCTTTACCTATGGCGGCAACCGGAAGGATACCTCCATGGTCTATGATTCCTCCCTCGGAAAGTACGTCTACAACCAGTATGATCATGCTATGGTGCTGGGTGACACCCAGGACCCTGAGACCTTTACCAATGTGATCGTCATGCTGGCCGACATCTCCACCGACGGCATTTATTACACCGCCAATTTTGAGGCCGGCGGCCAGGGCTACTATGCCAACGGCGGCAAGATCATCCCCATCACCTGGGGCGCAGATGATGCCGAGAGCCCCTTCTGGTTCAAGACCATGGATGGAGAGCCTCTGGAGCTGGGCGTCGGCAATACCTACATGGCCATTGCTCCTGTAAATTCCCCGGTGAGCTACCAGTAAGCCGGATTTTGCACAAAAACTTGCAGAAAAATTCTACGGGTTTTGACAGAATTTCCAGTTTACATTAACTGGGGGTTATAGTATAATAAAATCCGTACGGGCGTATCGATAAAGGTCCGTGCTGACAGTATGATAAGACTGCGGAAGCAGTAATATGAAATGGAGGAAAATCCCATGTCTGTTAAAGTTGCTATCAATGGTTTTGGCCGTATCGGCCGTCTGGCTTTCCGTCAGATGTTCGGCGCTGAGGGCTTCGAGGTTGTCGCCATCAACGACCTGACCTCTCCCAAGATGCTGGCTCATCTGCTGAAGTACGATTCCACGCAGGGCGCTTATGCAAAGCCCTTCGGCACCCACACTGTCGAGGCCGGTGAGGACAACATTGTTGTCGACGGCAAGAAGATCACCATCTACGCCAAGGCCAACGCTGCCGAGCTGCCCTGGGGCGAGCTGGGTGTTGACGTCGTTCTGGAGTGCACCGGTTTCTACACCTCCAAGGCCAAGGCTCAGGCTCATATCGATGCCGGCGCCAAGAAGGTCGTTATCTCCGCTCCTGCCGGCAACGACCTGCCCACCATCGTATATAACGTCAACCACAACACCCTGACCAAGGAAGACAACATCATCTCCGCTGCTTCCTGCACCACCAACTGCCTGGCTCCCATGGCCAAGGCTCTGAACGACCTGGCTGGCATCGAGTCCGGCATTATGTGCACCATCCACGCCTACACCGGCGACCAGATGATCCTGGACGGTCCCCAGAGAAAGGGCGACCTGCGTCGTTCCCGTGCCGGCGCTTGCAACATCGTCCCCAACTCCACCGGTGCTGCTAAGGCCATTGGCCTGGTTATCCCCGAGCTGAACGGCAAGCTGATCGGCGCTGCACAGCGTGTTCCCACCCCCACCGGCTCCACCACCATCCTGAACGCCGTTGTGAACAAGTCCGTCACCAAGGAAGAGATCAACGCTGCTATGAAGGCTGCTGCTACTGAGTCCTTTGGCTACAACGAGGACGAGATCGTTTCCTCCGATGTCATCGGCATGCGCTTCGGCTCCCTGTTCGACGCTACTCAGACCATGGTTTGCCCCCTGGAGGGCGGCAAGACCCAGGTGCAGGTTGTGTCCTGGTACGACAATGAGAACTCCTACGTTTCTCAGATGGTCCGCACCATCAAGCACTTCTCCACTCTGCTGTAATTAAAAAACCATACGTTTTGCGCCGCAGGCCCGAAAGCCTGCGGCGTTTTTTGATAGGAGCAAATGATAAAAATGTTCAAAATCGGAGAAATCCGGTAAGAGACGCTCCAAAAGCTTTCCCGTTATGTTTCCCTGCGCTTCGCCGCAGACCGGAACACCGGTTCCACCGTCAGGTATTCCTGCACCAGATCCCGGATGAACCGCTTGTCGAATTTGGCGTCCTGATCGGGCGCTGTCAGGCTGGGGTAGCCTGTGCCCCGCTGCAGGTAGTCATCGGTGACGATGGTGTAGACCCTGCCCGGCTCCACCGACTGCCCGTCAACAAGCATGGTGAAGGGTGCTCGATGTATCTCCACATTGCTGCTGTAGCCCAGGCAGCCCAGCACGGTGCCCCGGAAGCCGGCGCCCTTCCCGGGTTGTCGGATGTGGGTTTCATCCAGAGAGAGCTTTGCCGCCTCCAGCAGCTTTTCACCGGGCAGGGAATAGATTGTTGGGTTCAGCTTGGAGGGCAGAAGCTCCAGCAGGCTCCTTCGGGACACCGGCCTTCGCAGAGACCCTTCTGCAATGCCGCTGTGCATCAGTGCCAGGTCACAGCCAAATTCCGCTTTCAGGCAGTCACAGATGAAATTGGTAAACTCGCTTTCCCGGAAGGGGTTAAAGTCCAGTTCCCGCAGCACGGGAAGCTCCTGAGAGAGAATGGCTTCGGCGCTGGCTTGGGCCTGCTCCAGCCGGTACATAAATTCGGCGCTTTCCTGAGCCGGAAGCTTGATTTGCACGGAATCCAGAATTTCGATGCCCTGCTCCTGTACGTCCAACGTCACCTGGCCCAGGAATTCCCCCATGCCGGACTGGGAGCAGCACTTTTCCGTGACAACGCTGTGAGAGTGCCCTTCCAGCCACAGGTCCACAGGGGGCAGGCGCTTGGCCAGCTCTTGATCCACCGCATGGCCGCTGTGGGACAGGAGAATGGAAAAGTCGTATTTCCCGCGATTTTCGCACAGAATCTGCGTTACTGCCGGGACCGGGTCTAAGGTGTGCAGATTCCCCATTTCGAAAAATACGTTGTATTTGTTTTCCACCATCCCGACTCCGTAGTAAGGGGCTAGGCCAATGATGAGAAATTTCTTGCCCAGCCGTTCCAGAATGGCATGACTTTTCAGACCGGGGACGGGGCTTCCATCGTTACGGCAGATGTTGGCACAGAGCAGAGGGAAAAATGTCAGCTTTTCAAGGTCCTCACTGCCCAGATCGATCTCGTTGTTGCCCAGGGCCATGGCGTCCATACGGCAAAATTTCGCCAGTGCCAGAGCACTTCCACCCCGGTCAGCCTGCACCACAAGGCTTTTCAGGTCCAGAAAGTCCCCGCTGTCCAGATAGAGGTCCGATTCTGCCCGGTATTCCTCAAGATAGGCGCAGACCCGGCCCAGAAAGGAAAAATTGGCGTGGATGTCGTTGGTGTGGTAGATGCTCAGACGCATAAGTTCCTCCTTGGGGCTGTTAAATAACCCCTAAGAAAACAAGCAGATCCTCTCTGGAAACAGAAA
>CAMFMO010000040.1:0-19413 GCA_945963595.1 uncultured Clostridia bacterium | reverse complement strand
GGAAAGCGGTGCTGGCGCACCGCTCAGACCTTACCTATCGCTATCCTGGCGGCCCTCGGATTTGCAGCAGCGGGAGGGGCGTATTATCCGTCAGGGCAATGAGAATCCCAAGGTAGACATCTACACCTATGTGACAGAAAATACCTTTGACAGCTACCTGTATCAGCTGGTGGAGGGGAAGCAGAAGTTCATCGGTCAGATCATGACCTCCAAATCCCCGGTACGCAGTGCGGAGGACATTGATGAAACCGCTTTGAGCTACGCGGAAATCAAGGCCCTGTGTTCCGGCAATCCCCACATCAAGGAGAAAATGGACCTGGATATTGAGGTGCAGAAGCTGAAACTCCTGCGCTCGAACCATATGAGCCAGCGGTATGCCTTGGAAGATCAGCTTATTCGGAAATTCCCCAAGGAGATCGCTTCCATGCACCAGTGGATCGACGGTCTGGAAGTGGACATGGCCCTGCTGAAAGACAAAACCCAGCCAAATGCGGATGGATTCTGCCCCATGGTGATAGGCGGGCAGACCTACACCGAAAAGAAAGCTGCCGGCACCGCACTCTTGGAAGCCTGCAATGCCCTGACCAGTGCCGACCCGGTCCCCCTTGGTTCTTACCGAGGATTTAAGCTGACACTCTGCTTTGACGGTTTTGAAAAGCTGTTCAAAATTTCTATGCAGGGTACGCTGACCTACAAAGTCGGTCTTGGAACGGATGTGTTCGGCAACATTCAGCGTATGGATAACCTGCTGGAAAGCATGCCCATGCGACAGCTGGACTACAAGGAGAAGCTGAAAAATCTGGAAATTCAGGTGGAGATTGCCAAGCAGGAGGTAGAAAAGCCCTTTCCCAGAGAGGAGGAGCTGAAAGAAAAATCTGCCCGGCTGGATCAGCTGAATATTCTGCTGAACATGGACAAACGGGAAAATGAGATCGTAGACGGGCTACCAGACGAGGGCGAAATCCAGCCCCAGCGGGAATCCCGTGGGTGGGACCGGTAAACACTTCGCACAGTTGTCACCTGGGTTGGTATGCAGTATAATGGAAGAAAAAAGCAAAGGAGCTGTCCATGATGCTGTTTGCAAAGAAGAATATGCGTTATGTAACCTTGAACAATTCCGAGTTGCACCTTGCAAAGTACGCCCTCATTCAATTCCGTAATGCCCTCATTGCCAAGGGGCTGCCCACCGAGGATGTGAACGCGCTCCTATTGAAGCTCTACAAGTAAACGAACCACACGAAAAGCACCTGCTACACACAGCGGGTGCTTTTCTGTACCCAAAAAGAAAGGAAGTTGATTTTATCACCAATCAAGAACTGAACACCCTGCTCTACCAAAAGATGTTTTCCGAGCAGGAACGCTATCGGCAACACCTTCTGACGCTGCCCCCGGAAGAAATTCTGGACTGTGCTTATGCGTACACCACCAGAGAGGACATTCTGCTGTCTCTGGAGTATAACGATTTGACCGACAAGCAGTGTCAAGCACTTCTGAAGTCTCCCTGTCCTTTGGAAGATGTTTTCCAAACATGGGAGAAGTGTAAAAGTGCCCACATGGAAGAACTCTGGTCTGTTGTCGAAGATCGCGCGAATACGGTCATTCAGGCGGCGAAAGCCAAGTCCCACCGGGAGGAGCGATAGCCTATGGCCTACTTCACCCCGGAGGACATTCAGCAGGCCAAACAGCTGGACTTGCTGACATACCTCCAAATTTACGAGCCGGATCAGCTGGTAAAGGTATCCGGCGATACCTACTGCACCAAAGAACACGATTCTCTCAAAATCAGCAACGGGAAATGGCACTGGTTCTCCCGACAAATTGGCGGCAAAACAGCCCTTGACTATCTTGTAAAGGTCAGGGGCTGTTCCTTTTTGGAGGCCATGGAAATCCTTCACGGTGCGCCCTTGCCTAAGACGATCCCCGCACCGGCTCCCAAGGTAGAGTCAAAAAAGCTGCTGCTCCCGGAACGGAACGGCAATGCGGATGCTGTAGTTCATTATCTCAAAAGCCGGGGCATCCATGATGTTATTATCCGCTTCTGCATGGAAAACGACCTTCTCTTTGAATCCCGGAAATACCACAGTGCCGTGTTCCTGGGCTATGACAAGGAAGGTGTTCCCCGCTACGGCAATGTTCGGGGAACCGTTGGGGACTACAAGGGGGAGTTATCTGGCAGTGATAAGCACTATTCCTTCTCCATTTCCGGAAATAGCCAGACCGTCCATGTCTTTGAATCTGCCATTGACGCACTAAGCTACGCCACCCTGGAATTGTTCGAGGGCCGGAATTGGCGTGAGGATCACTTGCTGTCTCTTGCAGGCGTGTTTGTCACCAAGCGGGAGAACGTGGTGCCGGCGGCACTGTCCCGGTATCTGGCAGATCACCCGGAGATCCAGGTTCTGCGGCTCCATCTGGACAACGATGCCATTGGTCGAGGTGCGGCAGCCGGAATCGTGGGCGGTCTGCGGGACCGGTATGAAATCTGGGACGAGCCGCCCAGGTGGGGCAAGGATGTTAATGACCAGCTGAAAATCAGGGTCGGCTTGAAGCAAAAGGAGGAATACAGTCGTTGAAAATCAATATCTATCAGATCAACCAGGATCGGGACACCCAGCGGCTCAAATTCAGGGGTCTGGATGCTGTGCGCAAGGTGCTGCGATCCGCAGAGCCGGATTGCGCCGCATACGATAAGGTCTATTCCGGGAATGTGAAATGCCGGAATCTGGAGGATGTGTTTGTCCTCTTTCAATCCGGCAGACCGGAGGACTTTCAGGGTCACAGCCTGTCCGTTTCGGATGTTGTGGAGGTGGAGGATGCCGCCAGCATCACACCGGGCTTTTATTTCTGTGACAGCATTTGCTTCAAGGAGATCCCTTTTCAGCCGGAGCTTGCCACCAACGCCATTGTCACCCCAAATACCATCCATGTAGTCCTGGTGGAGCCAGGAAAGCTGGCCCGGATCGCAGAAGTCGGCACTACCTTGGATGCCATGCAGCGAACAGTAGGCGGCGACATTGAAGCCTATTACCCTTTCGAGGAACAGGTCTGTATCGTCTGCAACGAGGAAGGAAAAATCAACGGTCTGCCCCTGAACCGGGCCATCCGGGATGCGAATACCAGAGATATTGCGGATATTATTGCCGGTACTTTCTTCATCTGCGATTGCAGCGGAGAATCCTTCGGCAGCCTTTCCTCGGAGCAGCAGAAGCGGTATCTGGAAAAATACCGTCTCCCGGAACGGTTCTTCCGTTCAAGAGACGGTATTGAATCTGTGCCTTATAAGCCTCAAAATCGGGAGCGATGAATCCTACGGAGGAGCGGAGGTGATGCCCATTTGAACATAAAATCCACAGCATCCTGCGGCTGCGGCAAGCCCAGGACGGCCCCTATTTCTCCGGAGGAAAAACGATGGCTGAAAGAAAAACTGTACCAGTCCCGTTACGATGAATGTATGCAGGCCCGACGGGAGGCATGGCTGTTTCTTCGGCCCGGTCACAAGAAATAATAGGAGATAGAAGGTATGGTATTGTTCTCGCAAGCATCGCCTTTTGTCCCCAAAAGGCAGCTTGTCAGGGCGTATCCCTGAAACCCTCTGTCTATAAGGAGTGAAATGAACAATAGAAACTATGAAATTAAGGTCCGGCTAACACAAGCGGAAATGGTACATTTGAACCGGCTGGTGAATGGCTCCAAGCTATCCCGTGAAGCCTATCTGCGACAGCTTATTTCCGGCGTTGTTCCGCAGGACGCACCCCCACCGGATTACTTTTCTATGATGCAGCAGCTCTACCGCATCGGTAATAATCTGAATCAGATTACGCTAAAAGCCCATGCGCTGGGTGCCATCGATACAAGGCACTACGATGAAGCCGTCCAAGAATTTCGGGAAGCGGTTCAGAAAATTCAGGCCGCAGTGCTGCTTCCTCGACAGGCAGGACGGTGATTCAAATTGGCTACAACATCGATCTGGCGTGTAGGGGGCCGCCTGGGAAAAATCATCGACTATGCCGAAAATCCAGAGAAAACAACAAACCCATCCGTAGCCAATCCGGCTACATCCCCTGGCTGTGAGCGAGATTTGTCGGACGTTATCAATTACGCGATGCAGCAACGGAAAACCGTCAAGGAAAGCGGAGATGAAGAACAGCCCGTCATGCTCCGCTTTGTTTCGGGTGTCAACTGCCACCCGGATACCGCAGGGGAAGAAATGCTCATGGTCAAGCGACGCTTTGGCAAGGAAGGCGGAACGCTTGCCTACCACGGCTACCAATCCTTTGCCCCGGGAGAAGCTACCCCGGAGCTTGCCCATGAGATTGGGGTCAAGCTGGCACAACGGCTGTGGGGAGACCGCTATCAGGTACTTGTTGCCACCCACCTAGACCGCGCCAACCATCTACATTCCCACTTTGTTGTGAACACCGTTTCCTTTGTGGATGGTATCAAGTACCACCGCACGAAACAGGATTACAAAGAAATGCAGCGGGTATCCGATGCACTTTGCCGGGAATACAACCTGTCTGTTATCCGTAATCCCAAAGGTCGAGGCAAACATTACGGCGAATGGAAAGCTGAGCAGCAAGACAAGCCCACCCTGCGCAGTGTCATCCGCTCCGACATTGACCGTGCCATTCTGGCCTCCACCACCCAGCGGAATTTTCAGGAAGCCATGCAGGCCATGGGCTACATCTTCAAAACCCGTACCCCGGATGGGCAGCCCCTCAAATATCCGGCGTTAAAGCCACCCGGTGCGAAAGGCTACTTTCGTTTCCACCGGCTGGGGCCTGGGTATTCTCTGACCGAAATCCTGGACCGGGTTTACGACAATGTACGACGGCAGACCCCATTCCCGGAGGCAGACCGGATGGCAAAGCAGCGCAACCCCTTTATTCCTTATCCCAAAGCCAAGGGCATTCACGCCCTGTATCTGCGCTACTGCTATGAGCTGCGCATCATCCAAAGGCATCCGGCATCCGTGAAACGGGTGCCTTTTTCTATGCGGCAGGACCTGATCCTTCTGGATAAGCTGGATGCGGAAACCCGCTTCCTTGCCAAGCACGAATACGGCACCGCCGCCGAACTGGAATCCCACAAGGAAAAATCCACAGACAGAATTTCCGAGCTGGAACAGGAGCATAACGCACTCCGCAGCCAGCTTCGGGCAGCCACCCGCAGGGAGGATGCCCCCGCGGTGGAAAGCCTTAAATCTCGTATCAAAGAGGTATCCTCTGAGATAAAAGCATTGCGTCAGGAGGTGAAATTATGTGACGGAATTGAAGCCCGTTCCGCTCTGATGGAGCGGAATCTGGAGCAATTGCAGCAGGAACAGGAAATTGAAAGAAAGGAGGAAGAACAGCATGAGCTATTCCGGCGAGGCGGCAGATCAGGTCGTCCGTCTGAGCTTGAACGGCGTTGAGGTTGCGGCAAAATTGTCCGGCTCCGCCGCCAAGCAGCTGGCGATTATGATTTACGCCATTTTGAAAGACCAGAAGAAAACCAAAGGCAAAATCCGTCTGACCAATATGCTCCGCTCCGGCAAGGAGCTGAAGGTGTTCGCCGTCAAGGATGGGGACCTTCAGAAATTCTGTGAGGAGGCCAAGAAGTACGGTGTTCTTTATTGTGTCCTCAAAGACAAGAACGCCTCCGACGGCATTACGGACATTATGGTGCGGGCAGAGGACGCCGCCAAGGTCAACCGCATTTTTACCCGGTTCGGTCTTGTCACTGTGGATTTGGCGTCTCTCAAAACAGAACTAGTCAAGGAGCAGGATAAGGCCCGCACCGAGGATGATGCGGATGTGCGCTCCGGTTCTGACAAGCCCCATAACGATGATTTCGTGAAGGAGCTGTTTGGTGAGGACCCGGAGAAACACATTGTGGAGGAAAACCCTCTGACCGGACGGACCGAGGCCGAACGTCCGTCCGAGAGTACATTGCAGAGCAGATGGGCCGCAGAAATGTCTTCTGACCGTCCCTCAGTCCGTGAGGCGATGAAAATCATTCGGCAGGAACGGGCTGCAAGCCAGCCCCAGAATACCATTGCCGAAAAGGCGGTGGAAAAAATTGCGAAAGGAAAGGAACGATGAAATGAACGAAATTTTTGACAAGGAGGAATGGGCCAGCCGCAAGCAGCAGGACCGGGAAGCTGCCTATGCCATGGTAGATGACACTCTGAAAAAGATGGGTACAAACGGAAAGGCTTTCCAGACCTACCTGGATGTGCAGTCCAAATTCGAGCGGTATTCCGTCAGCAATGCCTTGTTGGTTGCCGCCCAGAAACCGGAGGCCACCGATCTGGGAGATGCCAATTTCTGGCGTGGCCGGGGCGGCTATATCCGAAAGGGAGAATCCGGCATTCTTCTCATGGAACCAGGAAATTCCTACACTCGAAAGGATGGTTCCAAAGGTGTCAACATCCATATCAAGCGTGTCTTTGATATTTCCCAGACCACGTTGACCCCCACAAAGCAGCCTGCTGTCAGCCAGGACACCCGGCTGCTTCTCAACGCTATGGTGCGCTACGCCCCCTGCAAAGTGGACTTCCGGGACGAGCTGCCGGATGGGCAAAGTGCCCTCTACAGTCCCCAGGAGAAAACCGTCTTTGTTCGGCGGGGCCAGTCCATGGAGGACGTATTCCGGGGTGTGGCCCAGGAGCTTGCCCACGCTTATCTGGATACCGGAAACTACAGCCGGGAAAACAATATATTTCTCGCCCAGTGTGTCGGCAACATGCTCTGCCAGCGCAACGGCATTGACGGGAACAGTCTTGCCGTAACCCAACTTCCCCAGAAGTATACGGAGATGGAGCCGAAGCAGCTGCGGGAGGAGCTGAAATCCATCCGCACCGCCGCCAATCAGATCTCCGCTGATATGTTCCGCTTCCTGGATGCCAAAAGCCACGGCAGCCGACAGCGGGACGATGCCCGGTAAAGGAGGTGCGCATGGCAGAAGTACAGCATTTGATCCAGGTCAGCGACTATGAGCAGCGGCTCATGGTCAATGGCCTTAACGCTTTCCGCAATGACCTGATCCGGGACGGCAAACCCACGGAGGACATCAATGCCCTGCTCATGAAGGTCATTGATGCCCCGGAGAAAAAGCCAAAAAGGAAGTTTGACCGTGAACGATAAGCTGTCCTGGCAAAATTGCGTTCTCTATGTCTGCGGTATTGTCCCCGTTGTCTGGCTGGCCTTGCTGGCCGCTCCTCTATTGGAAGGTGGTTTGGGTACGCTGTTGAAGGGCTTCGGTACAGCACTGGAAAATCCCTTTCATATCGTCTGGTGTGACAAGAGCCTCAAAACACTGCTGATCTTCCTCATGCTCTATGGCCTGGGCATTGGCATCTACGTTTCCAACGAGCGTGTCTACAGGCGGCGGGAGGAACAGGGTTCTGCCCGGTGGGGGAATCCTCTATCCATTGCCAAGCGCTACCAACAGAACGGGAACACCAATAAGCTGCTGACCCAGCAGGTGGCGTTGGGCCTGGACGGCAGGAAGCACCGCCGGAACTTGAATGTCCTGATTTGCGGCGGTTCCGGTGCCGGCAAGACTCGCTTTTACGCGAAGCCGAATATCATGCAGGCCAACACTTCCTTTGTGATCCTGGACCCCAAGGGAGAACTTTTGCGGGACACCGGCCATTTGTTGGAGGAAAAAGGTTATGTCATCAAGGTCCTGGATTTAATCAACCCGGAACGGAGCCATTGCTACAATCCCTTTGTGTATCTCCGGGATGATGATGACATTCAGCGGCTCGCCACCAACATTATGAAGAACACCACCCCCAAGGACAGCAAATCCTCCGACCACTTCTGGGAAGATATGGCGGCTATGCTCTTAAAAGCCCTGATCTCCTATCTTCACTATGAGGCACCCCCGGAGGAGCAGAACTTCCCCATGGTCATGGACATGATCCGAGCCGGTGATGTGAAAGAGGACAACGAGGAATATGCCTCCACCCTGGATGAGCTGTTCGAGCGGTTGGAGCGGAAGAACCCGGAGCATATCGCCGTGCGATACTACAAAGGCTACCACTCCGGCAGCGGCAAGACCCTGAAATCCATTCAGATCACCCTGATCTCCCATTTGGAGAAGTTCAACCTGACTTCTCTGGCGGGAATCACCCAGACGGATGAAATGGAGCTGGGAGAAATTGGAGAACGGAAAACCGCCGTCTTTGCGGTGATCCCCGACAGTGACAGCTCCTACAACTTCATCGTCGGAATGCTCTACACCCAGCTGTTCCAGCAGCTCTACCGAAAAGCGGACTTTGAGCATGGCGGGCGGCTGCCGGTCCATGTCCACTTTGTCATGGACGAGTTTGCCAACGTGGCCCTGCCGGATGATTTCGATAAGCTTCTTGCCACCATGCGAAGCCGGGAAATTTCCGTCAGCATCATCCTCCAGAATCTGGCCCAGCTGAAAGCACTCTTTGATAAGCAATGGGAAAGCATCGTAGGCAACTGCGATACCTTCCTATACTTAGGCGGCAACGAGCAATCCACCCACGAGTATGTGTCCAAGTTGCTGGGAAAACAGACCATCGACACCAACACCTACGGCCAATCCAAAGGCCGCAGCGGAAGCTACACCACCAACTTCCAGACTGCCGGACGGGAGCTGATGACCCCGGATGAAGTGCGTATGCTGGACAACCGCTACGCACTTCTTTTTATTCGGGGCGAACGCCCTGTGAAGGATCTGAAATACAACATTCTCAAGCACCCCAATGTGGCCCTCACCACAGATGGAAAGGCTGTGACCTACCAGCACGGCACAGACCCGTTGAGCGTTGCCGCTGTTTCCATCAACCTGGAAAAGCTGAAACAGGCTGTTCCCGAGGACACCGACACTGGGGATTATGTCGTCCTTACCGAGGAGGAAGTCTATGACTTCATGCGCAAGAAAGCGCAGGAAAATAACCAAAATCAAAATTCTAACAAACATCAGGAGGTAACTTATGAAAAACATTATCCACAACATCATTCATCCCACCACCCGTCGGACTTCTAACCGCTTGCCCATGCCCGAACCCGTCCGCAAAGGTTTCCGCCGCTACAGTTGCGCCGTTCTCACCGGTGCCATGATCCTGGGTCTGGCCATGCCCGCCTATGCCGCGGGCGATCCCCTGACCGTGGTCAACAATCTGAGTACCTTTATCTTCGGCCTGATTCGGGCCGTGGGCCTCATTCTGTTGGGCTGGGGCATTGTCCAGGTGGGCCTTTCCTTGCAGTCCCATGACCCCTCCCAGCGGAGCAACGGATTCCTGACTCTGGCCGGTGGTATCGTCATCACCTTCGCCAAGGAGATTCTGGACCTGATCATTGCGTAAGAAACCACAAAGGGCAGGCCACACGGCCTGCCCAGGATAGGAGGTGAAAACCATTGTCAGACAACTGGGTCGTACAAAACCTGGAAAAAGCCCTGAATGTCTGGAATGACAAGCTCAGTGAGATCTGGCAGCTCATTACCCAGTCCCCCACCAGCTTCAAGGGCGGCACCCTTTGGAATGTGGTGTCCAGCATTCACGGGGCCTTGCAGGCCATAGGTTATGCCCTGCTGGTGCTGTTCTTTGTGATCGGTGTGATGAAAACCTGTGGCTCCCTGACGGAAGTCAAACGCCCGGAACACGCATTGCGGCTGTTCGTGCGATTTGCCCTTGCTAAAGGTGTAATCTCCTACGGCATGGATTTGATGCTGGCACTATTGGACATTGTGCAGGGGGTGATCTCCACCATCATGCAGGCAGCAGGCTTTGGACAGCCCCAGTCCGCTGTGCTGCCGTCTGAAATTGTTTCGGCCATTGAGGACTGCGGGTTCTTTGAATCCATCCCGTTGTGGGCCGTCACGCTGATCGGCGGCCTGTTCATCTGGGTGCTGTCTTTTCAGATGATCCTCAGCGTCTACGGTCGCTTTTTCAAAATGTACATGTACACAGCCATTGCCCCCATTCCGCTGTCCACCTTTGCCGGGGAACCCACCCAGAGCATTGGCAAGAGCTTTCTCAAAAGCTACGCTTCCGTCTGCCTGGAAGGAGCGGTCATTGTACTGGCCTGCGTGATTTTCTCCGCGTTTGCATCCTCGCCCCCGGTGGTGGATGCCGGAGCGGCAGCTGCTACGATGGTGTGGAGCTATATCGGAGAGCTGATTTTCAATATGCTCATTCTCGTAGGTTCTGTGAAAATGGCAGACAGGGTCGTGCGGGAGATGATGGGGCTGTAAAAAAATGCCGCATAGGAGGATACCTCCTACACGGCGTTCCTTGCGCTCATTTATTGAATAGGTCGCTGTGCGTTCCCGTTCTGGCTAACGTCAGGACAAGGACATCATCTTCAACACGGTAGATGAGCAGCCAGTCCGGGAGAATATGGCATTCCCGGTGTCCCACCCAATTGCCGGTCAATGCGTGGTCTTTGTTCTTTGCAGGCAACGGCTCGCCCATGGCAAGCAGGGCGATGATATTTTCCAGCAATTCCACATTCAGCCCACGCTTTATAGCGAGCTTGAAATCCTTTTTGAACAAGGTCGTGGTCTTGACCGTATACTTCGTCTTTCTCATGCCTTCAGGTCTGCAAAGAGTTCGTCCAAATCGGTGTATCCCTTAACAGACGGATCCTTTGCAATCCTTTCCGCTTCCAACATTGCGGCAATCGTCTCTTTGTTGGGCTGATTCAGAGAAATTTCAAACGGGATACCACCGTCCCGCAACGCCTGCCGCACAAAGATGTTGAAGGCAGTGCTGAGGTTCATGCCCAATTCTCCAAAAAGCGCATCGGCCTGTGCTTTCAAATCAGAATCCATGCGAATACTGATATTCGTCGTCGCTCCAGCCATACGATCATCCCCTTTCTAGCTGGTACAATCAGTATATGCTATTTGCACGAAAAAATCAATAGTTTGCACGAAAACTTAACATCAAATTCATTATAAGGAGGAAACCATTGGAAGTAAAAATCAACAAAGAGATTCAGTCCTACAGGGAATCCTTGTTCTTTGGCCTCTCCATGCGGCAGTGCGGCTTCTCGCTGGCGGCAATGCTGGTTGCCGTAGGGCTGTACTTTCTGCTAAAGCCCTATGTGGGTACGGAAACCGTCAGCTGGATGTGTATTCTGGGAGCCGCACCCTTTGCGGCTATGGGTTTCATAAACTACCACGGCATGACCGCTGAACAGCTGGCTTGGGCCTGGATTCGTTCAGAGCTGCTGGAACCAAAGCGGCTTATTTCTGAGCCGGATGATCTCTACTACAAATTGTTGGAGAACACCATCTCTAACCACGAAAAGGAGGCGTATAAGAAATGATGAAATCCATTCGTACTTTGGTACGACAGGACCGGGAGAAATATGTCATTCCCCGGCGTGTCCAGGACGTGGTCCCCATTCAGAAAATCTGGGAGGACGGGATTTTCCTCACCGGTGGACGGTACGCAAAAACCTTCCGCTTTACGGACATCAATTATCAGGTGGCCTCGGAGCCAGACAAGGAGAAGATGTTCCGGGGCTACTCTGCCCTTATCAACAGTCTGGATTGCGGAGCTACCACTAAAATCACCATCTTTAACCATAAAATGAGCCAGATCAACTTTGAAAAGTCCATCCTCATGCCCATGCAGTGGGATGGCCTGGACGACTATCGGGAGGAATACAACCAGATGCTTCTGGACAAGGCCACCAATGGCAACGGCATTGTCCAGGAGAAATTTTTGACCGTTTCCGTCCGCAAAAAGGATGTGGATGCCGCCCGGAGCTTCTTTGCCCGTGTGGAAGCGGATCTTTCTGCCCACTTTGCCGCCCTTGGCTCCACCTGCGGCCCCATGAATGCCATGGAACGGCTGCAAATCCTCCACCGTTTCTACCGCAGGGGAGAAGAAAATGAGTTCCGCTTCTCTCTCCGTGACTCTGCCCGGAAGGGTCACAGCTTCCGGGACTACATCTGCCCGGATTCCATGGAACGGCACAGCGACTTCCTCCAAATCGGGGAATGGTACGCCAGGGTACTGTACCTCAAGGACTACGCCAGCTACATTCAGGATGATTTCGTATCCGAGTTGACGGACTTGAACCGGGACATGATGCTCTCCATTGACATGGTACCCATTCCCACAGACGAGGCTGTGCGGGAGGTAGAAAACCGACTTCTCGGTGTGGAGACAAACATCACCAACTGGCAGCGCCGCCAGAACAGCAACAACAATTTCTCCGCTGTTGTCCCCTATGACATGGAATTGCAGCGAAAGGAAAGCAAGGAGTTTTTGGATGATCTGACCACCCGTGACCAGCGGATGATCTTCGGTATCCTGACCATGGTCATTACCGCAGATACCAAGGAACAGCTGGATATGGATACAGATGCCGTTCTTTCTACCGCCCGGAAGCGCATGTGCCAGATGGCGATTCTCAAGTATCAGCAGATGGACGGCTTGAACACAGTCCTGCCCATTGGCACCCGGAAGCTCAACGCCTTCCGCACCCTGACCACGGAAAGCCTTGCGGTGTTCATGCCTTTTAAGGTCCAGGAGATCATGGACAAGGGCGGTATCTATTTTGGAGAAAACGCCATCTCCCACAACCTCATCATGTGCAACAAGGAGAATCTGCTGAACCAGTCCGCATTCCTGCTGGGTGTCCCCGGTTCTGGAAAGTCCTTCTCCGCCAAGGAACTGATGACTTTCCTGATGCTGAACACCGAGGACGATATTCTGGTATGTGATCCCGAAGGGGAGTACGCCCCTTTGGTGGAGGCCATGGGGGATATGGGGTCCGTGATCCATGTTTCCGCAGGCGGGCGGGATCGGCTCAACGCCATGTACATGGTGGACGGCTATGGGGAGAACAACCCCATTGTAGTCAAGTCCGAGTTCATCATGTCCCTGATTGAGCAGATCGACAAGAAAGGGGTTGGTCCCCAACACAAATCCATCATTGACCGGTGCATTACGATGGTTTACCGAAATGCAACCTATACAGGAACGGTCCCCACCCTCTGCACCCTGCGGGACACCCTGCTGGAGCAGCCGGAGCCGGAGGCCAAGCAAATTGCATTGTCTTTGGAGCTGTACACCACCGGCTCTCTGGATATTTTCGGGAAGCAGAGCAATGTAGACCTGGACAAGCGGGTGGTGGTATTTGACATTCATGGCCTGGGTGCGCAGCTGAAGCCCACCGGACTGCTGGTCATTACGGACACCATGCTGAACCGTGTGACCTTGAACTGGAAGAAAGGCAAGCGGACCCATGTATTCATCGACGAATTCCATGTGGTTTTTGAAAATGAGTTCTCCGCCGCCTTCTTCAATTCCGCATGGCGGCAGTTCCGAAAGCGCAATGCTTTTCCCACAGCAATTACCCAGAATGTGGAATATTTGCTGGATTCTGTTCAGGCCAGCACCATGCTTTCCAACTCCGAATTCATTGTCATGCTGAATCAGGCGGCATCTGACCGGGAAAAGCTGGGCAGACTCCTGAACATTTCCAACGAACAGATGAACTACATCACCAATGTGGAAGCCGGTTCCGGCCTTATCAAGTATGGCAGTGCCCTCGTTCCTTTCATCAACCGTTTTCCGAAAAATACCAAGCTCTACCAGCTTATGACCACCCGCCCCGGTGAGGGGCGGTTCGCCGGTCAGTCCTGATAGGAGGCTGCGCCATTGCCGGAAATCAAAACAAGGCAAAATCAGGGAAAGCCCGTTCTCAACACCGCCCAACAGCAGATGCAGCGCAGCTTCGTAAAAGTAAGGCAGGAGCAGGCAGCACAAAAGCAAAATGAGCAGTCCGAGTCCCCGAACAGCTATGCGGAGGAAAAAATCTCCCGGACGGCAGAGGATGCCGTTCGGGATGGGGCCTCCCTTGCGGTGCGGGAAATACGTTCGCTTCACCAAAGAAATTCGGAAGATGAAAAATATGGTGTTTCGCCGGAATCGGATATTCCAGAGGAACACCAGCAGCCATCCGCAGACAATCCCATTGTTCCCACATTAGACACACCGGAATATTCCAGAAGCCGTCCTACGACACAACAGGAAGCATCTGAGGTTTGTAACACTAACCCGGTTCGTACTCGAAGCCATGAAAATACAACAGAGGCAGGAAGAAACCTCACAAGTTCTTCACAGCAGGAAGCGGGATGGAAAGCAGCAGTAGAAAGAATCATCCGGCAGTCACAGGCGTATCCCCCGGAAAGCGCCGATGCTCTATCTCCTCGCACTGTCCAAAGGCCAATTCGCACCCGTGAGCAGTCTACGACTGTTTCTGCCCCCGCTTCGACTGCACAGCAGGAGGCTACACGAAAAGCCGCAGTCCAGAACCTTGTCCGGCAGAAGCAAGCCCGAAAGCAGGATGAACTGCAAATAGAGCGATCCCACTTTTCTCAACAGGTGGAGGCATCCAAAAGAAATTCTTCCACAATTCCGTTGCCAGATAGTCGGGCGGTTTTCAAACCAATGGACCAAACCAGAAGCTCTACAGTTGGCACCGCAAAGGCAGATGGTTTCCATAACACGGTTTTGCTTGACAAGGGAACGGCAGCTAAAGGGCAGATTCCTATAAAAAAGAAATCCGATTTGCCGATTCGTACCAAACAGGGCGCTGTCCCCATTAAGACCGCTGAATGGGCATCTGAAAGAATTGTGGATTCCACCGCAGAGAAAGCCTTTCAGGAAGCGCAAACGGCCACCATCACAGCTGTCCAAAAGAGCAGCCACGCAGCCGCCACCGCTGGGCGCAGGGCGGTGGTGGCCGCAAAGAAAGCCGCAGAGCTGGCAGCAAAGTTGGCCAGGTCTGCGGCAGAGGCGGCAAAGGCACTATACACAGCCATTGCCGCCGGTGGAGTTGCTTCCGTTCTGGTGATCGTTATTGTTGTCCTCATCGGCTGCGGTGCCGCCATCTTCGGAAGCCAGGACGAATCCACGGAAACCCTGCCCCTCAGTGCGGAGGTGGAAGCCTATGAGCCGGTCATCCGCAAATATGCCAAGCAGCATGGCATCCCGGATTATGTTCTGCTAATTCAAGCCGTTATGATGCAGGAATCCGGCGGCAGAGGGAATGACCCCATGCAGGCTTCCGAATGCGGGTATAACACCCAGTATCCCAGAACCCCCGGAGGCATTACGGACCCGGAGTATTCTATTTCAGTAGGCATCCAGAATCTTGCGGACTGTTTGCAGACAGCCGGAGCCGAAAGCCCCATTGATCTGGATCATATTCAGCTGGCACTCCAAGGCTACAACTTTGGCAGCGGCTACATTACCTGGGCCTTGCAGAAATACGGCGAGTATTCCCGTGCAAACGCCGTGGAGTTCTCCATGAAAATGGCGGAGCAGATGGGCTGGAACAGCTACGGGGACAAGCAGTATGTCCCCCATGTGCTGCGGTACTACCCCATAGGCAAGGTGTTCTACAACCCGGAGGGCGGGGACGCCATCGTGGATGTGGCCCTGACCCAGGTCGGCAACGTAGGCGGCGAACCCTATTGGAGCTGGTACGGCTTTACCAACCATGTGGAATGGTGCGCCTGCTTTGTCTCCTGGTGCGCCGACCAATGCGGCTACCTGGACAGCGGCACCTACCCCAAATTCTCCGGCAGTGTTTTTGGAATGCAGTGGTTCCAGCAGCGCGGCCTCTGGCTGGACAGCTCCACCGAACCGGTGCCCGGAATGCTCATCTTCTTCGACTGGGCAACTCAGGACGGTCTGCCAGATCATGTGGGCATTGTGGAAAAGGTGGAGAATGGGATGGTTTACACCGTAGAGGGGAATTCCAGGGATATGTGCCGGCAGAAACAGTATTCACTGGGGAGTGGGGTGATTCTGGGGTATGGGATGGCGGCAGGCTAAATCAAGCCTTTTAACTATCTGCTTTCCCACGCTTCTGGCGTGTCATTTCGTAACTCAGCCTCACCAATTCTTGAACCTGATTTTCTGGCACTGTATCATCCAGCAAAATGGTGACCCACTGCTCCTTATTCATGTGGTAAGCCCGGAAGTATCCGGGCTGGCCCAATAATGAACCGATAATTCTTGGATCACATTTTACATTCAACGCATTAACGACACCATCACCAGGCAATCCCAGCTTGGAACGCTCTATCTCCATTACCAGGCCATACCACTTTCGACTGTCCTTGTGTCGCAGCACAGCATTCCAGTCTTGCCAGGGATAGTCGGGGGCTGTGTCGTATTCTTCTTTGACCCACTCAAACAACTGCTTTCTTGTCATGTACTATCCTTCCTCTATCGGCACCCGATTTCAAATTATATCTGTTAATAGAATATCATATTAAGATTCTCCGAACAACCCAATCGTGAAAATTTAGTCTTTCTCTGCCAAGCATATTTTGTGCCAATGTCAATAGCGAATATTTGTTCGATATGTCAATTGAACAGGAAGCTGTTCTATGGTATAGTGTAGTCCAAGGAGCTGATACACATGATTCAAAAATATAGAGTTGGCAACATTGCCTATCTTATCGAAAGTGGCCGTTATATCCGGGAGGGTAAAATCACCTATATCTGTGGCGACATCATCACCTTCAAATTCACGGACTGTCAAGGAGCCACCAAAGTGAAAGCACATCGACTGTTCCCCACGGAAGAAGCTGCTATGGGCTACATTGATAAGAGCAAGCCCCTGACCTCCAATCACCTACGGGCCGTAATGGGATAGCAGAATATCTCCAAAAATCAAGTCTTGTTTTCCCTCTTTCGGATGGTATACTCCTACATTTTATAGGTTCTTAAAGTCACATCCTTTCAGGAATTGTTTCTGGCATATATTGAGTGGAATATTTGCATCATTTTTATACCACAGAGAATTGGGGCAGCGCCTCAACAAGCAGAAACCCCTCATTTCCACTTTCACAGAAATGAGGGGTTTTCGCCTATGGCGCGCCATAGGCATTGCTTGCCAGTTTTGTACCAAATTTGGTATAACTACGACGAATACACCGACTTATCAGAATGTTCTGCGAATTGATTTCCACACTCTTGTTTGTCATCTTCATTTGCAGCTGGCCCATTCCAGCCAGTATATACCACTTCTGCATTTTCATATTTTGACCAATCAAGCCGTTGACCGCAACGATCACAGAAGGATTGGTACTCTCGTTCCATAGTGGCTTTACAGCGTGGGCAGACGGAGTAGGAATTATAGTTCCAATGCACATGGATTTCGGTGATGGGCATAGAAATCCGGTATGTAGGGGACAAGAGGAGATCGAGAATAATTTTACATAGCATTCTGTCGTACAAGACAGGACACACTCTCCTAAGCAATGCACAGACAACAAGCCCTTTCGGCTGCTTGAACAATTTTTACTTCAAAATATTGTCTAACTTTTCGGGGTCACCTCACACTGGGCCGAATCCGGGATTTTGTTTTCCTTATCCGTCGTCCTTCAGCATTTTGCATTTTAGCAACGCTATTTTGACATATTGCTTCACGGCAAACTTTGGACTGGAAACAAACATGGCCTTGCGCAACGACCTACTATTTTTTAGTATCCCGAAAAACATTCCACGCATTTTGGGCATTGGTGTTGGTTTTCGCAGCTGTGTGTTCACCTGGATTGCTTTCTGCAAATCCACAGGGAGTAAATTCAGCTGCATTTTTTCTAACAACTCCCTGCCTTTCTGCGTCTGACACAGCAGAAGGGAGAGTCCCTCTTTCTGGATATGCTCAGGCAGATCACTGCCCCAGGAATCGCCAATCGTTAGATCTGCAACCCGTTTCAAATTTGCGTATTTGCAGGAATAACAGTAGCGTCCGTAGCGACAGCAGAGTGTCCGCATAAGGCATCAGCGTCTCCTTGGTTTCTTTCTTCATGCAACCTACCACCTCCTTCAAAAACAAAAAGCCACCGGCAAATGGCAGGTGTTCGTAAAACAGTGTTAGCCCAATAACACGAAATGAGCATCTGTCAGACAGGATTGGTCAACGAAAAAACACGCCATATTCAGCTTCAAAGGCTGAGTATGGCGTGTTTTTCTGCCTATTTGCGTTTCCGTTTCCCTTTTCCATGCGGCTGGTATGGCCTCGCCTTGCCGCGTTGGTTGGTTGAGCTTTTCATATATTTGGACAGCTTCAAAACATCAATGATATTGACAAACTGCTCCTTGGTAATGGCATCGTAGTCAATGCCGAATGTCGCAAGGTAGATCCTTGCCTGTTTCTCGGCGTCGCTGCCCTCAAAGTTCATGGCATCCTGCAACTGGGCCTGCACTTCCTCCGCAATGGAGGGCGTATCTGCCGTTGTGGTGTCGGTGCTGTGCTCCTCACGAATGTCACGGAAGATCGCTTTCAGATCATCGGCAAGCACATGACCGAAATAGTCATCCTCCCGCACCTGGGCCAGCTCCAATGTCCGGGAGGAAAGATCGTCCTGCCCGTCCTGCTTCATCAGGGCCATCTTCCGCACCGCTTCCAGCATGGCGTTCATATCGTTGATCCGCATATCTGCGATCCTATCCACATAAATCTCAGCGTCCAGCATCATACGCCGGAAATCTTTGTGGCACAGCATTTCCGACAGCAGCCGGTGATTGAACTTGCCTGTTCTCAATACTTCGATGGCATCATCACCCAAATGCAGAGCGTCCAGCTCTGTGTCTGGGTGATTTTTTGTTTCTGTCATGCCCAGCAGATAGTCCGTGGACACGCCGTAGAACTTCGCCAGCGTGACAATGCTGAATGGGCTGATGTCCTTGAAATCGTCTGCCTCATATTTGCCGAGGGCGGACTTGGAAAGCCCGGTCTGCTCCGCAAGCTGTTCCAGCGTCAGGCCTCGTTCCACACGCAAATCCTTCAACCGCTCCTGTATGGTGAGCTTTACCTGCATGGCATACCCCTCCTTCTTTCTGTCTCTAAGCGTGGAAATCCACCCTGTTTTGCGCTCTTTTCCGACCTCTTGGATATACGGGAAAGGGCGCATTTTTTCGCTAAACTGTTCTTGTAACAACACCTGAACCTTGAAAATCGAATGACCGTCCGAATGGGATATGTCCCCCGGCGAAGTGACGCATCCGCGCACCAACGGGGACGGGAACGCCGGGAGCGATCCTCCAGGCAGGAACGACATTCGGGAAAAACGGCAAAAACCCACAGTTATTTTCAAACCATGTGAAAACAGCGAAGAACCCGATGGTTTTATGCCGCTGTCCATATCATTCAGCGATGCACCGGACAGCGAACGCAGTGCGCCGTTTCGTGTGCGTTTTCACTGAATCAGGAAAAGTCACGCGGAACAGTAAAAACGATAGGTGTCCCTTGTGAACAGGAATACACGGGCGGCAATTCCAGCGGATGGCCGTCCATGATCAAACAACGCTCTGCGGCAAATTGGTGTTGCCATTCAGCGCATCCATTATAGCACAGAGCGAATCCAAAAAGGGTAAGGATATGGAAATTTGTGCAGAAGCACTGC
>CAMFMO010000039.1:0-19454 GCA_945963595.1 uncultured Clostridia bacterium | reverse complement strand
GTATGCGGTGGGGCACGGAGCTGCTTGGGCTATCTCCCTGTTTGAGGACAACGCCGAGCACGGCTACGGTATGTATTTAGGACAGAAGGCTATCCGCGACCGTCTTATCGACGACGTTAAGCAGATTGCCGCGTCCGACAAGGCAGACGAGGCTGTTAAGGCGGCGGCTGAAGTATACCTCGCTACCGTTAACGACGGCGCTAAGAACACCGACGCTTCTAACGCACTTGTTGCCGCACTTGAAAAGCAGGGTGCAAACTGCCCCGTATGCAAGGACGTTCTTGATAATAAGGAATACCTTAACAAGAAGTCTATATGGATCTTCGGCGGCGACGGCTGGGCTTACGATATCGGCTTCGGCGGCGTTGACCATGTGCTGGCTTCCAACAAGGACGTCAATGTCTTCGTCTTCGATACCGAGGTTTACTCCAACACCGGCGGACAGGCCTCCAAGGCTTCCAACATCGGCCAGGTTGCGCAGTTCGCTGCCTCCGGTAAGGAAACCAAGAAGAAGTCCCTGGCTGAGATCGCAATGAGCTACGGCTATGTTTACGTTGCTCAGGTCGCCATGGGTGCCAACCAGGCTCAGACCCTGAAGGCCATCACCGAGGCTGAGGCCTACAACGGTCCTTCTCTGGTCATCGGCTATGCTCCCTGCGAGATGCACTCCATCAAGGGCGGCATGACCAACTGTCAGGCTGAGATGAAGAAGGCTGTTGAGTGCGGATACTGGAACCTGTTCCGCTTCGATCCCTCCAAGGAGACCGGCAAGTTCACTCTGGATTCCAAGGCTCCTAAGGATGGCTATCAGGAGTTCCTGATGAACGAGGCTCGTTACAGCCGTCTGACTCGTGAGTTCCCCGAGCGTGCTAAGGAGCTGTTCCCCAAGAACGAGGCTGCCGCTAAGGAGCGCTACGAGCACCTGCTGAAGCTGGTTGAGATGTACAAGGGCTAATCCCGGATACAACCCTCCCTTGTAAATGAAATTGCCCGTCCCCGGTTTCCGGGGGCGGGTTTTTCAGAAAGGAAAAGATTATGCTTGGAACTGTCATTGAAATCGATGGCGACTATGCCGTCGTCCGCTATGATGTCACCGGCACAGAGTCTCATGTGGCACTGGCCATTCTGGGCGATGCCGAAATCGGGGACAAGGTTCTCTTTGAGAACTTTTCCTACGAGCTGATTCGCCAATAAGGACGTAAAGAGCCCCTCAGCCGGAAACGGCCGGGGGGCTTGTCTGCTATATGGGGGTTATTCCTCTACGGTGGGGTCGTAGTTAACGAGAATGTCGTGCTCCGTCAGTGCCGAAACACTGGGAATGGCATTTCCGTAGACATTGACCTGGACCAGATGGAAGCAGTCCGCCAGAGCGTCTACGCTGGTCAGCTTGTTGTAATCCATGTAGACGTAGGAGATATCCGCCATCTTTGCGATGCTGTCAACGGATTCCAGGGCGTTGTAGGAGCCGTCAATCACCTGCATAGCGCTGTCACCGGTGAACTCCGGCAGGGCGGAAACGCTGTTGTAGGAGAAGTCCAGCTTTTGCAGCTTGCTGAGACCGGCGATTGCGCTCAGGTCGGTAATCTGATTGTTGGAGACGGTCAGCGTCGTCAGGTTGGTGCAGCCGGACAGACCAGAAATGTCGGACAGGCTGTTGTAGTCCAGCTGAAGCTCCTCCAGAATGGGCAGGGAGGATGCGGTGCTCACATCGGAGATCTGGTTGTTGGCGGCGTTGAGCTTCGTCAGGCGAATGCTGCCGGACAGCGGCGCAATGCTGTACAGGGCGTTGTAGGATACATCCAGAACCGAGAGGTTGGAAAGAGAACCGACTACCGTCAAATCCGTGACGGCGTTGTGCTGCAAATACAGCTCTGTCAGCTGGCCCATACCGGACAGGGGCTCCAGATTGCGGACGGTATTGTTGCCGGCGTTCAGAACTTTCAGGGAAGTGGCCTTTTCCAGGCCGGACAGGCTGCTGAGACTGCAATTGGAAATGTTCAGCTCTGTCAGCTGGGGGAGCTC
The DNA here is from genome assembly GCA_945963595.1 of uncultured Clostridia bacterium. GTDB lineage: Bacteria > Bacillota > Clostridia > Oscillospirales > Oscillospiraceae > Faecousia. The sequence goes on along the minus strand of CAMFMO010000039.1, from coordinate 17,432 downwards.
CGCAATGGTGGCCAGACTTTCCGCAGGAAAGCGGCAGCCGGAGAGATTCAGCTTTTTCAGATGGGTCAGGCTCTCGAAATCCTGGAGGTTGCTCATGTTTCTGCCGCTGACTGTCAGGCTTTCCAGATAGGTCAGGTAGCTCAGGTCCTCCAGAGTGGTTGCCTCCGTGGGAACCTCCAGCTCCGTGATCTGCCACAGGTCGTTGGTGTAGAGCACATGGTCCGCGTCGTAGCCGAGGGCGGTGCGGATGGCCTGCTCCATGGAGGTATCCATAAAGAAGGCGGGTTCAATCACGCCGCCGATGGTATAGCCGAGAATGGTTACAGGGCTTACAAGCCCGTTGGCCCCAACGCTGATGGCGTAAATCTGGGTTTCACCCAGGGGCAGTTCAATGGGCGCACTGTAGGGTGCATCGGCAATGGAGGGGTAATCTCCGTCTGTGGTATAGTAGAGGGTGCCCTCCGAAGAGGAGAGGGCCACGCTGATATACTGGCTGTAGTAGCCGGCGGGGTAGTCCGCCTCCGGGGCCGTGGGCCGCATTGCTTCCAATTCCGCCTTGATGGAGGCGTCCGGAATATTTGCCAGCATGGAGACGGCGTCCAGCAGCTTGTCCTGCTCTACGTAGGTTTTGCACAGTGCCGTATAGAGCTCCTTGGTTGCACCGTCCCGGATGGCCTTGGAGAGTGTTACCTCGGCCTTCGTGTAGTTGCCGGAGGCCTTGTACTGATTGGCAAGCTCAATGGCCACGTTTTCATCCTGCCCGGAGAAGCTGTAGGCCATGTTGTAGAACCAGGAGGACAGGCTGGTGTTGCCTTTCAGATCATTGTTTCGCGCCTGCTGCAGCAGGATATCCCGGGTGAAAGCCCGGTCGTATACAAACAGATACCAGCCGATGCTTGCAATCACCAGAATTACCAGCAGCAGCGGCACCAGAAAGTGGATCAACTTTTTCATAATAAAAGCTCCAATCTTCGGGATTCTTACAGGCGATTATATAATATTTTTGAAAATCTGTCAAGTATGCCGCTTTTTCCCGGAAAGAATCGCCTTTTTATTGCTTTTTCGCCTGCTTCATGCTCAGGCTGATGCGGTGCCGCTTTTCGTCCACGCCGAGCACCACCACATCCACAATGTCGCCCACCTGAACCGCCTCGCTGGGGTGCTTCAGCCGCCGATTGCAGACTTCGGAAATATGCACCAGGCCGTCCTGATGGACACCGATGTCCACAAACACGCCGAAGTCAATGACGTTGCGCACCGTACCCGTGAGAACCATGCCGGGCTTCAGGTCCTTCATTTCCAGAACGTCCTTGCGCAGGATGGGCTTCGGCAGATCGTCCCGGGGGTCTCTGCCGGGCTTTGCCAGCTCTTTGGCGATGTCCAGCAGGGTCGGCTCGCCGACGCCGCAGCTTTCGGCGGCTTTTTGGATGCCGTAGTCCTCCAAAAGCTTGGGCAGCTTGGTCCGATCCTCACAGGGGATCAGTTTCAGCAGAGCCTTTGCGGCGGGGTAGGATTCCGGGTGAACGCCGGTGTTGTCCAGAACCTCCTTGCTTTCCGGAATGCGCAGGAAGCCCGCGCACTGTTCGAAGGCCTTCGGGCCCAGCTTGGGCACCTTTTTCAGCTGGCTTCTGGCGGTAAAGGGGCCGTTCTCCTCCCGATAGGCAACGATATTCTTGGCGGTGGCAGCGGTCAGGCCGGACACCTGCTGCAAAAGGCTTCTCGATGCGGTATTGGCGTCCACGCCCACGGCATTGACGCAGTCTTCCACCACGGCACCCAGGGCCTCGTCCAGCTCCTTCTGGGGGCAGTCGTGCTGATACTGCCCCACGCCGATGGCCTTGGGGTCAATTTTGACCAGCTCAGCCAGGGGGTCTTGGAGCCGCCGTGCAATGGAAACTGCGGAGCGCAGATTGACATCGTATTCCGGGAATTCCTCGGCGGCCAGAGGAGAGGCAGAATAGACGGAGGCACCGGCTTCGTTGACGATCATATAGCTGGCATCCTGGAAAGAGTGCAGCAGCTCCACGGCCATGGCCTCCGTCTCCCGGGAGGCGGTGCCGTTGCCGATGGCAATGTGCTTCACGCCATGCCTGCGCATGAGCTGAGACAGGGTGGCTATGGCCTCCTGCTTTTTCTTCTCCGAGAAGGTGGGATACACCACGGCTGTGTCCAGCACCTTGCCCGTAGCGTCCACCACCGCAACCTTGCAGCCGTTCCGGTATCCGGGGTCAAGCCCCATGGTTACGAAGCCTTTGACAGGGGGCTGCATCAGCAGGGGCTTCAGGTTCAGGGCAAAGTTGGCAATGGCCCCTTTGCTTGCCCGGTCGGTCAGCTCGTTGCGGACCTCCCGCTGGATGGAGGGGAAGATCAGGCGGTCGTAGGCGTCCTCTGCGGCAGTCTTGACAAGCGTAGAAACCTGCATAGTGGGCTTCAGTGCGGCGCGGCACACCAGGGCCGGGCCTTCATTGCCGGGCAGGGTGATGCTCACCTTTAGAATGCCCTCTTTTTCACCCCGGTTGATGGCCAGAATCTGGTGATCCATAAGTCTGGTGATGCTCTGGTTGAAGTCGTAATAGAGCTTATACACCGTGTCGGTGTCCGGGTCGTCGGCCTTGCTCACCAGACAGCCCCGGCGCATGACCAGAGCGCGCAGATTCTTGCGGATCTCGGCGTCATCGGAGAGGTTTTCCGCAATGATGTCGCTGGCACCTGCAATGGCCTCTTCCACCGTTGCAACGCCTTTTTCTTCATCCAGAAAGCCCTGAGCCAGCTTTTCAATATCCTGCCCATCCTGGGCAAAGATGGCCTGTGCCAGAGGGCCTAATCCCTTTTCCCGGGCAATGGAGCCACGGGTGCGCCGCTTCTGCTTGTAGGGCCGGTACAGGTCCTCCACCTCGGTCATGGTAGAGGCGTTGTCAATGGCGGCGGACAGTTCCTCCGTCAGCTTGCCCTGGTTTTCAATGGATTTCTTTACCTCGTCCCGCCGCTGCTGCAAATTGCGCAGATAGGCCAGGCGGGTTTCCAGATTCCGCAGGGTGGTGTCATCCATAGCCCCGTGCATTTCCTTGCGGTAACGGGCGATAAACGGAATGGTATTGCCTTCGTCAATGAGGTTTACCACATTTTCAATATACTGCTGCTTTTTCCCCAATTCCTGGGCAAGAATCTCTACAATGGACTGCATTGGTATTCTCCTTTTCGCAAAATCAAGCCCATTCTACCACAAACTTTCGAAATTGCAAAGAAGAAATGCGGAAGCCTTGCAAATTTCCGAAAAGAATGGTAGAATGATTGCAATTGAGCAAATATAAAGGATTGAAAAATTATGGAAGAAAGCAATATTACTTTTGCAAGCCTGGGCCTGTCTGATGCCATGCTGAAAGCGCTGGAGAAGAAGGGCTATGGCTATCCCACAACCATCCAGGCGGAAGCAATTCCCTATTTTCTGCAATGGCGGGATGTAATCGCCAAGGCCCCTACGGGCACGGGAAAGACCTTCGCCTTTGGCATTCCCATGATCGAGCACATCGATGCGGAAAGTGAAGAGGTCCAGGGCCTGATTCTGGCCCCCACCCGGGAGCTGGCCATCCAGATCGGCGATGAGCTGAGAGGCCTTTTGACCTATTTCCACAATATCCGTGTGGCGGTGCTCTATGGCGGCGCGGGCATCGGCGGGCAGATCAAAGCCCTGGAAAAGAAGCCTCAGATCGTTGTGGCAACCCCCGGCCGACTGATGGACCACTACAACCGGAAGACCATTCGCCTGGATAAGATTCAGACCGTGGTCCTGGACGAGGCGGACCGGATGCTGGATATGGGCTTTTTCAAGGATGTGACCCGGATAATCGAGAAGGTCAGGAATCGGAAAAACCTGGGCCTGTTTTCCGCAACCATCTCCCAGGAGGTTATGACGGTTTCTTGGATGTACCAGCGGGACGAGGTGGAAATCACCGTGGAGCCCAAGCAGGAGGACCGGCCGGATATTGACCAGTACAGCCTGACCTGCACGCCCCTGGAAAAGGCGGAAACCACCCTGCGCCTTATCAAGAGCCAGGGCTACGAACGGGTGATGGTCTTCTGCAATACCAAGCATATGTGCCAGCGGCTGTGCGACGACTTCCAGCGGGCCGGGCTGGACTGCGAATGCCTCCATGGCGATATCCGCCAGCAGCAGCGGGAGAAGACCATGCAGCGCTACCGCAGCGGCAAGCTGCCTGTGCTGATTGCCACGGACGTGGCTTCCCGTGGCATTGACGTAGACGATGTGGACTGCGTCATCAACTTTGACGTTCCCGAGGAGAACGAATACTATGTCCACCGCATCGGCCGTACGGGCCGGGCCAAGCGCAAGGGCATTGCCTGGAGCATCATCGGCAATTTCCCGGAGAAGGCCAAGCTGGACGAGATTGCCAAGTTCTCCAACTATACCATCCAGCCCATGGCCCTTTCTGAGGATGGCGTTTTGACGAAGGAAGAGGTCAAGGCTCCTCCTGCACCCAAGCGGAGATTCCGCTGATGGAAAATTACGGCTTTCTGCTGCTGTGCAGCCATCTGGGCAATCCGGACCGAAAGCCTCTGACGACGGCGCAGCTGCGGCTGCTTGCCCGACGGGTTATGGACTGCGGTCCCTTTTCAGAGGGTGAGCTGACGGAAAAGACGCTGCTGGAGCTGGGCTTTTCTCCGGAGGGTGCCCAGCATATCCTGGCGCTTTTGGAGGATCAGGCCCTGCTGGAGCGGTACTTGCAGAAAGCGAAGGCACGCAGGTGTACGCCCATTCAGCGCCGGGATTTGCGCTATCCCGCCGCCGTGCGGAAGAAGCTGGGGCTGGATAGTCCCGGCTGCCTCTGGGCAAAGGGAGCGCTGGAGCTGATGGACCGGCCAAAGGTGGCTGTCGTGGGCTGCCGTGTATTGCGGCCGGAAAACCGGGACTTTGCCTATGAAGCAGGCCGCCAGGCTGCCAGGCAGGGCTTCGTGCTGGTGTCCGGCAATGCGGTGGGAGCCGATCAGGCCGCCCAGTCCGGCTGCCTGGATGCCGGCGGCCAGGTCATCAGCGTTGTGGCGGATGCTTTGCACAGCCATCTGGAGCGGCCCAATGTTCTCTATCTCAGCGAAGAGGACTATGATATGCCCTTTTCCCCCCTGCGGGCGCTGCGGCGCAACCGGGTAATCCATGCTCTTGGCCAGGTGGTGCTGGTGGCCCAGAGCAGGGCAGGGCAGGGCGGAACCTGGAATGGCACTGCCAGGAATCTCCAGAACCGATGGACGCCCGTCCGGGTTCTGGACGACGGCAGCGAGGGCGCTCAGGCCTTGGTGCAGCTGGGGGCGCAGCCCATTCAGGCGGTACAATTGCAGGATCTGAGCCTGCTTTCCCGCAGGGAGCCGAATTTTCTGGAACCGTAGCCCCTGTTTGTCGGAAACGCCCAATTGTTCCGGAAGGTCGGAGAAGAAAGTGGCTGTTTCTTACAGATTTTTGCAGGGGAAGCATCCTGTATTTGACTTGAAATCGGCAACGTGGTAAAATAAGGCAGAAAAGCAAGGACGCTTATCCAGACAGAGCCATGCTCTGCCTAGGTAGGCGTCTCTTTTTTTGACCAAAGGAGGATTCTATGCAGGAGATTCATGAGGAGTGCGGCGTCTTCGGTGCCTGGTCGCCAAAGCCGCAGAACTTGGCGGATTTGGCCTACTATGGGCTGTATGCTTTGCAGCACCGGGGCCAGGAGAGCTGCGGCATCGTCGTCAATGAGGACGGCGTTTTCACCACCCACCGGGATCTGGGTCAGGTGGGGGATGTGTTCACCCGTGATGTGATGGAGAAATTCCCTTGCGGGACCATGGCCGTGGGCCATGTGCGTTACGGAACCACCGGTGCCACCAACCGGGCAAACTGCCAGCCCATTGTGGTGAACCATATGAAGGGCAAGCTGGCTCTGGCCCACAACGGCAATCTGAGCAATGCCTTCGAGTTGCGCAGCGCTCTGGAAATGGGCGGCGCGATTTTTCACGGAACCAGCGATACGGAGATCATCGCCTATATCATCACCCAGCAGCGGCTAAAAACGCCATCCATTGAGGCGGCTGTCAGCTGCGCCATGTATCAGATGGAGGGGGCTTACTCCCTGGTTATGATGTCCTCGGCCAAGCTGATCGCAGCCCGTGACCCCAGGGGTTTTCGCCCGCTGTGCTACGGAAAAACCGCTGACGGGACCTACATTGTAGCCTCGGAAAGCTGCGCACTGAGCGCGGTCGGTGCCAAGCCGGAGCGGGATATCCTGCCCGGTGAGATCATTACCATCGATGAAACCGGCGTGCATTCCGATACTTCCCATTGCGGCCGATGCCGCCAGACCGCCTGCATTTTTGAGTATATCTATTTTGCCCGCCCGGATTCGGTGATAGATGGCATCAGCGTCCATGGGGCGCGGAAGAATGCGGGGCGGCTGCTGGCAAGGCGGCACCCGGTGGATGCGGATATTGTGGTGGGCGTTCCGGATTCCGGACTGGATGCGGCTCTGGGCTATTCCGAGGAATCCGGCATTCCCTTTGCCTTGGGCTTTCTCAAGAACAAATACATCGGCCGGACCTTCATTTCTCCGGGTCAGGGGCAGCGCCTGGACCAGGTGAAGATCAAGCTGAGCCCCATCTGTGAGGAGGTCCGGGGCAAGCGCATCGTGCTGATCGACGATTCCATCGTTCGCGGAACCACCAGCGGGAAGATCGTAGGATTGCTGCGGGAAGCTGGGGCAAGCGAAATTCATATGCGGATTTCTTCGCCTCCTTTCCGCAATCCCTGCTACTATGGCACGGATATTGATTCCAGGGAGCACCTGATTGCCTGCCAACATACCGTTCCCGAAATTGCCCGGATCATCGGGGCGGATTCCCTGGGATATCTGGAGCTGGAGGATTTGGCTCAGATGATTGGCTCCCATAACTTCTGCCATGCCTGCTTCAGTGGAGAATACCCCACCGAGATTCCGTCCCACACGGAAAAGGACCGGTTTGAAGGCCCTCTTTCCAAGAAAAAGCCGTAAAAAGTGTCCTGCCGGGATGAAGTGACCCCGGCAGGACATTTTTTGCAGCTAAAGCATATTTGTATACCCCATCAGATATTGGTCCACCGCTCTGGCGCAGGCGCGGCCCTCGGCAATGCCCCAGACCACCAGGCTCTGGCCTCTGCGGCAGTCACCGGCGGCAAAAATGCCTTCCGTGGGGGTCATGTAGTTCTCAGTGACCAGATTGCCCCGGTTGTCCCGAGGAAGACCAAAGGCCTCTGCCACATAGCTCTGGCAGCCCACAAAGCCCGCGGCAATCAGCAGCAGCTCACAGGGGATAACCTCCTCGCTGCCCGGTATGGGCTGCATGGTCATTTTCCCGCCTTCGGTTTTCGGCTCCAGGCGGACGATTTGCAGCGCCTTCACAGCACCGGTTTCATCGGTCTGGATTTCCTTGACGGTGGTCTGATACAGCCGGGGATCGCGGCCGAATTTTGCGATGGCCTCCTGCTGGCCGTAGTCTGTTTTCAGAACCCTTGGCCACTGGGGCCAGGGATTGGAGGGCAGCCGGGAAACCGGGGGCTTGTCCATCATTTCCAGCTGGGTGACGGAAGCACAGCCCTGGCGGATGGAGGTGCCAACGCAGTCGTTTCCCGTATCTCCGCCGCCGACGATGACCACATTTTTCCCCTTGGCGGAGATGGCAAAATCCTCCGTTTCCCCGATGACCTTTTTGGTGGCCGCGGTGAGGAAATCCACGGCATAGTGGATGCCTGCCGCGTCATTTCCGGGTACATTCAGGCTGCGGGGTGTTTTGGAGCCGCAGCACAGCACCACCGCGTCGAATTCCGCCTGTAATTTCTCCGGAGAAATATCCTTTCCCACATTGGTATTGACCCGGAATTCGACTCCCTCTGCCTCCATCAGCGCAATTCTCCGGGCCACAACGCCCTTTTCCAGCTTCATATTGGGAATGCCGTACATCAGCAGTCCGCCCGGGCGGTCCTCCCGTTCAAAAACCGTAACGCTGTGGCCCCTGTGGTTCAGCTGATCCGCAACCGCCAGACCGGAGGGGCCGGAGCCTACCACAGCCACCCGCTTGCCGCTGCGGACGGCGGGAACTCTGGGCGCAACCCAGCCCTGCCGGAAGCCCATCTCGATGACGGCCAGCTCGTTATTGTTGACGGTGACGCTTTCTCCCAGCATCCCGCAGGTGCAGGCGGCCTCGCAGAGGGCGGGGCAGACCCGGCCCGTGAATTCGGGGAAATTGTTGGTCTTTGTCAGACGGGAAAGGGCCTCCTGCCAGTTGCCGTTGTAGATTTCATCATTCCATTCCGGAATCAGATTGTGCAGTGGACAGCCGCTGAACATGCCGCCGAAGTTTGCGCCGGACTGGCAGAAGGGCACGCCGCAGTCCATGCACCGGGCGGCCTGCTGCTGCCGCTCCTTCAGATTCAGCGGCGGATGAAATTCCTCGAAGGACTTGATTCGCTCCAGCGGCTCCGTCGCTCCGTTCATCTTTCTGGAAAATTCCAAAAATCCTGTGGGTTTTCCCATTGTTATGCCTCCTTGCTGACGCGGTAAAAAGCTTCCATGGTTGCCTGCTCATGATCCATGCCCTTTTCCTCCATCTGTCCGATGGTGGAGATCATCTTCTGGTAGTCCATGGGGATAATTTTCTTGAATTTCGGAAGGTACTCCGGGAAGTGCTCCAGAATTTCCTTGCCAAAGGCAGAGCCGGTCTCTCTGACGTGGGCTTCAATGATCTGCCGCAGCTCAGCGGCGTCGTGCCGCTCGGTGACGGCGCTGATGGTCACCATTTGCTTATTGAGCCGCAGGTACAATTCGTGATCGCTGTCCAGCACATAGGCAATGCCGCCGCTCATGCCGGCTGCAAAGTTTTTTCCGGTCCTTCCCAGGATAACGGCCCGGCCACCGGTCATATACTCGCAGCCGTGGTCGCCGCAGCCCTCTGCCACAGCGATGGCCCCGGAATTGCGGACACAGAACCGTTCCCCGGCGATACCGGAAATAAAGGCTTTTCCGGAGGTAGCGCCATACAGCGCCACATTGCCGATGATGATATTGTCCTTTGCGGCAAATCCGGCGTTTTTCGGAGGCTTCACCACAAGCTTGCCGCCGGAGAGCCCTTTGCCGAAGTAGTCGTTGGCATCGCCCTCCAGGCGAATGGTCAGCCCCTTCGGAATAAAAGCGCCGAAGGACTGCCCGCCGCCGCCCAGGCAGTTGACCGCGTAGGTGTCCTCTTCCAGACTGTCGCCAAAGCGGCGGGTGATCTCACTGCCCAGAATGGTGCCCAAAGTGCGGTCAACGCTGGAAACACGGATGTGCGCTGTGTGGGGCTTTTTCATTCGGAAGCTCTGCTCAAAGGCCGGCAGCAGCGTTTTCACGTCCAGGGTATTTTCCAGGTGGAAGTTATACAGGTCCTTGGGGTCAAAGTGCACAGGGGGCAATGGGGAAAGGAGGCTGCCAAGATCAATGGTGTCCGCCCGGTGGGTGATCCGGTTCTGCCGGGGGGCAATCAGGTCCGTCCGGCCCACCAGCTCGTCCACCGTCCGCACCCCCAGCTTTGCCATGATTTCCCGCAGCTGCTCCGCAATGAACAGCATGAAGTTCATAACGTACTCCGGCTTCCCGGCAAATCGGCACCGCAGCTCCGGATTTTGGGTAGCAATGCCCATGGGGCAGGTATCCATGTTGCAGACCCGCATCATGACGCAGCCCATAGATACCAGCGGCGCGGTGGCAAAGCCGAATTCCTCGGCACCCAGAATGCAGGCAATGGCCACATCCCGGCCACTCATGAGCTTCCCGTCGGTCTCCAGCCGCACCCGGGACCGCAGCCCGTTGCGAATCAATGTTTGGTGGGCTTCTGCAAGGCCCAGCTCCCAGGGGAGACCGGCGTTGTGGATGGAGCTTTTCGGCGCAGCGCCGGAGCCGCCGTCATAGCCGGAAATCAGCACGCACCCGGCGCCTGCCTTGGCAACGCCGGCCGCAACGGTGCCCACGCCTGCCTCGGAGACCAGCTTCACGGAAATGCGGGCGTCCCGGTTTGCGTTTTTCAGATCGAAAATGAGCTGGGCCAAATCCTCAATGGAGTAAATGTCGTGGTGGGGCGGGGGAGAAATCAGTGCCACGCCGGGAGTGGAGCAGCGGGTTTTCGCAATCCAGGGGTAGACCTTTTTCCCGGGCAGATGGCCGCCCTCGCCTGGCTTTGCGCCCTGGGCCATTTTGATCTGAATCTCTTTGGCGCTGTTTAAGTAGGCACTGGTGACGCCAAACCGGGCGGAAGCAACCTGCTTGATGGCGCTGTTGCAGACGGTTCCGTACCGGGCCGGGTCTTCACCGCCCTCGCCGGAATTGGATTTGCCCCCCAGGGTATTCATGGCAATGGCCATGGTGGTGTGGGCTTCCTCGGAAATGGAGCCGTAGGACATGGCGCCGGTTTTAAACCGCTTGACGATCTCACTGGCGGGCTCCACTTCATCCAGGGGAATGCCGCCGTTTTCGGGAAAGCGGAATTCCAGCAGGCCCCGCAGGGTGTGGGGTCTGCGTTCGTCATCCACCAGGTTTGTATATTCCCGGAACTTCTCATAGGAGCCGGTCTGTACCGCCTCCCGCAGGGCCACAATGGTCTGGGGATTGTACATATGGTCCTCGGCACCGCTGCCGGAACGCAGCTTGTGGGTTCCCGTGGAATCCAGCGTGGTGTCTACCCCCAGGTCCAGCAGGTCAAAGGCATGGTTATGCCGCCACTGTACGCCCTCGCCGATTTCCTCCAGCCCAATGCCCTCCACCGGGCTTACCGTGCCGGTGAAATAGGCGTCGATTACGTTCTTGCAAATACCGATGGCCTCGAAGATTTGAGCCGACTGGTAGGATTGCAGGGTGGAAATGCCCATTTTCGATGCAATTTTGACGATCCCATGGAGGATGGCTTCATTGTAGTCGTGAATGGCCTGGTGGGTATCCTTGTCCAGCCGGTTCTTTTCTACCAGCTCCGCCACGCATTCCTGGGCGAGATAGGGGTTGATGGCCCGTGCACCGTAGCCAAGAAGGGTTGCAAAATGGTGAACATCCCTGGGCTCTGCGGATTCCAGGATGATGGAAACCGCCGTCCGCTTCTTCGTCCGAACCAGGTATTGTTCCATGGCGGATACGGCAAGCAGAGAGGGGATTGCCATATGGTATTCGTCCACGCCTCTGTCGGAAAGGATGATCACATTGGCCCCATCCCGATAGGCCCGGTCACACTCGATGAACAGCCGGTCTACGGCGTTTTTCAAAGAGGAATTTTTATAGTACAGAAGACTGACCGTTTCCACCTTGAAACCGGGGCGCTTCATGTTCCGAATCTGCATCAGCTCCAGAGAGGTGAGGATGGGATTCTTGATTTCCAGCACCCGGCAGTTTTCCGCCCGTTCGTCCAGCAGGTTACCATCGGAGCCGACATATACGGTGGTATCCGTGACAATTTCCTCCCGCATGGCGTCAATGGGCGGATTGGTCACCTGGGCAAAGAGCTGCTTGAAGTAGTTGAAAAGGGGCTGATGCTTTTCGGACAGCACTGCCAATGGAATATCCGTTCCCATGGAGGTAATCTTCTCCGAGCCGGATTTTGCCATGGTCAGCATGGCATCGTTGATGTCCTCATAGGTGTAGCCGAAAGCCTTGTAGAGCTTTTCCCGCTGCTCCGCCGGGTACATGGGGACCTTGCGGTTGGGCACCGGCAGCTGCTCCAGGGTGACAAGGTGCTGGTCCAGCCATTCGCCGTAGGGCTGCCGCTGGGTAAAGGAGGCCTTGCATTCCTCGTCCGAAATGACCTTTTTCCGGATGGTATCCACCAGCAGCATCCTGCCCGGCTGCAGACGGGACTTGCAGACAATATTCTCCTCCGGAATATCCAGCACGCCCACTTCCGAGGAGACAATCAGCCGCCGGTCTTTGGTGATATAGTACCGGGCAGGGCGCAGGCCGTTCCTGTCCAGCACGGCGCCCATGATGTCGCCATCAGAGAAGAAAATGGCCGCGGGGCCGTCCCAGGGCTCCATCATGGTGGAGTAGTAGTGGTAAAAGTCCCGTTTCTTCCGGGACATGCCGGCATCGTTGCGCCAGGGCTCCGGAATGGTGATCATTACGGCTAGGGGCAGGGGAATGCCGTTCATCATGAGAAATTCCAGGGTGTTGTCCAGCATGGCCGAATCGGAGCCGTTCCGGGAGATCACGGGCAGCACCTTGTCCATGTCCTCTGCCATGCAGGGGGACAGCATGGTTTCCTCCCGGGCCAGCATCCGGTCCGCGTTGCCCCGGATGGTGTTGATCTCGCCGTTGTGCAGAATCAGCCGATTGGGGTGTGCCCGCTCCCAGCTGGGGGTCGTGTTGGTGGAGAACCGGGAATGGACCATGGCAATGGCGCTCTCGTAGCGCTCCTGCTGAAGGTCCGGGTAAAATTTCCGCAGCTGATGGACCAGAAACATTCCCTTGTAAACAATGGTCCGGGAGGAGAAGGAGCAGACATAGGTGGTGTCGCAGCTCTGCTCAAAGACCCGCCGGATGACATAGAGCTTCCGATCAAAGTCCAGCCCCCTGGAAACCTCCGCCGGGCGCTCCACGAAGCACTGGAAAATGGCAGGCATGGATTCCCTGGCTTTTGCGCCCAGCACCTCTGCATCAACGGGGACCTGCCGCCATCCTATGAAGGGGACACCCTCCTTGCGGCAGACAACCTCCAGCAGCTTCTGAGCTTCCCGCCGCTTTAGCCCATCCTGGGGCAGGAAGAACATGCCCACGCCGTAGTCGCCCTTTTCCTTTAGGGGGAACCCCAGGGAAGAAAAGAAGCTGTGGCAGATCTGCAGCAGTACGCCTACGCCGTCGCCCACTTCACCGGTGGCGTCCTTTCCGGCCCGGTGCTCCAGCCGCTCCACAATGGTCAGCGCATCGGAAACGATCTGGTGACTGGGAATGCCGTCAATGCTCACAACAGCGCCGATGCCGCAGGCATCGTGCTCGAATTTTTCGGAATATAAGGTTTGATTCATAGTCATTACCCTTTCCGGCCAGTGCACTTCCCCACATCAGGGGAGGCAGGGTCTCTGCTGCGGAAAGAAGCAAAAGGCGACAGGGCAGAGTTCGTGGGCGGTTCCCACAAACGACGTCCTTGTCGCCTTTTCATTCATATTCAGCAGTCAATGGCCTATATAGGCCCATATTACTCCTGCTTTTTTGCAAAGTCAATTCTTTTCTCTTGCAAAAGCACGGATTTTGTAGACCTCAACACTTTTCTTTTTCGGAAGGCAGAGAAGTTTATGATACATAGACAAATGTATTTCAAATTGACTTTGCAGCTGTGTCACGGGCAGAGCGCAATCGAGGATACTCCAATAGAACAGCTCGTGCCTGCTGGCGGCGGTCGATGTAGGCACGGCCTACTGAAAGCCCTAAAATGACAGTGTTACCGTAGAAGGCAATCGCCCCGAAGAATTCCGACGGAAAGGGGTCTTGCTTTTGCAATTGTAAAAAATTTGGGAAGATATGGATTTTTTCAATCAAATGTGCTATACTCATAAAGTATGTATATTACCCGGTTGGATTTTCCGCTGGGCGGAATAAAAATGGAAGGTGTTATTTATGACAAAGGTTGATATTTACTCCGGCTTCCTGGGCGCTGGCAAGACTACGCTGATCAAGAAGATGATTGCCGAGGGCTACAAGGGCCAGAAGCTGGTGCTGATTGAGAATGAGTTCGGCGAGATCGGCATTGACGGCGGCTTCCTGCAGGATGCCGGCATCAATATTACGGAGATGAACTCCGGCTGCATCTGCTGCTCTCTGGTGGGTGACTTCGGCAAGGCACTGACCAAGGTGATCAACGAGTACCACCCCGATCGGATCATCATTGAGCCCTCCGGCGTGGGCAAGCTGTCCGATGTGATCGGCGCTGTGAACAAGGTCACCGGCCCTGATGTGACCCTGGGCTATACCGTGGCTGTTGTGGATGCGGGCAAGGTCAAGGTCTATACCAAGAACTTCGGAGAATTCTACAATAACCAGGTGGAGACTGCCTCCACCATCATCCTGTCCCGTACCGATTCCGTTCCCCAGGCCAAGCTGGATGCTGCCGTAGAGATTCTGCGGGAGCACAACTCCGTTGCTACCGTCATCACCACCCCCTGGAGCGAGCTCACCGGAGAGCAGCTGATCTCCGCCATGGAGGGAAAGGCCTCCTTGGCTGCCGAGCTGGCCAAGCTGGAATCCGAGCGGCTGGAAGCCGAGGAAGAAGAGGAAGAGCACCACCATCATCACCATGATGACGACGATGACGACGATGAGGATGCCCACGAGCACCATCACCACCATCATCACGACGATGAGGATGACGAGCACGAGCATCATCATGACCATGACGGCCACTGCTGCTGCCACGATCACGAGGAGCACGAGCACCACCATCACCATGATGAGGACGAGCATGACGAGAACTGCACCTGCGGCTGCCATGATCACCGCCATCATCACCATCATGCCGATGAGGTCTTCACCTCCTGGGGCACCGAAACTGCCCGGAAGTTCGAGAAGCAGACCATTGAGAATGCTTTGAAGGCGCTGGATTCCGGGGACTACGGCGCAATTCTTCGGGCCAAGGGCATTCTGCCTGCCGTGGACGGCACCTGGATTCACTTCGACTATGTGCCCGAGGAGCACAATGTCCGTACCGGCAGCGCCGATGTCACCGGCAAGCTCTGCGTCATCGGCTCCAAGCTGGATGAAAAGGGCATTGCCGAGCTGTTTGGGGTGTAAGCCATGGTCATGCAGCAGATTCCTGTATATGCCTTTACGGGCTTTCTGGATTCCGGCAAGACCAAGTTCATCCAGGAAACCCTGGAAGACCCCCGGTTCAATGCCGGCGAGCGGACGCTGGTGCTGATCTTTGAGGAGGGAGAAGAGGAATATGACCTCTCCACCTATCCCAAGAAGAATGTCTACCTGGAGGTTCTGGATCAGCAGACGGTGACCACGGAGGAGCTGAAAGCCCTCCAGAAGAAGTACAAGGCTGAGCGCGTGGTTGCTGAGCTGAACGGTATGCAGCAGGTAGGGGATCTCTATATGCGTTTCCCGGATTCCTGGGCCATTGCCCAGGAGGTTATGTTTGCGGATGCCACCACATTTATGACCTATAACGCCAATATGCGCAATCTGGTTATGGACAAGCTGATGGGCGCTCAGATGGTGGTCTTCAACCGGATGGCCCCGGGCCAGGATGTCATGCCCTTCCATAAGCTGGCCAGAGCTGCCAATCGCCGCATCGACATTCTCTATGACTATACCGACGGCACAACCAAGTTCGATGAGATCGAAGACCCACTGCCCTTTGACATCAATGCCCCCGTCATTGAGATCAAGGATGAGGACTATGCCCTGTGGTATCGGGATGTATCCGAAGAGCCCCAGAAATACGACGGAAAGACCGTCCATTTCAAGGGCCAGGTGGCCATGCTCCGCAGAGACAAAAACGGAATGTTCGCCCCCGGTCGGTTCGTCATGACCTGCTGTGTGGAGGATATCCAGTTCTGCGGCATTCCCTGCCGCTATGCCGGGGCAGGAAGCCTGGAATCCCGTTCCTGGGTCTGGGTCACCGCCAAGATTGGCGCAGAGAAGCACCCCCTGTACAAGGGCGATGTGGGACCTGTACTGACTGCCATTTCCGTGGAAACCGGCGCGGAGCCCGCCGATCCGGATGTCGCAACATTTTAAGATTTCCCTGGGGCGGCATCCTTGCCGCCCCTTTGTACTGTTTTTAGAAAGGAGGGGGTGCTTGTGTACCAACCTTTGGCCGACCTCCTGCGGCCCGAAACCCTGGACGATGTGGTGGGGCAGGAGCATATTCTGGGAAAGGGCGCGGTACTTCGCCGCCTGATTGAATCCGGGAAAATCCCCAATATGGTTTTCTACGGTCCCAGCGGCACCGGGAAGACCACCGTTGCCAATATCATCGCCAAACAGACCAACCGGACGCTCTTCAAGCTCAACGCCACCACTGCTTCTACGGCAGACATCCGGGAGATTACCTCCCAGCTGGATACCTTCATGGCTCCCAATGGCGTGCTGCTGTATCTGGATGAGATTCAGTCCTTTAATAAAAAGCAGCAGCAGTCCCTTCTGGAATACATCGAAAACGGAAAAATTACCCTCATTGCTTCCACCACGGAAAATCCCTATTTTTATGTGTTCAACGCCATTTTGAGCCGGTCTACAGTGTTCGAGTTCAAGCAGATCACCAAGGAGGCGGCGCTGAAAGCGGTGGAGCGAGCGGTCGCCTTTATGGAAAAGCGCACCGGTCTGAAAGCCGTGCCGGAGAATGGGGTTCTTGACTATATTGCAGGGGCCAGCGGCGGCGATCTGCGCAAATCCATGAACGCCATTGAGGTCCTGTTCTCCGCAGCCGTGCCCCAGGGGGATACGCTGCCGCTGACTATGACGGATGCCATAGCCGTGACCCAGAAAAGTGCCATGCGGGCAGACCGGGATGGGGACAACCACTATGACCTTCTTTCCGCGCTGCAAAAATCCATTCGCGGCTCTGATCCGGATGCGGCATGCCACTACCTTGCCCGGCTTCTGGAGGCAGGGCAGATGCAGTCCGCCTGCCGCCGACTGATGGTCATTGCGGCGGAGGATGTGGGCCTGGCCTATCCCATGATCATCCCCATTGTCAAATCCTGCGTGGATATGGCCCTTATGCTTGGAATGCCGGAGGCCAGAATCCCTCTGGGAGATGCCGCAGTCCTCATGGCAACCTCTCCGAAGTCCAATTCCGGCCACATCGCCCTGGATGCTGCCATTGCCGACGTTCAGAAGGGAAAGGCAGGCCCGTTCCCCAGACATCTGCAAAACGTCCATGCAGACACCTTCACCCAGGAGCGCAGCCAGGGATATCTCTACCCCCATGATTTTCCCAACCACTGGGTTGCCCAGCAGTATCTGCCGGACGAGCTGGTGGGGACGCATTATTACGAGTACGGCCCGAATAAGCTGGAGCAGGCGGCCAAGCAGTATTGGGACGCCATCAAAAAGGAGGTCTGACCATGGACATACGGGTTGGGGACATCCTCACCATGAAAAAAGCCCACCCCTGCGGGGAGAAGCGCGGGGAGGTTCTGCGCACAGGGGCGGATTTTCGCCTGAAATGCCTGGGCTGCGGCCACGAGCTGATGACGCCCCGGTTCAAGGCGGAAAAAAACATCCGCGCTGTGGAGCGAAAAGAAGCGGAATAAGCCATTGCCATTGCCGGAGCTCTTACAGAGCCGGCGGCAATGGCTTTTTTGCGCGTTCTTCTCCGGCCCCCTTCGCCTGCGGGAGAATATACGCCGGGGCAAAGAGAAGAACAAACGTTTCAAATACCAAAAACACAACAAAAGAGACAGA
>CAMFMO010000038.1:0-21833 GCA_945963595.1 uncultured Clostridia bacterium | reverse complement strand
TATTTTTTTTAATGTGCTTTACGCCTAACCTTTTCAGTTAGGAACGTGTCGCACGGCAATCCAGGTCATGGAGTGCTACAAGGCGATCCTGTACGTTGGTTCCGGCTCCCATTTTGGATGTGCTGCCGATCAGAACGCGCACCTGGCCGGTGCGTACTTTGCTGAACAGCTCCTTTTTCCGCACCTCGGTGTTGGCCTCATGGATGAAAGCAATCTGCTCCGGTGGTACACCCCCGGCAATCAGCTTTTGGCGGATGTCCTCATAGACGGAAAATTCCGGTTCCGGCTCCGGCATGGAAATAGCAGTTTCTAAAGCGTGAATCTCCGGGCTGTCCAGATTTCCGCTGACGGCTTTGGCAACTTTTTTGGACGGTGCCGGTTTCGGTGTGGAAATGTCGCAGAATACCAACTGGGTCAGCTTCTCAGCCTGCCCGTCCCGCCAAATCTGCATAATATTTGCAACACACTGGTTAACTTTGGTGTCTGCTTCATCTGGCAACAGCGGGTTGATGATTCGCTGGTCAAGGCCCAATTTTCGGCCATCCGAGGTGATTTTGAGCATATTATCGGTGGAAGGGTCTACTGATCCTCCATGTACCAGGGCAGCGCGTTCAGACAGGGCCTGCACCATTTCCTGCTGATGCTCTGTGGGTTTTGCCACAACTGTGTGATACTCCACCTCCGGCGTCGGCAGATGCAGCTGATCGGCGGTCTTAATGTCCGCCACCTCTTTGAACAGGGTCATTAACTCCGGCAGATTAAAGAACTTGGAGAAGCGGGTTCTTGCCCGGTAACCGGTTCCTTCCGGGGCCAGCTCCAGAGCGGTGACGGTTTCTCCAAACCGGGAAGCCCAGCAGTCAAAGTGTGTCATGCCCAGCTCTTGCAGCCGGTCATACTGCAAATACCGCTGCATGGTATATAGCTCGGTCATGGAATTGCTGACCGGGGTGCCGGTGGCAAAGACTACGCCACGGCTTCCGGTGATCTCATCCATGTAGAGGCATTTGTCGAAAATATAGGAGGATTTCTGGGCATCTGTGGTGGATAGGCAAGCCACGTTCCGCATCTTCGTGTAGAGGAACAAATTCTTGTAATTGTGCGCCTCATCTACAAACAGCCGGTCAACGCCCAGCTGCTCAAAGGTAATCACATCATCCTTTCTGTGATCGGCTTGCAGCTTTTCAAGCCGTGCTTCCAGCCCGCGCTTGGTACGCTCCAGCTGCTTGACGGTAAAACGTTCGCCGCCGCTGGATTCCACCTCAGAAATGCCCTCGGTGATTTCTGCAATCTGCTCCTGAAGAAGTCGTTCCTGACGCTCCTTGCTGATGGGAATACGCTCAAACTGGGAGTGGCCAATGATGATTGCGTCATAGTCGCCGGTGGCAATCCTGGCACAGAACTTTTTACGCCGATGGGTTTCAAAGTCCTTTTTGGTAGTCACAAGGATGTTGGCGGAGGGATATAGCCGCAGAAACTCAGAGGCCCATTGCTCGGTCAGGTGGTTCGGCACCACAAAGATGGATTTCTGGCACAGGCCCAGCCGCTTGGATTCCATAGCAGCGGCAACCATCTCAAAGGTCTTACCGGCACCGACTTCATGGGCCAGCAGTGTATTTCCACCGTACAGCACATGGGCAATCGCACTTTTCTGATGCTCCCGCAGGGTAATTTCCGGGTTCATACCGGAGAAAACGATATGGCTTCCATCATACTCGCGGGGACGGGTGCTGTTCATTTCTTCGTTGTACTGGCGCACCAGGGCCTGCCGCCGTTCCGGGTCTCTCCAAATCCAGTCCTTAAAGGCATCCCGAATGGCCTGCTGTTTCTGTGTGGCCAGGGTGGTTTCCTTGGCGTTCAGCACCCGGCGTTCCTTGCCGTCTGCATCCTCCACAGTGTCATAAATGCGAACATCCCGGAGATTCAGAGAATCCTCCAGGATGCGGTAAGCGTTGGCGCGGTCTGTGCCATAGGTGGTATAGGCCGCGATGTTGTTGTAGGGTATCTGTGTTTTGCCGGTGATCTGCCACTCGGCGGTGTAAGCAGAATAGTTCACATCAATGGTGCCGCGCAGATACCGGGGCGTATCAAAGGTTTCATACATGAACTGACGGATATATTCCTTGTCAATCCAGGTAGCACCCAGGCGAACTTCAATTTCTGATGCGTCCAGGTCCTTGGGCTGGGCTGCTTTCAGGGCTTCCACGTTGACGGCGAAAGCCGGATCACGCTCTGCTGCCCGCTGTGCAGCTCGGAGCTTCTGACGGACATTGCCGGACAGATATTCGTCTGCGGTTTGCCAGCCGGAAAGCGGGTCGCTGCCATAGGCCGGGTCTTTGAAAATAACGCCGGACAGTTCTGCCGCAATTTCCTCGGTGGGTTTACCGGTCAGCTGGGACATATACTCCATATCCACCCTGGCTTTTTCCGCAATGGAAACGGCAAGGGCTTCGCTGGCGGTGTCCACCGTAGTGACTGCCTTGTGGGGCTTGATGGTACGTTTGGTGAACATATCCGCCTTGCGCTCCAGTTTTCCGTCCTCGTCCAGCACTTCCAGCGCACACAGGAGATAGTAAGAAGAATCGTCCGAAAAGGCCAGTCGGTTTCCTCGGTCATTGATAAGCCCGTATTTGGCGGAAAACGCATCATAGAGCCGGTTCAATTCCCCCTGCTTTTCCCGAATGGCCGAATCCGGCGTGTGCTCGTCCATCTGAATGTCAATGAGCTGATGCACACAGTCGTGGAGAGCAACCATTCCTTTGACGCGGGCCTCGGCGGTGGCGTTCAGATCCGGTTTTACCATGCGGCTGTTTTCCCGGAAGTACACCTCGCCATCCACCACAGCATAAGAGTAGTTTTTCACGTTGGGGTCTGCCGGAATGAAGGTGTCGGTTTCTTCACCCTCGCCCAGCTCCGGCAGCTCAGCTTCCTGATAGGTGCCGCGAATGTATTTCACAGCGTCATGGAGCTGATCGGCCAGCTCTAGCCCCTCAATCGGTGCAACCGTGAAGTCCTGCCTGCCGTATAGGGTGCTTTCGGAGGTCTGCCTGCCTAAGATCATCTCCGGGTGGTCCACAAAATAGCTGTTGATCGCAAAGCCATCCTCGTTTTGCTCCAAATGCACCCAGTCAGGCTCTATGTCGATGGGCCGATCACGTTTTTGCAGGAACAGAATGTCAGAGACAACATCGGTTCCCGCGTTGGCCCGGAACGCATTATTGGGCAGCCGGATGGCTCCCAGCAGCTCGGCACGCTGTGCAATGTACCGACGTACCTCCGGGGACTGCTTATCCATCGTGTAGCGGGAGGTCACAAAAGCGATCACGCCGCCCAGCCGCACCTGATCCAGCGCCTTGGCAAAGAAGTAGTCATGAATGGAGAACCCCAGCTTGTCATAGGCCCGGTCAGATACCTTGTACTGTCCAAACGGCACATTGCCGATGGCAAGATCGTAGAAATCCCGCCGGTCCGTGGTTTCAAAACCGGCTACCGTAATATCCGCTTTGGGGTAGAGCTGCTTTGCGATGCGTCCGCTGATGGAATCCAGCTCCACACCGTACAGACGGGAGCCGGACATTTCCTCCGGCAGCATACCGAAGAAATTGCCGACGCCGCAGGCCGGTTCCAAAATATTGCCAGCGGTAAAACCCATGTTGCCGACAGCTTCATAAATGGCGCGGATGACCGTGGGGCTGGTGTAGTGGGCGTTCAGGGTAGACGCTCTGGCTGAGGCGTATTCCTCCGGGGTCAGAAGCGTAAGAAGCTCCTGGTACTCATTGGCCCAACCCGGCTTGCTTTCATCAAAGGCATCGGCAAGGCCACCCCAGCCCACATACCGGGACAAGACCTCCTGCTCGGCAGGGGTGGCGCTGCGTCCTTGTGCTTCAATTTCCTGCAGGGTGCGGATAGCGTCTACATTCATACGGAACTTCGCTTTTGAGCCTCCCTCACCCAGATGATCGTCGGTGATGCGGAAGTTCTCTGCTGGAACCTGGTTTGGTGGGTCATGCTCAGGTTCCTCTACATGAAGCCGCTCAATGACCACATCATAGGGTAGGCCATTCTTGTCTCCCGGATAAACCGTAACAGTTTCAGAGGAAAATTCCGGCCTTTCATCTTTTGCCGGTTCCGGTGCAAACAATCCGGCGTTGCGCTCGTCCTGACGCAACCGTTCCTCAAAGATTTCCCGATTGATGGTTTCATGGCTCCAGGAATAGGGGCCGGTGTCAATGCGGACATCCATATCCCCGATGTAACCGATGGTGCCGGAGATCTCCCTGTCTGTGAAAGGCAGCTTGACGGTATCGCCCACCTTATAGGTCGGAACACCCTCCAAATGGGCGGGTTCCGGGAGCTTTGTTTCAGGAGAAAGGCCGTCAAGTCCCTGCTGATACAGGGTGCGGAGCAGCCGCGCAGTCTCATCCCAGGAGATGCCCAGCTTGGTATTGTATTTGACCTGTATTTCCACCTCCATGCCGGTGGTGGAGGTGGAAAAGTCAGCCGTGTCGCCGGTGGCAAGCTCCATTGTCTCAGTCCGGCCCGCAAAAGTTTCGGAAAGCCTCTGAGAAATACGCTTATTGCCCTCACTGGAGCGCAGCCAGCCGGAAATATAGGCTTTATCCCGGTCTGTGAACAGACCGGAGGTCAGTACCTCCCGCAAATCATCGTTTGCTTTGGACAAGTCCGCAGAGAGAAATTCTGTGATGGAGCCGTTTCGGAGGTCTTTCTGCAAAAGCTGCTCAAACCGTTCCTTGCTTTCTGCCCGGAAAATGGGGATAGAGAGTGCCGGGTCACGGAGCTGCACATCAAACAGACCAATGCTGGTAATCTCAAATGCGGTATCGTCCAGATAGACAGTATCGCCCACATGGTAGGGCGGGGCTTGCTGGTTACGGTCTGCCGTGTCTGGAAGTGCATCCTGAATCTGCTGCCATTCCTCATCGGATACGGTTATATCAACCTCATGGGTGGTTTCGTCGTCCCCAATAGTAATGGTATCGCCCTGGCGGATGATGGGCTGGCCGGACAGATCGGGAGCCTGGGCCTGTTCTTCCTGGGCAATGCGCCCCGCATCGGCAGTCACTTGCCGGATAAACGGGTCCTGCTCCAGCTTTTCGGCGTCAACTACCTGACCGCCAACAATACCACGCTGTTCCAGGGCCTCCCGGATAGCAATAGGGTCAATATCATCAAAGCGGTTCTGTTCTTCCTCTGTAAAAAATCGATCCTCCTTGATAAGCTGGGCAATCCGGCGCTGTACCTTTGCCCACGGCAAATCCGTGGCAGCAGCCGGAACCGGAAAGGCCGGAAGATCATCGCTATACTCCTGCTTCAGCCATGCCGCCGTACCCTTATCGCGGGCATGATCTTTCATATAACGGACAACGGCCTGCTTGCTCCTGATGTCGCCATTCCATTCCTGAAGTGCTGCATCAATAGCGGCCTGGGTATCCACGGGCCGCGCCGGTTTTACAGGCTTCGATTGGGGCATAGAAAAAGCGGAGGGCTGTCGGCTCTCCGCTTGCTGGATATTCTGGATTTGCTCCTGTTCAGACAGGAACAGGTTTAATGTCAGTTGTTGATAAGTTCCGTCAGGATAATCTCCTCCGCCTGGGCCTTGCAGTTGTTCATCAGGCCCACCCAGCGCATCGGGTCGCTGGCTTTCAGGCTCTCCGTTGCGCCCACCGCTTTCGCCAGCTCTGGAATCATCTGCTCCAGACGGCCGTTCGCTGCCTCGTCGATCTCCTGCAGGTGCGCTGTCAGCTTCCCGGTCAGAAGAAGGCTGTTGTAAAGCGCCGTCCGATGTTCCTTCAGATAAGTTTTCCGCATCCTGCCGTACTTGCCCAGGGGCTTCTGCGGGGGCTGTTCCTCCAAGATCAGGGCGGGAATCTGATAATCCCCGTTCTGGATATAATGCAGTTCGTTCATTTGCCTGGCTCCTTTCATATTCGTAGTGTTTGATGGTTACGCCAATCTGCCGCAGCACTTCCTGGCTGGACTGGCTGACCGCCGTACCCAAAGCTGTGACCACGGCGGGGGTATTGAAATCAAAAATACTCAGGAAATCCTCATGCTCGAAATAGACTTCCGGCTCCAGTCCGCAGCGGGACATCAGCGCATAAGTGATGCTGACGGTGGCGGCACTTCGGAAGGCTACTCCGATGTTGAAATCATCATATTCCTCCAGAAAGGAACCGTCAACGATGTGGAGAAGGTCACGTTGGTTCTCTGACCAATATTCATCGGCAAGTTGGGCAGCCACCTTTTCCAGTTGATCGGCAAGGCCATGTTCTGCGGGAATATCATAGGCTTTTTCCAGTGCCTCCGTTACCGGGGCTTCATGTTCCGGGCGATACTGCCAGAGATAAAGTTGACGGGCGTTTTCACGCCCGACGGTATCGGAAATATCAAACACATATCGCAGTTTCGGTCGGTCGCCGTTGTCATCCAGGAGAGCAATTCCCTTGGAACCGCGCCGCACATATCGGCCCATCGTATTGTTCCAGAGGTCATATTCCGCACAGGCGGTAGCATCAGGCCGCTGGGCGAAAATCATCATCTGCTCCGGAAACGGATACTTATAAAGCCGGGCTGCGGTGGTAAGAAAGGCCGTCCACCGCTGGTAGCTGCCGGTCAGCCCGGCGGCCACCTGTTCGGCCATCTGTGTATAGCTTTGCAGTTTACTCGGCATAAAGCAAATCTCCTTTCTTCAATTATGGAATTAAAAAAAGCGACCCAAAGGTCGCTCATAAAATATGCTGTTTTGTTTTACACACCTTCCAATCTGGGAAATAACCGGACTAACCTTCATCATGCAAAACACAATAAAAGAGAGAACCGTTAAAACGTCTGCTACCATAGGCAACACCTCCACTATTTCAAGCACAATTAACCCCCAAACAGTCCGTAGACCCATGCACTTTAAGTTTCGGATTTCCCAGGGAAGGTGGCGGGGCAAAATTATTGTAGCAAATTACTCTGCTTTTTTCAACAACCTTTCCAGATAGCTAAGCGTATAAAACTGTCCAGTCAAAAGGTTGGGGATTTTAGGTAATCGTGCAATTAAGTCCTCCTCTGAAAAAGATTGTATTAGAATAAACAGGGATAGCGTATTGATTTTCCCGCCTTTAAGGTGCAGTGTATGGGAACGACGTATTATGTCGTTTTCACGCAGACTCTCAACAATCTGTATTAGCTTTTCGGAAAAATTCTCTGCAGCAGGGTATAAACTAAAAAATGTAATTCCACTACTATTTTCAGGGAAACATTTTGCTTTTCCAATTCCAGTGTTGATAAAATAGCAGTTTTGAAAGGTTGCATTTTTAAATATAGTATTATCCAGCACGGTAGCATTAAAAATTGCATCTTCAAAATGAGCGTTACAAAAATTGCTGCCGCGAAGATTTGTCCCTACAAACTCCGTTCCAACAAAGCTGGCACCGGAAAAATTGCAGTATTTCATTTTGGCACCACGTAGCGATGCATAGTTGAAATTTGTATCACAGAAATTTGTGTGATAGGAATTGCACTTCTCAAAATCCTTGTACATTAAATATCATCAGCGTCTATCTTCCGTATAATAGATAAATACAATCATATTTTTACCCACAAGAGAAATATTGATATAACTCCTTATTCTCTGCATTATATCACACAACTTTCATCCGGTAAATTACATTTCCGGGTACAGCTCCAGTGCCGCATAGTCCGCATCCGTCATGGCTGAGAGTTTTTCCAGCGCGGAATCGGTGATAGTCCTCAGCTCCGTTTCGTCCGGTTCCAGATATTCCCGCATCTCCTTTAAGGCGTCCATCAGGCCCTGGCGCGTACCGGTGTTGTAAATGCACATCAGATTGATCTCGTCAAAAGTAAAGTTTCCCATATCAAATCTCCCTTTCCACGCTCTTTTTGGGCGCTGTCTTTTTGTGTTCCTGTTTTGGCTGGCTGTGAAGCTGCTCCATCACGGATTTTTTCTTTTCCCGGTCCTCCCGGTGGACAGCCTCGGCCAGATCCATCAGTGAAATAGGCTGCCCGGAACGAGCCTGCTGTTCCAGCTCGGCCACGGTCTGCCAGGGGCCGTTATTGATGATGCCATCAATCATGCCGTAATCGTCCTCCACAGACATCTCGGCATTTTTCAGCGGATTATCCGGGGGCAGAAAGCTGGGAAGCTCCTGAAATCCAACGCTGTCGCAGTAGTGACAAGATACCACGCCGTTTTGCTTGACGGCAACGATGTCGCTGACGCTGAGAGAGGGACTGTGATAGTCTGCTGGGTGATGGAGGTTGAATGTCTCATAAAGCATTTCCAGCTTTTGTTCGGCGGTTCCTTTTTCCGAAAGCTGTCCGGTATAGATCAGATCGTAATTTCCGCGCTCAATGGCCAAGCCGTGAGACTGCATCCAGTCCATATTCATAAAGCGCACATTGTTCGGGTCCTCACGGCTCACCTGATAAATGGCAAAACAGTCGCCTGTGTGGGCCAGGAAAGCAGCTTCGCGTTCTTCCTGGTGCTGCTGACGCTCCATGATTTTTTCATGGAACATGGGACTTTTCTCCCATTCCTCGCGGGAAACAGCAAAAACGGTGCCGGGGGCCTGGGTTTCAAATTCCTCCTGGTCAAAGAGCATTTCTGCGCTGCCTCCGCTCACAATGGCATAGACAGTCAAATCCATATCGTACAACTCCAAGGCCCTTTCTTTAGAGAGAGGAAGCATATCGCCGTCCATGTAGCCGCAGGCTTCCAGATCGGCTGATTGGAGGGCTTCATCCGGCATAGGATATTCGTCCAGCGCCTGCTCCGGTGCGTCCGGCAGCATGGAGGCAGGCGGCACCTGGCTTTCCGCGGCGGGAGT
Source organism: uncultured Clostridia bacterium (assembly GCA_945963595.1). GTDB lineage: Bacteria > Bacillota > Clostridia > Oscillospirales > Oscillospiraceae > Faecousia. The sequence goes on along the minus strand of CAMFMO010000038.1, from coordinate 12,981 downwards.
TTCCTGCTCAACAGGAGCTTCAACTGTCTGGACGGTTGAAGAAATATCCTGCGCATGCTCTTCCTCCCATTGGACCACCTCGCTTTGCATCTGCTGGCTGGCAGGCTGCAGCTTGGCAGCAGGTTTTGACAGTTCGGCACAATCCGACACCTGGGGTGCCTCCTGTACTGAAGCCTCCGCCGTCAGGTCAACGCCACGTTCCTTGCAAATCTCCGCAAAATGGCGGTCAATGTCCGTAATCAGGCCATTGGCCGTCTTATTGATGCTTTCCAGACTGGCCCGGAGTTCCGACAGTTCCTTGCCCTTACTCCAGGAGGCAATATAGCCGAAGCTGTTCTCACCGGTCTGGATTCCATAATACTGGCAGACAGCGTAGGAGACGCTTTCGGCCTCCACTTCCTCGGTATTTCGGCTTTTGATTGCAGCCTGTACCGCAGAGGTATCTTCCTCAACCTCAAGCCGCCATTCAAACTGGTTTTCATCCACATACCGCCAACCGGCATCAGCCGCAAAAGCCTGCGCAGCGGCTTCCGTTTCAAAGCCCTGGCTGTAATCGTGCCGAGTGCCGCCCTCACTCACCATAACTACTTTCCATGATGGAACAGCCTCTGTTTTCTCCGGGTTGTGGAGCTTGGCATGGGTGATCTCATGGATCGCAGCTGAGATTGTCTGAACCTGGCTCATACCTGTGCGGATGGCAATGCGCTGGTTTTCCGTATCAAAGTAGCCGTCCATATTGGCGGCCATCTGCTCCAATTCCATCGAAACCGGGGAAGAACGGCGCAGGGCTTCTATGAAAATCTCATAGTGCTGCACATTTCCGGTCAGGTCGCTGGCAAGCTGGGGCAGCGGTTTTCCCTCGGTCTGGCTCACATCGAATACAGATACCACCTTGAACATGGGTATCTGGACTTCTTTTTCCTCCACAATGGCCTTGCCGTCCTTGTCCAGAATCGGAGCCTTGGTGTCAGGATCGCGCTTGATTTTCTCCACCTTTTTCTTATAGGGCGTGGGCGCAATAATCTTGATACACTTTTCACCGCGTTTCACATGGCGGCCAAACTGATCGCGCCACTTGTTGAAACCGGCTACCTGGGTGGCGTCCGGTTTTTGCATATGAATGAGCATTACGTTGTTGACGGAGTAATGATGGAATCGGGACATGACGCGGAGGTACTGCATATATTTGTCGCTCTGAAACAGGTCTTTGATACCCTGCTCAATGCCTTCGGTGATTTCCCGCAATCGTTCTCTGTTGCTTTGCTTCTGATCTGCCATGATTTACAACTCCTTTCGTTTTGGCCATAAAAAAGCAGGAAACCTTTTCAGATTTCCTGCTCAGTGGTGCCGCTGTGGGGCGGTAGTTGTTCAGTTTTAGAGCTTCCAATTGTTCATCAACTGGAACATATCTATTTTAAAGGGGTTTTCAACAATTCGATAAACCGGGAGTTATCGACTTTCTTTTTTATTACCTTCTTCCTTTGCTTTTTTCTTCTCTTTTTGCCTTGTATTCAGAGTATATCTACATAATATCTCCCGTTAATATTGGAAAAAGTCACTTTGGCGGGAAAAGGATTCATGCCCATGGCTGCCATTCCAACAACACTGCAGGCCCATTCACTTAGTTCATTCGGAAGTCGAAAGCACTCAGGTTCTCCATCTTTAAGAATTGTTACTGTTGGAGTGAATTTCTGATCCACCCCAACCGATAATACATCAAAAGTCTGAGAACCTCCATGTAACGGCAAAAGGAGTTGCTTCCTCGAATCAAAATATACCTTTCCACCCCTTTGGTTCAGATATGATTCTTCATCAAAGGGAATTACAGGCTCAATGGGCAGTTTACATCTTCTCTGATTAAAATACCTTGTCAACTGCTCACAAGCAAACGCATTAAAGTATTCGCCTTGCATATCTATATCAGCCCGGATCTGTTCGACAGATTCAAAATGGTTCATAAAATTAAGCAAAGCATTGAATACAACCAAATCATCCGAATATATACCGGAGTAAGATTTGTACCAAGCAGGTTGCCACTCGCAAATAAGCCGATAAAGCTTTTTATAGAGTCCTAATTGAACTTCATTCAGGCAGAACCAACCTGTATCCAAAATCTTCTTATTGGTACTTTCGCCAAGAGATTGATACCGCAAGGAATCACACAGCCCCTTCAATAACTTGGATATAATGCCTGCCATCATATCTGCCATACGAAGCCCCGGATACTCTGTAGAATCGGCTTCATCTGAATTATCCAGTCCTATTTCACGGGCTGCTTTTAAGGTTTTGCTTTTTTCCTCCTCTTTACCCTCTTTGTCAATAATCAGGTTGTAATTCGATATATCTTTTTCTGCCAGATACTTTTTGAACCCGTCAAAAGACAGATGGTAGTCCCAATCAATCTCCGGAGCATCCGAAATATCATCCAGTATGAATAAAATCTGTTGAAATGCTTCCGTTTCTTTTTGCTTTAATTGGGGATTGTTTTTATTGTATTCAATCCTATCTCGGAAGAACTTCTTTAGTTCCTCTAAAAAGTCTTTGGGTGATTCGTAGAGGCACTTAATGATTTCCTGCGGACGATACATAACGAGAGCTTTTGTAATGGAATATTTCATTAAGTCTGCATCAACGAGAAAACTGTTTCTGTACCCTTGAAAAACCTGTAGCACAAGGTATTCAATCTTGCTGGAAACAGAAAAGTAAATATGAATATCTTTGTCAAACAGCGACAGAAAATCATTTACAAACTGAGCGTTCTGCTTGTTGAGGGAGGCAAAACCATGCTTGAATTGTTTTTGCTGAAACATCGTACTTTTGATTTCACCATTACGATCTTTTCTGTCTGCGTACTTGGTCTCAAAAGCAGCATGCCGTTGCAGAATATCATCCTTCTCGGCTGACCATCCTACAATCATGGTTACGAAATTATCATAATAATTAGAGGCACTTACCGTCTTGTAGTTGATTTTTCGGCTATGCTCAGACTCATCATAGTAGAAATTATATTTAGACATTTTGTAACGCCTCCTTCGTATAAATGATAATTTAGAAGCAACAGCCCAAGAGGTCATTTCAGCAACCTTATCAAGCCGCTAAATTTACATTTCTTGATGAACTTATCTTATCACACAACACTTCAAAAAACTAGCCCCGGCGCAGGATAGAGGTTCCTGTACCGGGGCGCGGCTCTTATGAAGTTTCGGAGCTTGCGCCCCTGATCGGGGGCTTCAGACCCGCCATTTTTGCACGCTCTTTGGCGGCGGCGCGGCGTTCTTCGCTGTACGGCTCCCGGACCAGCACACAGCCCTTGGGGACAACATAGCGGTTCGGGCCGTCCGGCTGGATCTGCTGCGGATATTTCTCAGACAGCCGGGCCAGCTTCTCCAGTAGCTTGGGGTCATGGGTGTAAACGCTGGCGGTAAGCTCGGCCTGATTGTAGAGGATAATGGTTTCCTGCTCGTATTTGGACAGCTTCATAGGCTGTTACCTCCGCTTCGGACTGGCTGCGTCAAACTCCAGCTTGAACCCCACATATTTACCGCCGGTATCGTCCAGAACCACTGTGGCATCGTAGATCTTTCCGGTCTTTTCGGAGTAACAGCCGGTGAGCCTTGCCCGCCCGGTGGAAAGCAGCTCCGTCACCAACGCCTTGGTCGGCTTCTTTCTCTTGGCCGTGAAAAACTTGTTTTCTTTCCAGATGGCGAAGCCGCAGTCTCGATTTTCACAAACGAATCCCTTGCTGATCTCCACCACGGAGGCCCCGCAGCGGGGACATTTACCCAGGCTCTCTTTATCGCTGGGAAACAGTGCAGCAGCATCTTTCACTGCCTCATAGCGGCCGGTTAATTCTGTGAGCATAGCAGCGATCTCGGAAAGAAACGCATCAGGCTCCGAACCGCCGCGCTCGATCTCTTTCAGGCGATGCTCCCACTCGGCAGTCATGGAGGGTGACTGTATCTGGTCCGGCAGTACCGTGATCAGGGCCACGCCCTCATGGGTAGGCATCAGATGGGTAGCCTTTTTGACCTTTTTTCGCTCTATAAAGCCCACCTTGATGAGCTTTTCCAGAATCCCGGCACGGGTGGCCGGGGTTCCCAGTCCTTTTCGCTCCGCATCCTCCGGCATTTCTCCGGCACCGGCAGTCTCCATCGCAGAAAGCAGCGTATCCTCCGTAAAATGGGCCGGCGGAGAAGTCTTTCCCTCTTTCACGGCGGCAGTTACCACAGAGAGGTTGTCGCCTTCAGAAAGAATCGGCAAAGCCCAGGCCTCCTTTTCCGGCTCCGGCTTGTTTTTCAGAGTGTCTTTGTAACGCCCATCCAGTTCCCGCCATCCGGGATTTAAGATAACACGACCTTTAGCCTTAAACTCCTGACCGGCACACTCTACCACAACAGAAGTTTCTGCATAGGCATAGGGCTGGCCCACAGCACACAGCAGCTGGGCGCAAATGAGCTGTAAAAGGGCCAGCTCCCCGGCAGGCAGGGCCGAGAGGTCCGTTTCCCGAATACTCTGTGTGGGAATGATTGCGTGATGGTCGCTGACCTTGGAATCGTCAATGACCTGGGCGGGATTACAGCGAATGGTCAGCTTCTCCGCAAACGGCATGGCTTTGGCGGTGGTATTGACCAGCAGCGGCAGGCTTCCGGCTATGTCCGAAGTCAGATACCGGCTGTCGGTACGAGGGTAGGTTGCCAGTTTCTTTTCATAGAGGCTCTGCAAATAGTCCAGCGTCTGCTGGGCGGTGAATCCCAACAGCCGGTTGGCCTCTCGCTGGAGGGTTGTCAAATCATAGAGGGCAGGCGGCTTTTCTGCCTTTTCTTTGCGCTCCACGGATTTGACCGTGGCATGAGCTGCCGTGAGGCAGGCTGCTTGAAGGGCCTCTGCCTGGGGCTTGTCCGTGATCCGCTCCGATGCAACTGTGAAATCAGAGAACGCCACTGTCACTGTATAAAACGGGGTCGGCTTGAAAGCGTCAATGGCCGCTTCCCGCTGGACGATCAGCGCAAGGGTCGGGGTCATCACTCGTCCAATGTTCAGGGTGCGGTGATAAAGGATGGAAAAAAGCCGGGTGGCGTTGATGCCCACCAGCCAGTCTGCCTGCACCCGACACAGGGCCGCCTCATAAAGTCGGTCATAGTCCACCGAGGGTTTCAAGTGGGCAAAACCGTCCCGAATGGCACTATCCTCCATTGAAGAAATCCAGAGACGTTCCACCGGCTTTTTACAATTCGCCTGTTCATAGACCAGGCGGAAGATCAGCTCACCTTCGCGCCCGGCATCAGTGGCGCAGACCAGAGAGGCCACATCCGGCCGTTCCATGAGCTTTTTCAGGGTATCAAACTGTTTTCTGCTGTCCGGGAGAATGGAGTAGGCCCAATGCTCCGGCAGAATCGGCAGGTCGGCCAGCGCCCATTTGGCGTAGTTTTCTCCGTAGGCGGAGGCATCGGCCAATTCCACCAGATGGCCCACGCACCAGGAGACAAGAAAACCGTTGCCCTCCAGATAACCGTCCTTCTGGCTATTCGCGCCGAGAACTGCAGCGATGGATTTTGCCACAGAGGGCTTTTCCGCAATGACCAGCTTCATTTCGTGGTTCCTCCTTCCTTGGGTTTGGGCTTGATGATAAGGTCACGATGACACAGGCCGAAACAAGCCCGTCCATAGCTGGAGCAGCCATAGCAGCGGTGACTTTTCGGCAGCGCCGAAAGGCAGGTTTCCCGCCCGCCCATCGGCTTCTGCTGCATCATGCGTTCAAAGGGACTGTTGGTGAAGTAGGTCATTTACCCTCACTTCCCGTGCCGTCCTCATCATCTTCCTCGTCCAGCTCATCCTCCGGCATTTCCGCATCTTCCTCGTCATTCTCGTCCTCAAAGTCATAATCATCCAAATCGGGGGATGTCTTGGTTTTCGGCTTGTTTTTGATGAACTTGATGTAGGCAAAGGCACCGCCGCCACCCAGGGCTGCAATCAGCAGCAGTACCAGCAGACCGGCAGCCGAATTGCTCTTTTCCGGTTCTGGCTCCGGTTCCGTAGTGGGTTCCGGCTCCGGTTCAGCAGGCTTGGTTTCCTTACCGGCGCACTCGGTCATATTGGTGGCACAGACGGGGCAGTTCGTATTGACTGCGCCTGCCACACATTTTTCTGAGCAGGTGCAGACCAAGGGCGCTGTTTCTTCTTCCTTGGCCAGCGCCGACAAATCGTCCGTATCCACCGGATTCAGGAAGTAGGTCTTGAACTGTTCCTCGTCCTCATTTACCGGTGCATCATAGTCGATCACCAGATAGAAGATATTGCCGTCCCGGTCCTCAATGGTGATGAATTGCTTATTGGTGGCCTTGTCATAAAGCAGGTCACGGGTCACGATGTCCGTTTCCTCAGACAGCGGTTCGCCGGATTCCGGCTCCGACACAGTTTCAATGGGTTCCGTTTCCTCAAATTCCGGGCCGCCGCCCGCAAAGGCCGTGACAGAAAAGGCGCTCATGCAAAGAATACATACAGCCAGACAGGTCAGGAAGCGCAGCTTAGATTTCTTCATGGTCAGATTCCTCCATTTCTCCCCGCATGACAGCGGCGGGGTCGGTTTTCATAGTCTGGATCAGCGCGGCAAGCTGGGTAATATCCAGGCTGTGCGCGTGAATCAGCTCCAGAATGTCGTTGTTCTCCAGCTCTGTAATCTGCCGCTCAATTTCCCGGTTGCGGCTCTGAAGCTCGGAGATTTTGTTCTTGTTTTTATCCAGCTCACTGCGGAGCTTGTTGATCTTGGCGTTCATGGTAAAATCCCTCCTTTACGGCAAACGGCCAAAGGTGTAAAAGTGTTGCTGCCAGTACGATGTATTGATGCTGGCGTAAGAGATGGGATTTCCGCAGTGGATCATCATCCCATCGCCCACATAAATACCCACATGACTGACACCCGGCGTATCATAGGTTCCCTTGAAGAAAATCAGATCGCCTGGGCGTGCGTTGGCGGAGGACACCGGGGTGCAGATGTCGCAAAGCCCCTGTGCGCCCAGCCTGCCCACATCCCAGCCGGAGTGGTTGATGACCCAGCTCACAAAACCGGAGCAGTCAAAGGACGTGCTGGGGTTGGAACCGCCCCACACATAGGGGTAGCCCAGGTATTTTTCTGCTTCCTTCAGCATGGCGGCAAAGGCTTCATCTTCCAGCGCCTCCGGCGGCACATCGTAATCCAGATAGTCCTCTCTGGTGGAGGCATTGGGATTGCCTGCGAACAGGTCCGGCCGGTTGCCCAGGGTCGCCATATACACGGCATACATACTGACCTGTTCCTCGCCCATGATATAGACCGGCAGATGGGACAGGTCGAAGTTTTCCAGGGTTACATAGCAGATGTAATAGTCATAAGGGACTTCTTCGCTGGTTTCTTCTCCGGTTTCCGGGTCCGTGGAGGTTTCGGTGCGGTAGCGGGTTTCCACCACCACATTCTCAGTGAGCGTGTACTGACGGTCAAAGAGCATGGCAAGCGTTCCCTGTACCTCAGAAAGCGTCCATTCTCCCTGATGGTAGGCAGTGAGAATGGAAATCAGCACATAGGGGTCGTGCTTGATTTCATCCAGGTCATAGTGATACTCGTCATATCCGCTGTGCAGGCTCTCATAATGGTCGATCTTATACTGAAGGTCAGCTTCCATCTGTGCATAGGCAGCTTCCGCACCCAGCATATCCTCATCACGGGAGGGATAGGTGGAACCGGCGAGGCCGGACATTCCGCCCTCCAGCAGAACCGAACAGGAGGAAAGGCTGTTCAGGAAAAAACACAGAATGAGAAACAGCGCAATGGCGATGCCGAATCCGCGCCGGTGCCGCCAGACAAAGCTGCCTGCCTTTTTTGTCTCCTCGGCAGTCTTTTTGGCGGCCTTGGCTGTATTGTCCGCAGCCTTTGCCGCAGTACCGGCAGTCTGTCCGGTGCGCTTGGCGGCAGCATACTGCTTTTTGATAGCCTGTTTTTGCTGCCAGCGGGAAAGCGGGTTGCTGAAGCTGGCCGGATCGTCCTGCATGGTTTTCTGGTACAAGGCATTGACATTGGCCTTTTCCAGCTTTTTCTCCGCCCTTGCCGCAGCCCGGTAGGGACGCAGCTTTTGGGAGCGGTGGGCAGAAGCGGCCAGATGTGCGCCGCCCTCGGCAGTTTCCTCCAGACGGTGGGCGCTTTCCACGCCCACGTTGTCCTCCTCGGTTTCTCCGATTTTTCGGTGCATCTGAACGGCAATCGCCTGACCGGGAGCCGTTGTGACAGTATGGGTCAGTTTGGTGGCCGGTGCAGGCTGATCCACTTCCTCAAAACGAAGGCGCACCGTTTTCTTCCCGGTGGCCGGGTCCACAGTGCGCTGCTTGACTTTTTTCTTTTTCTTGGGAATTTTGGCCCGCGCCTCCTCCGCTTTGTCAGCGGCCTTATCTGCCTTGCGGATATGTTCTTTCAGCCGGGAATCCTCACGCTCGGCGTCGGTAAACTGGAGACGGGGAGTGTTCTGCTTACTCAAACCACTCACCGTCTGCGATTTCTTCCAACATGGACTCCAGCTCGCCATAGATGGCCAGATCGCCGGAAACACTGGATACATTCAGCATCAGCTCCGTCAGGAGGGAGCAGAGAATGAACAGTGCCTTTCCGTCAAAGTGATCCTTATCCCAATCCGGGACAAGCTGGGATTGCAGCTCGGCCAGACGCAGAATCCCGGCCAGTCCGCGCTCATTGAGCCTTGCGCCCACGCGCTGGGCCTGAACAAAGGTAGACAGAGCAAGCGTGGTATCTGCCAGCACCGACACCTTTTTCTTTGCCAGTGCGTCCTGTTTGAAGATAGAAGTATCCATAAATTTACGCCTCCTTTTTGATTTCATTTGGTTTGGTGGTCATTACGGCGTACAGTTCGGTATCCTTCGGGAACCGGTCAATGAACGGCAGAATGACATTTCCGTAAAACAAAAGCCCCTCGCCCTCGCCGGAATGGGTCACATAGGAGAGCTGATAGGGACTGATATTGAGCTGCTTGGCAAGAATCTGCCGGTCACCGCCAGCCTGGTTGAGCATATACACAAAGTCGCTGTTCTCAAAGATGTTCTCTACCTCGCGGGAGGAAAGCAGGTCCTTGACGTTCTGGGTAATACCGGTGGGAATACCGCCCCATTTGCGGAACCGCTTCCAAATCTCCACGCTGTATGCGGCAGTCTGTTCCTCTTTAAGCAGCAGATGGAACTCGTCCATATAGTATCGGGTGGACTTGCCAGCGGCGCGGTTGGCGGTGACGCGGCCCCATACCTGATCCTGGACAATGAGCATCCCCAGCTTTTTTAACTGCTTGCCCAGTTCCTTGATGTCGTAGCAGACGATGCGGTTGTTGACATCCACATTCGTGCGGTGATTGAACACATTGAGCGAGCCGGACACATAGATTTCCAGCGCAGTGGCGATGTGGTGGGCTTCTTTCTCGTCCTGCTTCAGAAGGGCCTCATACAGATCACCCAGAATAGGAATGTTCTCCGGGCGGGGGTCATTGAGGTACGGCTGATAAATAAGACGCACACAGCGGTCAATGACCGTCTTTTCCACGGGCTGCAATCCATCTCGACTGCCAACCACCAGCTCACACAGGGACAAAATAAAATCCGCCTTCAGAGAAAGCGGGTTTTCATCGTCAGAATAGTTTAAGTTGATGTCCATGGGGTTGATGTAGTCGGAGCTTGTCGGAGAAATACGAATTACCTGACCGCCCAGCCGCTGCACCAGCGGGAAGTATTCTCCCTCCGGGTCGCAGATGGCAATATCGTCCCCGGTGATGAGGAACGCATTGGTGATCTCGCGCTTGGCGGAGAAGGACTTGCCGCTGCCCGGCGTACCGAGAATCAGGCCGTTGGGATTTTTGAGTTTTTTCCGATCCACCATGATGAGGTTGCTGGACAGAGCGTTCAGGCCGTAATACAGAGCCTCTCCGCCGGATTGAAACAGCTCCTGGGTAGTAAATGGGATAAAGATTGCCGTACTGGAAGTGGTAAGACTGCGCTGAATCTCCACCTGATTGAAGCCCAGCGGCAGGCTGCTCATCAGCCCCTCCTCCTGCAGGTAGTCCAGGCGCACAAGCTGACAGTTGTATTTCTGCGCGATGCTGGATGCCTGGAACACGTTGTTGTCAAGCTGCTGCTTGGTGTCGGCGGTATTCACCAGCAGAAATGTCATCAGGAACATTCGCTCGTTGCGGCTTTGCAGCTCCTTCAGAAGGTTTTTCGCCTCGGTGCCGTAGGTGGCAAGGTCGGAGGGAATGATGTCCATATCATATCCAGCGCGGACCGCTTTTTTCTGCTCCTCGATCTTCATCTTGTCCAGATCGGTGATCTTGCGTTTGACCGTCTTGATGGCAGCTACCTGGTCCACAGACTGAATGTGCATCGTAGCGATCAGGCTGCTCTCCATATCCAGAAAGTCTGCCAGCATCCGGTCATTCAGCTCCGGTGCCAGGATTTGCAGCAAGGACACCGCGCCGAACTTTTTGCCCATACGGAAGGTGCGCCCCTCTTTGAACTCGAAGGAGGACGGCGCGATAAAGTCCTTGGTGGACAGCCCGCTGGGTGCCAGCCAATCCCAGGAGAACTGAAATCGGCTCTGATCGTCCATGTGGAAGATGTCGTGCATCAGGCGTAGGCGTTCCAGTCCGTTTAAGACGGCAGCGGATACACCCAGCCGCTTGAAGTTGTTGAGAATGTCGTTTTCAATGCGCTCCAGCCGGGGCTTTGCCGTCTTGATGCCGTCCGCCTCGATACCAAAGGTCAGAAACTTGGTCTTGGTCAGCCCGTTGTTGCCCTTGGCAAGCTGATTCTGGAGCATTTCAGCGTACTCGGCCCGGATGCTGTCAAAAGCATCATTCTGGGGCGGGATAAAAATGCTCTGTTCAAAGCTCTCCTTGCTGGCGGTCAGGTTCAGGAATGAAAACTGAAATCGGATGGAGCTGTCAAAGTAGTTGAGGAAATCACACCAGGCATCAAAAATGGCGCTCTTGTCCTCGTTCTGCGAAAGCTGATAGTTGATGTCCTGAAACTGGATGGTCTTGGTGTAGAAATTGCCGGTCACGCGGCATACACCGTCCGGCCACATCCGCTCATAGGGAATGGACTGCTGGGCCGACTGCTGTTTCTTATCCGTCCGCTTCGCCCGTTCGATGGCGGCCGCGATCTCCCGGCGCTCGGCGCGGGTCATCTTTCTTTTTTGTGTCGTTTTTGCAGACAATGCGTTGTACCTCCTTGTCCAAATGATACTGCCGGTCTAACACGGCATAGAAATTGTCGGTCTGATAAGGCCGGTGCTTGGGGCGGACGAACCGCACCTGCACATAGTTGTGAATGACTTTTTCAAAGGGCTGGCCGTTCTTTTCATACATGGCGAACAGAAAGAACGGCAGCATCACAAGCACCATACACAGCGAGGCGGTGCTGGTACTGATATAAGATTTGAGCAGGAAAAACAGCGGAACGCCGACCAGTGCGCCGCTGCCGAAACAGATGAGCTGTCTCTTGGTGAGGTTGAACATCACTTTGGTTTTTACCTTGCTCAAATCCTTTGGCACGTTAACATAGGCCATAAAGGAAAGCCTCCTTTCATGGGTTAGTGGGCATTGAACACGCTCTTGGCAAGGCTGCCGGTCTTAAAGAGAGTGAAGCACAGCAACACCGTATAGCCCATGCAGGTCCAGATTGCCGCGCTGATGTCGCTCTCCAGTGCGATGTTCTGCACCAGAACGGCATAGATGCCCACGCAGATAATGATGAGAAATGCCTGAAAGCCCAGGGCAAACAGCGAACGGAGATAATTCTGGCCCATCTGTCCCCATTCCCGGTTGAGCATGGTCGCCATCGGGATCGGGGCCACGGAAGTCACCAGATAGATCTCCACCATACGGCCATACACGATGATGAAAATACAGATCGTCAGCGCCCACATGGTAATACCCACGAAAAGGCTCTGGAACCAGAGACCGAACAGCGGCCCTAAATCCATCTCCATCAATCGCGCCTCCATATCTGTGACCACACTGGAAATGTCAATGGAGGCATCTGAGATGATGACGCCCGCTGCGTTATTGACCACGCTCTGAGCCACATCAAATACGCCCATGACAATGTTCCAAGTGTTGGTGACGATGAGAATGGCACAGGCCGTTTTGAAAATCCACTTGAAGAACATCCAGGTATCCACATCGTGGAGATTGTTTTTGTCCGTAATCAACTGGATCAACTCCAGCGTCATCACAAAAGCCAGAATGACACCGGCAATCGGGACAATGACTGTTTCCGAAAGGTTCTGCACCATCGAAAACACGCCGCTGTTCCATGCCTGCGGAGTAGTTCCCACCTGGGTGGAGATTTCCCCGACCTTCTGGTTTACATGGTCGAACATCCCGGACAGGTTACTCATAATACCGCTGACCAGCAGTTCTTTGAGCCACTCTGTGATGGAATCCCATAAGAAATCCAAACGCTTGACCTCCTTTCTTGCCCCTCCCGCATAAAGCGGAAGGGGCAGAGGATTTCTTGAGGCTCAATGATTGTCCGAACCGTCCGAGGCCGGAAGTTCAATCCGAAGACATTCCGGTGCCAGCGCCGCAATATTGCCGCCCGCCAACACCATATCCAGGCCGCGCCGCTTCAGGCTTTCGTCCTCGTTTTCGTAGCCCTCCAACAAGGTGATAGCACCCCAGATACCCAGACCAGCGCCAATGGAAATGACAAGGATTTGCATGATTTCCTGTACCGTATATTCCGGCTTGGAAAGATCGTTCGGTTTCATAAAAGCCTCCTTACAGTGAATGGTTGGTGAACGGGTTGCAGGGGTTCGGGATTAACCGAACAGGCCGGACAGCAGGGGAACCAGGGTGATGCCGATGAGGGCCACGCCGCCACCGGCCATCAGCTGCTTCATACCCTGAGACTTTGCTTATGTGTGATAAAGAAGCAATAGAAGTGCAAAAAATTTTG
>CAMFMO010000037.1:0-22885 GCA_945963595.1 uncultured Clostridia bacterium | reverse complement strand
CATTGGAAGTCACTATGGATTCCTTTTTTTCAGGTGTCCAACTTCATTTTACAATTGACCCAATATAGACAAAGCCCCATGGTATTCTGATTAGGACTACCATGGGGCTTCCCTTATAAAATTTCCGTCAGGTCAGACAGCTTCTTGATTGTTATATCGGAATTCGGGTCATTCTCTTTTGATCGAATTCCAATGACTCGAAAATGCCCTGCTTCCGCGGCCTGGACACCGGATTCGGCATCCTCTATGACGATGGCCTGCTCCGGGGATATGTCCAGTAAGGAAGCGGCTAGTAGGAATACTTCCGGGTCCGGTTTGGACCGGGTGATTTGTGTTCCGTCTGCAACGGCATCGAAGAAATGTTCCAGACCAAGCTGGGTCAAAATCTGCCGGGTATTCTTGCTGGAAGATCCGATTGCCAGAAGATAGCCACGCTTCCGCAATGTTTGCAGTGCGTACCGGGTATCCTCGGACAAATCAGATGGGCGCATTGTTTGCAGATACTCCCGGTAAATTCGGTTTTTCTCCTCTGCAAGCTCCAACTTTTCGTGCTCAGAAAAATGGGAACTTCTGTCTCCCAAAATGATTTCCAGGCTGTCCATACGGCTGACGCCGCGGAGCAGCTTGTTTTTCTGTTCATCAAACGGAATGCCCAGCTGATCCGCCAGGGCTTTCCATGCCAGATAATGGTATCGGTCTGTAGAGCAGATCACACCGTCTAAATCAAAAATAATTGCACGTATATCAGTCATGCTTCCATTGAAACCCATTCCTTGTGAACACCGGGAGTTTGTCTCCGGCATCGATGATGAATGTTTGGCTACCCGTGTAGATTTTCCCTGAGAAAAAGTCCGTCCAGGTGCCTTGAGGCAGGTAAACCTCTCGGGAATGCGCGTTTTCTTCCAGTAGTGGTGCTACCAGCAGATCATTTCCCAGCAGGTACTCATCCTGACAGTACAGAACATTGGAATCCTCTGGCCATTCGTATACCAGCGGGCGCAGGATGGGCTTGCTTTCCGTTACGCACCTCTTTGCTGTTTCCCAGAGGTATGGGCGCAGCTGCTCGTGGAGCTTATGCCAGTAGCGCATTTCATCCAGAAATTCCGGCGCGTTATAAATCTGCGCCATATTCCATGGGCTGCGCTCGTTATTCCCCTCCGCACCGGGCATCAGCTCCCGGAACTGTCCTCCGTCCGGTTCGGAATGCCATTGCATGATGGGGCAGAAGCAAGCCATCTGGGTGGCTCTGCGGTAAAGGTCCAGAGTCGGAAGCGGGCCGGCAAATCCGGCAATGTCAAAGCCCCAGAACAGGATGCCGGATGCGGCTGCGGAAAGCCCGGCTTTCAGCACACTTGCAAGCTCCTGGTTTTGGGACTGCTGGTCGCCGCCCCAGTGGCAGGGAACAGTATGTTGCCCGGAGAAGCCTGCGCGGCTGAAAAGTACGCGCTCGCTGCCGATAAAGTCCCGGTAGCTTTCCGTATAGTCCCGCGGATAGCGGTTGACTCCCTGTTGTCCTGTGCTGCCATCGCAGAACCTTACGTCCGTGCTGTGAATGAACTCGCCGCCATCGGTCTTAAATCCATCCACACCCATGTCCAGCAGATATTGACGCTTGCCAAACCAGCTTGCCCTTGCGGCAGGGTTTGTGAAGTCCGGAACCATAGAGCCGGGAAACCATTTCCCTTGCGGAATACGGTAAGGCGTTCCGTCAGAGAAGCAGACACATAGCTTCTGCTCGATTGCTTCCTCCCAGTCCAGTTTGTTTTGCCGGTTCGATTTTTCACCGGGTTCCATCTGCTTGTAAACCGGAGCCTGCCAGAGAAGTAGTTTTTTCCCTGCGTTGTGGAGCTGCTGAATCATTTTGACGGGATCAGGCCAGGGCGAGTCCGAAAAATCGAAATCCTCCAGAGAAAGGGGCGTACCATCCGCCTTGGGAACATATCTTGCCCCATTCCAGATGTAGAAGGTTGCTTCATCGCTCCAGGCTTCCAGTACAACCACAGAAGCAGGAAAATCGTAGGTATCCAGTTTCTCTAACAGCTGCTCCACATCTGCCTGCTTGTTCCAGCGATTGGCGGACACCCATATACCCAGCACCCATTCCGGGGGGAGTGTGGCTGGGCCAAAGAGGCACATATACTCCCGCAGCATGACCTCCGGGGTTCCAGAAAACAGAACAACATCGGCACATTCCGGAAGATTTACGCGGATTTCATCCTCCGCAAAGTCAAATTCCGTTGTCTCACAGGTATCGACATACAGCCCAAAGCCGGTATCCGTCCAGAAGAAGGGCGTTGGATTGTAGGTTTTATCGCCCTGAAAGCAGAATTTTTCCTCTACGCGGTTGACAACATGGTGCCCCTTCTGGTTCAGAGAATCGAATTTCTCCCCCATTCCATAGGCACCATTATATTGCAAATGAACCGTCAGCGTTTTCCCCTGGCGGGACAGTTTTGCCGCACCATAGGAGATTTCTTTTTCCTTGTAAGAAACTTTTCGCATACTTACCCCTTAATGCCGCCAGCCATCATTCCGTCCTTGAATTGACGCTGAGCAACAATGTAAATCAAAATAATGGGAATCATGGAGATCAGGCTGCCGGCCATGAGCACATTGTATTCCGTGGCATACTGGCCATTCAATGTGGACAGGGCAATAGGCAGCGTCATCTTATTCTTGTTTGTCAGCATGAGCAGCGGCCACAGATAATCGTTCCAGGATTCCATGAATGTCGTAATCGACAGCGTAGCCAGGCTTGGAATGCACAGCGGCAGCGCAACCTTACGGAAAATCTGAAATACATTGGCTCCGTCAATCCTTGCGGCGTCCAGAAAATCGTTGGGGATCGTGCGCATCTGCTGTACCAGCATGAACACCGCAAAGGGGCGGAAGACGGAAGGTAGAATCACGCTGGCGTAGCTGTCAATAAGCCCCATGCGATTCATCACGACGAACAACGGAATCATCGTTACTTGGGTTGGAATCATCATGGTTGCAAGATAGCACCGCAGGAGCAGGCTGTTCCCCGAAAACTGGAGCTTTGCAAACGCGAAAGCCGCCATGGAGGAGGAAAGCAGCGTAATAATCGTATAGCTTACAGAGATAAACAGGGAGTTCCCAATGGTTTTGGCAAAGGGAAACTTGGAGAATACTTTGATATAGGCGGCAAGGGTCGGTTCTTCCGGTATCCACTGGATTGGGATAGACATCAATGCGCCGCGGCTTTTGAACGATGTGGAGATCATCCACAGAAAGGGAATCATCGCAATGACCGCCAGGAGAATTGCGATAACATAAAAGCACACCGTCCCCAGCTTTTTCTTAGTTGTCATAGTGTACCCACCTTTCCTGACCCTTCATTTGAATGGCCGTAAACACCATAATAATTGCGAACAAAATCCAGGAGAATGCCGAAGCATAGCCCATGCGATAATACCGGAAGCCGTAATTGTAAATCCGCTCCACCATGACCTGCGTCGCGCCGTTGGGGCCGCCGCCGGTCATAATCATGATCTGTGGAAACAGCTGGAACGCGTTGATCATTCCAACAATCAACACATAGAAAATCGACGGAGTCAGAAGCGGCAGTGTGATTCTCGTAAATTTGACCCATCCGTTTGCGCCGTCCAGACCCGCCGCTTCATAGTAGGTCTTGTTGATGCCGACAACGCCGGACAGCAATATCAAGCCGAAGAAGCCCATATCCTTCCAGACAGACACCAGCACAATGGCGGGCATGGCCCACTTTTCGTCGGTCAGCCAGCCCGGACCTTGGATGCCGAATATGGACAGAATGCCATTCAGCGCACCATACTGCGGGGACAGAACAGATTTCCAGATCAAAGAAGCGGCAACCCAGCTGGTAAGCACGGGGATATAGTACACGACCCGGAAAAAGCCGATTCCCCGCCGCGCCTGGCTAAGCAGGGTTGCGACCAGAAGAGACGCTGCCAGCATCAAGGGAATATAGAGGACGATATATTCGGCAGTATTTCCCAGGGTTCTCCAGAATTCTGTACTGGTCAAGATTTTCTTGTAGTTTTCCAGCCCGATAAAGTGCTCCTGGAGAAAGCCGGGGTCTGTCAGCTTTGCCAGGCCGTTCCAGTCCGTCAGGCTGATCATGCCGGAGATAATCAGGGGCAATACACTGAAAATCAGCATACCGATCAGGCTGGGCAGCAAAAACGGGGAGGCTGTCAGCAATCCGCCGGCTTGTTTTCGTGGGCTTATTCTGCGTTTCATAGAATCCCTCCATATGCCTTGTGGAAAAAATCAGGGCCGCCGCGCTTGCTGCGGCGGCCCCATCCGGGAATTATCCGAGAGTGATCTGCGCTTCACATTCCGCCTGTGCCTGATCCAGGGCTTCCTGTACGGTGATGGTACCCTCCGCTGCCGCGGCGAGCTTCTGGGTAATGATGTCGCTCATAAGGGCGTAATCCTCAATGACCGGAGGCATGACCAGGTAATCCAGGCTTTCAAACACGGCCTTGCGGTTGTCGGGAGGTGTGATTTCCAGGTAGCTGGACAGAGCGTTCAAATCCTTCAGGGCGGGAAGATCCCAACCGGCATCCAGACGAATGTCGGCGGATTCTGTGCTGGAGGTCAGCCATGCCAGCCAGGTGGCAACCGCTTCGGGATACTTGGTGTCGGGGTTCATAACGACGCAGTTGGAGAAGAAGTGGGTAGCCTTCTGGGTGCTGCCGGGTTCTACGGCGATGTCCCAGGCAAAGTCGCAGCCTTCCGTGAAGGTGGCGAAGGCCCAGATACCGGTGGGAATCATGCCCAAGCGGCCGCTCATAAACATATCCCAGTCGCCCATGCCTCCCTGCTGGGCTGCGTTGGGCTGCACATTGGAGACCAGAACCCGGTCAACCAGGGTCTGCGCTGCCTTCAGATTTTCGGGGGAGTTGATGGTAAACTGCGTCTTATCCGCATTCAGCAGAGCGCCGCCGTACTGGGCAACGACCTTGAAGAACTCGTTATAAGTAATGGGCTGCCAGATGCCGTAAATGTCATCGCCCAGGGCGCGGATTGCTTCTGCGGCGGCCTGCACGTCGTCCTGCGTCCAATCACTGGTGGGATAGGCCACACCGGCCTGGTCAAACAGATCCTTGTTGTAGATCAGAACAACGTTGGAAAAGCTCTCGGGCAGACCGTACTGCTTACCGTTCACGCAGAAAGCGTTCAGCGCGGTATCATTCAGTCCGCTTACATCTACACCGGAGATTTCAGCCAGCAGGCCCTTATTGGCATAGGCCGCAAAATTTTCAATGTTCAGCTCATAGCAGTCAGGGGCAGTTCCACCGGCAACGCGGGTCTGCATCTGCGTAAAGTAGTCGTCGTAGCCAATGGTTTCTACTTCCACTTTGATGTCGGTGTGAGCGGCCTCGAAAGCTTCCACCATTTTTGCAAGGGTTTCCTCGTTTCCACCGGAAGAGTTGAAGTTGCAGTAAGTAATGGTAACGGGATCGGCGGCTTTTTCAGTGGTTGCAGCAGGCTGGGTATCGGTACTCTGAGATGCTGCCTGGGTGGTGGATGGCGTGCTGGAGGCTGCGCCGCAGGCGGAAAGGACCATCAGCATAGCAAGCAGAGCTGCAATTAACGAAAAAATCTTCTTGGTTTTCATTTTGTTTCCTCCTGATGTTGTTGATTTTTTCGCTCTTCTCACCTATAATAAGATTTGGTGAAAAGAGTGGCGTTTTGATTCTTTTCCCAGCGGTTTGCACAATCTTTTGCGGGGCTGTGCAGACCGCTTTTTTACACCTCCTTCTGTGGGCACTGCGGGGATACCGCAGAAGAAAACTTATTTTGCATTCAGGTTCCGGACAGACCCCCGTTGGATTAATTCCAGAGGAAGAATTTCTTCCTGCTTGGGAAGTGCCGGATTTTCAATATGCTTCAGCAAAAGCTCCACAGCACGCTGGCCTTTCAGAGAGATTTGCTGGCGGATCGTCGTCAGGCCGGGAGTCAGGTATTGCGCGACCTCCACATCATCGAAGCCGACAATGGAATAGTCGTTCGGGACGCTTTTCCCTGCTTCAAAAAGTCCTTTGATCGCGCCGATGGCCAGAATATCGGCAGCGGCCACAATGCCGGTTACAGGGAGCCTTTCCGCCAATAGCTGCTGCGCAAGAGAAATGCCGCTGCTGTATTCGATCTGCCCCTCAAAGACATATTCTTTTCGGTAGGGAATGGAAAACTCCTGCAATGCCTGCTGGTAGCCCAGCAGCCGTTTCTTCATGACGCCGTTCTCTTTCATCTGGCCTGTGAGGAAAGCAATGTGATCGTGCCCATTTTCGAGCATATACCGGGTGGCAAGGTAACTACCGTAAGCGTCATCAATACGGATATTGTGATAATAGTGATCGTTGCAGTAGCTATCGATCAGGACAATCGGGATTTGTGTTTTCTTCATCTCCTGATAGAATTCGTCCGGGTACATACCGATCACGATGATTCCATCCAGGTTGCGCTGTTTGGCCAGCGTCAGATAACTTTCGTTGGCGTCCGTCGCGGAAATCAGAATGTGATAGCCCTGCTGGCGGGCATAGAATTCAATGCTGCCCAGGACCTCACTGTAAAAGCTGTTCTGAAACATCAGCCGGTCACCGGGTTCCGTTTGAGGAACCACAACGCCAATCAGCTTGGAATCCCGCATACTTAATCCGCGGGCATTGAGGTCTGGTACATAGTCCAGCTCCGCAATGGCATCATGGATACGCTGCTTTGTCTCATCTGAAATTGTCCGCTTTCCACTGAGTGCATAGGAAACGGTTGCGGTGGATACGCCCGCAAGCTGGGCGACATCTTTCAGGGTTGCTCTGGCCACGGTATGTCGTTCCTTCCTTGTTTAATCGCTTAAACATCTTTCTGGCCTTATGATACAAGCTGTATTTGCGTTTGTCAAGAACTTTTTTGCATTTTGTGAAATTTACCATTGACAAGATTCTGATTTTTGTTATACTTGATACATGAAAGATGTTTAACCGATTAAACAATATGTTGAGAGGTGTTTCTATGGAACGTTATCTTCCAACGGGCAATGCTTTTCTTTCTTTGCCGAAGATCAATGAGAAGACTGCGGGAATTGAAGATCTGACCTTCCTTTCCATGCACCATAAGGGAATGATTGAAATACGAGGCGGTGAGGAATTGCCTTTAGCTCGTCCTTTCCTTCAGGCAGACGGGCATCCGCTGCCCTTGACGCAAATGCAATGGAGCCGTGATTCCTTCTGGCTTCCGGTGCTGAAGGGAAAAGCCGGGGGCATTGAATTCACAATGACAATCCTTACGCCAATCGGAGAGCGGGGCTTTGCCATTCGTATGGAGTTGGCCGGAGAAGTACAGTCGGCGATTACCTGGGGACTGGAGGGCTGCTGGGAAAGCAGCTGGCACTGCATCAATGAGGATAAGCCTTTGGATGGAACCATGCACTGCTATGAAAGTGGGTGGAATCACAGCATTGTATTTGATTTCCGATGCGGTGCGCCCATGTTTGCGTTCGCACCCATATGTGACAGGGAGATTCAGTCCGCATTTTCCAAAACGGACAGCGGTATATCCTACACGCTGACAGAAACCTTCGAGCTTTTGCCGGGTGAAAGCCACAGTGCCGTCTTTTATTGGGGCCTTGGTTTTGAAGAAGTAGCGGCGGCCACCAGCGCAAAGGAAATGCTGCGCCGTGGCTGGGATTGGGAATATCAGCGGACAACCAGATGGCTGGATCAGCGGATTTCTCAAATGGCAACGCCAAAGCTGACGGAAGTTTACAACACGAATCTATTCTTCTGTATTTTCTATTCCACCGGCCTGACGCTGGATACGGAAGAATTAGTATGTGCCACCAGCCGCGGTACACGGTACTATGTCAGTGCCGCCTATTGGGACAGAGATGTCTTGTTGTGGGCGTTCCCGGCAATCCTGGATGCAGACCCGCAGCTTGCGGAGGAGATTCTGCGTTATGTTTTTGGCCGCCAGAGAAGAAACCTGGGCATTCACTCCCGGTACATTGACGGTACTGTCCTGGAGCCCGGCTTTGAATTGGACGAGCTGATGGCTCCTGTCATCGCTCTTGAAAGTTATGTAAACCAAGCGGCTGATAACAAAATTTTACATGATCCTGCCGTTATGGCTGGCATCCAACAGATTCTCAAAACGCTGGAAACAATACGGCACCCGGAAATCCCACTGTATGAAACATTTCTACAGCCTACAGATGATGAAATTGTCTATCCGTACCTGACTTACAACAATGTGTTGGTCTGGCGGGCAATGAAGGCTCTGGCGCACCTTTATCCAGAGCAATACGGTACATTGGAGCAGCAGGCGGAAGCAGTCCGGCAGGCTATTTATACTCATTGTTATTTCCTGTTTGCCGATCATAAGCCATACTTTGGCTTGTCTGTGGATTTGAAGCGACGGCATAATGTTTACGATGAACCGCCCGGAAGTCTGCAACTATTGCCGTACTACGGTTTCTGCGCACCGGACGATGAAATCTGGAGAAACACCGTGGCAATGATCCGCGCCCCTTCCTATGCCTACAGCTTTGCGGATGCGCCCATTGCGGAAATTGGCTGTGCCCACGCACCCTACCCCTGGATTCTCAGCCTGTGCAACAGCCTGCTTTGTGGGCACAAAGAGCAGGCATTCCAGGAGCTGGAACAGATGGATATGGACAATGGCATAGCCTGTGAAAGTGTTGACCCGGTCTTGGGCACCTGCACCACCGGGGCCGCGTTCGCGACCTGCGCAGGATTCCTGTGCCACAGTATGAAGCAAGCGAGTAAGGAGGCTGCCCATGCGGACTGATTTGCAATTGTCCCCCTGGTCGGTATCCGGAACGGGAAACTGCTGGGATGATGATTTCTTTGAAAGTATCTTCTTCCTCGGCAATGGAAGAATGGGCATCCGGGGCTATATCCCTATGGAACCAGAGGACAGACCGATTCAAAAGGGCGTGTATCTGGCAGGTATTTTTGGGGAGATCAAGCCGGGAATCACAGATTTTGTGAATCTGCCAACACCGGTGTATGACAGCATCCTTCTGGATGGAGAAGCCGGGACTCTGTCGTCTCCAATTGAACGCAGCCTAGATATGAAAGCCGCTTGTTTTACAGCAAGGTTTTCTCTGACGGCAAAGCAGAAAACGGTAGATGTTGTCTACTCACGGTTTTTACCCAAGGAGCATCCGGCTCTGATTTTACAGCGGTTGATGCTTATTCCCCATGAGAATGTGGAAATCTCCGTGACCAGCGGCCTGATGACAGACAGCTGCAACAGCCCCATTCCTGATGACCAGACAAAAGAAAATACGGAAACCATTCAGCTGTCGTTGCTGGAGGAAGCAAGCGTTGCCCCTCAGGGAATTACCGCAGACTTCCGAATTCGCGGAACAGGGCTTTCCGTTCGGGAAAATGTGCGGTTCCACAGCACCACATTTCAATTTATCGGGGGCAAAGATGCCTGTGCAATTTATACGGCAAGTGGGCGGACAGGAGAATCATTGATTCTGGACAAGGCGGCATCTATCCTGACCTCACGGGATGTGGACCCGCGAATCGCACCGATTCCCGAAGCGTGGGACTACGATGCCATGCTGGCAGCGCATAAGGAGGCATGGGAAACCACCTGGCAGAAATGTGATTTGGAGATTCCCGCCCTGGACGGTGAGCTGCAAACCGGACTGCGTTTCTCCATGATCGGCCTGATGGGCAGCTGTTCCGCCAATGACCCTACCGTAAGCATAGGCGCGCGGGGTTTGAGCCATGGCCGGTATAAAGGATGCTATTTCTGGGATACGGACCTGTTCATGCTGCCATTCTTCCTAAAAAATGATTTGCAGGCCGCAAAAAGCCTCTGCGATTACCGCGCCCGTTCTCTGCCAGCAGCGAAAGAGCATTCCAGAAGGATGAATACTGCCGGAGCCAGATACCCCTGGATGGCTGCTCTGGACGGCAGCGAGCAGTGCGAAACCTGGGATATTGGATGCAGCGAGCTGCACGTCACAGCTGACGTGGCCTATGCTCTGGATGCCTACTGTAAGGCCTCCGGGGACAGCGAATTCTATCTGGAAAAAGCGGCAGAAGTTTATATCGAGCCGGCCCGTTTCTGGGTCAGCCGCTATACCTATCGCCCGGAACTTGGCAGGGCGGACCTGCTGTTCTGCAAGGGCCCGGATGAATACTGCGGCATTACCAATAACAATCTCTTTACCAATGTGATGGTTCAGCACAATCTGACCCTAGCCATCCAAGCAGCGGCAGACCTCCTCGCCAAGCGCCCCGAACGGTATCGCGCACTTGGCCTCAGCACCGCGGAAACGGAGCATATGGCAGCCTTGCGGGATGCAATTCCCTGGCCCCACGACCCTATTACCGGACATCTTGCCCAGGACGAAACCCTGCATCTGCTGGAACCGGTTGACCCTGTAACGCTGAAACCCGATGCAGGAGCCAGCTACCACCATGTATGCTTTGACCGTTTGCAACGGTACAAGGTTATCAAGCAGGCAGATGTGCTTCTCCTAATGACACGGCTTCCGCAGCTCTTCACGGCGGAAGAAAAACGCAACGCGTGGGAGGATTTTGAACCTATCTGCCTCCACGATTCCACATTGAGCTTTGCCAGCCACGCCCTGTTTGCTCTCCAAAACGGATTGACAGAACAGGGCATGGACTACCTGAAAAAAGCACTTCTGCTGGATTTGCGGGATGTGATGGGGAACACCGGCCATGAGGGACTACACCTGGCGTGTATGGGAGAGGCTTGGCAGGCAGCAGAGTGTCTGATACATTTGAATAGCGACCAATGACAAAATGCGCATCCGCTTGATTTTGAAAAGCGGGTGCGCATTTTGAGAGTGTTTGACACATTACAGACCGTTGCTTTGATACGAAATAGACGAATATGTCTGTTGAAGCTGATTTTCACGAGGTTTAAGAATGCCTGCATTGATCATTTGATGATACTGTGAAAGGGCATCTTCGAGAAACTTTAGGCTATCCGATTTGTTTGATTCTGGGAACTTTAAATTTTTGATTTCTTCGATGACACTCATAAATACAACCTCGTTTGAAAGAAAATTTGAAAACCATGTTTGGCAATATACTCGTACATTACATCATAGTATTCGGAGATTTTTTGATTTAATTCAGGTTCTTTTCCAAAATCAACAATAGTCAGATGTAACTCGTTTGTTAACGTATCAATACCAATTGGACGCCCATGGAATTTCCAACGGTTGTTATCACTTAATTTTTGAGCAATTTCAATTGCTCTCTGCTCCTTATCTGCTTTTGTTACTGGCTGTTCGGTGCTAGAATGTACCGTCCAATCTTTGAACTTATACTTTGTTAACCACTCTTTGAGCATATCAATAGCAAGTTCTTTGGCTTGCTCATAAGAGCGAAGTTCTGCCAGATCGAAATCCTTTAGAATCAAAAATTCAGCCTCGGTCAATGTTCGGGCTTGGGCTTTTTGAAGCAGTTCATTGATTTTATCCAAATATCCAAGTGCGGCAACAAGTTTCCCGTCTTTGTTTTGTACCTGTGGATCGATCGGACCTAATGCAGAGTAATAATTCATATAGATATTATCTCCGCTCATGCACCAAATAGTACCTGCACTAAAGGCGTAGTCTGGGATGATAAAATTGACCTCGCGATAGTAGTGGCGTAGGACATCCACTATCCGTTGAACTGGTATTAAACTACCTCCTGATGTTGTAAGAACCACAAAAATTCTATCGTGTTTTTATGAATCGTTTGCCCAACGCCTCAATGATGTCTTTTACTTGCCTTTCAACGCCATTTACTATACTCCCATAGTATGTAAACACATCAGCATTCAAGTAAGCTTCAAGATCACGGTGTAATTCAGCAACCGTTCTTTGGCTTAATTCCTCCAATTTATTTTTCACGACAAGCGCCTTCTCCAAACTTAGTAAAACTATACAATAACATCATATGATACGGCTCAAAACGATGCTACTGTTATTCTAATTCGGTAAAGAAATTTGTCAAGCCTATTTGAAAATGTAGTGTGTATATCTTGTGAATTTAGCGGAACTTGACGGCTAAAATATAAGACAGGGGGTGAGGAATACGAGCGGGCAGAATAGTTATTAAGAGGACGTGTCGAGCTACAATTCGTTTACACACTCAGCCCAGCGATACACCTCACTTCCACATTATGTCACACAGCTAGCATGAGGAGGTTTTTAGTCGTTTCTTCATTCGCGTCCCCGCTTTTAGCACACGAAAATCAAGGTTTCTTTGCAACTCTGGCGGTGACGGAGACAAATATCCGTGGGACAACAAATTCTTCCAGCTCCTCCATTAGGCCCAGTTTTTTCAGATTCATAGCAAAAAGGCCTACGGCGTTGTTTCGTCAACAAAGCCGCAGGCGTAGCATTAATAGGAAATATCTCTAGTATAAACAAGAAATCCGAACCCATCCCCCACAGGGAAGAAGTTCGGATTTCTTGTGTTTGGTGGGGGAAGGTGGATTCGAACCACCGAAGCTATAAGCAGCAGATTTACAGTCTGTCCCCTTTGGCCACTCGGGAATTCCCCCATATTCACTTTGCCTTTTGTGTGGAGCCGGTAGACGGACTCGAACCCCCGACCTGCTGATTACAAATCAGCTGCTCTACCAACTGAGCTATACCGGCAGGTGTTCCGCTCACGTAAGGCTTTTGTATTATATCATGAATCCGGAAAATGTCAAGAGGGCATTTTTACAGATTGTCCACTGCTGCCACAAAAAGGCCGATAAACAGCAAAACGCCGCCGATGATCCGCTCTTTCCTGCGCAGAGTGGTCTCGTCATTCTTCTGCCTTAGCAGTCTGTCCAGCAGCTCCGGGCAGAGCAGCAGCCCCAGCCCCAAAACGCTGATAATCAGGCCTCTGATTTTCATAGCTTGCCTCCTGAATGCTCCGGTGCGCCGCCGTTTGACGGGCGGCGCACCATAATGATACGCTCTATCGCCTACTCGATCGCGATTTCCTTGATTTCCAGCTCATTGCCCTGCTGCAAATAGGTTCTGTCGCTGCCGCAATGGGGGCAGATCTTACCCTGGGGCACCGTATCATAAGTTTTCCCGCAGTTTTCGCAGTAGGTAATGGCATGGATGGGCTCCCACAGGAGCTCGCAGTCCTCCAGCATGGGATTGCGCTTGCAGTTCCATTTCCACACGTCAATAAGGTAATCCGGGATCACCGTGGAGACCTCGCCAATCTGCAAGGTCACTCTGCGGACGTGCTGGGCCTGGTTGTCCTGGGCGATTTTCACCACGCTGTCGGCAATGTGGAATACAACACCTAGCTCGTGCATCAGTCTTTCTTCCCGCCAAGCTTGGTGACGATGGTCTGGCCCAGACGCTTACCGGCCATGGGAATAATGCCCTTGATCTTGTCCTCCGCCTTCATCATCTTGGAGCACTCGGGGTGATCCCGCTTCAGATGAATGGCATCGAAGACGCATCTGGTGGTGCACACGCCGCAGCCGATGCACTTGTTGGGGTCAACCCAGCTGGCACCGCAGCCCAGGCATCTTGCGGTTTCAATCTTCACCTGCTCGGCGGTAAGGGTCTTGTGAGCATCCCGGAAGGAGTGCTTGGGAATACTCTCGTCCATACCGGCCTCCTGACGGCCTGCATGGTCGTAACCGGAAACGGAAATGTTGTCCTTGTCCAGCATGATGAAGTCCCGGCGGTTCCGGCCGATCTTCATATCCGCACCCTTATGGACATAACGGTGCAGGGACTCGGCAGCACACTTGCCCTCTTCAATGGCATCGATGGCGAACTTAGGTCCGTGGTACACGTCGCCGCCCACGAAGATATCGGGCTCGGCGGTCTGGTAGGTCAGAGGATCGGCCACGGGGTAATTGCCGCGCCAGAACTCCACCTTGGTTCCCTCCAGCAGGCCGCCCCACTCAATGGCCTGGCCAATGGCAAAGACCACATGGTCTGCTGCCAGCTCCATGGTCTCGTGCTCGTCATAAACGGGAGAGAACCGCTTGGTCTCGGGGTCGATGGTCCGCAGGCACTTCTTGAAGACGATGGCGGTCACATGGCCGTTTTCGTCCACCTTCAGCTCCTTGGGACCCCAGCTATTGTTGATCTCGATATTTTCTTCCAGAGTCTCGGCAATCTCATTGTTGGAGGCAGGCATGGTAGCCCGATCTTCCAAGCAGACCATGGAGACCTTGGCAGCGCCGAAGCGCTTGGCAGTCTTGGCACAGTCAACGGCCACGTTGCCGCCGCCGACGACCACCACATTGCCCTCCATCTTCTGGTTCTCGTCCTCCAGAGCATGGTGCAGGAACTCCACAGCGATGGAAGTTCCCTTGGCGGTATCATTCGCAACGCCGGGACGGCGGCCGCCCTGGCAGCCGATGGCGATGTAGAAGGCCTCATAGCCCTGCTTACGCAACTCGGGGATGGTCACATCCTTGCCGACTTCCACGCCGCACTTGATCTCTACGCCCAGCTCCCGGATGACCTGGACCTCGGCGTCGATGATGTTCTTCTCCAGCTTGAAGGAGGGGATGCCGTAGGTCAGCATACCGCCGGGCTTGGCGCTCTTCTCAAAGACCGTGGGCTTGTAGCCCTTGGTAGCCAGATAGTAGGCAGCACTGAGGCCTGCAGGGCCGGAGCCGATGATGGCAATCTTCTGTGCCCAGTGCTCCAGGCGGTTAGATGCGATGACAACAGGGGGAATGTAGCGGGTCTCGGCGTTCAGGTCCTGCTCCGCCAGGAACTTCTTGACGGCGTCGATGGCAACGGCCTGATCGATGGTGCCGCGGGTGCAGGCCTCTTCGCAGCGCTTGTTGCAGATGCGGCCGCAGACGGCGGGGAAGGGATTGTCCTTCTTGATGAGGGCCAGGGCCTCCTGGTACTTGCCCTGGGCAGCCAGCTTCAGGTAGCCCTGAACGGCCACGTGGGCGGGGCAGGCGGTCTTACAGGGGGCAGTGCCCTTGTCGTAGCAGTTCTTCCGGTTGTTGTCCCGGTAGTCGGGATCCCAGTGTTCGGGGCCCCACTTGATGGAGTTGGGCAGCTCGTGCTTGGGGTACTCCACAACCTTGCCTTCCTTGTCGCAGAGCTTCTGGCCCAGCTTCACGGCACCGGCGGGGCAGGTTTCCACGCACTTTCCGCAGGCCACGCACTTGTCGCGCTCCACCTCAGCGGTGTAAGCGGAACGGGACAGGTTGGGGGTATTGAACAGCTGAGAGGTTCTCAGAGCGTTGCAGATCTGCACATTGCAGTTGCAGATGCCGAAGATCTTATTCTCGCCGTCGATATTGGTGATCTGGTGGACAAAGCCGTTCTCCTCGGCCTTTTCCAGAATGCGGATGGCCTCTTCATAGGTAATGTCGTGGCCCTTGCCGGTTTCCCGGCAGTAGTCGGCGAAATCGCCTACACCGATACACCAGGAGGCGGGGTCGTCTGCGCAGCCCTCACCCATAACGCCGCGGCTGGCCCGGCAGGAGCACTGGGCAACACCGATGTGGCCCTCGTACTTCTTCAGCCAGTAGCTCAGGTGCTCGATATCCAGGCTCTGGTTCTCCATGGGAATAGCCTTCTCCACGGGGATAACGTGCATACCGACACCGCCGCCGCCGGGAGGCATCAGATGGGTCTTTCCGGCCAGAGGCACATAGGTCATGCGCTCGAAGAAGGTGGCCAGCTCCGGATGCTCCTGCAGGCGGGTATTGTAGGAGATCTCGCCCCGCTCGTCATAGCAGGGCTTCTCGCCGCTGCCGCTCTCGTCGATGTTCAGCAGCTCTGCGGAGCCGGGGACATACATGGGCACAAAGTAGCGCCGCTCGGACTGGGGGGCGGTACGGCCGTTGTGGTCGTAATGGTAGCCATAGTCATATTCCAGCAGGCCCAGGAACGCCAGCTTGTCCAGAACCTCCTGGAAATGCTGCTTGTCCTCCTCCTTCACGTTGCACAGCTTCCACAGCTCGGGGACGGTGTGGGGCTTACGGACCTTCATGGCCAGCATGATGTCGCACATCTCGTCGGTGAGCAGGGCCTCCAGGCCCCAGTACTCGGCATCCTCAGAGGTGACCTTGCCCAGCTTGTGCTCGATGACGTCCGTGATCATTTTGCCGACCTTCAGCACCTTCTCCCGGGGTGCGGGATCGCCCTTGGCGGCAGGTTCCAACGCTCTTTTCTTCAGTTCCTGATCGATCATTCGCTTCTACCTTTTCTTTCCGGCATAACTGCCTATTATTTCTGTTTCCAGTTTTGGGCCTGTTCGGTAAGCCAATCGGCCAGGGCCTGCACGCCCTCACCGGTTTTGGCGCTGATGGGGAAAATGCGGATATTGGGGTTGCGCATTCTGGCGTACTCCGTGACCTTCTCCATATCGAAGTCAAAGTAGGGCATGACATCGATCTTGTTAATGATCATGGCATTGCACACCTGGAATACCAGGGGGTATTTCAGGGGCTTGTCGTGGCCCTCCGGTACGGAGAGGATCATCATATTCAGCGCCGCGCCGGTGTCGAACTCCGCGGGGCACACCAGGTTGCCCACGTTTTCCAGCACCACCAGGTCCAGCCCTTCCGTTCCCAGCTGGCGGACACCCTGCCGGGTCATGTCCGCATCCAGGTGGCACATTCCGCCGGTATGCAGCTGGATGACCTTGGTGCCGGTGGCCGCAATGGTTCCGGCATCCACATCGGAGTCAATGTCCGCCTCCATAATGCCTACCTTCATATCCTGGGGCAGAGTCTTCAAAAGCTTTGTCAAAGTTGTTGTCTTTCCGGAACCGGGGGAAGACATCAGGTTCACCAGGAAGGTACCCTGCTCTTTCAGCTCCCTGCGCAAAGCCTCGGCGTCCTTGTCGTTGTCGGCAAACACGCTCTGCTTCACTTCAATCACGCGATATGGGTCCATGAGAAACTCCCTTCTTGTACTGGCTTTTTCTGCGAAAAATCGTGAAAAGCACTTCTTCTCAAGACTAACTATACACGAGGGGAATCCGAATGTCAATTGTGCATCACTGGCACAATTGCCCAAAAAGAGTACAAAATTGCCAAAAAACAGCAGTTAGCAAGCGCTAATATATGTGAAAAATTGCGATTTCTCCTGCTTTTGCGGCTTTATCCGCGAATATGCGCAATAGTTACAAAAATATTGATTTATTACAGCTGTAATTTTTGAATTATTTGTGAATAAAAACGAATGACAGCGCTATCGCACCTATGATAAAATAAAACCTGTATATAAAGGAGGCTTCTATGGAAGAGAGAAAAACCACAATTCTGGCCGTTGCCGGAAAGGGCGGCGTGGGCAAAACCTCCGTTGCCGCCACTATGGTACGGCTGTTGTGCCAAATGCACCCCGGCAAGCGCATTCTGGCCATAGACGCAGACCCTGCCGTAGGCCTGGCCACCGCCTTGGGCGTGGAGGTGTGCCTGACGGTAGACGACATCCGCAAGGCCGTGGTTGCCCAGGCCAGGCAGGGGGATGCCAAGGCCGCTGTGGAGCTGCTGGGAGAGGCCCGCTGCCAGATTTTCGACGCCGTCGCCGAGAGCCGGGGCTTCGCCTTTCTCGCCATTGGCCGCCCGGAAAGCGCCGGCTGCTACTGCAAGGTCAACGGCTACCTGAAAGAGGTCATCGGCCTTCTGGCCGGGAGCTTTGACTATGTGGTCATCGACGGCGAGGCCGGTGTGGAGCAAATCAACCGCCGGGTCATGGAAAAAGTCACCCATCTGCTGCTGATCACGGATGCCAGCAGGAAGGGTACCCAGGTCATCCAGACGGTGAAAAAGGTGGCAGACGAGCTGGTCATGTACGATCAGGTTGGGGCCATTGTGAACCGCCTGCCCTCCAGAGAGGTCATCCCGCTGCTGGACACCGGGGATATTCCGGTGCTGAGCTACATCGAAAACGATGCCGCACTGGCAGATTTTGACATTCGGGGTGAGAACGTTTTCTATTTGCCGGAGGAGGCAAACATCGTCCGGGGGGTAAAAGAGGCGCTGGAAAAGCTGAGCGTGTAAAGCTCTTCCTGTCATTTGGCTACATAAAAATACGAGTTGACAGTTGACAGTGTACAGTTGACAGTTGTGGTGTCCCTACGGGACAGTTTTGAATATTTTCTTTCATTTCCGTAGGAAATACCGCAATTGTCAACTGTCAATTGTCAACTGCTAACTGAAACGAAAGAGGGAAAAAAGTGAAAGATCTAAAATACTTATACGACTTTGAGCGTCTCTTGCAGGAGGCCAACAACGATCTGGTGCGGCAGGCGCAGACGGAGGGGAAATACTGCGCCGCTTATACCTGCGAAAACGTGCCGGAGCCGCTGCTGAATCTGCCGGGGGTCTTCTCCGCACGGCTGCGGGCGCCCCGGACCGGGTCCATGGAAATGGGCACCTATTATATGACCAGCTTCCTGTGCGAATACAGCCGGGCCCTGCTGGAGCGGGCTATTGAGGGCGGATTCAACTTCGCCGACTGCATCTTCACCCCGGACGGCTGCTCCATGATGAACCGATGCGTAGAGAATATGGAGCTGCTGAAAACCATGGAGAAGGAGCACTTCTTCTACTCCTACATGGAAATTCCCATGAAAGCCGATGACAACGGCCTGAATCTCTATGTTTTGCAGTGCAAGAACCACATCCTCACCCCCTTGCAGGAGCATTTCGGCATTGACGTGTCCGATGCCGCCATCCGCAAGGCCGTGGAGGAGCACAACCACCTGTGCCGCCTGATCCGGGAGATCGGTGACTACCGGAAGGAAGAAAATCCCCGAATCACCGGCTACGAGTACCACATCATCAACCTCATCAGCTACGCAGCTCCCAAGTATCTGCTGATCCCCATGCTGGAAGAGACGCTGGAGGAGCTGAAAACCCGTCAGCCTGATCCCAAGCCCAAATTCCGGGCCCGTGTGGTCCTGGTGGGCTCCGAGGTGGACGACATCGATATGGTGAAGCTGGTGGAGGAGAGTGGGGCCTATGTCTGCGCAGATCGGTTCTGCTACGGTTCCTTCCCGGGCCGAGACCCCATCGAGCTCACGGACGATGAGGATGCCCTGACCCAGATCTGCCGCCAGTATATGAACCGGGCCCAGTGTCCCCGGTACATGAACATGCCCAAAATGCTGGGGCGCCGTGCTTATGTCAACCAGCTTGCCAAGGACTACAAGGCCGATGGCATTATCTATGAGCAGGTGAAATTCTGTGACCCCTGGGCCTACGAGCGCATGGTGGGCACCCAGGTTCTCCGGGACGAATACGGCTACCCCGTGCTGTCCGTGGACCGGCCCTATGCCGTTGGCTCCTCCGGCCAGCTGCGGACACGGGTCCAGGCCTTTGTAGAGAGCATGGAAATCAAGAAGATTCAGGGAGGTGCAGCCCGTGGCTAAAGAAATCGGCGCAGACCGTCTGGGTGATTTTTACACCAACGGCAAGGTCCGCAAACGCCGGGAATGGCGCGGCCTGAAGGACACCATGTACGACTACAAGTGCTGGCTGGGCATTATGGGCACTCTGGCAGGCTTCATCATCAAGCCCCGGAACATCAAGGCCATGTTCCGCTATCGCTGGATGGCCAACTACCTGGCCGTTCCCATGATGGTGGACCGGCACACCCAGGGGCTCCGGGGAGAATACCTGCGCATCTGCCACACAGAGCAGGATCTGATCATCAAGGATGTGGCAAAGCTTCTGGACAACCTGTTCCGGGGCGACCGCCGCATCGGCAACGACACCGAGTTTTCCAAAAAAGTGGTGCTGGTGGACGAGAATGAGATGACCGCCGTGATGATGGGCTTCCCCACTCTGAAAGGTCTGAGCCGGGAGACCCCCTCCACCTATGTCTCTGTGCTCTTGAATCAGACCGCCGCCCTGCATTATATTGACGTTGCCCAGGAATTCGGCCTGGCCGGTGACGTGTGCCCCATGCCCGAGGCAGAGGCCGGTGTGTCCATTGACGATGACGCCCCCATTCTGGGTGCCTGCGCCATTCAGTGCAACACCACCTGCGACGGCTCTTTGATGGGCAACGGCGTTATCTCCAAGCGCCTGGAGCTGGAGGACGGCATTCCCTGCTTCCAGCTGGCCGCCCCTCTGCGCCACCGGGAAGAGGACGTGCAGGAGTACGCCGCCCAGGAGATCCGCAATGCCATTGCCTTCATCGAGGAGCACACCGGCGAGAAGTGGGACTGGAAGTACTACTTCGAGTGCGCCAAGCGGGTGAATATCTCCACCAAGTACCGCCAGGAATGGCTGGACATGAATAAGACCGACTACCCCCAGGTCTTCGGCTCCAACCTGGCCCTGTACACGGAAACCAACTATATGGCCATCTGCGGCAAGGTTCCGGAATTCATTGAAGCGGACCGGAAGATCGCCCGTCTTGCCGAGCAGGCCTATGCCAAGAAAAAGCGCATGGCCAAGGAGTACCGCCACCGGGCCATTGTGTGGGGCGTGCAGTCCCACTTCTATATGGACTTCCTGCTGTGGCTGCTGAATTGCTGGGGCATCGTACCGCTGACGGATATGCTGAGCATGGTCTCCACCAAGGAGCTTGTAGAGGAGGACACCCCGGAGAACCGGGAGCAG
The DNA here is from genome assembly GCA_945963595.1 of uncultured Clostridia bacterium. Taxonomy (GTDB): domain Bacteria; phylum Bacillota; class Clostridia; order Oscillospirales; family Oscillospiraceae; genus Faecousia. The sequence goes on along the minus strand of CAMFMO010000037.1, from coordinate 2,293 downwards.
GCCATTTACGACATGGCCTGGCTGACGGAAAATATGATCATGCGCAACCGTACCCACGGCGGCTACAAGGTATTGCTTGACGAGCTGTGGGAATTCTGTGAGGAATTCAATGCGGACATGGTCATCCTCTGGGAGCACATGAGCTGCAAGGCCCTGGACGGTATGCACGGCCAGTTTGAGGAGAAGGCCCGTCAGCTGGGCATTCACCTGGTATGGGTCTCCCACGACCTGTTCGACCCCCGCATTATCAACCGGCAGGGCATCCGGGACCAGATCAACCGGTATATGCGCTCCGTCATGCGGGAGGAGCCCATCGACCCCAGCCTGGAGGTCATCCACGACGAGAATTCGTGGTAAATTTGCAACACTGTTGCCTTCCCACTATGGTTAAAAAAGCCATGTCATTGCCACACCAGTCCGCAGACTGGTGTGGCAATCCCCCGGATTTTCAGAATTTCTACGTAGAAAAAGGAGAACAAACTCATGAAATATTTTGGCGGATGTGATTCCGGCAGTACCTATACAAAATGTGTCATCTTAGATGAGACCGGCAAGATGGTGGCGGATGTCACCCTGCGCAGCCGAATTAACTCGGTCCTCAGCTGTGAGGACGCTCTGAATCAGGCGGCAGCCCAGGTGAAGGAGCTTGGCTCTTATCGGGACCTGAGCTACCTGGTGGGCACCGGCTATGGCCGGAACAAGGTGCCCGCAGCAGACGAGAACATTTCCGAGATCAGCTGTCACGCCATGGGCGTCCACGTGGTGGACCCCAGCGTTCGGGCCATTATCGATATCGGCGGCCAGGACGTGAAGGGCATCGCCGTGGACACCGACGGCACCGTGCTGAACTTTGCCATGAACGACAAGTGCGCCGCCGGTACGGGCCGGTTCTTTGAGGCCATGGCCAAGGCCTTCGAAATGGATTTGACCGAATTCTCCAACCTGTCCCTGCAAGCGAAGAACGTCATTCCCATTACCGCCCAGTGCACGGTTTTCGCCGAGTCCGAGGTCATCTCCCTGGTAGGCGAGGGCAAGCCCATGGACGAGATTGCGGCAGGCATTGAGCTGTCCGTGGCCAAGCGGTGCTTCGTCATGGCCAAGAAGGCCGGCGCCGTGGACAAGATCACCCTCACCGGCGGCTGTGCCAAAAATGAGGGCTTGAAGCAGGCCATCCAAAAGGTGCTGAAGCTGAAAGTCATCGACCTGCCCGTGGACCCCCAGCTGATCGGCGCCATCGGCGCTGCGGAATTCGCCCGCCAGAAGGGTCTGGCCCAGGGCTAAGGAGGAAATCATGATCATTCTGAAAATTCTGGGCATTGCCGCCATTGTGGTGGCCGCGCTGTTTGTGCTGACCTTTGTGGTCTATTTCTTCAACCTGGACATGAAGCTCACCGCCGCGCTGGAGCCCATCTTTTTGAAGCACTACGACAAGATCAAGCGGGACCGGCACCTGTAATATGAAGCTCTACGACGAAATCATAGACGGCTGGTCCGCCCTGCTGAAGGATTTCTCCCTTCGGTCCCTGCCCCTGTCGGGCCTCTGGCCGGACACAGGGGAGCGGAATATGATCCTGCGCTCGGATATGGCCTATGAGCTGGGCGGCGGTTCGCTCCCCGCTTTGGGGGCCACAGCCGTAACCGTGGGCGGTTTTGCCGAAGACCGGCTTTTGCTGTGCGGTCCGGACCTGCCGGAGATCCTATTAGACGGCCCCTATGCCCGGCTGACGGTGGCATCCGTCAAAGATGGGCTCCCGGACCAGGGCGGCGCACTGTACCAGGCCATCAAAAAAATTGACTTCGTGCGCTACCATGTGAACCCCGAAGGCTTCATGACCCGCATTTCCGCCATCCAGGGCCGGGAATCCGCCCGGGTCAGCCGGGAAGCCCTGAAAAAGGGTCTCACCTTCGCCCAGGTAGGCGGAAGAATGCTGGCAAGCTACCATGAAAACCCCCAAATTCAGGCGGTGCGGCTGATTTATATTACGGACCCCGCCTTCCCCTATAGGGAATTGGAGGCCCTGGTCAAAAAGGGCCGGGAAATCACCCGGGCCATCGACCACGCCATGACCGCCGCCATGACGGACTGCAACGTATGCAGCCTGAAAAAGGTCTGCGACGAGGTAGAGGGCATCCGCCAGCTGCACTTCGGGCAGGAACAGCATTGAACATTTTGTTTTTCTTCACAGCGGGAAACGGGCTTGACTGTTTCCCGCTGCATTTTGTACAATGAGCAAAACAAAAGGGGCTGTTAAAAAAGTCCCTCAGCAAGGTAGCCAGTGCCTAAAGGCACTGG
>CAMFMO010000036.1:0-23203 GCA_945963595.1 uncultured Clostridia bacterium | reverse complement strand
CATGCCCCATTTTGCGGACCTGGCAGCGGAGTATGGGCTGAAAAACGGCATTTGATAGGAACTGAATAACAAAGGATAAGGAGCTTTCCGTATTGGAAGGCTCCTTATCTTTGGTTATAGGAAGTTATGCGTTCATGGCCTCACCCAGCACCTTCAACAGGCTTTTTTGGGGGTCGTCGGCATCCAGGCTGATTTCCCAGAACATAATGCCCGCCAAAAGTCGCTCTTTTGCAAGGGCGACTTTTTTTGTCAGGGTTTCCCGGCCGTTATAGTGGACGGAGCCGTGGGGCATTTCCACGGTGTCCTTTTCCTGCGCATCCGGGTCTGCCAATAGCAGGTCCTTGAAAGCGCCGGGGAAGGGGCGGCCGTAGAAGGGCAGGCCAAGCGTCAGCTTTTCCGGTGGGAAGTGACGCGCCTCAAGCCAATAGTTCAGGCAGTTTTCCGCAAAGGCATAGGAGGAATGGATGGGGCCGTCACAGTCATAGGTCATGAGGTTAATTTGGTCCAGCAGCTCCACGGCGGGGAAGTCGATGGCTTCGGCGGCGCTGCGGATGGGCTCGTTTTTGCCGTCCAGTCCGGCCAGAATGGCGGCGGTCAGCAGCTTGCCGCTCAGAAGTCGGCGCAGCCGCAGCAGAAAATCCTCATATTGCTGCTTGCTGCCGTCGGTGGTTCTGGGGTACTCCCAGTCGATGTCTACGCCGTCGAAATCGAAGGCTTCCGCCATGGCAACGATCTCATTTGCCAGCTGCTGCCGCTTTTCGGGGGTGTCCGTAGCGGCCCGGAAGGTGGGCTCCAGGACCTCCTCCTGCCAGCTCCAGCCGCCCAGGGACAGGACCGCTCTTGCGCCTGCGGTATGGGCCTTTTCCACAACGGCCCGGGCCAGGGCCGGGTTTTCCAGGGGCAGAACATGGCCCCGATCCGTGGGGATGGCAAAGGCAAAGTTTACCATGGTGACAATGCCAAAATCCAGCTTTTCCAGCCCCTCCGGGGCAAAGAGGTATGCAACGCATTCCATAGACTTGTTCATAATGTATTCTCCTTTACAGATATTTCCTTTTTTTCACCTTTCCACCAGCTGCCGCGAAGCAGGCGGATGCTCAGTGCCACCGTTCGCACGGCCCACTCGGCCCACATGGCGATCCACAGGCCTTCAATGTCCAACCCCAGGGAGAAGCATAGCACATAGCCAAAGCCAATGCGCACGCCCCACATGGACAGCAGGGACAGCACCGAGGGGAAGACAGTGTCGTGGCCGGCCCGCAGCACATAGGGGGCGATGTTGGAGACAGGCCAGAACAGCAGCATGGGAACAAGCAGACGGTGCAGCAGCCCCAGCACCGTCTCCCGCATGGCGGGAGTGGTAGTGTAGAGGCTTTGCAGTATAGTGGGCAGCAGCGGATAGCAGATGCCTGCCCCTAAGCACAGCAGCCCAAGACCCAGGGCAATGGAGCCATAGCCGTAGCGCCGGGCATCCGGGAAGGCACCCCGGCCGATGGATTGCCCAACGATCGTTACAGCCAGGTTGCCCGCAGCCAGACCGGCGGCTGTAATAACGCCCTGCAGGGAGCTCGCGATGGCGTTGGCGGAAATGGCGAAGGTGCCCAGAGGAGATCAGGGCTGTGATCAGCATACTGATGAGCATAATGGAAAGAGAATCCAATATAAAGGGCAGGGTCATGGAGGCAAGCTGCCGCCTGGTGAAAACGTGCGATTCCTGGGAAACGGTTCTTTTTTCTTGCTGCATGGCAGATAACTTCCTTCGTTCGGCGCTTAGCGGAGGCATTGGACTGCCTTGGCTTTTTTTGTTCGACCAGAGCGTACCACAAGCAACCGCCCCCTGTCAATTCCGGGAACGAAAATTGCCCGCGCGTTGTTCAAAACCAACAACCAAAGGCAATAAAAGCCAAGGCCATGTCATGACATTTCTCTGTGGGTTTAGTACAATATGGTCAAGAAAGCGAAACACATGAAAGCAAGTTTCGTCAAAATGAATACAAGAGGAAAGCTGGTGGATTTATGCGCAGCAATACCAAAGCCGTTGCCCGCGCCGAGACCCTGCAGCAGCCCAGCCGCTTCACCAAGTGGAAGAAAACGCTGGTTCTGCTGACCATGGTCGCCCCCACAGCCATTTGGCTGCTGCTTCTGCGGTACCTGCCCATGGGCGGTATCGTTCTGGCGTTTAAGAACTACAAGATCAATCCCCGGAATCCAAGCTTCTGGAGCAATCTGGTCAGCTCCCAGTGGGTTGGCTTCAAGAACTTCGAATTCCTGTTCAAGACGGATGCAGCCTGGGTAGCCATTCGGAATACGCTGCTGTATAACGTGGTCTTCATCATCCTGGGCGCCATCATCCCCGTGGCCTTCGCCATTATGATGAACGAGATCACCAAGAAGTTTGTGGCCAAGGCCTACCAGACCATGATGTTTTTTCCGTACTTCCTGAGCTGGGTCGTGGTCAGCTATTTCCTGAACGCCTTTATCGATGCCCAGTACGGCATGATCCCTGCTGCCCAGAAGGCAGCAGGGGATGCGGTCATCTCCTGGTATACCACCACAAAGCCATGGCCCTTCATATTGGTTCTTGCAAACCTATGGAAAAATGTGGGCTATTCCACAGTCCTTTACTTAGCTGCCATCACCGGTATTGACTCCACCCAGTATGAGGCCGCAGCTATTGACGGCGCAAGCAAATGGGATCAGGTCCGCTATGTGACCCTGCCCCATCTGCGCACCATGATCTGCATCCTGTTCATTATGAACGTGGGCAAGATCTTCGCCGCAGACTTTGGCCTGTTCTACAATGTGCCTATGCAGAACGGCGCTCTGTTCTCCGTGACCCAGGTCATCGATACCTATATCTACCGGGTGTTCGTGACAACAGGCGACATCAGCTTCAGCTCCGCCGCAGGTCTCCTTCAGAATGTGATTGGCTTCGTGTGCATCATGACGGCCAATTCCATCATCAAGAAGCTGGACCCCGACAGCAGCTTGTTCTAAGGAGGCAGACCCATGGCAAAGAATCACAAGAACACACGGCTAAATACCGTCAGTACCGGCACGGAAGCAATCATCCATATCATGATCGGACTGTTCTCCCTGTGCTGCATCATCCCTTTTATCTTCGTTATCATCATCGCCTTCTCTTCCGAGCAGTCCATCCGTGAGATCGGCTACTCCTTCTGGCCTACCCAGTGGAGCACGGCAACCTTTGCCTATGCCTTCGGGAAGCTGCCCCAGATCTGGCGGTCCTTCTTCAACAGTGTGTTTATCACTGTAGTAGGTACTCTGGCCAGCACCACCATGTGTGCCCTGTATTCCTATGCACTGTACCGCCCGGATTTCAAGTTCCGCAATTTCTTCACCTTCTTTAGCTTCTTCACCATGATCTTCGGCGGCGGCCTGGTCCCCACCTACGTGATCTCTACCAAGGTGCTGGGCCTGGGTGAAAATTATGCGGCGCTGATTATCCCGCTCCTTGTCAGCCCCTTCAATATCATCATTATGCGTACCTTCTTCCAGAGCTCCGTGCCGATGGATCTCATCGAGGCCGCCACCATCGACGGCAGCGGCGAATATTCCACCCTCTTCCGGGTGGTCATCCCCATTGCAAAGCCGGGCCTTGCAACGGTGGCCCTGCTGAATGCACTGGCCTACTGGAACGACTGGTATCAGTCCCTGCTGTATATCAAGCAGAACAAGGTCCTGCAGCCCCTGCAGGCACTGCTGATGGAGCTGCAGAACAACGTGGAGTACCTGAACCGTATGGCAGGCTCCATGGGCACCGCAGCCATTCAGGAGGCCGCAAAGGCTCCTACCCAGACCCTGCGTATGGCCCTGGTCGTCATCATTGTGCTGCCCATCGCCTGCGCCTATCCCTTCTTCCAGCGCTACATCGTTGCGGGCCTGACCGTTGGCTCCGTGAAGGGTTAAAAACCATTTGGCACATTCAGCGAAAAGCTGTTTGGCAATATACCAATAAAAATTGGAGGATGTATCATGAAAAAGCTACTGGCCCTGTTGCTGGCTGCGGTTATGGTCCTTGGTTTGGCCGCCTGCGGTTCCGGCACATCTACCCCCGCTGAAACCACTGCCGCTCCCGCCGCTTCCAGCGACGCAAGTGCAGACAACGCTGCGGATACCACTGCAGCTGCTGCTCTGGACCCCGTGACCATCAAGATCTGGTTCCACGGCAGCAACGTTACCCCTGACGCTTCCGCAAAGGTCATGGAGCAGGTCAATGCTTACCTGAAGGACAAGATCAATGTCACCGTTAACCCCATCTGGGGCACCTGGGGCGATTTCGATACCGCTTCCGTGACTGCTCTGGCCGGCGGCGATGACGTGGATATCTACTTCACCTGCAACTGGTCTGCTGACGAGTACAACAAGTACGCCCGTGACGGCTACTGGGTCAAGCTGGACGACATGCTGGACACCTACGCCCCCGAGCTGAAGAGCACCATTCCCCAGGGCATTTGGGACTGCGCTGTGACCAACGGTATTGACGGCACCGGCATCTATGCCGTTCCCGCTCTGAAGGACACGGCCACCCAGAACACCTGGGACGTCAACGGCACCCTGCTGGCCGAGCTGGGCTACGACGTAGACGCTGTCTGCGCTGCCGGTATCGACTACTACTCCGATGAGTTCGAGGAAATGCTGAAAAAGGCCAAGGAGTACAAGGCTTCTCAGGGCGAGACCGACTTCTATCCCCTGGTTGTTGAGCCTGTTGTCCTTGAGAGAATGGTAACCGGTTCCTCCATCGTCACCGGCGACCTGAACGGCGCTTACATGCTGTCCTACTACTACGACACCGAGCATCCCTCTCACGACCTGGGCAGCCAGCTGGTCAACAAGTATGGCACCGAGGAATTCAAGAAGTACGCTGAGCGTACCTACGATCTGGCTCAGAAGGGCTATATCTCCCCCAGCACCCAGAACGTTGGCACCTCTAACGACTACCTGTCCGCCTGCCAGGCTTCCGCTTCCTACCTGTTCGGCACACAGTCCTATGCTTACGGCTATGAGGCTACTACCCGCGGTGTCCGCGGTATCGATGTCCGCTACGTCCCCGCTGATGCACCTTACATGGATGCTACCTCCGGCCAGGGCGCTATGATGGCCATCTCCGCTACTTCCAAGAACCCTGAGCGCGCTCTGATGTTCCTGAACCTGCTGAACACCGATCCCGCTCTGATGACCCTGATGAACTACGGCGTTGAGGGCACCAATTACACCACCAACTCCGACGGCACCATCTCCTTCGTGGACGACACCCACGGCGGTTATATGCCCTGGAGAAACGGCATGGGCAACGTTCGTATCCTGCCTCCCACTGCTGACGAAGGCGTCACCTATTGGGATGACTTCTCCGCTTACTACAACTCCGCTGAGGCCCTGCCTTACGGCGGCTTCATCTTCGACAACTCCCCCGTCAGCACCGAGGGCGCTGCTCTGGCCAACGTCTATGCCGAGTACGCTTTCAATCTGATGTCCGGCGCGGTCAACCCCGACACCGTTCTGCCTGAGTTCCTGAGCAAGATGGAATCCGCCGGTATCGACGCTTTCGTCGCTGAGGCCAACAGCCAGCTGAACGCCTATCTGGGCAAGTAATTAAGCTACTTCACATTCCTGTTTCTCCTCGATGAAAACCACCGGGCCGTCTGGTCCGGTGGTTTTCAATCTGACACAAGGGAAAAATCCGGGAAATAGGAAGAAGGTTGGTTTCTTCGATGGGCCAGATGCCCACATCGGCCAGCAGTTTACGGAGAGAACAAGGGAAGCCGCAGCGCTGGCAGAAGAAAAAGTTTGTGACTTTCCACAGGCTTTCCTTTGCAAGGTCCTGAGCAATGGAAAAGGTGCAGCTCACTTGATTCCCAGCCTGGAGATAGTAATTGCCCGGGGTGGTGAAGTCGGAAAAATCCAGCACGCTGAAGCTGCCTCTCTGGTTCTTCTCCCGGCGTACCGGGGCGGAGAATACCGCCTTGCCCGTTTCGGCATCCACCAGAGAAAACATATCCGCTTTCACGGTGCCCACGGCGGTCTTGCGGCCCTGGGGCCAGTAGCCCACGGTGGAGGGGTGGATGCAGGGAGCGGGGGGCTCCCAGCCGTGCTCGTGCTCCGGGCGCTCTACCTGCTCCAGAACGATGTCCCGGAAGACGTATTCCAGACTGTCTCCGGCGCAGAGGTCGTGGCCGCTGCAGAAGACGTAAAACCGCAGCTTGGTAACGGCATCCCGGGGCATGGACTGGAATTCCCAGATGCAGTCCTGCCAGACCCCATTTTCCAGGTCAAATTATGAAGCCGGCCCAATTGCGGGAAAATCCGTATTTTTACGGAGTGTGCAAAAAGGACTTGAAACATTTTTCATACTGAATTATACTTTGGGCATGGAGAAGGCTGCGGATTGCGCGAAAGATGTGTCCGTCATCAGCTGCGACCAGTTTTTCACGGCGGAATACATGGTGCCCAGGCTCACCAGTGTGGACCAGCACAATGCGCTCTTCGGGCAGTTCGTCATCAAAGCGCTGCTGTCCGCCATGGAGGGCGGCCGGGAAAATGTGCTTCTGCGCTATGACCCGGAGCTCATCATCCGGGAGAGCTGTATGCCTCCCGCACAGAAAGAAAATAAGGAGAATCAGACAGAATGAATGGACTTTTTGCACCGGATTCCCGGTTTATGCGGTATTTGAACCGCTTTGCGGACCTTATGATTTTGAACCTGCTGTTTTTGCTCACATCCATCCCCATCTTCACCATTGGTGCGTCCCTGACGGCGCTGTACTCCGTGTGCTTCCATCTGGGGACGGACCGGGAGGGCAGCACCTTCCGGGATTACTTCGCGGCCTTCAAGGAAAACTTTCGCCAGGCTACGTCGCTGTTTCTTCTTCTGCTGCTGTGGCTGATGGGAACCGGCGGCGCTGCGGTGATCTTCTGTTTCATGGCCGGGTGGATGCACTATCTTTTCGTACCCTTTGCAGTCCTGTTTATCGTGGTGGTGCTGGTGGCCAGCTATGTCTTCCCACTGCTCAGCCGGTTTGATAATCAGAAAGCCATAACTTTGAAAAATGCTGCCCTGTTGAGCCTTGGCTATCTGCCCAGGTCCATTATAATAGGAGCCATCAATCTGTTTCCCTTTGTGCTGTTGGCCGTGGATCTGCTGGCCTTCCTGAAGGCGGGCTTTGCCTGGCTGATTATCTGGTTCTCCGCAGCGGCCTACTGCAACTGTCTGCTTCTGAAAAAAGTATTTGCCCCGTATTTGGAGGAGAAAAAAGATGATCATTCGCAAGACGAGACCTGAGGAAGGAAAGCGGGTCAATACGCTTTTTGCCATTGCCTTTGAACAGCCTATGGAGAACGGCCCCGGGGAGGAGCCCGGGGTGACCAATTGGGGGGCCTTTGAAGGGGAGACTATGTTCAGCACCTTTGCGGTGACGGATTTTACCCAGTTTTTCGATGGAAATCGGGTGAAAATGGGCGGAATCGGCGGCGTTGCCACCCTGCCCAGCCACCGCAGAAAGGGCGGTATCCGCTCCATTTTCCAGGCGGCGCTGACGGATATGTATGAAAACGGCTACGAAATCTCCTATCTGTACCCCTTTTCCACAGCCTATTATCGAAAATTTGGCTATGAAAACTGCGTGAACCGGCAAAATGTCACCGTAGACTTGGGGCTGCTTTCTCCACGCAAGGTGGAAACCGACTGCGTTCTGGCAGAGCAGGGCAGCGACCTGCGAGGCGCCATCCGGGAGCTGGATGCAGTGTGGGAGCAGACCTACAATATGGCCGTGTGCCATGGGGAAAAGGATTACGCCTGGGTTACCAAGGCGGACCCGGCGGTTAAGCAGCAGTTTCTCTATGTATGCTTCGACGGGGAGAAACGGCCTTTGGCCTATACCCAGTTCCACCTGGAAAACCAGGCGGACGGCAGAAACCTGGTGTGCAGCCGATTCTGCTTCCGCAACCGGACAGGCTTTGATGGCTTGATGAATCTCTTCAAGGGCTTTTCTGCGGACCACCGTTTCCTGAAATTCCAGCTGCCGGAGGACAGCGCCATGGCCTATCTGCTGCCCGAGTGGTCCATGGGGGCGGCTTGCTGGAGTACGGCACCCAGCGGCATGGTGCGGGCTGTGAATGCCCGCCGGGTGCTGGAGAAAGCGGCCTACCGGGGCTCCGGCCGGGTCTGCCTGGAGCTTCTGGATGGGCAGATTCCGGAGAACAACGGCACATTTGCTGTGACGTTTGAAGACGGAAGGGCAGTCCGGGTGGAAAAGACCGAGGAAAAGGCGGATGTGACCTTGGGCATCAATGCCTTCTCCGCCCTGATCTGCGGCACCTCAGACTGGCGTGATGCGGTGCAATGGATGCCGGATGTGACCCTTCACCGGGAAAACCCGGCACTGGAAGGGGTTTTCTATCGGAAAAAGCTCTGGATTGGGGATTATTTTTGAGAAAAATTTGTTTACACAACCTTCGTTGACTTTTGAAAAGTGCACTGATATACTGAATGTACGATCAACATAAGGAGGCACAAATAATGGAAGAAATCAAAAAGTTCTGGAATAGCCTGGATGGCGTGTTTATTGTCCGCAAGCGGGAGTTGTTCCTGGGCGGTGCCCTGTGCGCTATGACGGGCCTGTCTCTGGGCCTGCTGCTGTCCCCGAGAAAGACGGTGGTTGTTGAGGCAGAACCTGAGAAAATAGAGAAGAAGAAGCACCATCTGATTGGAAAGCACTGATCGATCTCTGACGTGCCCCAAAATCTTCCCCACCGGGGAAGGTGGACCGCTGAAAGCAGTTACAACCAATTTGTAACCAAAATGACGGCCTGACGCGAAAAGTTACGCGGTTTTGCTGCGTTTCTTCGGAAAAAGTAGCTTTTACGGCCAATGGAAACAGAAAGAAACAAAGGGCGTAACTTGCTTGTAATTATTTTTGTAATTTTTTGTAATTTTCCTCTTGACGAATTGGAAATTCCGGTATATAATACAGCTACAAACGAAAGCACCCGGAGCCAACCACCATACGGCTGGGGACTTTCACCAACCGCTGGTGCGTACCGGCTATTTATTCCAATCTATTAGGAGGAAAACAAAATGAAGACACTTAGCAAAAAGCTGATCAGCCTGCTGCTGGTAGCAGTCATGCTGGTCGCTGCAATGCCTTTCGCGGCCTTCGCTGATGATGGCGAAGAGACCCAGGCAAAGACGACCTACACTGTAATTGTCAAGCTCGGCGCCGACAAGACTACTGCAAAAGAGGTTGCAAGAGGCACGTATCCTTTTGCAACTGAGCCTGATGTTGCCACCGGAGATAAGGCTGCTGCTTTCCTGCAAAAAGTTACTCTGACCCCTGCATTCAGCAATGAAGGCCTCAAGTTCGAGGCAGCCAGTGTAAAGAATGGCAATGTGTACATCCGTTATTCCAAGCCCACCCATGAGCATACTTGGGAAGTTATCTCCTTGGATGGTGCTACTCCTACTCAGCATCTTGCAGTGTGCAAGGATGGGGATGCAACCCAGATGCAGGACCATGTCTGGTCCGAGGTCACCGGCGCTGTTGCCGCTACCCACACCACTGAGGGCTATACCGGCGATAAGCACTGCACGACTCCCGGCTGCGGCTACGAGGTCAAGGGCACTGTGATTCCCAAGCTCACCGAGCACACCTTCGTCAATGGCGTCTGCGCGTGCGGCGCAAAGCAGTACAGCGTGACCATCACAGTGGACGGTACTGCACAGAGCTATGCACCTGTTGTGGAAGCTGGTGAGACTGCTGACATGTCCAATGCAGCCGGTGTCCTGGCAAAGCTGGGCCTGAGCGGCAAGAACTACACCACCAGCAACTTCAACAAGAGCGACTATGTGATTACCTTCACTGCAACCAGCCCCGCACCCACCAACCCCTCTGCACAGACTGTCAACATCACTCTGATCAATGGCAACAGCCAGTCCACCCAGACCGTTGAGGTTGGCAAGTACTACTCCGATTACGCTGCTTTCAATCCTGCTGCACAGGATGGCCGTACCCCCGAGAGCCTGAAGATTGAGTCCAACAACGGCACTACCCGTTTCGTGAACGTCAACACCAAGACCGACAGCGGCAAGATTCTTGCTACTGATACCAAGGTTACCATTCAGTGGAAGGCCGCTGACCGTCAGATCCGCTTCTACACCGATTCCACCCTGGGCAAGATTTACAAGACCCTGACTGTTTACTCCGGCAAGGCCATTGGCGAGCTGCCCACCGAGGTCAACGGCAAGGCTGTTGAATACTGGACCGTTTGGGGCTCCAGAATCTACACCACTACCACCTACGACTGGACTGCTGACTATGTGGATGCAGTGCCTCACTTCGCAGGCGAGACCGGCAAGGTTTACCTGGAAGTTTATGTCAACGGCAACCGCACCTCCAAGTACGCTCAGGTTGATATCACTCACAAGCTGCAGGACGGCGTCATCTACCGTGACACCCTGCTGGACACCATCCGCAGCGCTACCAAGAATAACTCCCTGAAGCTGTCCTCCGTCAGCTACCTGTTCAATGAGTCCGAGTGGAGCCAGTACGTCCGCAACGTGAACAATACCACTACCAACACCAAGATCCAGATCGGCACGGATTCTCAGGACGCTCGTTATGTCTACGTCATGGTCAACGGTGTTACCACCAAGACCACCGACCCCTCCAACCCCAAGACCGGCGATTCCGCCAAGCTGGGTGTTGCAGCAGCAGTCCTGGCCGTAGCAGTGGTTGGCTTCGGTGCAGTGATTGTGGTCAATAAGAAGAAGGGCAAAATCTGATTCCCTTCCCCTTGAAATGAACCGAACCCCCTCCGGAAAACCGGAGGGGGTTTTGAGAAAATAGGAGGAATGGCGAGAATCTGTCCATTCCTCCTATTTTGAATGATTTTCTCTATTATTCGGAAGATTCCAAAAGAATGGAATCAATGTCCATACCGCCATAGAGAATCCGAATGATGGAAACGGTACGGCTGGAATTATCAACTGTGTATATTACAACAAAATTGCCGATTGCGAGTTTGCGCGTACCTGCATGTTGCCATGTTTCCAATTTAAATGCGGCATACCTTTCCGGCATTGTGTAGAGAGTGCGAATTTCCTTACGAATTCGATTGACTAGTTTTTTCGCAGTTGACGCAGCTTTTAAGGAGAAGGCGATGTAGGAATATATCCCTTTTAAATCGTCCAAGGCCTGGGGTGAATAAATGATTTTGTAGCTTTCGCTCATATGCCAAACTCTCTTGCAAGCTCGGCATCCACCTCATCAGGGGTGTAGGCCTTTCCTGTTTTCAGGGAATCCAAGCCTTTCTGAATTTCTCTACCGATTTCTTCCTGGCTTAAATTGCCTATGGCAACGGGCTTACTGGCGGGAAGATGCAAATTGAGCGGGAGCCCACGTGTCAGAACGATCTGACTGTAGAGCATTTGGATTGCGCTGGATGGAGATATGCCGAGCTGAGAAAGGATTCCCTCGGCGTTTTCCTTTAGGCTTGTATCAATTCTTGCATAGACAGCAGATGTGCTTGCCATATAATCACGCTCCTTTTCTATATTATACCCAAGTTCATTGATAAATGCAAGCGATTGCAAGCAAAATTTAAGAACACGTAACAAAAGTTGAACGACTGGTGCTGTGGGTGGCGTGTGGTATAATAAAAATAAAATGATAATAGGAAGCTTTTCCGCGAAGGGAGATAGAAAAACATCATGCGGTGTGACTGTCATATTCATATGGTTCTGGACGGAGAAAACTGGCGGGAGGCCATCGCCCGGCACAGGGCTGCGCCGGATGAAGCATTCATTCGAAAAACCCTGGAAACCTATGCCCGCCTGGGCTTTTCCTATCTCCGGGACGGCGGAGACCGATGGGGCGTGGGACTGCTGGCCAAGCGCATTGCCCCGGAGTACGGCATCCGCTATGCTGCCCCCGGTGCGCCGCTGTGCAAGGCGGGACATTACGGGGCCTTTATCGGGGAGAAATATGCGGACCGGAAAGAATTCACAGCCCTTGTGGAAAAGCAGAGAAGCGCAGGGGCAGATTTTGTGAAAATCATGATCTCCGGCATTATGGACTTTGACCGGTTTGGCGTCCTGTCGGAGCCGGGTATGGACCCCGGAGAGATTCGGCAGGTCATCTCCGCTGCCAAGGCCAGGGGAATGTCCGTTATGGCCCATGCCAATGGGGCCGAAACCGTCCGGGCGGCTGCGGAAGCGGGGGTGGACACCGTCGAGCACGGGGCCTACCTGAATCGGGATGCTTTGCAGGCCTGTGCCGACAATGGGGTCATCTGGGTGCCTACCCTGTCGGCCATTGGAAATCTGCGGGGGAAAGGCCGGTTTTCGGAGCCGGATGTGGAGAGAATCCTGGCAAGCGCCATGGAAAATGTGGCGCTGTACGCCTCTATGGGGGGCCTCATTGCCCCGGGTACCGATGCGGGGGCATGGGCTGTGCCCCATGGGAGTCTGACGGAATACGCACTTTTGAAAGAGTGCCTTGGCTCCGGCTGGGAAACGCTGCTGGAACGGGGCGCCAGGGCGCTGGAGGCGCGGTTTTAATGGACGGAAAAATTACGTACTCCCGCCGGAAGAGTTTGTCTTTGCGGATTGCCCCGGACGGCAGCCTGGACATTCGTGCACCCATTGGAATGCCCCGGCGGGAAATTGACCGGTTTCTGGAGGAGAAGGCGGACTGGATTGCCACGCATCGGGCCCAGGTTCTCCGGGACCGGCAGCAGGGGGCGCTCCATGCCATCGGCGCAGAGCAGCTGGAAACCCTGAAGGAATTGGCCCGGGAGCCGATTTATGAGAGTCTGCGCAGGTTTGCCCCCCAGATGGGCGTGAACTATGGCCGGGTGACCATCCGCTGCCAGAAAAGCCGCTGGGGCAGCTGCTCCAGCGCCGGAAATCTGAACTTTAACTGCCTCCTGGCCCTGGCACCCAGGGAGGTGCTGGATTACGTTGTGGTTCACGAGCTGGCCCACAGGCTTCATATGGACCATTCCGCCGCCTTCTGGCAGGAGGTGGAAAAGGTCCTGCCGGACTACCGGGTCTGCCGGGACTGGCTGCGCCAAAACGGTGGCGCACTGCTGGCGAGAACAGGAGAAAATGGTTAGAAAAGAATTGAAAATGGAATTGCTTTCCCGGGCCAAACATGATACTATTGTTCTATCAAAATGAATTGCTGCGAGAGGAGTAAATGCTCATGTTTTACAAAAATGCACGGATTTTTTGCCCGGATTTCCAGTTCCGTACCGGCGCTTTCGAAGTGAAGGACGGCAAGTTTGGCGCGGTTCTTCCGGAGAATGTCCCATCTGACGCGGTAGACCTCAAGGGCGCTACCGTAATCCCCGGCCTGGTGGAAATTCACAGCCACGGCAACTCCGGCGCGGACTTTTCTGACGGCGACTATGAGGGCCTGAAAAAAATGGCAGCCTTCTATGCCCAGCACGGCGTGACCTCCTTCGCACCTGCCTCCATGACCCTGCCCTATGATGTGCTGGAGAAGGCCTTTGCCACGGCCGTTCAGCTGAAAAAGGAGCATCCTAAGGGCCTGAGCGCTCTGCGGGGTATTCAGATGGAGGGACCCTACTTCTCCTATAAGAAGCGCGGCGCCCAGAACCCGGACTATTTGAAGGATCCGGATTTTGAGGGCTTCCGGAAGCTGTGGGAGGGCTGCGACGGCCTGGTGAAGATTGTAGACGTGGCCCCTGAGCTCCCCGGTGCAAAGGAATTCACCGAGCAAGCCTCCAAGCTCTGCACCGTCTCCGTTGCCCATACGGATTCCGACTATGACCATGCCCGGGCGGTGTTTGATGCCGGTGCCCGACACCTGACCCACCTGTACAATGCCATGCCCGCCATTTCTCACCGGGCTCCCGGCGTGATTCCCGCCGCTGTGGAGACACCGGGTGTTCGGGCTGAGCTGATCTGCGACGGCTATCATGTGCACCCCGCCTCTGTACGTCTGGCCTTCTCTATGTTTGGCGGCGAACGGATGTGCCTGATTTCTGACTCCGGCCGCTGCGCCGGTATGCCCGAGGGCACCCAGTTCCAGCTGGGCGGCCAGGACTGCTGGCTGCGGGATGGCGTTGCCAAGCTGGCCGATGGAACCATTGCCTGCTCTGCCACCAATATGTGGACCTGCCTGACGAATGTCATCTCCTGGGGTGTGAAGGAAGAGGACGCTGTCCGCGCCGCCACCTATAACCCCGCCTGCGCCATCGGTGCGGAAAAGGAAGTGGGCACCATCGAAGAGGGCAAGGCTGCGGATTTCCTGGTCTGCGCTCCGGATTACTCCGCCATGCAGGTGTATCTGGCCGGAGAGAAGCTGTAAGGCCAAAAAATATTCGCCGCTGCGGGAATGGGGAGACCCGGTCGCAGCGGCTTTTTCACTTTATTTCGAGGAGATTCTATGCTGAAAAGATATATTGGCAATCGGGCCTTTTACAAGCGCGTGTTCCAGATTGCCGTGCCGATCATCATCCAGAACGGCATTACAAATTTTGTATCCCTGCTGGACAATATTATGGTGGGCCAGGTGGGGACCCTGCCCATGAGCGGCGTTTCCATTGTGAACCAGCTGATTTTTGTATTCAACCTGTGCATTTTCGGTGCCAGCTCCGGTGCCGGAATTTTTACGGCCCAGTTCCATGGCAGGGGAGATGCCGAAGGCGTCCGGCATACCTTCCGGTTCAAGTTTCTGATCTGCGCCGCTCTGTCTCTGGGCGCGGGGGTGCTGTTCTTCCTATGCGGAGACAGCCTGATCGGGCTGTATCTCACCGGTGAGGGAGACGCTGCGGATGCTGCATCCGTCCTGATCTATGGCAGGGGGTACCTGACGGTGATGCTCTGGGGCCTGCTGCCCTTTGCCATCTGCAATGCCTATGCCAGTACGCTAAAGGAAAGCGGCGAGACCTTTGTCCCCATGGCGGCCGGTGTGGCTGCGGTGGCCGTCAATCTGGTGCTGAACTATGTGTTCATTTTCGGGCACTTTGGAGCACCTGCTATGGGCGTCCGCGGTGCGGCACTGGCGACGGTGATCTCCCGGTATGTGGAGCTGCTGCTGGTTGCCGGCTGGACCCACCGCAATGGGGGAAAGCACCCCTTCATTCGCGGGGCTTATGCCTCCATGGCGATCCCCGGGCCGCTGCTGAAAAACATCATCGTTACAGGGATGCCCTTGCTTGCCAATGAGCTGCTGTGGTCCCTGGGGGTGGTTACCATGAACCAGTGCTATTCCACCTGCGGCCTGGATGTGGTGCCCGCCATGAACATTTCTTCCACCTTGGGGAATCTGGCCGGTGTGGTCTATCATTCCCTGGGTGTCAGCGTAGGCATTCTCATGGGCCAGATGCTGGGGGCGCGGCACAGCGAAGAGGAGGTCCGGGATACCAACCGGAAGCTCATTGCCTTCTCCGTGACCTCCGGCCTCTGCTTCGGGCTGCTTATGGCCCTTGGGTCCGGCCTGTTCCCGACGATTTACAATACCACGGAGGCAGTGCGGCATCTGGCGCAGAACCTGATTCTCATCAGCGCCATGGTGATGCCCTTCCAGTCCTTCGCCAACGCAACCTATTTCACCCTGCGCTCCGGCGGAAAGACCTTTATCACATTCCTGTTTGACAGCGTGTTTATGTGGGTGTGCAGCGTAACGCTGGCGTTCTCTCTGAGCCGCTTCACGTCGCTTTCCATTCTGCCGTTGTTTGCACTGTGCCAGCTGCCGGAGGCATTGAAGTGCGTCCTGGGCCTTGCCATGCTGAAAAGAGGCAGCTGGATCCAGACTCTTGGCGATTGAGTTCGCTTTATAAAAAAACGTTCCCACGAAAGGGTGAAGATCTCTCGTGGGAGCGTTTTTATTTTCCCCTTTTCGGGGTGGGGCAGGGTGCATCGCGGGGAATCAGCCAGGGACTGTAAGGAGCTGTCTGCTCTGCCCCGGGAATTTTACCGGTCTGGCACCAGCGGCTGACCGTATTCTGAGGATAGCCCCAGAGGAGTGCCGCCTCTCTCGTGGACATATATTGCTCTGGGTGGGTCAGAATCATTCAGCGAACCTCCTCAATTCCGATCGTTCGTTTTTATCATACTTATTGTACAACATATGCGTTCATTTGTCAATATTTCAACGATAAAATCGAACGGCTGCGAAAACTGTCGAAAAAACAGCCCGTGTCTGCACATCAGACACGGGCGCTATGCTTGACAGTTTTAGCTGGGATTCTGGACGGCAAGCAGATAATTTTCTTCGCGGGTCTGCTTGGCGCCGGCGAGGTATTCCTGGGCTTTGGCAAGGCCTTCGCCCACAATCTCTTCCGTCCGGTCATAGGAGCGCTGGGCGGAATTGAACTGATTTTCCGTCATGTTGAATTTTTCCATCCACTGGTCCCGGATGTCGTCTACCAGAGGGACGATGTTATACTGCCGGGATCCGTCGTTGGAGTTCAGATTTACCCAGGTGGGAATCAGGTCAACCCCTTCCAGGTATACGGTATCATCGGAGTATTTGGAGAAGGTGACGCTGAACAGCACGCCGTCCTCAGTGTGGGGGGTAGAGACATAGCTGATGTTGCCCAGACGCTGGTTGGAAACCGCATTGCCCATGGAATAGAGAATGACTGTCTTGTGCTCCGGGTCAACGGTGCTTTGCAGCAGGTCCACAGGCTCAATGACGTGGGGATGACCGCCGACGATGACGTCAATCCCCATATCGCAAAGCTGCTGGGCAATGGCCTGCTCCTGCTCTCGGGCATAGGTGACGTATTCCACGCCCCAGTGCATATAGATCATCGTGGCTTCGGCGCCTGCGGCCTTCATCTCGTCCAGATAGCCCTCCACTTCACTGTAGAAGGCGGGCAGATTCTCATAGGTGAAGTAGTTGCAGATTCCGGCCTCTGCAATGGGCGCATTGCCATTGAGCTGGGGAGCGCCCTTGGCATCTACGCCGGTGGCGTAGGTATAGCAGAGCATACCCACCTTAATGCCGTTGATGTCTTCAATGGTCCATTTCTGCTCATCCGGGGAGAGGTAGGTGCCCAGGGTTTGCTGCCCGGTGGCCCGGACCACCTCCAGGGTGCGCTTATAGCCCACCAGGGTGGTGTCGTAGCTGTGATTGTTGGCAGTGAGCAGCAGATCAAAGCCGGCGTTCTTCGTAGCGTCCGCCAGGGCATCGGGGCAGTTGAAGTGGGGGTAGCCTGCGTAGCTGTAGCCGTTGTCTGTGCCCGCGAAGGTTGTTTCCAGGTTGACTACGGCGAAGTCTGCATCGGTTACATAGCTGGAAATATATTTGAAGATGCTGTCGAAATTATAGCTGCCGTCCTTTTGCAGACCCGTATCGAAGACGGGCTTGTGCATGACCAGATCGCCGGTGGAGAGAATGGTGGCGGTGGAGACCACATGCTCCGGCTCCGGCATGGTGGTGGTAGGGGGCTCGGTTTCCTCTGTGGTGGGGACGGTGGCTTCTGTGGTGGCTTCTGTGGGCTGCGCGGCGGGGCCGGTGCTGCTTGAAGTCTGAAGATGCAGGTAGATCACAGCTGCATTGGCAATCAGCAACACCACAATGAGGATGGTGAGCACAGCAACCAGGGCAGAGCCCCGGGTATTTTTCAGTCGTTTTGGCATTTGTCTTCTCCTTTGTTATGCGGCATTGCCCAGGGGGAGATTTTCTTGAGGCTGCTTCTGCTGGGCCAGATAGCTCTGCACCTTTTCCATGCCCGTCAGGGTCAGCGCCTGGGTTCGGTCAAAGGATGCCTTGGCGTTTGTTAGCTGGGTGTCGGTCAGGCCAAACTGGGCCTGCCACTGGGCGGCGGTGGATTCTTCCAGGGGGAGAATGTTGTATTCCGTAGAGCCGGAATTGGCGTGCATATTCACCCAGGTGGGAATCAGCTCCGCGCTGTCTACGCACACGCTGCCGTCGGAATACTTGGCAAAGGTAACGCAGAAGAGAACGCCATCTTCCGTGTGGCCGGTGGGTTCGCTCTGCTGCATTTCCTCCTTGCGCTGGTTGGAAACGGCGTTGCCCATGGAGTAGAGAACGATGGTCTTGTGTTCGGCGTCCGTGCCGCTTTGCAGCAGGTCTACGGGCTGCACCACATGGGGGTGACCGCCGACGATGACGTCTACGCCCATGTCGCAGAGCTTCTGAGCCATGGCGGTCTGGTTGGCGTTGGGGCCCTCGCCGGTCTTCCATTTGTATTCCTCGCCCCAGTGGAGGTAAACAACCGTGGCTTCGGCCCCGGCGGCTTTCATCTCGTCCAGATAGCCCTGGAGCTGGGTGTAGAATTCCGGAAGCTTGTCATAGGTAAAGTAGTTCAGAATGCCGTTTTCGCCTACTTCGTTGTAATTCAGCAGGGGATAGCCGTTTTGACTGAAACCATCAGAATAGGTGTAGCACACCATGCCGATCTTGATGCCGTTGACCTCTTCAATGGTCCATTTCTGTTCATCGGCGGAGAGATAGGTCCCGAGGGTGTCCAATCCCTTTTCACGGACAACGTTCAGCGTCCGCTTGTAGCCCACAAGGGAGGTGTCGTCTGCGTGGTTGTTGGCGGTGAGCAGCATATCAAAGCCCGCCCCCTTCAAACTGTCCACAATGGCATCGGGGCAGTTGAATTTTGGATTTCCGGCATAGGCGTAGCCGTTGTCCGTGCCGCACAGGGTGGTTTCCAGGTTGGCGACGGAGAAATCCGCAGCCTGGGAATAGGATTTGACATATTGGAAAATGGAATCGAAATTGTAGCTGCCGTCATCTTGCTTGCCAGAGTTGATGACCTTACCGTGCATGAGAATGTCGCCGGTGGAGAGCACTGTGGCGGTAGAAACCAGCTGAGGGGCTTCCTCTGTTGGCACTTCCGTGCCGTCTGTGGAGGAAGACGTATCGGAATCGCCCTGGGAGGTGGATGGCTTTTGGTTGGTCTTGGCGCTGCCGGGTGTTTTCAGGCAAAGCCCGATCACAATCACATCCGCTACAAATAGAACGGCGATGAGCACCAGCAGAATTTGAATTATTGGGGAACGTTGTTGACGGGACATGAAAGACCTCCGTTATGATTGAACTTACGTATCCAGCAGATACCGGACCTCGTTGACCACCCGGCCGCCCTGCATATAGATGCGGGGAACCCGGCGGCTGATGCCGCAGACGAATTCATAATTGAAGCTGTCCGCTGCTGCGGCAATCTGCTCCACGGTGATGCATTCGTTGCCGGAGCGGCCAATCAGCACCACTGGGTCTTCCAGCTGCACATCCGGAATGTCGGTTACATCTACCATGAGCTGGTCCATACAGACCCGACCCAGAATCGGTGCCTTCTTCCCGCGAATCAGCACATAGAACTTTCCGGACAGGCTCCTGCGGTAGCCGTCGGCGTAGCCAACGGGGATGGTTGCCACACGGGTGGGGTGTGTCGTCACATAGGTGCCGCCGTAGCTAATTTCCCGGCCGGCCTCCAGAAGCTTCAGGTGGGTGATGCGGCACTGCCAGGACAGGGCAGGGGTCAGAGAGAGCGCGCCGGGGTCTACCTCGTCGCTGGGGTAGAGGCCGTAGGTGATAATGCCGGAGCGGACCATCTCGCAGGGGTGGTCAAAGTTCATGATACCGGCAGAGTTGTCCAGGTGGCGGATGGGAATCTCCACCCCCCGCTGCCGGAGCATATCGTCAAAGCGGTAGAAAAGCTCTGCCTGCTTGTTTGCCCGGGTCAGATCGGCGCCGTCCGCCGTGGCAAAGTGGGTGAAGAGCCCCTCTGCTTTTAAGCAGGGCAGGGCGGCAATGCGGGCGCACTGGTCTGCGGCGGCAGCAGTGGCCTGGAAGCCGATGCGGCTCATGCCGGTATCCAGGGCGAAGTGAAACGGCACGTCTGTGAGCCCGGCGTCCTGGGCGGCCTGGGATAGGGCCAGCGCATCCTCATAGTGGAAGATGGAGGGCCGGATTTCCTGACGGATGGCGGTGGGGTATGCGGCCACCGGGGTGTAGCCCAGAATCAGGATGGGCGTTTGCAGCCCCGCCCGCCGGAGCTCCATGGCTTCCAGCATGGAGCTGACGCCGAAGAAGGCGCATTTGTGCTCCAGAAGCCGGGCCACCTGAATGGCCCCGTGACCGTAGGCATCGGCTTTGATGATGGCCATAATGGGCAGCCCGGTTTTCTCCTGAACTGCGTCTATGTTTTTTTCAATCGCATCCAGGTCAATGACTACCTGGGTATTGTCATAATGCAAGTAAATCAACTCATTTCGCTAAACTCTTTTCTATTTTACCACTGATTGTCCGAAAAGGCAACCGGAAGAAGATTTTTTTAAGGTTTAAAATGGGGAGAGACCCCGGCCCTCGACATTTTTGCCCGGCTATGCTATACTCTCTTTAAAAGCAGGAGGTGTTTCTATGGAACGAAGGAATAACTATGCGGTCCAGGCCCAGAGCGCGAAGCAGATTTTTCTGTCCTATGACCAGAATGTCCTAGCTGAAAAGCTGCATCTGCCCATGGATGCAGACTATCTCTATACATCCTTCCTGGGGGTGCCCTACCGAATTGCCCGCAGGACCGGCGATTTGGAACGCAGGGACGGCGGCGCGTGGATAGACGGAAACAGTTTTGATGAGGTGCTCAGCATTTTTGACCTCGTCTGCGACAGCCGCGAGGACCGCAAAATCACCGGCGTGTGGAAGAATATGACGGACTTCGGCCTCCAGTTTCACCAGAACCTCATGGAGAGCAGGGATGTCTTGGCGGAGTTTGCCCAGAGAGCCCCGGCGGAATACCGGGCAGCGCTGGAAAAAATGGGCGGCAGACCTCTGAAGGGCGCGGACATTGCCTATGCTCTGCCGGTATTCGAGGACCTGGAGCTGGCCCTGTTTTTCTGGGCGGGGGATGAGGAGTTTTCTCCGCAGATCCGCTATCTTTGGGACGAAAACGCTCTGGCGTATATCCGGTATGAAACCATGTACTATGTATTGGACTGGCTGCGTACACGGCTGGACTTAAAATGAAATTTTTGTTGTGTTTTTGTGAATCGGTGCTATAATAAACTGAAATTTGCAATTCTCCAACACCGGAAGGATGAGAAAAGAATGATACTGAAATCAGACAGACTGACTCATGTCCATTCGGACATTCGGGGCCCGCTGTATGTTGAAGCCCTGCGGATGCAGGCCACCGGTACCCCCGTGCTGCGGCTGAACACGGGCAACCCGGGGAATTTCGGCTTCCAAATGCCCCAGAGTGTCCGGCAGGCACTGCTGGAAAATGTGGATAAGGCTGTGCCCTATTGCGATGTGCGGGGTATGGCGGCAGCGCGGCAGGCAATTTTGGAATATCACAAGAGCTGCGGCATTCAGGATATCACGCCGGAGGATATCTATATTTGCAACGGTGTCAGCGAGGCAGTCTCCATGCTGATGACCGCCCTGGTGGGCACCGGTGACGAGGTCCTTGTTCCGTCTCCCTGCTATTCTCTTTGGAGCAACAATACCTATCTCGGTGGCGGCAAGCCTGTCTATTACCGCTGTGACCCGCAAAATGCCTGGAATCCGGACCTGGAGGATATGCGCGCCAAGATCACCGGCCGCACCAAGGCAATTCTGGTGATCAACCCCAATAACCCCACCGGCGCGATTTACAGCAAGGAGACGCTGCTGGCCATTGCCCAGCTTGCCCGGGAGAACCACCTCTTGCTGCTTGCGGACGAAATTTACGATCGGTTGACCCTTGAAAATGCGCCTACCTATTCCATGGCGGCGCTGGCACCGGACCTTCCCTGCGTGACGTTTAACGGCCTGTCCAAATCTCATATCATCTGCGGTTTCCGCTGCGGCTGGATGGTATTTTCCGGCCCGAAGGCAGAGC
Source organism: uncultured Clostridia bacterium (assembly GCA_945963595.1). Lineage (GTDB taxonomy): Bacteria > Bacillota > Clostridia > Oscillospirales > Oscillospiraceae > Faecousia. Next base: position 1,354 of record CAMFMO010000036.1, on the reverse strand, counting down.
TTGCCGAGGTAGAGCAGGGCGTGACGGCCTTGGCCTCCATGCGCCTGTGCGGCAATACCCTGACCCAGCTGGTCATTCCCGCGGCCTTGCAGGACCGGGACAGCACCCGGGCTATGATGCTTCCCGGCGGGCGGCTCTATGAGCAGAGCAAGGCCACAGTGGAGGGGCTGCGCAAAATCCCCGGCGTGACCTTGGTTCCCAACCGGGCTGCGTTTTACCTGTTCCCGGGCCTGGAGACAGGCGCGTTTGATTTTGAAAGCGATGAGGACTTTGCCATGAAGTTCCTCCATGAGAAGCACATTCTCGTCATCCCCGGCCACGGCTTTGACTGGTTTGAGGATCTGCGCTTCCGCATCGTCATGCTGCCGGAACCGGAGCGGATCACGGCTGCCATGGCCTCCCTGGGTGAATTCCTGGACGAGCATAGAAGATAAAGCATTCCCTCGGATTTCGACAGATCCGGGGGAATTCCGTTACCTTGCAAGCTGGGCGGTGTAGCCAAGATTTACAAGGGAATGAACGGCATCCCATGCGGAGTCCGGGATATCCTGATGGATTTGGAAGCCCTTTTTGGCGTAGAGGTCCATGCGCTGAAAGTCACCTACCAGCATTTCAATGGTGGCCCGTTCCGAGCGGTCCCGGGCGGAATTGGCTTTCAGATATTCTTCCATGGTTTGAGGGTAGGAGGTGACGGAGAAGGGCATCTGGGGCCAGTAGTTTTTCCAGGCTGCATAGATGCGCCGCTCCATATAGGGCTTGTGCACACCCAGGATGGAAGACACGGCAATGCCCTTTTGCGCCAGCAAGTCGCGGGTAAAAGCGATGTTCTCTGCGGTGTTGGTGGACTCCGTTTCCAGCAGCAGGGCATTTTCCGGTACGCCTTCGGACAGGGCTATGCGACCAAAGCGTTGGGCCTCGCTTTCCGTCCACATCTGGGCGGTGTTTCGGCCCAGTCCGCCGGTAAAGAGCACCCAGGGGGCAAAACCATCCCGATAGAGCTGAGCGGCCCGGCGGGGAATATCCTCGTTATAGCAGCCGAAGCCCACGATGCAGTCCGCTTTCTTGGGGGGCTGATTCATGCACAGATAGTCCCAGAGAACCTGCGCACAGGCAAGCGTATCCATGAAAATCATCCTTTCACAAAGCTTTTTTGCTATCATATCAAAATTCCTTTGAAAAAGCAAGAATTTGGGGTTGACAAAATGAAAAAGCAGTGGTATTATACCTGAGCTATCGGCGAGACGCCTCCTGTGAGGCGCTGAGAGCGGCTCTACGGACCGAAAAACCTTGAAAAAGACAAAAAAGAGTCTTGACAAGTTGAACGGCTTGTGGTAGTATAAAAGAGTTCAAGCGA
>CAMFMO010000035.1:0-23247 GCA_945963595.1 uncultured Clostridia bacterium | reverse complement strand
GCCGGGAGCAAAGCCCCCAGCTGTCTGCTATTATTTTCAGATACCTGTCCACCCGGCCGCCTGCAAGAAGAAAATGCAGACGCAGGAAAAAGCGATGAGAATCAATGCATAAGGCACAGCATATCTCAGCCATTTGGAATATTTTGTCTCAGACAGGATAAGTCCGGTTGCCAGCACAGAAGAAACAGGCGTCAAGAAGTTTGTCAAGCCGTCACCAAGCTGATAGCACGTGCACAGGACCTGCCGTGTAATTCCCAGGATGTCTGCAACCGGCGTAAAAAGGGGCATCAGGATAGGAACCTTTGCCGGGCCGGAGGGCATCAAAAGATTAAACAGCGTTGTAAATACAAACATTCCGATAGCAGAGAAGGAAGCGCCCATTCTCTGAATGATCATAAGAGCAGCGTTAGCAATGGTGTTGATCACATGGCCATCCGCCAGGATCACACTGATCAGCTTTGAGAACCCAATCAGCAGGCATACCGGCCCCATCTGTGCCGCACCAGCGCAGAATCGCTTTGCCCAGTCATTCGGCGTGTAGTGGAAAACAATTCCCAGTATAATTGCAGAGACAAATGCCAGCGAAATCAAATATTCAAAACCCCAGCTGTATTTTGAAGAACCGTATGCATAAATCACGAACGGGAGAATCATCATCAGAATAGAAACGACACTGGATATCTTCAGTCTTGTCGTTTTCTCCGCTTTCATCTGTTCTTCTGCACTCAGGCTCAGAATTTCGCCATCAATGCTCTTGGAAGGATCTTTTGCAACCTTCAATGCATAGTGCGTATTGTAGAAGGCAACGAATGCAGTAAAGACGATCCAAATCACGATTCGCACCGTCAAACCAGAAACCGCAGGGATTCCTGCCATCTCCTGACACATCAGGATCATCAATACAGTCGGGCCAATCGCCTGCCCTGTGATATATGGCAGATAGAAAATAGCCATTCCGGAAATTCTATCAAGCTTTGTCCGCCGTGCCAGCAGCATTCCACACGCAACAAACGTGATCATCGCATCATTGCCCGCCAGACCTCCAAGGATGGACATCAGCACGGAAATACAGGGGATCAACACCTTTAGGCTCTTATCTTCCAGCCGAAAAATAGAATAATCAACCAGATTCTCTACAGCGCCAGATGAAATCATTACGCTGACCATGCCGCCTACAATAAACAGCAGCGCATACGTCGTACCCATTGATGCAATGGAGGACGTTAACTTGATCACCGCCTGCACCGGTGAGACCGGTGTATTCTCAACGTAAGTAAAGGAGCCCGGCACCACATACCCGTTTTCATCAAACTGGTATGTTCCCGCAGGAATAATATAAGTCAATAAGCAGCTAATCAATGCCAATAAAATCAAAAGGATCATTACATGGGGAAATGCTAGCCTGGATTTCTCTTTTTTCATAACAATGCTCCTTATCCATTTATTGATCCTGAACAGGGTTATCCTCGTTATTCAGGACCTTCATTGCTTTTCTTTCTGCAGTAAACTTTGGCCACAGACCATTTTCATATTCTTCACCGCGAACAAACCGCCCCCAGAGGCCCTGCATTGTCTCGGTCAGGCATCGGCCCTCGTAAGGTTCCATGCCATCCAGCATGGGCGCATTCCAACTTTCCAGGTTGCCAAACAAGAAGGGCAATTCCAGGCAATGGCATGCTCCAAAAGAAGACTTTGCAGCTTTCCAATCGAAACGGTAGCGGTAAACGGTGCATCCCCCCGCTGCCGCCTCCAGTGCCATATTCTCTCCCGGTGAAACATATCTGGTTTGCAGTATTGCCTCTGCAACTGCCAATGACTTTTCATCTCTTCCCGGGATAAACGCCAGCATTTCTTCCCGCGTGAATCCCATCAGAATACGGATTTTTCTCGATTTCGCCCTTTGGGCGGCTGCGTGGACTGTCTGCTCCGGCGTGTGCCATTCATCCATGATCGGTTTAAAAATCATTCCCTGATGTTTCTCCCGCAGCCCCTGGGGAACAGCCTCTACCGCCTCAAAAATCTCCGAAACCGATTTCTTTTGAAGTGCTTCCAAGGCACCGGTTCCCGGCTCAATAGCCAGTTTTTTCAGCACTTCTGTGCCAATTTCCGATGCATCTGCCCGGGTATGATTTCCCCTTCCCAGAGAAGCACTTTCCAGGATGATCTGTTGAAAAAGTCCGTCCGAATCCGGTCGGGAAAGAATATGCGTAATTGCATTTCCCCCCGCCGACTGGCCAAACAGAGTGACCTTGCCTGGGTCTCCCCCAAACGCTGCAATATTATCTTGTATCCAATGCAGTGCCATCATCTGATCTTCAATCGATAAATTCTCCTCAATAACCCCCGGATAATACAAAAAGCCCAGCGGTCCTAGCCGGAAATTCAAATTAACAACAACGATTTGCTGTGATCTTGCCAAGGAAGCGCCATCATACCAGGCAACATCCCCACCACCATAGCAGTTTGCGCCCCCATGAAACCAAACCGCTACCGGAAGCCTACCCGTCAAACTCGGCGTGCTGATTGCCAGAGTCAGGCAATCCTCATTGCGCTCTCCTACCGTCGGTCCCATGGGGATATCCAGATCCGACGCAGTCTGCGGTGCCAGGAAATGCCGATAGGTCGCATCGTATGTTTCTTCCCATCTTTCCATTCTCCGTGGCTTTTGAAAGCGAAGTGGGCCTACCGGTGGTTGCGCATAAGGAATTCCATGGAATTGATATACACCCTTGTTCCGTACTCCCATAACAGGGCCACAGGGTGCATGAACCACTTGTTTCATATCTTCCCTCCTAGTATTTGTTGAATTGTTCGCTCTTTCGCTCGATATATTTGGATTATACATTCTTTCCTCCATCCTGTCAATCTCAATCCTCCCATCACTCCACACAGAAATAAAATAATAATTTTGTACAACTTGACAGAATTACGAAAATTCTGTACACTAACAGACGAGGATGGTGTGATACCAGATGGAAAATGTAAGTAAAATCAAAAAAGTATCCGCAGCTGACCAGGTATATACACAGCTTAAAACATTCATTTTGGAGGGTCACTGGGTTCCGGGTGAAAAAATTGCTACAGAAACAGAATTGGCTAAGTCTCTCGGTGTAAATCGTTTGACTGTACGGGTTGCACTGCAGCGACTTGCTGCCCTGGGCCTACTGGACATCCGGGTGGGTGACGGAACATACGTAAAAGAATTCGATATGAACGAGAAAATCACAGAGCTTTCTCAATTCTACGTAAATGAGGAAACAATGCGTGACACCGGCGAATATCGAAAGCTTTTGGAAATGGCGTTTATTGACCTTTCCGTTCAGCGACGTTCCGATGAACAGTTGGACGAATTCTACAAGCTTTGCTGTGCCTTTCACAACGATTTAAAAGATTTTTACACCTGCTGTGAACCTGAACACGCCAATGCCGCATTTCTGCGGTCTGTGGACACCGCATCAGATCTTCATTCGCTGCTTTGCAAAATGGCACACAATCAGATGCTTGCTTATGCTTTCAGTCTGTGCAAAGAGCCGCTCAGAAAACACATGGAGTTTAATGCCAAGCGCCGCGCCTCAGATATTGATGCAGATCAATGCAACATCTGGGAAAAACGCTGGTTTCAGCTCTACGATGCATTAAAATCTCAAAACATTGCAGCTTCTCGGGAGCTGTTGTCTCAAATTATCGATTCCTAAATTGTCCGCGTTCATAGCGTTTCGCAAAAAACAGGCGCAGCTCGTTTGCTGCGCCTGTTCTCATATGATCTTCCCCTCCAGGTGGTCACATTCATGCTGAATAATCTGGGCCGTAAAATCCTGAAAGGTTTTGATGCGGGTCTGGAAGGCCTCGTTTCGGTAGCGGACCTTGATCTTTTTGTAGCGGGTGACCTTCCGGGTGCCCTCCAAGGAGAGGCAGCCCTCTTCGGCTTCGTAGGCTCCCTCCCGTTTCAGGATTTCCGGGTCGTACATAAGAAGATATTCTCCTCCGTTGTCCACGGCAATGATCCGCACTGCCTGTCCGATCATATTGGCAGCCATGCCAACGCAGCGTTCCTGATTGGCTTTCAGGGTGTCCAGCAGGTCCGCGCCAATGGTGCTGTCCTGGATCTGGGCCGGGCGGGACGGTCTGCTTAGAAAGAATACATCTCTGCAAATGGGCTGAATCATTTCCTGTCATCTCCTTCCGCTTTTCCGCAAAGGCTGTGGAAAAGCGGCGTTTTTCTTTTCTTGCCTTTTGAATGGCCTTTTGGTATAATGGGCGTACTTTTGCGAGAGGAGCACGCCATGCGTTCCAAATACCGAAAATACGTCCTGTTTCTGCTATACTGCGGCATGATGCTGTGGCTGTTGCTGGCAAGGACACCAAATGAAGCCGGTGTGCCATTCTCCATCTACTTCCACACCCATTTCAATCCCGTGCCTCTGCGGACCATCCGGCGGTTTTCCCGGCTGCTGCAGCCTCCGGTAAGGCCCTTTCTTCTGCGCATTGCCCTTCGGAATCTGCTGGGAAACATTGTTCTGTTCATTCCCCTGGGGTACTTTCTGCCCGCCATCAGCGCCTTTCTGCGGAAATTCTATCTGACCTTTCTTTCCGTGACGATCATCATTACCACCGTTGAGCTCGCCCAGCTGGTCTTCATGGTGGGCACCTGCGACATTGACGATCTGATTCTCAATCTTCTGGGCGCTTCCATGGGCTATGGGCTCTATCGGCTGACGAATCGGGGCTGATCAGTCGCTTTCGTCCACCCGCTCCGCTTTCAGGCATTTTCCCGTGGCCGCATCCAGGGTAAAGAGTACCCCCTCCATCTTTGTAGGGCCCTCTGCCCAGCGGTAGCGTTCCGTCAGATCTCCCCGGAAGCGGGCAATGGACAGCTCCGGGCGAATGCCCAGGACGCTGTCCCTGGGGCCGGTCATGCCCAAATCCGTCACGTAGCCCGTCCCCTTGGGCAGCACCCGGTTGTCCGCCGTAGGCACATGGGTGTGAGTGCCCCACACAGCGCTGACCCGGCCGTCCAGCATATACCCCATGGCCAGCTTTTCGGAAGTGGCCTCTGCGTGCATCTCCACCAGAATGATTCTGGCGGAGATTTTTTTTAACAGCTTTTCCACCATCAAAAAGGGATTGTCCGGGGTATAATCCATGTTGCAGCGGCCAATAAGGTCCACCACGGCCACATCGCCCGCCTTCGTCTCGTACACATCCCAGCCCCGTCCCGGTGCCTGGGGGGCCAGATTGGCAGGCCGCAGCACCCGGGAGGTATCCTCCAGATAGTCCACAATTTCCCGCTTGCCAAAGCTGTGGTTGCCCAGGGTGATCACATCCGCCCCGGCATCCAGAATATCCTCCGCCTGGTCCGGGGTAATGCCCACCACACTGGCATTCTCCCCGTTGACAATGACAAAATCCGCCTCCGTTTTCCGTTTCAGCTGCCGCAGCTTCCGCCGCACCCGCTCCATGCCGGGATTGCCCACCACATCTCCGATGGCCAGAACTTTGAATTCCATGGTTTTGCCTCTTTCCAGTTGTTTTCTCTATTATATACGGAAATTCCGGTTTTCACAAGAGGCGCGCAAAGATAAACACGTCAAAAGCTGCCTTCCCGGGAACCAGGAAGGCAGCTTTGATAGGATTTAGCACTTATGGCTGCATCCGCCGTGGCAGGAGGCGCAGTCGCCGCCGCAGGAGGATTTCCCCTGCTTGCGGTCTCTGACCATGCCTCTTACGATCAGGCCTACCACAACCAGCAGCACGGCAAGAACCAATACAGTTCCCATAATGATTTCCTTTCTCAGAATAGAGCCGCTGGGGGCGGCGAACCGTCCCCAGCATTTTGAGATTTACACTTTTGCAGTCAGCTTGTCAGCTTCCTTGTAGGGACGGACCAGCATGTAGATCATGCAGCCAAGAACCGCCAGAGCGAAGATCAGGCCAATGCTATTCACATTGCCGGTGAAGAGGTTGCCGAACTGATTGATCATCAGGCTGACGCAGTAGGCAAAGCCGCACTGATAGCCGATGGCGAACCAGGTCCACTTGGCGTTGTTCATTTCCCGCTTGATGGCGCCGATGGCTGCGAAGCAGGGGGCGCACAGCAGGTTGAACACCAGGAAGGACATGCCGGAGATCGGGGTGAAGGTAGCAGCCAGAGTCTCATATACATTGCCCGCAGCACCGTACAGGATACCCATGGTGCCGACAATGTTTTCCTTGGCCACCAGGCCGGTGATGGAGGCAACGGCTGCCTGCCACTCGCCCCAGCCGAGGGGTGCGAAGATCCAGGCAATGGCGCTGCCAATCCGGGCCAGGATGCTGAGATCCAGCTCATCCTCGGCCAGCATCCGGAAGCCATCCTCAGTGAAGCCAAAGTAGGAGGTGAACCACACAACGATGGTGGACAGCAGGATGATGGTACCGGCCTTCTTAATGAAGGACCAGCCGCGCTCCCAGGTGGAGCGGAGGACATTGCTCAGGGTGGGGATGTGATAGGGAGGCAGCTCCATAACGAAGGGAGCGGGGTCACCGGAGAACATCTTTGTCTTCTTCAGCATGATGCCGGAGGCAACGATTGCGGCCATGCCGATGAAATAAGCACCGGTGGAAATCCAAGGGCTGCCGCCGAAAATCGCGCCTGCGATCATGGCGATGAAGGGCACCTTTGCGCCGCAGGGGATGAAGGTGGTGGTCATGATGGTCATACGGCGGTCACGCTCGTTCTCGATGGTACGGGAAGCCATAATACCGGGCACGCCGCAGCCCACGCCAACCAGCATGGGGATGAAAGACTTGCCGGACAGGCCGAAGCGGCGGAAGATCCGGTCCAGAACGAAGGCGATACGGGACATATAGCCGCAGCCTTCCAGAATCGCCAGCAGGAAGAACAGCACCAGCATCTGGGGCACAAAGCCCAGGACAGCGCCGACACCGGCCACAATGCCGTCATTGATCAGACCGGAGAGCCAGTCAGCGCAGTTCAGGCTGTCCAGCAGATTTCCAACCAGCACAGGGATACCGGGGACCCACACGCCGTAGTCCGCGGGATCGGGCTCGGCGCCGTAGGCATCCAGAGCGGCCTGGATGGCATCGTAATCGGCAGTTTCGGTGGAGACAGCCAGAGTTTCTTCATCTTCCAGCTCGTAGTCGATGGAAGCGCCTGCAGGAACGGCAGCACGCAGAGTGGCAATGGCCTCGGCGGCAGCAGCCTCGTCGTAGTCCTCGCTCTCGGAATCCAGAGCAGCTTCCAGTGTTTCATCGCCATATTCGGCAACCAGGGCAGCAATGATCTCGTTGGTGTCGCCGTACTCGTCAGCGGCTTCCTCATAGGCAGAGGAGCCGATGCCAAACAGATGGTGGCCGTCGCCGAACAGGCCGTCATTTGCCCAGTCGGTAGCGGGAGTACCCACGGCAATCATAGCAATGTAGTAAACCAGGAACATGACAACGGCGAAGATGGGCAGGCCCAGCCAGCGGTTGGTCACGATCTTGTCGATCTTATCGGAGGTGGTCAGCGCACCGGCGCTCTTCTTCTTGTAGCAGGACTTAATGATGTCCGCAATGTACACATACCGCTCACCGGTGATGATGGACTCGGCATCGTCGTCAGACTCCTTCTCGGCGGCCTGGATATCGGTTTCGATGTGGGCCAGGGTGTCCTGGGGGATGTTCATCTGAGCCAGGACCTTGTCGTCACGCTCGAAGATCTTGATGGCGTACCAGCGCTGCTGTTCCTCGGGCATATTGTGCAGGACCGCCTCCTCGATGTGGGCAATGGCGTGCTCCACAGGGCCGGAGAAGGTGTGCATGGGAACGGTCTTGGGGCCGGAGGAGGCCTTGATGGCAGCCTCGGCAGCTTCCTGAATGCCGGTGCCCCTCAGAGCGGAGATCTCCACAACCTGACAGCCCAGCTGACGGCTCAGCTCGGCCACATTGATCTTGTCGCCCGCCTTCTTGACCAGATCCATCATGTTGATGGCCACCACAACGGGGATGCCCAGCTCGGTCAGCTGTGTGGTCAGGTACAGGTTCCGCTCCAGGTTGGTGCCGTCGATGATGTTCAGGATGGCATCGGGGCGCTCGCCGATCAGATAGTTACGGGCCACCACTTCCTCCAGAGTGTAGGGGGACAGGGAGTAAATGCCGGGCAGGTCGGTGATGATCACATCATCGTGCTTTTTCAGCTTGCCTTCCTTTTTCTCAACGGTGACGCCGGGCCAGTTGCCGACGAACTGGTTGGAGCCGGTCAGGGCATTGAACAGCGTGGTCTTGCCACAGTTGGGGTTGCCTGCCAGAGCAATCCGAATGGTCTTATTTTCCATGTGACTTACAAAACCTCCTTACTCTACTTCCACCATTTCGGCATCAGCCTTTCGGATGGTCAGCTCATAGCCGCGGACGTTCAGCTGGATGGGGTCACCCAGAGGCGCCACCTTGCGGACCGTCACGTCTACCCCCTTGGTCAGGCCCATATCCATGATCCGGCGGCGCACAGCGCCTTCGCCGTGGATCTTGACCACCCTGACGGTGGAGCCGATGGAAACTTCTCTCAACGTTTTCATTCTATTTCCTCCTAACTGCTTAAATACATAAGAAGTTATCAAAAACGGTCAGATCATGATCTTTCTGGCCATTTCTTCACTGATTGCAATGCGGGACTCCTTCACGTTTACGATCACGTTCCCGCCCAGGCGGCTGATGACCTGCACATTACCGCCTACCACAAAGCCAAGGTTTTCCAGGTGCTTCTTCACTTCCGGAGAGCCTCCCACGCGGCGGATAATATTCACAGCATCATTGTCTGCAAAGGTCAGCGGCATCATATTTTCCCCCTCTTTCTTCCCATTGAATTCGGTTTTTGATTAGCACAGGCTAATCAAAGGGCTATAAAATAATTAGCTCTCGCTAACTGTCATAGATAATACACCGGATTTCCCCAGTTGTCAACGGGGGTTAATTAAGGAAGGAAAAAGTTTGTCAGAACTTTCCAAAAATGCAGTTAGCAATCGCAAACCATTTTGTACACCTTTGGCGGTTTTGCCGATTCGCCTGTCCCTGCCGCCCAGCCCGAAGCGCGCAAAACGGGCGGCCCGAAGGCCGCCCGCAGAATTTAAATCAGTATGCAATACCCCAGTAGATCATCTTGCTTGCAGGCTTGCCGCAGCAGGCGCAAGTATCGCCCAGGTGCTCCTGCTTGAAGGGGATGCAGCGGGAGGACATGCCGGCCACTTCCTTCATCTTCAGCTCGCACTCCTGGCTGCCGCACCACATGGTCTTGATGAAGCCGCCGTTCTTCTCCTGGAGCTCCTTGGCCTCTTCCAGAGAATGGGCCTCGTAGATGTGATCCTCCAGGTTCTTCTTGGCCCGCTCGTACATACCCTGGTGGACCAGGTTCAGCTGCTCTTCCACAGCGGCTTCCAGATCCTCCAGCTTGACGGTGACCTTCTCCCGGTCGGTCCGGCGGACCAGCACGCACTGGTCATTCTCCAGATCTCTGGGGCCGCACTCCACACGCAGGGGCACACCCTTCATCTCGTACTCGGCGCACTTCCAGCCCATGGAATTGTCGGAATCGTCTACCTTCACCCGGAAACCGGCCTTTTCCAGCCGGGCCTTCAGCGCCTCCGCCGCTTCCAAAACGCCGGGCTTGTGCTGGGCCACAGGCAGGATCACCACCTGCACAGGTGCGATCTTGGGGGGCAGCACCAGGCCGTTGTTGTCACCGTGGGTCATGATGATGCCGCCGATCAGGCGGGTGGAAACGCCCCAGGAGGTCTGGAAGGGGCTTACCCGCTGGTTGTTCTTATCCGTAAAGGTGATATCAAAGGCCTTGGCGAAGCCGTCACCGAAGTAGTGAGAGGTGCCCGCCTGCAGGGCCTTGCGGTCGTGCATCATGCATTCGATGGTATAGGTTGCCTCTGCGCCGTTGAACTTCTCCTTCTCGGTCTTCTGGCCCCGGGTCACAGGCATTGCCAGGACATTCTCGCAGAAGTCGGCGTACAGGTTCAGCATCTGCTCGGTAAAGGCCTTGGCCTCCTCGGCAGTGGCGTGCATGGTGTGGCCCTCCTGCCACAGGAACTCCCGGTGGCGCAGGAAGGGGCGGCTGGTCTTCTCCCAGCGCAGCACGCTGCACCACTGGTTATACTTCATGGGCAGGTCCCGGTGGGACTGAATAACCTGGGCGAAATGGTCGCAGAACAGCGTCTCGGAGGTGGGGCGGATGCACAGCCGCTCCTCTAATCTTTCGTTGCCGCCCATGGTGACCCAGGCGCATTCGGGGGCAAAGCCCTCCACATGGTCCTTTTCCTTTTGCAGAAGGCTCTCGGGGATCAGCATGGGCATATAGACGTTCTGCACGCCCACCTTCTTAAACTCCGCATCCATGATGTGCTGAATGTTCTCCCAGATGGCATAGCCATAGGGCCGGTAAATGAAGATGCCCTTTACGGAGGAGTAGTCGATCAGCTGTGCCTTTTTGCACACATCGGTGTACCACTGGGCAAAATCGACCTCCATATCGGTGATCTGCTCAACCTTTTTATCCTTTGCCATTTTTATTTCATCCTCTCAGGCTTTCAAAAAAATTACTCACTATATTATAGCATATTTGTCAATAGCTTTCCGCTTGTTTGCCATTGTTTTTTTCGAGGATTTCTGCTATACTGTCCGAAGAAATATCTATGGAGGAAATGCCATGAAGTCCATTCGAGAAATATACAAAATCGGCAAAGGCCCCTCTTCTTCCCACACCATGGGCCCCGAGCGGGCTGCCCGGCTCTTCCGGGAGGAGAATCCCCAGGCGGACAGCTTTCAGGTGATCCTCTATGGCTCCCTGTGCAAGACCGGCGTAGGCCACGGCACCGACCGGGTACTGCGGGAAACCCTGGCCCCCCTGCCTGCGGAGATCATCTTTTCTGAAGAAGTGCTGCCCGGAAGCCATCCCAACACCCTGGACTTCATTGCCAGAAAGGACGGAAAGGAGCTCAGCCGTCTGCGGGTGGAATCCGTCGGCGGCGGCGATATCCGCATTCCCGGCCGGGAGGACAGCGAGGGGGAGGAGGTCTATGTGGAGCACTCCTTTGCGGAAATCGCCGATTTCTGCAAATGGCGCTATATCCACACCCTCAGTGACTATGTGGAACTGAACGAGGGCCCGGAAATCTGGGATTTCCTGCTCAACGTCTGGAAAGCCATGAAGCAGTCCATTGAAGACGGACTGGCCGCCACAGGCGTGCTGCCCGGCGGCCTGAATGTGCAGCGAAAGGCAAATTACCTCTACCATAAAAAGGCCGGCAGCGATGCCCCGGCCCTGGAAGAGTTCCAGAAAATCGCTGCCTACGCCTATGCCGTTGCCGAACAGAATGCAGACAACGGCACCATCGTCACCGCCCCCACCTGCGGAGCCTGCGGCGTGCTGCCCGCCGTGCTGAAATACGTCCAGGACACCAGGGGCCTGTCTGACGAGGCCATCTGCCGGGGTCTGGCCACCGCCGGCATCATTGGCAATCTGACCAAGAGCAACGCCTCCATCTCCGGGGCCGAATGCGGCTGCCAGGCAGAGATTGGCACCGCCTGCTCCATGGCCGCCGCCGCTCTGGCAGAGCTGTACGGTCAGGACCTGGACCAGGTGGAGTACGCCGCCGAGGTTGCCATGGAGCACCACCTGGGGCTCACCTGTGACCCCATCTGCGGCCTGGTGCAGATTCCCTGCATCGAACGCAACGCCGTGGCCGCTATGCGGGCCATGAACGCCTGCAACCTGAGCTATTTCCTCACCGGCTCCCGGAACATCAGCTACGACATGGTCTGCCGGGCTATGCACGAAACCGGCATCAATCTGAACCAGCGCTTCCGGGAAACCAGCGAGGGCGGCCTTGCCAAGCTCTACGACCGAAAGAGCCGGAAATAATACACGGATAGCATAAAATCGGGCCGTTGTTTTTTGCAGCGACCCAATTTTTGTCCAGTATTATAGGAAAAACTTCCGGTCCATGGTCTCCCTGGCCGGGCGGCAGACGGCCAGGAAAATCAGGGCGCCGCCCATGAGCACCAGCACCACCAGTGGATACCAGGACCAGCCGATGAACTTTTCCATCCGGAAGGTCAGCGTCATCAAGTATTCCATCAGAGGCATGAAGGCTCCCAGCAGCACCAGAGCCCCGCCGTAAATATACATCTCCGCCCCGTGGGTGTACCGGGTCAGCACCACAACCGCCGTGACAAGCAGCCCCAAAAAGCCCGTTACCGGGAACGCGAAGCTGAGAAACCACCCGCCGTGAACGGAAAGATCAATATACAGCACATATAGCCCGGCCGCCAGAAAGGAGCAGGGCACGAAAATCACCGGGTTGGGCCGGGCAAACCACTGGGGCAGCACCGCCGCCACATAGCACAGCAGAATGCCGCCGATTACATAGCCGGACCAGGTGATCCTTCCGTGGATCCCCAGGTCGCAGATCATGGTGATGAAAATGGGAATCAAAACCAGGATGGTAATGGCCCCCAGCACCGCCTTGCTGTTGGTCTTCGCCCGGGGGTACCGGTCCGGCGGATAAAGGGCCTCCCCCTCCTGCCGCACAATATCCGGATGATAGGGCACCGTCCCGCACAGCGGGCACCTCTTTTCACTGTCCGCCAGCTTGACGCCGCAATTGATACAATACATTTTCCGCACCTCACTGTCTGCTGTTGGTCTGGACCTCCAGGCCCAGGCCCATATCCCGCAGAACTCGGAAGAAATGGGCCTCCAGGTCCGGCTCCCGGATATCGCGGGTGAAATTGATATACAAATGATCTCCAAAGGACAACGCGCTGCAATTCTGGGGGGCCGTTGCCTGGGCACTCAGGATGAAATCGAAACGCTGCACAAAGGGCAGCATTTCTTCCGGCAGACGAACCTGTCCCAGATTCGAGAAGCACAGGCAGGATTTTTTCTCGCCTACCGCATCGAAAACCGCCTTCATCACCGCATTTTTCAGGAACAGAGGCATAATGCGCACCACTGCCATTTTTTCACTGCTCACATTGACCGCAATGCGGCTGCTCATAATCTTCGGATTCACATCCAGCCCCATGCGATGCTTAACCGCCTGGCAAATCTCTGAAAAGCTGTATTCGCCCAGTCTGGGGTCAATCTCCGGGGTGGTATACAGAGCAAAATTGCGCAGGGTGCTGCTGGGAAACAGCTTTCTCAGATTCACCGGGATCTGCACCCGGATGGGCTTTCTGGCGCGAAGGGAGGGAACCTGCTCCGCCTGCATATCCTGCAGGGCCATCATCAGGGCCGCACACAGGAACGCCGTCAGGCTGACATCGTATGCATGGGCCTTTTCCAGCACCGCCTTTGTCTCCATCCGGAAACAAGTCAGATTCAAAAAGCCGTCACTTTCCGGTGTTCCCCATGGGTGCCAGGCGTTTGGCTCCCGGCGGCTGGCATTGACGTTTCCCGCGTATTTCAGGAAGCTGTCCTCCAGTTCCTCCTCCCGGGGCTCCTCCAGCCGTCCAAGGACGCCCTCTGTAGCAGGCACGGCAATGCCGTATTTCTGCTGCAAATACTCTGCCGTCAGGGATTTCAGAAATACCATGCCGCCGTTTCCGTCCGTCACCGCATGGAAAAACTCCACGGCAATGCGCTTTTCATAGGCAATCACCCGGAAGGCACAGGTTCGAATCTCCCGGCGGCTCATGCGGGTCACAGGATAGCTGTTCTCTTCCCGGACAGCCGGGGCTCGCTCCCGCTGCTGGAAGTAATACCAGAACAGTCCCCGCCGCAGCCGCACGCACATGGAAGGGAACCGGCGCACCGTCACATCCAGCGCCGATTGCAGCACAGCCACGTCTATTTCCTCCGTCAGCGTCACAGACAGGCGGAATACGTTGCTCCAACTCTGCCGCAGGGCCGCTGGATAGATTTTCGCCGCGTTGTCCAGCCGCATCCAGCGGAGCTTTCGCTCCCGGGACAGATACTTGGAGAGGAAGGCATTCATGGTCACCCAATCCTCCCGGTCTTCGTTCAGGCCATAGAGAAGATAGGCATGCCACCGGCCGGGATGGACGGAGAGCTGGCTCACGTTGCCCTGCTTTAGGAGTTTGCTGTGCAGCATCTCGGAATCACTGCGCAGGATTTCATCCCCACCCACAAAAATCAGGGACGGCGGGAACTTTTTCAGGTCTCCCAGCAGCGGCGACACCAGAGGATTTTCCGTCGCATCCGAATAGCACTGGGCATAGAACCCCAGCTGCTCCCGGGACAGGGAAACATCACATTCCTTATTGGTTTCAAAGCTCTCCCCAGAGAAGGTCAAATCCGTCCAGGGGGAAATGGCAACGATGCTGCCGGGCAGGGACAGCCCCTGCTGCCGCAGATACAGGCATAGGGCAAAGCACAGCCCGCCGCCGGCACTCTCGCCGCACAGGCTGATTTTTTCCGGTGCATAGCCCTTTTTCAGAAGATATTCATAGGCCTGGGCCGCATCCTCCACCGCCGCCGGGAACGGGAATTCCGGTGCCAGCCGGTAGGCTGCGCAGAAAACCTTTGCACCGCATTCGTCGGCCAGAGCAGCGCCAAAGCCCAGGGCGTATTCCAGGCCGCCGCAGGTATAGCCGCCGCCGTGGAGATACAGAATCGCGCCGTCCCGCCGGGGATCATCCGGCAGCACCCAGGCCCCTTCGAAGTTTTCAAAATCATGGTGCTTCACCCGCACCTGCCCATGGTGGACCGCCCGCATGAGCTCCCCCACGGCATTCTGCCCCTTCCGGCTGGTCTCCAGCGAGCAGTTTGTAAGCCGCGGCTTCATATGTGCCAACCGCTCCCGCACCATTTTCGCAGATAATTGCATAGTAGTTCCTTCCTCTGTCCGCGCAAAGTCCCGATACTTGTTCTTTCGCTATAGCATACCATTTTTGCAGGGATCTTGCAACGTCCAAAGCGGAATTTTCACAATTTGGAAACAAGCACAGGGCTAACCTCTACTCCAATTCTTTCCGCAGCTTTTGCAACGCCCGCTTCTCAATGCGGGAAATATAGCTCCGGCTGATGCCCAGCCGTTCCGCCACCTGCCGCTGCCGCAGTGGCGCCCGGCCTCCCAGGCCATAGCGCAGGATGACCACCGTCCGCTCCTGCTCCGTCAAGCACCGTCCCATAGCCTGCCGCAGCCGAAACACCGCCTCCCGGTCACTGACCTGCTCCAAAAGATCGCAATCCTCGCAGATCACATCCATCAGCTCCAGCGGCACCCCATCCGTCCCGGTCTCAATGTAATCCGACAGCGACACGTCCTGCGCACTTTTGCGTGTAGAACGAAAGTACATCAAAATCTCATTTTCCACACACCGGGCCGCATAGGTGGCAAGCCTTACCCCCTTGGAAGCATCAAAGGTGGTAATTCCTTTGATCAGCCCAATGGTTCCGATAGAAATCAGGTCCTCCTGGTCGGCGGTTTGGGCGTAGTATTTCTTAGACGGTTGATGCTCGCGGGCGGGTTATGAGGCGAGTAAATCGCCTCATATTGCTGTCCCAACTTCAGGTATATGTCAAGATGGATTTCCTCCTTGGTACTCTCCTTTTTCACAACAATTTTCTCTAAAATCGTCGTAAGAAGCGCCGAGTTTGGCTCACCCTCGAAACTCAATTCCCGCTCCAGAACCCGCCGGATTTCGGCCTCATTCAGCTTGCTGTCGGCTGCCCTCGCTTCTTCCTGCCCGATGGCGGAAAGCTGACTTTCACACTCCCGGAGCCGGACATTCAGGGCGTCGTTTCGTTTTTTGAACTCAGGAGCATCCAACGCTCCGGCAATGCTCAAATCCAGCAGACGATCCTTCTTTTTCTCAATCTCGTCCATTTCCTCCAGCACCCGGCTGCGGAGCCTGTCATAGTCCACCTCCTTTGGGACGCTGGTAATCACCTTCACCAGAGAATCGATGATGGCCTTCTTATCCTTCATCAGTTCCTTGAAGATTTCAGTGAGAATTGCATCCACCTCACTACTACGAATCTGGGGGGCAGAACATCCAGAGCGGCCGTGGCTGCGGTATACCTTACACTGCCAGACCTCCTGCTTCCCCTTTTTATTTTCCAACACCTGCCGGTGGAAGGTGGTGTTGTGCTCCTCACAGATGATCTTTGCGCTGTAGGGATACCGATTCTGGTAACTGACGCCGCTGCTATGACTCATGGTTTCTTCTCTCCTTTTCTTGTACAGGGCATTTGCACGATCCCATAATTCTTCCGGGACGATGGCGGGAATAGACGGGTCCGGGTACATGACCCACTCACTTTCATCCAGAAAGGCTTTCTTCTTGGTGCGGTAGTCAAGACTGGAGGTCTTGTTTCCGCAGTACCAGCCCTTGTATTTGGGATTCTCCAAAATATGGCGAATGGTCAGAGTATTGAAGGCATTCCCCTCCCGGCTGGTGTAGCCCATCTCCGTCAGCTTCTTGGAGATACTCCGTGTACCCAGCTTCTGGTTGGCGTAAAGATCAAAGATAATGCGGATGATCTCCGCTTCCCCTTCATTGATGGTCAGAATGCAGTCCTTTTTGTCGTAGCCGTAGAGTTTATCGTTGCCCAGCACATGACCGTTTTTGATGGCCTGCCGGAAACCAAATTTCAGCCGCTCGGAGAGTTTCCGAATCTCATCCTGTGCAACACCTGCCATGATAACCAGCCGGAACTCACTGTCCGTATCCAGGGTGTTGATATTGTCGTTCTGGAACAGCACACCTACATTGTTCTCCAGCAATTCCTGGGTATATTGGATGCTATCCAGCGTGGAGCGGGAAAACCGGGAGATTTCTTTGGTGATGATGAAGTCAAACATCCCGGCTTTTGCGTCCCGAATCATGCGGTTGAAATCATCCCGCTTTTTTGTGGTGCCGCCGGAAATGCCTTCGTCGATGTACCCCGGCACAAAGCGCCAGTTGGGCTTGCTCTGAATCAGCTCCGTGTAATACTGCACCTGATTTTCCAGACTGTTCATCTGTTCGTCCTGATCTGTGGACACCCGGGCGTAAAAGGTCACCCGGAGGGGGAGGTCGTAAATTGACCTGCCCGCCCGCAGCTCAGCACGGATTTTTCTCACATCCATGTGCATCCTCCTTTCGTGCCTCATTATCCTGGAAAAAGTCCGGCAAGTCCAATGTGCCGAGGATTTTGTTCCGGGATTTGTCGTGAATGTCCTGCGTAATCAGTTCCTTATCCAAAAGCGTCTGCAATAAGACGCACATAACATCCTGCTGTACCTCATTCATGCCCGCTCACCTCGTAACACCCTATGCGTATTCTTTTTCATCATGCCGCACCTCACCGTTCCTGATTGCGCTGCCGCTTGCGGCAGTCCGCTTCCAGCAGCTTCAAAATCCGCTCCTGAATCCGGGCAGGAGTGTAGCTTTTGGGGAAGAATTTCCGCAGATCGTCCAGCCGGAAGCTGATCTTTTCCTGCTGATTGGCCTTGGGTTCCCGAAGGATTTCGAATATCTTGTCCATAGTCAGTTCCCCGGACTGGCTCAGCTTTTTGAGCTGGACAGCTTGGGACAGGGACGGGGTGCAGTCCTCGCTCTCCATGGTTTCCAGTAAATCCTGCTGTTCCTGTTGGGTCAGATAGGACAGTTCCACCGCCGGAGTGAGGGCAATTTTTCCGGCATCCACCATGCTGAGAATTTGGGGAATCAATTCAGTCAGGCGGATATACCGCTGGACTTGGCGACCACTCTCACCTTCTGCGATTTCTTCTCTACTCCACTTCTGGCCAACTTGTCCAGAAGTTCCCTGGTGGCTCAGAGCATCCATTTTCAGCTTGTAGGCAAAGGCCTTTTCGCTTGGCAGGAGTTTCTCCCGATGCAGATTGCTGTCCACCAGCGCAATGGCTGCAGCATTCCGGTCGAGGGCATAAATTAAGGCAGGAACCGTTTCGATCCCTGCCTTTTGGCACGCGTGCAGTCTCCGATGCCCGGAGATCACTTCATATTCATTATTTTCCAGAGGACGAACAACCAGCGGGGTCAGAACGCCTTGTGTGAGAACGCTCCACACCAGCTGATTCATTTCATCATCGTCCTTCACCTGGAAGGGGTGGTTTTCAAAGGGGCGCAGCTTTTGAATCGGCAGCTGCATGGCCTGTACTTCTTTTTTACTCAAGGGCAATGGTTTCCTTTCTTTCTGTTTTTGTGTTGTATTTCTCACGAATTTCAGGCGGAATTGCGGCGATTTCATCCTCCAACTCCTGCACAGTCTGCTGGAGAGCCTCGAACTCCTGCAGCTTCTTTGCAAGCTCCAACTGCCGCTGGACGCTGGCTTTACTGCCATCGAGTTCCTGCTCCAGTGCGGCGATTTCCTTTTTTAGTTCCTTTACTGCACTGTTCGCCTTTTTCATTCGGGTCATCAGCTTTTCCACGCTGGGGATGTAGTCCGTGAGGATGGATTCAATCTCAGAGGATTTCTTCTTGGCGTTCAGCGGCGTGATTTCGGAAAGCAGCCGGGCGATTTTGTCCTTCTGACGGTTCAGGCGTACTGCTTCCTTGAACAGTCGGGGTGGAATATGAGTCCTGCCGGTCTCGCTGGCGGATTCCCCTCGCTCAAAGTCAGGGTATTTTTTCACCATGTGCTTCCAGAAATCATCCTGCCACTGGGTCAGCTTCTTTTTGTTGCCGACAATGTCTTTCGCGCTAAGCCGCCCATCTGCCGTCAGCGGGACAAAACAAAGGTGCGTATGGGGCGTTTTCTCGTCCACATGCACTACGGCGGAGATGATGGTTTCGGGAGACTGATTACTCTGGATGAACGCAAGGGCATATTCAAAGAACTCTTTGATCTCTCTGGGCTTTTTCCCTTGAAAAAACTCCGGGCTGGCGGTGATTAGGGTTTCCACCACCCGGACGCTGTCCTTTCGTGCGCGGCACCCGGCTTCGGCGATCTGCTTTTCTGCCTCCGCCCGGTAGGAGCGGTGGGGTTTCACCAGATGAAAATTCAGCCTGCTGCGGCTGGTGTCCACATCCGGGTTGCTGGCGTATTTCTCCTTGGTGCGCTCGTCATGGGCTTCGATTCTGCCAATCTCCGGCCCCTTATACTTGGCGAAGCGGAGAATGGCATACTGGGGCTTATCCATTATCCATCCCTCCGTTTCTGCCAAATGAGGTCATACCCCATCACATCGGCAAGCTGAATCGCTTCCCGGTAACGCAGGGAGCCGCGGCTCAGCTTGTTGGAGAAGTTGGAAATGCTGTCGCTCCAGCCATATTCGTCAGACAGCAGGTCAACCACCTGCTGCATGGTCATGCCGGAACGGACGATGATACTTTTGATTTCATTTTTCACATTCATAGTCATACCTCTTTCATTGAAAATTTGGATTTGGAGCCAATGGAAATGGCTCCCATGATGTCTGCATCGATGATGCTTTGTTTGCTTTTTCTGTTTCGGAACGGATTCTTTGAAATGGCATAGAAAAGCACGAAACCGTGCAGTGGCTTCACCCTTCTCACCAGCGCGATTGGGTGAAAATTTGCCTCGATTTCGTGTATCATTTTTCCATTTCCACAAGCCTTGGGAAATCTGTTCCGTTTTCCTGTGTTTCCGGTGGCTGTTTTCTGCTTTCATACCGCCGACAAGAGAGAATCTCTGCCCGGTAACTCTGCTTGCAGCGGTTTCGGCAGCTGCGGCATACGAAATTGAACTGGACGCGTCCCGCCCGGTTGCGGAAGAACGCCCACTCCTGCCCTGCGTACTTTTTCATATTCTTTCTCCTTCATTTTTCTGTTGAATCCAAAATCCTCTATCCCCATCCATCCCATCTATCCCCGGGGATGCTTGGGATGGATAGGGATAGATGTTTTCCACATCAGAGAATAATTGGGGAGGTCAGCGCCTGAATGCCCCAGAAGCCGTTGACCTGCTTGCCGGATTTGTTGGTGATCTTGTTGCTGGCTTCCAGATTGTAGTCCTCCAAATGGCTTTTCAGGTAACTGCTTACCGACCGCTGGGCAATGGGGCGGTAGCCGTTGTCCTCACACCACATCTGATAGATGGCGTACAAATCCCGGGAGGTGATGGTGCTGTCGGCTTTCAGCTGGATGTACCCATCAGACTGCATAAACTCCACCAGATTGTTGGCATTCCGCTTGGCGTGCTCCTTGTTTTCCGCCGCCCGCTGGCTCACTGTGAATTGGTAGTTGTTGGCTTGAAGCCTCCTTAATCCCTCAAGACACCAGAGAAAAATACCCTCTGCCTCCTGTTTCAGCTTGTCGGAAAGATATGGGTCATCCACTCTGCCCGGCGGCTTCCGCTTGGTCTGCAAAATCAGCTGCCGACGGAAGAAGCCCTCGGACTTATCGTACAGTGCTTCCAGATCGCCGTTGGAAAAGGCCAGAAACCGCACATACATATCCCCCTGAAAGCTCTGCTCCTTCTTTCGCTCCAAGTCCATGGGAGTCTCCGCGGTGATGATGGACTTTACATAGTGGGTGGAGGACAGAGCCTCCATTTTGGTATCGTCATCCACCATCACCAGCACATGCTGCAAATCTGCCCGGGCGAAGGCGCTGGTCTCCACCTTGTCGATGCTGCCGTTCTTGGCGTTGGCACCGAACAGTGTGTGCATCACCACGCCGATCCGGGACTTACCCTCGCCGCCGTTGCCCTTGATGAGCAGCATCACCTGTCCCCGGGTGCAGGGAATCAGGCAGTAGCCCATGAATTCCTGCAAGGTCAGAATGTCTTCCGGTTCCAGAAGCTCAGACAAAAACCGCAGCCAGACCTTCGGCTGCGGTGCGTTGGGATTGTAGGAAATGGGCAGGCGGTTCAGGCAGAAGCCCTTTTCCTCCACGAACCTTCCATCCAGAAACAGGGTGCCGTTGGCGAGAAAGATACGATCCTGATACTTTTTCAGCTCTCCCCGGTCATAGCACTCCATGCGAATGGCGTCCAGCAGGTTTTTGGCTTTCGTGACCAGCCCGCCGGTCAGATGCTCCTTGATATCGTCGAACACATCCCGCAGGAGCCGGTCTTTGTCGGTGACAACGCCCTCCGTGGTGAAGAAGTCCTCTCCCTTGCTGAGCAGGGGCTGCTGTTCCAGAAAGCACTGGCAGTATTTGTGCTCGATGATCTTTCCCTTCTCATCCAGCCATTCCGGCGTACCACTCATGCGCATTCCCTCTCTTTCTCAGATAGTGTCCCGAGATACTCCGATAGCCTCTGGATATGCCCCTCCCGGCAGAGTACCTCCGCTGTCTCTTTTGCCAGAAGCAGATCGTTTCCCAGCAGGCAGTCCAGAAGGTAATTGACTGTGGGCAGCGTCTTCATTGCCTCGGCAAAACGAGGATGGATGGGGTCCCCTTGCTTCTCCGGCTGATACCGCAGCTGCCAGATGCGAAGATGCCGCAGATAGTCCCGCAAAACGCAAATGCAGAGCCGCTCTCTATCGTGGGATGGCTCTGCATGGGTGGGAAACGGCAGCGGTTCATATTCCGCACCGATTGCAAAATCGGTTTCCAGTTTCTGTGCGGCGGCGTAGGGCGAAAGCCCAAAGAGGCGGGCGGTGAAGTCAATGACATCACCGCTGGCATGACAGCCGAAGCAGTAGAAACGATCATCCACTTTCATGCTGGGATTGTGATCCTCATGGAAGGGACATTTCACCATGCCGCTTCGGTTGACAGGCAGCCCATACCTTTCGGCTGCCTGTCGGGTGGTTACGGTTTGCTTGATTCTCGCGTAGGTTGACATAACTCAGTCTCCTTTGAAAAATAGTAAAGGGAACTGCTCATCCATGAAGCAATTCACCCTTCTACTAGAGTTATGTCAGAAAACGCAAAAACCACTCCAATCCCGGGATAACGCAAAAAGCAATCCGGGAAAAATGAAAATCCACCGCACCTCCATCCGAAATTCCGGACAGAAGCGCGGCGGATTTGATGATTCCTAAAAGTCAATATCCCGATGCGGAGTTTACTTCCCCGTTTCGCAAGCAGCCGCAAATCGCGTAGTACAGCATCACCAGCGCCATACTCAGTAGAATTCCTCCGATGATATCTGTCAGCCAATGCACACCGGAAATCAGTCTGCCCATCACCATAAACACCGTGAATGCGGCAATCACGAAGTTTATGCTTTTTCTGAGGAGTCGATTCTGAATACGGCTGTGAAACTGCATCATCGCCGTCGGCATCACGCACAGAACAAGAAGAGTTGTGGACGAGGGATACGATGCCTCTAAAATGCCATTGATCAGTACTGGTCTGTAATTGATCGCAAATATCTCGAACAATACATATCCCGCCATGACAAGTACATAAAAGCCACCCAGAACTAAAATGTCACCATCTACTTTGAACAGGCTCTTTCTGGTCACGATCTGTACCAGTCCAAGCAGGGCAAAGCCCAAAACAAAGCACAAAGGAACCAGCCCCAGCCAGTCTGTCAGTGTGTACAGCCCCCAGTGCACCTCCGTAAGATTATGGAACCATCCATTGATTCCTGCAAATCCGACCTCAGAACAGTCTGGGCCAATGGGGCGCACATCCAGATACCGGATTGCCAGCGTCCACAGCACAAATGCAACCAGCAGCCCCAGTGCTGTTAGCAGATTCTTTTGATTTCGTTTGCTCATTCCGATCCGTCCTTTTCGTTTTTATTCGGCTGTTGCCTGAACAAAGCATACCCGGATGGAAGGGAAAAGGAAAGAATTGGTCTGTCACATCCGTGACACGAAGCGTGTCATGCCCATTTTATGAGCATTAACGCCTGAATTACCAGAATCAGAAAGAGATATGCGGAAGCATAGGGCTGCCGGCTGAGCATAAAGAGAAGCGCGCCAACTGCCCCCAGCCCCAACGATATCTTATCCTTCTTTTGAAGCCAAAAGGAGACCTGACAGTCCTGTAGCGCCAGCATCAGAATCCCCCAGACTGTCATAGAAAAGACGATTATCAGGTAGGGGATTTTGATGTATATTTCCTCCTCTGTGAGCATGAGCACGGATACCTCCTGAATGACACCGTCCACCCTCTGCCCAAAGAACGGCAGGAAAAGAAACATGGCGATGCTGCAATCCAGCAGACCGAACACCAGATTCCGCAAATGCCGCTCCTTCTGCTTTCCGTCCTCCTCCGCGATGGTGATAATCTCATCCGTTGACAGCAGGTCGTCCAGTGAAACGCAGAAGTATTTCGAGATTGCTTTGAGAGAATCAATATTGGGATAGCCCTTTCCCGTTTCCCTTAGTTAAAGATATTGTTGGGTATCTCAAGATGTGTCATTCGATT
>CAMFMO010000034.1:0-24711 GCA_945963595.1 uncultured Clostridia bacterium | reverse complement strand
CGGGGTTATCTTTACTGCCTTGAATCCACGGATGGGTTGACGCACACGAAGGGGCACACCTGGGAAAGTGCTCAGGATGTCCCTGTTGCACAGTGTGAGGTCGTTGCGGACGTATACGAGGAAATTCTGCGGGAAGAGGCCAAAGGCAATCTGGCGATCCATAGATATTCCGAGATTGACCCATCCGAGCAGAAAATGCACGCAAACCACATCCGGGATCATATCCTGGAGGAAGGAACCGAAATGGCACAATTCTATTATGCTCATTTTTCGTCCCTATGGGATTCGGAAGATTCCTGAATCATACACCTGCAAAATGCGGGGCTGTGTGGGAAATGTCTGAACGGACATTTCCGGGCAGCCCTGTTTTTTTATGCCCGGAAGCAATTCCGACAGGAAGTACGCAGCTGTGCCGCTATACTGGAAGCAGCAAATACAAAGGAGGAGTTTACCATGCATTTCACTAGTTTCCAGGAAGGGGACAAGCTGACCATCGCCCTGACTGGGGAAATAGACCACCACTGCGCCAAAGCCTACATCCAGGTCATTGCCGCGAAGATCGAGACCTATATGCCGGAAATCTGCGTGCTGGATTTCCGGGATGTGACCTTCGTGGATTCCTCGGGAATCGCCGTGGTCATCAATGCCCTGCGCAGCATGACCCAAATTGAGGGAAAGCTGCTGCTCACGGGCATTTCTCCCCAGCCCATGCGAGTATTCCGGGCATCGGGCCTTGACAAGCTTGTTGAAATTCGGGAGGCGGTTTCATGAAATTCGGCAACTATATGATTTTGGAATTTCCCAGCAAATCCAGCAACGAAGCCTTTGCCCGCAGCGCCGTGGCCTGTTTTGCCGCCCAGATGGACCCTACATTGGAGGAACTGGGGGACATCCGCACGGCGGTGTCCGAGGCCGTGACCAATTGCATTGTCCACGCCTATCCTGACAAACTGGGCACCATCACCCTGCGCTGCCGCATTCTCAAGGACAATGTGCTGGACATTGTCATCAAAGACAAGGGCGTTGGCATCCCGGATGTGGAGCAGGCCCGGCGGCCCAGCTTCACCACCGGCGGGGCCGAGCGCAGCGGCATGGGCTTTACCATTATGGAGAGCTTCATGACCAGTCTGGAGATCACCTCCATAGAGGGGCGGGGGACCTCCGTACATATGCGCCGGAAGCTGCAGCGCCGCCAATGAGCGTTCCCGAGGAGCTGATCGCCCGGGCACAGGCCGGGGATATCCAAGCCAAGGAGCAGCTGATTACGGAGAATGCAGGGCTCATCTGGGCCGTTGCCCGGCGGTTCCAGGGCAGGGGCACCGAGCTGGAGGACCTCTACCAGCTGGGCTGCCTGGGCTTTTTGAAGGCCGCAGAGGGCTTCGACCCCGGCTTCGGCACCCAGTTTTCCACCTATGCCGTGCCAAAAATCGCCGGAGAGATCCGGCGATTTCTCCGGGATGACGGGGCGGTGAAGGTATCCCGGGGGCTCAAGGAGCAGTCCGCCTCCATCAAAGCCGCCCGCAGCCGCCTGACGGCAACGCTGGACCGGGAGCCAACCCTTTCCGAGCTGTCTGCCGAGACCGGCCTTTCCCCGGAAGAAATCGCCCTGGCCGAAACCGCCACCGCCGCCACGGAGTCCATCTACCGTCAGACAGGGGAGGAGGGCTTCTCCCTGGAAAATGTGCTGACGGATACGGAATCCGAGGAGCGCATGGTAGAGAAAATCGCCCTGCGGCAGGCGGTTCGTGCACTTCCGGAGCGGGAACGGCAAATCATTGCCCTGCGCTATTTTCATGGTTTAACCCAGCAGCGCACCGCAGGAATTCTGGGCATCAGCCAGGTTCAGGTCTCTCGGGTGGAGCGCAAAGCGCTGGGCCTTCTCAAAGAGAAGCTGGAATAAGCGGCTTGCTTTTTGCAGCTCTTTGCGGTAAAATAGGAGCCGATAAAAAGAAAGACAGAAATGACAGGTGCTTCTATGAATAATGAATTGGATTCCAGATTTCTGGCCGCTCGGCGGAACTACATTGCCTCCCGCTTTTCCATGCTCAACGATGTGCAGCGGGAGGCCGTGTTGACCACCGAGGGGCCTCTTTTGCTGCTGGCAGGTGCCGGCAGCGGCAAGACCACGGTGCTCATCAACCGAATCGCCAACATTCTGCGCTATGGCCGGGGCTCGGAAGGGACAGAAATTCCGGACTTTGTCAGGGACGAGGATGTGACGTTCCTGGAAAACCTGCCGGAAGACCCAACCCAGGAGCAAATAGACCGGGCAGACTGGCTCTGCGCCCTGGAGCCTGCCAACCCCTGGAACGTCATCGCCATTACCTTTACCAACAAGGCCGCCGGAGAGATGAAGGAGCGGCTTTCCAATATGCTGGGGGCCAGTGCCGAGGATATCTGGGCCATGACCTTCCATGCCGCCTGCTGCCGCATTCTGCGCCGGTATATTGACCGCTGCGGCTATACCTCCAGCTTTACCATCTACGATACCTCGGACTCCGAGCGGCTCATGAAGGAAATTCTCCGGGACATGAACCTGGATGACAAGACCTATCCGCCCCGGTATGTACTGAGCATCATCGGCCGGCAGAAGGACCGGCTGATTTCCCCGAAGCAGATGGAGGAGGACAGCCGCAGCGCCTCGGACTACCGCATTGTCCAAATCGCCAAGGTCTACACCGTCTATCAGAAGCGCCTGAAGGACAACAACGCCCTGGATTTTGACGACATTCTCTATGTCACCGTGAAGCTCTTGCAGCAGGACCGGGAGGTAAGGGAATACTACCAGCGGAAATTCCATTATGTTCTGGTGGACGAGTACCAGGATACCAACCACGTCCAGTATCTTTTGACAGAGCTGCTGGCAGGAGACAGACGGAACATCTGCGTAGTCGGTGATGACGACCAGAGCATTTACCGCTTCCGGGGCGCTACCATTGAGAATATTCTCTCCTTTGAAGAGCAGTACCCCGGTGCCCGGGTCATTCGGCTGGAGCAGAACTACCGCTCCACTCAGTCCATTCTGGATGCGGCCAACGCCGTCATCTCCCACAACGAAGGCCGGAAGGGCAAGCACCTGTGGACGGACAACGGCACAGGGGAGCCCATTCTCGTATATGAGGCGGAGAACGAAGGGGCCGAGGGCAACTTCGTTGCCAGCCAGATCCTTTCCCGCTCCAAGGGCCACGACTTCAAGGATTACGCTATTTTGTACCGGACCAACGCCCAGTCCAACTCCATGGAATATGCCCTGAAACGCAACGGCATTCCCTACCGGGTCATCGGCGGTATGCGCTTCTTTGAGCGAGCCGAAATCAAGGATATGCTGTCCTATCTGTGCGTCATCAACAACCGGGCAGACGACCTGCGCCTGAACCGCATCATCAACAATCCCCCCAGAGGCCTGGGGGCCAAGACCGTTGAGACCGTCCAGAAGCTGGCCCAGGCCGAGGGAAAGAGCGTCTATGAGGTAGTCTGTGACCCCTATAATTACGGCCCTCTGGAAAAATCGGCCCAGAAGCTGCTGCAATTCTCCGCACTGATCGAGGACCTGGCAGGGCTTTTGGCAAACGGCATGAGCCTGCCGGAATTCTATGATGAGCTGCTTATCCGCACGGGCTATGCCGATATGCTCCTGTCCAAGCCTACGGAGGAAAACAAGACCAAGCTGGAAAACGTGAAGGAATTGAAGTCCAGCATTCAGTCCTACCTCGCCAATACCACAGAGCCCAGCCTCTCTGGCTTTTTGGAAGAAATTTCCCTGTACACCGATCTGGAGCAGTACAACGAGGGGGACGATGCGGTGGTCATGATGACCATTCACTCCGCCAAGGGCCTGGAATTCCCCCATGTGTTTCTGGTGGGCTTCGAGGACGGGCTTTTCCCCGGTATGCGGGCCATCGGCGACCGGGAGGAGATGGAGGAGGAGCGGCGGCTGTGCTACGTGGCCATTACCCGGGCCAAGAAGTCGCTGACCATCAGCCATGCCAGAATGCGGATGATCTATGGCCGCACGGCCTCGGCGCTGCCCTCCCGCTTCTTACAGGAGATCCCGGAGAGCTGCATCGTCAAGCGGGGCGGCTATCGGCCCCAGGTCCAAGAGAGCCGCCGGGAGAGCTACGAAAAACACATTTCCAAGAGCCATGCTTATCTTTCCTCGGCCATCCGTGCTCAGGCCGCCTCCAGCGCCCCTGCGCCGGAATTCAACAAGGGGGATATGGTCATGCACGCAGCCTTTGGCAAGGGCATGGTTCTGTCCGTCATCAAAATGGGCGGCGACGCCCTGCTGGAGGTAGCCTTTGACGACATCGGCACCAAAAAGCTCATGGCAAAGGCTGCCGGGGCGCATATGAAGAAGCTGTAACGCATACGCTTACCCCAGGGGGGTGCGGGGCTTGCGTCGGTTTTTGATCCGTTTCTTGTTGCGGCTGCTGCTTGTTTTTGCGGTGGTTCTGGGAGGACTTCTGCTGTTTCGCAGTCACTACCGGCCCCTTTTGCGGGAGCTGGCGGAAACCCAGATCAAAAACGCCACCTCCGATCTGACCAACGACGCTCTGACCGAGCTTCTGGCCCGGGACAGCATCGCCTATGACCGGATCGTCTACTTTGAAAAGGACCTAAACGGTCGCATTACGGCCATGAAGACCAATATTCTGGAAGTCAACCGGATGAAAACGGAGATCCTGGAAATTATCAACCAGGAAATACTGTCCTGGGATACGGCCAAGCTGGGCATTCCCATTGGCAGTCTCTTTTTCCCGGAGCTTTTCGCCGGGAAGGGCTTCTGCATCCCGGTACACGTGCTCTCCATCCGCAATTCCGACGCCAGCTTTGAAAGCCGCTTTCAGCAGGCAGGCATCAACCAGACCCTGCATCGGCTTATGATGGAGGTCAATGTGGATGCCAGCATTCTGGTGCTGGGGCAGACGGAGAGCTTTTCCCTCACCAGCGAAGTGGTGGCGGCGGAGACCGTGATCGTCGGGGAGGTCCCCGGTACGTTTCTGAACACAGGAGGCATTTATGGAACCCAAACAGAGAATTGAGGAGCTGACGAAGCTCCTAAACGATGCGGGCTACCGGTACTACGTGCTGGATGACCCTACCATGCCGGACTTTGAATATGACCGTCTTCTGCGGGAGCTGGAGGACCTGGAGAAAGCAAACCCGGAGCTTGCCCTGCCGGATTCTCCCACCAAGCGGGTGGGCGGTCAGGCTGTGAACACCTTTGGCGAGGTAACCCACGCGGTGCCGCTGATGAGCCTGCAGGATGTGTTCAGCCTGGAAGAGCTGGATGACTTCCTGGTGCGAACCAAAGAGGCCGTTCCGGGGGCTCAGTTCTCCGTGGAGCCGAAGATCGACGGCCTG
This sequence comes from uncultured Clostridia bacterium, assembly GCA_945963595.1. Lineage (GTDB taxonomy): Bacteria > Bacillota > Clostridia > Oscillospirales > Oscillospiraceae > Faecousia. The sequence goes on along the minus strand of CAMFMO010000034.1, from coordinate 19,347 downwards.
TCTGTGGCCCTGGAATACGTGGACGGCCAGTTCGTCCGGGGTGCCACCCGGGGCGATGGCAATGTGGGCGAGGATGTGACGGAGAATCTGCGCACCATCCGCTCCATTCCCATGGCGCTGGAAGGGGCTCCCGCCCGGCTCATCGTCCGGGGCGAGGTATTCATGCCCAAGAAAACCTTCCATGCACTGAATGAAGCATTGGAGGAAAACGGAGAGAAGACCTTTGCCAACCCCAGGAACGCCGCCGCCGGCTCTCTGCGGCAGAAAGACCCCAAAGTGACGGCCAAGCGGAAGCTGGATATTCTGGTATTTAACGTCCAGCTGGCAGAGGGCAAGACCTTTGTGAGCCACGTAGAAACCCTGGAATACCTGAAGTCCCTCCACTTCAAGGTCATTCCCTACAAGCTCCTTTCGGATGTCGAAAAAATCTCGAAGGAGGTCATCCGCATCAACGAGGAGCGGGAGAAGCTCAGCTGCGACATTGACGGTGCCGTCATCAAGCTGGATGACCTGGCCGCCCGGGAACGGCTTGGCAACACCGCCAAATTTCCCCGGTGGGCCGTGGCCTATAAGTACCCCCCAGAGGAAAAGGAAACCCTGGTGGAGGACATTGTGATTCAGGTGGGCCGCACCGGTGTGCTGACGCCTAAGGCTGTGGTGGCTCCCGTCCGGCTGGCAGGCACCACTGTGACCAATGCCACGCTGCACAATCAGGACTTCATCTCCCGGCTGGATATTCGGATAGGGGATACCGTGCGCATCCGCAAGGCGGGGGAGATCATTCCGGAAATCTTGGAAGTGAACCTTTCCAAGCGCCCGGAGGGAACGCAGCCTTATTTCCTGCCAAAAAAATGCCCCGTCTGCGGCGCTGCCGTAGAGCGGGACGAAGATGGAGCTTTCCTGCGCTGCACCGGTGCGGAGTGCCCCGCCCAGCTGAGCCGGAACATTGCCCATTTTGTCAGCCGGGATGCCATGGATATCGAGGGCCTGGGCAGCGCCATTGTGGACAGCCTTATTGAAAAGGGGGCCATCCGCTCTCCGGCGGATATCTATTACCTGACCATGGACGAGCTGTCCGGCCTGTGGAAATCCGGCACCAAGGCGGCTCAGAAGCTGCTGGATGCCATTGCTGCCAGCAAGAGCCAGGATGTCTCCCGGCTGATTTTCGCCCTGGGCATCCGTCAGGTGGGCGCGAAGACCGGCAAGAGTCTGGCGGCGGCCTTCGGCAGCCTGGATAAGCTCATGGAAGCTTCTTTGGAAGAGCTGACACAGGTGCCGGATATTGGAGAGGTAACGGCTGAGAGCATCTGCGAGTGGTTTGCTCAGCCCCAGTCCCGCCACATGGTCCGTCGGCTCAAGGAGGCCGGGGTGAACTTTGAGAGCAAGCGGGTTGTTACGGACACCCGCTTTGCGGGCAAGACCATTGTCCTCACCGGCGCTTTAAGCCGGTTCACCCGGGAAGAGGCCACGGAAAAAATTGAGCTTTTCGGCGGCAAGGCCTCCGGCTCCGTCTCCAAAAAGACCAGCTTTGTGGTGGCAGGAGAGAATGCAGGCTCCAAGGAGCGCAAAGCCAGAGAGCTGGGCATCCCGGTGCTGACAGAGGACGAATTTTTGGAGATGCTGCAATAAAAAGGCTTTCCCTGAGGGAAAGACGAAACCGGCTCCTCATTTTTGGGGGAGCCGGTTTTTAGAGATTCCTCACAGGGAATAATCGTCCTGGTCGTATTTGGAAAAATCCATGGCTTTTTGCTTGGACGGAATGCGCTTGAATGGGTCATACTGGAAGCGGCGGCAGCTGCTGTCCGGGGTACGAACCCCTTTTTTGACGCACAAAATCTGGTCATCGCACAGTGCCACGCCGTGCTTGCAATAGGCACAGGCCCGCTCTATTTTCTTTCGGAAAAGCATAATTTCCTCCCACATGGTTGTTTGAGGCCATTATACACCCTGTGCCGCCAAAAAGCTACCTTTCCGGGAAGAAAAATCAGTGCTGCGATCAAAATCGCCATCAAAACGATCTGTTTACGCAGCAGCAGCCAGCCAAAGAGCAGTGCAAATACTGTCTGGAGCGTCTTTCCCAGCCAATAATCCCGCAAACGCAGCCTCGGGCAGACCTGGGCGGTCTGGAGCCCCACGCAGACCCCGCCAAAGGCAGTGAGCCCGCCCGCCAGAAGGAAACGGGCCGGTTCTGACGGAACACTCTGCAAATGGCAGCAGCCGTTTGTCAGCTCCAACAGGCCCTCTGCCGCCACCAATGCAACGCCGTCCAGCGGAAGATAGGTGCGCAAAAAATTCAGCCCCACCCGAAAAAGGATCACCGTTATGCAGATTTTCCCCATGGCCGCCCCGGCCTGGGCGATTGGGTCGGCAGACGCCGCCGGTTCCACCGCCGCCTGTTCGCTCCTGGCCGGAAGAATTCGGGAAGCTGCCCAGGCGCTCAGCAGTACCAGCGCCCACAGGGCCGCTCCGGCCCAGCCATTCGAAAACTGCCGGGCCACCAGGCCGAACAGAAAGGCAGGCCCCGGCAGACTGCAAAAGCCGAGAAGTATTTCTGCGTCCCGCTTTTGCAGCGCGCCCCGGTTTGCCGCTTGGGCAATGCAGGCAGCCCCGGCAGGGTAGCCCCCCAGCAAAGCGGGGAGCAGAAGGATCTCTGCCCCCTTCGGGATGCCGAAGAGCCGCCCAATCACCCCAAAAAGGGGAAGCCTTTTGGAAAACAGCCTCTGGGTCAAGGCCATAGACAGGCACAGAAACGGCAGCAGACTGGGAATCACCGCCGTCAGGCACAGCTCCACGCCCTGGCTGGCCCCCTGCAGGGCGGTCCGGCTGTCCAGGATCATGGCAAGCATTCCGATCATCAATAGCAGCCCCATGGAAATCACCTCGGGAGAATCTATGCAATTTCCACCCCCGGCATACATACCCTTGACCAAAAGGAGGTGGATGCCGTGAAGCAGGGGAGTATTTGGTCCTGGCTGTCCGGGGATCTGCCGGGAGAGCCCTTGCCAGGGCAAAGCCTGCTGGAGCTTACCGGGGACCGCCAGGTCCTGATTGAAAACCACCGGGGCGTGACCCAGTACAGCCGGGAGCAGGTGGGTGTCAAGGTTGCCTTTGGAGAGATTCTCCTCTGCGGCCGGGAACTTGTGCTGGCGCGGATGGGGCAGGGGCAGCTGGTGGTCACAGGCTGCGTGGAGTCCATCCGGCTTCTCAGGGGGCGCTGCCCATGAAGCTCTGGACTTCCCTCACCGGCCTTATCCAAGCGGAGCTGCTCACCGCCGACCCGGCAGGCGCGCTTTGCGCCATCGCAGACGCCGGGATTGCCCTTCGGGACGTAACCCCGGAAGGGGAGCTCTGCCTGCGCTTTTCCGTTGCCCGCCCCAGCTATGGCAGGCTTTTGCGCCTAACCCAGAAGCGTGGAGAAACGCTGAGGATTCTGAGCAGGACCGGCCTATACTGGCGCTTCCGGGCTCTGACAGGAAGGCCTGTGCTGCTTGCCGGGCTGGCGCTGCTGCTATGCGCCCAAATCCTGATTCCTACACGGATCTTCTTTGTCCGGGTTAGCGGCAACCAGCGGGTGCCTACCCGGCAGATTCTTGCGGCTGCGGAAAGCTACGGGCTGCGCTTTGGGGCCAACCGCCGGGCTCTCCGCAGCGAGGCCATCAAGAACAGCCTGCTCAGCGCCATCCCGGAGCTCAAGTGGGCCGGAGTCAATACAAGAGGCTGCGTTGCAGTGATTTCCGTTGCAGAAAAGCAGCCCGCCGTCCCTGCGGAGCCCACGCAGAACGGCGTAGCCAGTGTGATCGCCGCCCGGGACGGGGTGATCAAGAGCCTGCTCTGCACCAGAGGAACGCCTCTGGTCAAGCCCGGGCAGGCGGTTACCAAAGGGCAGGTGCTGATTTCCGGCTATACGGACTGCGGAAAAACCGTCCTTGCCCAGCGGGCGCAGGGGGAGATCATGGCCTATACCCACCGGGATTTTCAGATGTACACCCCGAAATACTGCCTTCAAAAGGCAGGGGAGGCAAAAATCATCCGACGGTGGAGCCTGATCCTCGGAAAAAAACGGATAAAATTGTGGTTTGGTAGTGGAATTTTGGGTATGGAATGTGGTAGAATGTACTGGGAGTATCCATTGACCCTGCCGGGCGGCTTTGTGTTGCCGGTGCGCATGGCAGTGGACTGCTATATAGTCTGCGATCTTTCGGAGCAAGATCTTCCGGAAGAGGCAGCTTACACCCAGATGCAGCACTTTGCCAGGACCTATCTTCCCGGTGCTATGACCGCGGGAACCATCCTGGATGCATCGGAGACCTTTGCCCCGGAGGAGGGAGCCTATGTGCTCTCCGGCAGCTATTCCTGCCTGGAGTCCATTGGCCGCAGCCACCGGGAGGAGACAGGAGAGACCAATGAGCAAGGAAGTTGAAAGAATCGTAAATGCCGATCGGGTAGAGGACCTGATTGCCGTGTTCGGCTCCTTCGATGAAAACGTGCGCCGGATCGAAGAAGCTCTGGGCGTGCGCATTGTCAGCCGGGGAGATGACCTGAAGGTCACCGGCGACGAGGAGATGGCGGACAAGGCCGTCCGCACCCTGGAAGCCCTGCTGCAGCTGGCCGCCAAGGGCGAGACCATCGATGAGCAGCGGGTGCGCTACCTCATTACCCTGGTCAGTGAGGGCAACGAGGATCAAATCACAAAAATCGCCAAGGATGTGGTGTGCATCACCGCCAAGGGAAAGCCCATCAAGGCCAAAACCGTTGGCCAGCAGAACTACATGAAGGCCATTCAGAAAAATACCGTCACCATTGGTGTCGGCCCTGCCGGTACGGGCAAGACATATCTCGCCGTGGCAGCAGCCGTATCCGCTTTCCGGGAGCGGACCGTAAACCGGATCATCCTCACCCGGCCTGCCGTAGAGGCAGGGGAGCGGCTGGGCTTCCTGCCAGGCGATTTGCAGAACAAGGTAGACCCCTACCTGCGGCCGCTGTATGACGCGCTGTATGATATGCTGGGGGCAGAGACCTTCCAGAAGTACCAGGAGCGGGGCTCCATCGAAGTGGCCCCGCTGGCCTATATGCGCGGCCGAACCCTGGACGACAGCTTCATCATCCTGGACGAGGCCCAGAACACCACCCGGGAGCAGATGAAAATGTTTTTGACCCGCCTGGGCTTTGGCTCCAAGATCGTCATCACCGGAGACGTGACCCAGATCGACCTGCCGGATGACAAGGTCTCCGGATTGAAGGATGCGGTGCGGGTGCTGGACGGGGTGGAGGATATCGCCATCTGCCGCCTGACCTCTGCGGATGTTGTCCGCCACGCCCTGGTGCAGAAAATCATCAATGCCTACGAAAAGGCTGCAAAGCCTGAAAATAACCCGCCCCGGACCACGCCGGGACGGTATCAAAGGAAGAGAACCAATGAGAAATAAGATCAATCTGGTATTCCAGCAGGGCGGCTTGCAGCGCCTGGTTATTTCCGCCAATATCCGCACGTGCATCAATGCCGTGCTGAAGGCCGAGGGCGTGACGGCCAAGTGCGAGATCAACGTCCTGGTCACGGATGATGCGGGCATCCGGGAGATCAACCGCACCTCCCGAAACATTGACAGCGCCACGGATGTGCTGAGCTTCCCCATGTTTGAGCTGGCTCCCGGGGAGCTGCCCGCGGACTGGACGGAATACGAAGACCCGGATACCGGCCTGGTGCCCCTGGGGGATATGTGCATCTCCCTGGAACGGGCCATCGCCCAGGCCAAGGAATTCGGTCACACCACCCGCCGGGAGGTGGGCTACCTGACCATCCACTCCATGCTGCATCTTCTGGGCTATGACCACCTGGACGAAGGCCCCCAGAAGCGGCAGATGCGCGCCAGAGAAGAGGCCATTGCATCGGAAATTCCGGGCATGAGCCGGGACTGATAAAGGAGAGACTATGAAGACAAAAACCGCTATGATCACCATCTGCGGACGGCCCAACGTGGGTAAGTCCACACTGACGAACTACCTGGTCGGCGAAAAAATCGCCATCGTTTCCAATAAGCCCCAGACCACCCGAAACCGCATCTGCGGCATCGTCACCAAGGGCGACACCCAGTACGTCTTCGTCGACACCCCGGGCTTCCACCGGGCCAGAACCAAGCTGGGCGACTACATGGTGAACGTAGCTCAGGAATCCATTGCGGATGTGGACCTGACGCTGCTGGTGGTAGAGCCCATTGCCTCCATTGGCCCTCAGGAGGAGAGCCTGATTGAAAAAATTCAGGCAAGCCGCTGCCCTGCCATTCTGGTCATCAACAAGATCGATACCGTGGAGAAGGACACCCTGCTGGAGGTCATCGCCAAATATTCCCAGGCCGCGAATTTTGAGGCTATTATGCCCATCTCCGCCAAAACCGGAGACGGGGTAGAGGAGCTGCTTTCCATGTGCGGCAAGTACGCCCAGGAAGGCCCCTTCCTGTTCCCGGAGGATGTGACAACCGATCAGCCTGAGCGGCAGGTCATGGCAGAGATCATCCGGGAAAAGCTGCTGTGGTGCCTGGACAAGGAGATTCCCCACGGCACCGCTGTGGAGATCACCAAGTTCTCCGAGCGAGACAATGGCGTCATCGACCTGGATGCCACCATTTACTGCGAGAAGGCCAGCCACAAGGGCATTATTATCGGCAAGCAGGGCCAGATGCTGAAAAAGATCTCTACTCTGGCCCGGCAGGACTGCGAAAAGTTTATGGGTACCAGAGTCTACCTCACCACCTGGGTCAAGGTTAAGGAAAACTGGCGGGACAGCGATTTTCTTGTGAAGAACTTCGGCTACCGGGAGTAAGAAGATTCCACGGTGCCGGTCCAGAAATTTCCAGATTACGGAATCCGCTCTTTGCAAAAGCTACGTGCAGGAGGGATGACCATGCTGTCTTCGGAATATTGGAAGCTCTTTTTGGAAACCGGCGCACCGGAAGCCTATCTCATGTATACGCAATCCCTGCAACAGGAGGAACACCGTGTATCTGACGATCCGAGCCATCGTCCTGCGGGTGACGGACTACAATGACCACGACGCCCTTCTGACGGTGCTGACCCAGAACTATGGTAAGCTGACCATCAAGGCCCGGGGGCTGCGCCGGAAGAACAGCCCGCTCATTGCCCCATGCCAGCTGCTGGCCTTTGGGGAATTCACCCTATTTGAATACAAAGGAAAATACACCATCAACGAGGCCCACGCATTGGAGCTCTTTCAGGGCCTGCGGCGGGAGCTGACCCAGCTGTCCCTGGGGAGCTATTTTGCCCAGGTGGCGGAGCTTATCTCCCAGGAGGATATGCCGAATCCGGAACTGCAGGCGCTGCTTCTGAACTGCCTGTATGCCCTGTCCGCGCTGCATCTGTCGGAAACGATGGTCAAGGCCGTTTTTGAACTCCGGGCCGCCTGCCTGGCTGGCTACACGCCGGAGCTCTTCGGCTGCCACGTCTGCGGCAACCAGAGCCCGGACCGGTTCGACCTGTCCCAGGGGCAGCTGGAATGCAGCACCTGCCGCGACCCGGAATCCGGGGGCATTCGCATCCCGGTAACGCCGCAGATGCTGGAGGCCATGCGCTATATCTGCCTCTGTGCGCCCAAAAAGCTCTTTTCCTTCCGCCTGGGCGAACAGGCCATGGCAGCCTTGGGATCGCTGACGGAAGGCTACCTGCAAACTCAGCTGGAGCGTGGGTTTGCCACTTTGGATTTTTACAAGTCCCTGTTTGCGGAACCTTATGATCTAGGAGAAAAACATGACGGAACTATATGAAAAATCCCTGTCCAAGCTGGAGCTGGGGCAGGTTCTGGAGATGCTTTCCCAATGCGCGGGAAGCGAGGGCGGCAAGGCGGCCTGCCTGGCGCTGATGCCGGATTCGGACCTGGATACCGTCCGGGAACTGCTGGACCAGACCACGGCGGCCTCTGACCTCTGCGCCAGGAAGGGTAACCCCACCTTTGCTGATGTGGCAGATGTATCCGCCAGCCTGGAGCGGGCAGACCGGGGCGGCAGCCTACAGCCTGTGGAACTGCTGCGGATCGCAGGGGTGCTGCGCTGCGCCCGGACCATCAAGGGCTATGTGGCGGAAGACGACCCCAAGACGGTGCTAGACCCTTTGTTTGACGCTCTGACGCCCAATAAGTACTTAGAGGACAAGATTTTCGGTGCCGTTCTCTCGGAAGAGGAGATTGCCGACACAGCCTCCTCCGCGCTGGCGGATATCCGCCGCCATATGCGCATCCAGTCCGGAAAAATCCGGGACAGCCTGCAAAAGGTGATCTCGTCCCCGGCCTATGCCAAATTCCTGCGGGAGCCCATCATCACCATCCGGCAGGGCCGGTATGTGGTCCCCGTCAAGTCCGAGTGCAAAAACGATGTGCCCGGCATGGTCCACGACGTGTCCGCCACGGGGTCTACCTACTTCGTAGAGCCCTTGTCTGCCGTCAACGCCAACAATGCCCTGCGGGAGCTGGAACTGAAAGAGAAGAAGGAGATCGAGCGAATCCTGGCCGAACTGTCCGCCGAGGCGGCGGGCTACGCCGAAAACATCCGTCTGGATGTTCAGATGCTGATTCAGCTGGATGTGATCTTCGCCAAGGCAAAGCTTGCCTATCGGATGCGCGCCTGGGCTCCTATTATGAACGACCAGGGCAGGGTAGAGCTGCGCAATGCCCGGCACCCCCTGATCGATCCCAAGAAAGCGGTACCCATCTCTCTGCGCCTGGGCTCTGACTTTGACACCATGATCATCACCGGCCCCAACACCGGCGGCAAGACCGTTACCTTGAAAACCATCGGTCTGCTGACGCTGATGGCGGAGTGCGGCCTCCATGTGCCCGCCGGAGACGGCAGCACCCTATCCACCTTTGATGCCATTCTGGCGGACATCGGCGACGAGCAGTCCATTGCCCAGAGCCTGTCCACCTTCTCGGGCCATATGCGTACCATTGTAGACGTGGTGGCTCAGTGCGACAGCCGAACCCTGGTGCTCTATGACGAGCTGGGCGCCGGTACAGACCCCGCCGAGGGTGCGGCGCTGGCCATTGCCCTTATTGAATTCAGCCGGAAAATGGGCTCCCGGGTGGTGGCAACTACCCACTATGCCGAGCTCAAGCTCTATGCCATGCGCACCAAGGGCGTCATCAATGCCTCCTGCGAATTTGACGTAGAGACCCTGCAGCCTACTTACCGGCTGCTCATCGGCATTCCGGGAAAATCCAATGCCTTTGCCATCTGCCGGAAGCTGGGCCTCTCCGAGGACATCCTGAAAGAGGCCAATGATCTGGTGGGCAAGAGCGACAAGGACTTTGAGGACGTGATCTCCCAGCTGGAGCAGCAGCGGCAGCAGATGGAGTCTGCCCGCCGGGAGGCAGAGCGTCTGAAGCAGGAGACGGCAAAAATCAAGCAGCAGAGTGAGGAATATAACCTCCAGTTGCAAAAGGAAAAGGACAAGGCCATGGAAGCTGCCCGCCGGGAGGCCCAGGGCATCATCGAAGAGGCCAGAGCCGCTGCCAATGCCGCTTCCGAAGAGCTGAAGGCCCTGCGCAAGCAGCTGGAAAGCAGCGCCGATACCACCGGAATCAACCAGCGTCAGGCTGAGCTGCGCCGGGTGTTGAATGAAACCGAGGATAAGATCCGCGCCCAGGCCCCCCAGAAGGAGCGGCCAAAGGCCAGCCGGGGCATCCTGGTTGGGGATACCGTGGAGCTGCTAAAGCTGGGCACCAAGGCCAGCGTCCTCGCCATCAACAAGGACGGAACCTACCAGCTCCAGGCGGGCATTCTGAAAATGACCGCCAAGGCAGACGAGATCTATCTGCTGGAAAACGAGAACCCTTACGCCCAGAAGGGCGGCCACCCCAAGCACTCCGGCCGGGAGATGAAGATGACCGCTATGCCCACGGAGATCGATTTGCGGGGCATGGACTGTGTGGAGGCCATCTGCGTGCTGGACCGGTATTTGGATGAGGCCATGCGCGCAAAGCTCACTTCCGTGCGCATCATCCACGGCAAGGGCACCGGCGCACTGCGCGCCGCCGTCCAGCAGGACCTAAAAAAGAACAAATTCATTAAAAAATTCCGTTTGGGCCAGTATGGAGAGGGCGAAGACGGCGTTACCATTGCGGAATTTGCGTGATTTCTCCGAATCCACAGGGATTTCCAGTGGGGCTTTTTCAGGAATTGGTTGACATTCACAGGAAAAAAAGGTATTATATTTCCAGACCCATCGTGCTTCTGACCGGCATGATGAAAAGGAGTGTTTGTTATGTATAGCAAGGAAGTTGTTGTTCGCTGCGAATCCGGTCTGCACAACAAGCAGGCTACATATTTCGTTCAGAAGGCCAACGAATTTGAAAGCAGCATCTGGCTGGAATCCGGCAATCGGAAGATGAACGCCAAGAGCCTGCTGGGCATTATGTCCCTGGGCATTATCTCCGGCTCCACCGTTACCCTCAGCGCCGTTGGCGCAGACGAGGAAGCCGCTGTGACCGCTCTGGATGCTCTGCTCCAGCGCGATGTCTACTGATTCCTTCGAGTAACACATCACCGGCCGCCTCTGTTCGTATGCGCAGAGGCGGCTCTTCTTTGGGAGACACCATGACATTTGAAGAACTGAAAGAAAAGGCCCTGTCGCTGCCCTATGCTCCCGGCGTGTATATCATGCGGGACAAGACCGATAAGGTCATCTATGTGGGTAAGGCCAAAAAGCTGAAAAACCGGGTCAGCCAGTATTTCCAGGACACCGCCGCCCACACCCCAAAGACCAAAATGATGGTCAGCAAGATCCACCATTTTGATACCATTGCGGCAAGCAGTGAATTTGAAGCCCTGGTGCTGGAATGCTCGCTGATCAAGCGCTATATGCCCAAATACAACATTCTTTTGAAGGATGACAAGGGCTATCCCTATCTGCGGCTGAATATGAAGGATATTTACCCCACCATCACCATTGTCAGTAAGATCGCCGATGATGGGGCGGAGTATTTTGGCCCCTACGGCAGCCGGGGCGTGACCCACAGTCTGCTGGAGGCCATCCGGCTGACGCTGAAGCTGCCCGGGTGCAGCAAGGTCTTCCCACGGGACGTGGGCAAGGACCGGCCATGCCTGAACTACCACATGAACCAGTGCGAGGGCTGGTGCCAGGAAAGCGTCAGCGCCGTCACCTACCGGGAGCGCATGGAGCAGGCCCGACAGCTGCTCAAGGGCAACTACAAGTCCGTAGCGGAGGAGATCAAGGCCAATATGCTCGCCGCCGCAGACAATCTGGAATTTGAGGTAGCCGCCGCCCTGCGGGACCGCCTGAATGCCGTAGAGGCCCTGGGGCAGAAGCAGCTGGTCACCGCCGGTTCTCTGGCAGATACGGACGTGGTGGGCTACGGTGAGACCGAGGCCAAGGCCTGCTTTGCAGTGCTGCATTTCAGTGGCGGCAATCTGCTGGACAAGGACTATGATGTGTTCCCCGTGCCGGAGGACAAACAAGAGGCGGTTTCCAGCCTTTTGAAGCAGTATTACCTGAGCCGTGGCCTGGCACCGAAAATCGTTCTGCTGCCCTTTGAAATTGAGGACAGCGAGCTGTTCTCCCAGCTGATGGAGCAGCAGTACGGCCGCCGCAGCAAGATTCGCATTCCTCAAAAGGGCGACAATATGCGCCTGGTGGAGCTGGCCAACCGGAACGCCTTTGAAGAGGCCCAGCGGCTAACGGACAAAGAAGAGCGCTTAAACGCCACCCTGGTAACCCTCGGAAAAATGCTCTCTATTCCCACCCCCAGCCGCATGGAATCCTTCGATATTTCCAATATTTCCGGCACGGATATCGTGGCCAGTATGGTGGTCTTTCAGGATGGGCGCCCCCGGAAAAGCGACTACAAGCGCTTCAAGCTGGAGGGCCTTACCGATCAGGATGACTACGCCTCCATGCACCAGGTGGTCAAGCGGCGCTTCGCCCATTACAAATCAGGGGACAAGGGCTTTGAAGCCGCCCCGGACCTGCTGCTCATCGACGGCGGCGTAAACCATGCCAATGTAGCCGTGGCGGCACTGGAGGAGCTGGGGCTGCAATTTCCTGTGTTTGGTATGGTGAAAGACGACCGGCACCGTACCCGGGCTCTGGTGACGCCCCAGGGGCAGGAGATCCGCATTGACAACAACCAGGCCATTTTTGCCCTCATCGGCAATATCCAGGAGGAGACCCACCGATTCGCCATTACCTATCACCGGCAGCTGCGCAGCAAGCGGCTGCACTATTCCGAACTGGACGGCATTCCCGGTATCGGCCCCAAGCGGAAGCAGGAGCTGCTGCGGCAGTTCAAATCCCTGAACGCCATGTCCCAGGCAACCCTGCCGGAGCTGGAGCGGCTGCTCCCAAAGGACGCCGCTGCCGCCGTTTATCAGCACTTCCGAGAGAAGGAAGCAGCCGAAAAGTAAGCCCCGGGACGATTTGAATAAATCCCCAAAATTTGGAAATCATTAGGAGAAAAGCATATGCGTGTGATCACAGGAAAGGCCCGGGGCATTCAGCTGAAGACGCCCCAGGGAATGCTGACCCGGCCTACGGCAGACCGGGTAAAGGAAGCGCTGTTCAGCATTATTCGCTTTGACGTGGCAAATGCCGGGGTACTGGACCTGTTCGGTGGTACCGGCCAGCTGGGCATTGAGGCCCTGAGCCAGGGGGCCAAAAGCGCCGTATTTGTGGATGCCCGGGAGGAGGCCTGCGCCCTGATTCGGGAGAATCTGAAGCGTACCCGGCTATCTGAGCAGGGGAGCGTGGTCCGCTGCGACTATCTGGACTATCTGAACCGCTGCCGGGAGAAATTCGATATCATTTTTTTAGACCCGCCTTATGCAGAGGTTTTTCTGGAAACGGCCCTAAAACGCATCACGGAAATTGACATTTTGCATTCCGGTGGTATAATAGTTACGGAACGGCCTTTGGGGAAGGACCTTTTGGCGGAATTTCCCGGCTATACCCGCTCCAAAGACTATAAATACGGAAAGACCCTCCTTGCGATCTACCGCAAAGAGGATGGTACGCTATGAAAACAGCCATCTACCCGGGCAGCTTTGACCCGGTCACCAGCGGCCACCTGGACATCATCCGCCGCGCCGCCAATATTTTCGACAAGCTGATCGTCTGCGTCATGGTCAACGCCGGAAAGCACCCCATGTTCTCCCTGGAGGAGCGGGTGGAGCTGATCCGCCGGGTAACCCAGGACCTTCCCAATGTGGAGGTTGACGGCTCCAGCGAGCTGCTGGCTGAATATGCCCGCCGCCGGGGAAGCTGCGTGGTGGTGAAGGGCCTGCGGGCCGGTTCCGACTTTGAGAACGAATTCCAAATGGCCCTGATCAATCGCAAGATCTACCCGGAGCTGGACACCATGTTCCTGACCTCCGACAGCCAGTATATGTTCCTGAGCTCCAGCATTGTCAAGGAGCTGGGGTCTTACGGCGCAGACCTGACCGACTTCATCCCCGAAGCAATTATCCCGGATTTCCGCAGGCGCTTGGAAGAGCGCAGCGCAAACAAGTAACTCATTTAGGAGGAATATTATGAGCAGCAGCAATATTGAAGACATCATTGGCTCTCTTTACGATATGGTTCAGGACGCGCGGACCATGCCTCTGGCAGCCGACAAGTGCATCCTGGAGCGGGACCGGGTGCTGGATATGCTGGACGAGGTCATCGCCCAGATGCCCGGCGAGCTGAAACAGGCACGGACCATTGTGGAGTCCCGGAACGACCTGATCAACCAAGCCCGCCGGGAGGCAGAGGGCATCCTGCGGCAGGCCCAGGACCAGGCAGCCCAGCTGGTGACCAAGGAAGCCATCTACGAAGAGGCCAAAAAGCGCAGCGAGGAGCTGGTAGCCCAGACCCAGAACCGCATTGAGCAGCTCCACAAGGCCGGCAACGAGTATATGGATGCCCAGCTGAAGCAGACTGAGGAGACCATTGCCAAGGCGCTGAACGATGTTCGGGATACCCGGGTGAAGTTCCGCACCGTCACCGAGGCTCAGGAGCAGCAGCGCAAGGCCGCGCCCAATGTAGAAGTATAAAACCAGGTTTCTAAAAAACCGCCGAGGTATTTTTGCCCCGGCGGCTTTTTGCGTCTTTTTCCCGCTCCGCCTGAATAGACTTGCAGCGGAAAGGGGAGAGGGGAATGGTAACAAATCGCAAGCCTACCGGCCGCGCAGCAGGCTTTCCAAAGGGTCTGGCCCTGGGGGCACTGGCCGCTCTGAGCACAACGCTGGCCCTTGCCGCCGTACTGGCAGCGCTCATCAGCAGCGGTACCGTCGCGGAAGACAACCTGGGCTATGGCGTTATGGCACTTCTTTTTGTATCGGCAGCGCTGGGCGGACGGGTAGCCTTCAGCCTGATCAAGCACCGCAGGGCATTGGTTTTCGCCCTGTCGGCACTATGCTATCTCGTCAGTCTGACAGCACTGACAGCGTTGTTTTTTGGCGGAAGGTTCGATGGCTTTTTCCCTACGGCAATGCTGATAATCGGGGGGAGCAGCACCTCGTTTCTTCTCTCAGCCGGGGCTGGAAAAGGCGGGAAGGGGAGGAGAAAATCCAAGCAGATTCGTTAAAATGCACAAAAACCGATATGTGGTAAATATAATTTACCCGTTTGGGATTTATGCAGGAATTGGTGCGAGTAACATTTTTTGCGCATTTATGGGCTTTTCCTGGAACATATTTCAAGAAAAGTTCAAAATGATAAAAACTTTTGTTTGCTTATAGGTCCCGTTGACATAATAAAATTAACATAAAAATTGTAAGAATCTACAAAAAAATGTATTTTGGTTGATAATACTTGAATTTTTGCAAAAAACGGAGTATAGTATGTCTGTATCAAAAGTGTGGGGAATTTGTCCGTTTTCTCGCCGGTGTCCTTTTGCTGCGAGGTGTGTGGCATGACCGCCGCACCGCAGTTCATCGATTTGGAGCAGCACCGCTTTCGGCATCGCCTGTGGGCCTTCTGGCTGCTGGGGTTGCTGTGCGGGTGCGGTGCAGCATTGGTGCTGGGTGTGTGCATCCGGCCGGAGTGGGCCAATGTGTGCTCCCCATGGCCCTGCATTGAGCGCCTTTGGATGGAGGCGTTCTGCGTTGCCACAGCGCTCTGGGGACTGCCTCGGAGGGTGCTTCCTGTCGCTGCCTTCCTCCACGCCGCCGCCTTTGGCTACACTGCTCAGGGCGTGTGTACCTGCTTCGGCAGCGCCGGCTGGCTTGTGTGGCCGCTGATGCTGAGCCCGCGGCTTTTGTTTTTCCCATTACTCTTCTTTCTTGCCTATCGGCCGGGCCTGGGTGCATGTTTGCTCTGCGCCGCATCCGCCGCCGTCATTGGCTTTGCAGATTTTCGTTTGGTCATGCCTTTCACGGCATTTCTGATAGAATAAAGATAAGGATTGGTACTTCGGTTCATGCTGGATTTCATTCGAACCTATGAGAATTATCTCATCAAGGTAAAGCAGGCATCGGAGAATACCGTTTCGTCGTATATGCGTGACATTCGGCAGTTCTCCGAGTGGCTGTCGGAAAACGGTGTTCCTGATCTTGTCAGTGCCACACAAGTGAATATCCGGGACTACCTTGCTTATCTGCAAGCCCAGGGAAAGTCCGGCGCGACGGTTTCCCGTTCTCTCGCCAGTCTGAAGAATTTCTATGCCTACGCCGTTTCAGAGGGCTTCCTGGAGGCCTCTCCCGTCAGCAGTGACATTCATGTTCAGCGGGGGGAGAAAAAGCTGCCCCAGATCCTCACCGGCAAAGAGGTAGAGCTTCTGCTGGCCCAGCCGGTCTGCGTGGACCACAAGGGCTACCGGGACAAGGCCATGCTGGAAGTGATGTACGCCACCGGTATGCGGGTCACGGAGCTCATCAGTCTCAATGTGGAGGATGTCAATCTGGAATTGGGCCTGGTAAAATGCCATAGCGGCAAGAAGTCCCGAGCGATTCCGCTGTATCCCGCTGCCCAGAAGGCGCTGGCTGTGTACCTGTCCGATGTGCGCTCTGCCATGATCTTTGATTCCGGCGAGCAGGCGCTTTTCGTCAATGTAGGCGGTACCCGCATGAGCCGTCAGGGCTTCTGGAAGATTCTGAAATACTATCAGGCAAAGGCTGGCATCGAAAAGGAGATCACCCCCCACACCCTGCGCCACAGTTTTGCAGTGCACCTGCTGGAAAACGGCGCTGATCTCGGCTCCTTGCAGGAGCTTATGGGCCACAGCGACATCTCGTCTACCCAGATGTATGCCCACCTGATCAACCAGAAAATCAAGAGCGTTTATCAGAAATGTCATCCCAAAGCATAAAAAGAGCTTACGGCAATCAAACCGTAAGCTCTTTTCTATGCGACGGAAAGATGTCATTGCGAACCAGTGACCGATGTCACTGGTGTGGCAATCCCCCGGACAGGAGTAAAATCCGGGATTTTCAATCGTAGATGTTTGAAAATCAGGGGGATTGTGCCCGAAGGAAATACCCTTGGGGTACCACACCAGTCTGCGGACTGGTTTGCAATGACATTGTTCTATCTGGGCTTTTCCTATTTTGCAACAGCCCCAGAAGCTCAGATGCCTGTCATGGCAGCCAGAACATCCACTTCCATCTGCTGGATGCTCTTCTTCATAGCCAGGCCTTCATCAATGTCCACGTCGGAGAAGCTGCCGTCGTGGGTGCAGACAATGCGGTTGGTCTTGCCCTGGAGCAGCAGCTCTACAGCCAGATACCCCATCTTGGTGGCGTTGACTCTGTCTCTGCCGGAGGGGGAACCGCCCCGCTGAATGTGACCCAAAACAGTGACACGAGGGTCAAGATCAATGGCCTCCTTAATTCGCTTGGCAATGTCCGTGGCCTTGCCGGCGCCCTCAGCCACCACAATCATGTAGTGGGTGAAGCCATTGAACCGGGCCTGACGGATTTTCTCAATGACGTCCTTTTCAAAATCAATGGGCTCCTCAGGAACCAATACAGCCGTTGCGCCGCAGGCAAGGCCCACATACATGGCAAGGTAACCGGCGTTGCGGCCCATGACCTCCACCACGGAGCAGCGCTCATGGGACTGCATGGTGTCCCGCAGCTTATCGATGCACTCGATGGCCGTATTGGCAGCGGTATCGAAGCCAATGCAATAGTTGGTGCAGCTGATGTCGTTGTCGATGGTGCCGGGAATGCCGATGACGTTGATGCCGTACTTACTCAAAGCAAGAGCGCCGCGGAAGGTGCCGTCGCCGCCGATGGCAATGATACTGTCCAGCCCCAGGAATTTGCAGGTGGAGACAGCCTTGCGCTGGCCTGCCTCGGTCATGAACTCCTCGCTGCGGGCGGTATAGAGAATGGTGCCGCCCCGATTGATGGTGTGGGCCACGCTCTTTTCATCCAGGCGCACGATGTCGCCGGAGATCAGACCGTTCCAGCCTCGGCGAATGCCGTAGCACTCCAGGCCATGATACAGCGCGGTACGTACAACTGCGCGGACGCAGGGGTTCATGCCGGGGGCATCGCCGCCGCTGGTCAGCACACCGATTCTTCTAACGCTCATAATAGAACCTCCTATTTATGGGTTAATAGCTACGCCCTTATTTTACCGAAAAATGCGGTTAATGTAAAGATAAAAATCTGGGATTTCTCATGTTTTTTTGTATCAATTTCACCACTTTGATGGAATTGCGGTTTCTGCTTGCTTTTTGACCGGGAAACTGTATTTGGCAGGCCTTTTCGTCCTGCTGACTCTGCCGGAGGAGAAATACCTGGAAATGCTGGTGGGCTTGTCCCGAGAGAAGCAGGTCTATATTTCGTGGAATACTGTGTTATTCATGGAAAAGACATGTATTGGACCGGCGAAAAAATCGCCGCCGCACCGGAGAAATTCCGAACATTTCTGGCCATAAACCAAGGCTGCGTTGTCGGATATCTGGATGTGACCCATTGCTTTGAAGAGAATGAGCCATACGATATTTATGTCCTGCCGGAATATCGCCGAAAAGGCTACGGGCGAAAGCTGCTGGCCAAAGCGCTGGACTGCAATCAGCCCAGGGGCATGATGCTGCTGGTAGAAACAGACAACACAGCCGCAATCAGGCTGTACGAGTTGATGAATTTCAAGACCGTGCCCGGGCAAAACAGCTTGACGGCCCATTGGCAGATTCCGGAAGAAAAAGAAATTGACTTTGAAAAGGAAATGCGATATTCTTAAAATACAAAATATTCGATGAAAGGTTCCAATGAAGTAGAAAATAAGGAAATCCAGCCTGAAAAACGTCTATACAGGCGTAAATCAGGTAATCAGGACATAAAGCGGAGAAAATGGAGTTTGGTATAGTTTGAACGCAACAAAATTTTTATTTTGTTGCGTTCAAAGCGGCGATCCGTTTACAGGATGTTCGCTTACCAAGTCTCCCCCGCAAATCTTTTTTCTCCATAATTGGGAAAATCAAATTCCATGCAACAATACCGTGACTGTCCGCAGATTTTGCGGAACTTTTTGACTTACCACGAAAATATCAAGGGCCAATCCCCACTGACGATTCATGAATACTACCTGGACCTGCGGATGTTTCTGCGGTTTATGAAGCTCATGCGCTGTGAGATGCCCATTGATACGGATTTGGAGACCATCGACATTCGGGACATCGACCTGGACTTTTTGGGCTCTATCACCCAGTCGGAAGTTTTTGACTTCCTCTCCTACCTTGCCAATGATCGGGTGGCGCGGCCGGATGAGGCTGTGCCGGAGCGCGGGATCGAGGCTTCCAGCCGTGCCCGGAAGCTCTCGGCCATCAAGTCTTTCTATAAGTATCTGACGGTGCGAACCAAGCAGCTGACCGAAAATCCGGTGGCCGACCTGGAATACCCAAAATTGCGGAAAAGCTTGCCAAAATATCTGACTATGGAGGAATCCGCTGCACTTTTGCAGGCGGTTTCCGGGCCGAATGAGAAACGGGACTACGCCATTCTCATGCTCTTCCTGAACTGCGGCATCCGGCGCTCGGAGCTGGTCGGACTCAATCTGACGGATGTGTTTTTTGTTTGGGTGGTGTTTTTTGTTTGTTTTGGTGTGTTTGTTTTTGTTATTATGGATTGTTTTGTCTACTTCGGCTCTGCCTGCCGAAAGGCCATTGATGCCTACCTGGAGGAACGGAACCAGGTCGAGCTGTCCGACAACCGCGCCCTCTTTGGCTCCCGGGACAAGAACCGCATCAGCGTGACGGCAGTCCATCGGCTGGTGAAAAAAGCCCTTCTGCAGGCTGGGCTGGATTCCACACAGTTTTCCGCCCACAAACTGCGGCACACAGCGGCAACCATGATGCTCTCCGGCGGCGTGGATGTGAAAACCGTTCAGGAGGTGCTGGGT
>CAMFMO010000033.1:0-25484 GCA_945963595.1 uncultured Clostridia bacterium | reverse complement strand
AGTGTAGTCTCGAATTTTTGTTTTTTCGAGTGTCTACTCTATGGGGAGCATATCAGTTCAGATGGCCGCGCCGGTTTTTTGTTTGAAATCACATGGTGAACTGAATGCCGCAGAAGGCTGCATAGAGGATCAGCAGGACGATGCCCTGGTAGCGGGAGAGCTTCTTGGTCTTCAATGCGGGCAGGGTCAGAAAGGCCATGGCGAAGAGCATCAGGGGCACATCCAGCACCAGAGAGGAATTGACCCCGAACAGGGTGCTGGACTGGGGGATGCGGAAGGGGGCCAGGGTCATGGAAGCGCCGGACACCAGCACCAGATTGAAGATGTTCGCACCGATGACGTTGCCCAGGGACAGGGAGCCGTGGCCCTTGACCAGGGACGTAATGGCG
The DNA here is from genome assembly GCA_945963595.1 of uncultured Clostridia bacterium. GTDB lineage: Bacteria > Bacillota > Clostridia > Oscillospirales > Oscillospiraceae > Faecousia. The sequence goes on along the minus strand of CAMFMO010000033.1, from coordinate 25,095 downwards.
GTGACCAGCTCGGGCAGGCTGGTGCCCAGGGCTACAAAGGTCAGGGCGATGACGGATTCCGGCACGCCCAGGGCCTGGGCGATCAGGGTGCCGTTGTCCACCAGCAGGTCCGCGCCCACGGCCACCAGCGCTGCGCCGATGACCAGCAGGAGAATATCCTTGGCCATGGAGTTTTTCGCGGCCTCTTCCTCCACTGCCTCGGCCTCTTCGGCGGCAGCCTCGGCAGGGTTTTTGAAGCCCTGCCGCACGGTGACCACCAGATACGTCACAAAGATGGCCAGCAGCAGAATGCCCAGAGGGCGGCCGAAATAGCCCGTCACATAGGCATTGATGACGTAGATCGCCGCGGAGCCGAAGAAGAACAGCACCGGGGTCTTCAGAGCCTTGGTGTCCACGGGACCGGGGCGGATAGCCACGGTCAGGGCGGCAATCAGGGACGTATTGCAGATGATGGAGCCGATGGCGTTGCCGTAGGCGATTTCGCCGTGGCCCGTCAGGGCAGAGGTGGCAGAGACCATGACCTCCGGCAATGTGGTGCCGATGGAAACCACGGTTGCGCCGATGATGATCTCCGGCACATGGAACCGCTCGGCAAGGCCGGTTGCGCCGTCCACGAACCAGTCACCGCCCTTGATCAGCAGCACAAGGCCCAGGGCAAACAGCAGTACAGGAATGAGCATTCGAAAAACAACTCCTTAGCGTTTGATGGAATATTCTACGGGGGTGTCGGCAGGCATGTCCAGCAGCTCGGGATTCTCCAGCAGGGTTTTCACCAGGGCCACGGTGCCGGAATAGTAGTAGCCGTCGGCGATCCGCTCGTCCAGGGTGATGCCCAGGGGGACGACCTCCTTGAGCTCCTCGCTTCCGTCGGCGTTGTGGATCATCTTCAGGTGTTTTTTGCCCAGCACGATGAAGCAGGAGTTGGTGCCCCAGTTCACCAGATGGTGATAGCCCACCTCCAGGCCGATGGAGCCCAGGTTGGCCAGGAAGATGGCGGCGTGGTTGGGGTCGGAACCAATGAGGCTCTGGGGCGCCCAGCCGTGCTTGTCCAGCCAGAGGACGAACTTGGCCACCAGAACGATGACCCACTGGGGGAGCTTACTGACGATGTCCATGGCACCGGTGGAGGTGTCCTTCTCCGTGTCGCTCTTGGTGACGTGGATGACCTTCATGATCTTCTCGTGGAAGGTATCCATGGTCTCGTGCGCATCGATTTTGAACTGGGCCAGAGCCTCCTCGGCCCGGTCGTCAAACTTCTTCTTCACGGTAAAGGCCACGGTGATGTCGTTGCGCTGGTACAGCCGGTTGTTGCAGACAAACCGGTTCATCATGGGCCGCAGCACGAAGGCCTTGCCGATGGCGCAGGCGATGACATGGAAGAAGGTATATTTGTCCTCGGTGAGCCCCTCGTTCTTCTTGGCGAGGTAGGCTTCCAGAGGCTTGTAGTCAATGTCTACGCTGATAAAGGCCTCGTTATCCGCCCGGTTGGGCATAATGCAGGGCATGATCCGGTTCATGCTGGGCAGATCCTTCAGCCAGACAGCATCAGACCGGTCTCCCCATTTTTTCTTTTTCTGTTCAGACATAGTGAATCCTCCAATTGGTCATAGATACTGCTATTCTAGCAGAAATAGGATGCAATTGCAATGAAAATTTCCGGTGGCAGCCCCTTACGAGGGCGGAAGCCGTTTCCCTAGGCTTTGCGTTTTCTCTGTGCTACCATAAAGCCATTCATCTTCGGAAGGGGAAATGCACCGTGGAGAAGCTTTCGCAGCAAATGATGCAGTCCGTCTGCGTAGGGGTCTTGGCCCCACTGGTTGTGGTGGGGGCGGTGGGGAAGCTGCCCCAAAGGCCTCCCGCCTTTTCGGGGCAGGACAGCAGCGTCACCGTTCATCTGACGGACCGAGATGACATGGCCTTGGATGCCTACTTGCAGCGGGTGCTCCTGGGGGAGATGCCCGCCTCCTTCGAGCCGGAGGCCCTGAAAGCCCAGGCGGTGGCCGCACGGACCTATACCGTGAAACACCGGGAGAAACACAACGGCAAGCTCTGCACGGACAGCACCTGCTGCCAGGCCTTCTGCGAGGACGGGGTATTTGCGGCCTTTTCTGAGGAGGACCGGGAACGGGCTGCCGCCGCCGTTCAGGAAACCGACGGTCTGGTGCTGACCTATGAGGGGGCACTCATCGACGCCACCTTCTTCTCCTGCTCCGGGGGCCGGACGGAGGACGCTCTGGCGGTGTGGGGCACAGACGTGCCCTATTTGTGCAGCGTGGCAAGCCCGGGAGAGGAAGCTGCGCAATACGACCGGGACAGCGTGACCTTCTCCCGGGAAGCCCTGGAAAAAGCTTTGGGCATTTCCCTGGGCGCGGACAGAGAAAGCTGGGTGGGGGCGGCCACCTTCACGGAAGGGGGCGGCGTGGAGGCAATGGAGCTGGGAGGGCAGTGCTTCACCGGGGTGTATCTGCGCAAGGCCCTGGGGCTGCGGTCCACGGCCTTCACCGTGACGGTGGAGGAAGGGGGACTGCGCTTCGATACCCGGGGCTACGGCCACCGGGTGGGGCTGAGCCAGTACGGAGCCAATGCCATGGCATCCGATGGGGCGGACTTTCAAACAATCCTCAGCCACTATTATCCCGGGACGATATTGTTAAATTATGGTGAATCTGTTGAAAAATAACGGCTCCTATGGTAATATGTAGGCAAAATCAACAAGAGGGTGATCCTTTGCAGCTGTATATCGATGGAAAAGCCATTCAGGCCAGGCCTCAGCAGTCCCTGCGGGAGCTGGTGTGCGCCCTGGGGCTGGACGACAGGTACCTGTCCCGCCGCCCTCTGGCGGCAAGAATCGCGGGAGAGGTCTTTACATTAAATTATATCCCCCAGCGGGAGCAGGAGGCGGAAGGGGACCGGCCCTCCATGCGCCGGGCCATGGCGGCCTCCGGCGGCCAGGTGAAGCTTCTGCGCTACGGCGACAGCGCGGGAAAAGATGTATATTTCCGCACGGCCCAGTTTGTCATGTTTCTGGCCCTGCGGCAGCTGTGGCCCCAGGCTGAGGCCACTATGGACTGCACCTTGGGCTCCAGCGTCTTCGTGTCCGTCCGGGGGGCGGCGGATTTTTCCGCAGAGCGCCTGAAGGGGCAGATTCAAAAAATCGTGGCCCAGGATATTCCCTTGGAGCGCCGGAAGGTGTCCCGGCAGGAGGCGATCAGCTGCTATGCCGCCCAAGGGCAGCCCAACAAGGCAAGGCTTCTGTCCTGGCAGAAGGGCGAATATTGCAGCGCCTATGGCTACGGGGACTATATGGACGATTTTCTCGGGGAGATGGCCCCCTCTACGGGGTATCTGGCCGTGTGGGATGTGCTCTGCGCCGACGGGGGCTTCCTGTTTGTCCTCCCGGATGACCTGAACCCGGACCGCCTGGCGAAGCTCAGCCCCATGCCTCAGTTTTTCAGCGTGTTCTCCGAGGGAGAGCGCTGGTGCCGCCTGATGGAATGTCAGAATGTGGCAGACCTGAACGAGCTGACCGCCTCCGGCCGCATCCGGGAGCTCATCCGGGTCAATGAGGCCCTCCACGAGAAGCGCTTTGCCCAGGTGGCGGACCTGGTCTGCTCCCGGGGCGCCCAGGTGGTGCTGCTGGCAGGCCCCAGCTCCTCCGGAAAGACCACCTCGGCCAACCGCCTGGCGGTCCAGCTCCGGGTCTATGGCAAGAAGCCCGTGCTCATGAGCCTGGACGACTATTATATCGACCGGGACAGGATCGCCCCGGGGCCGGACGGCAAGCTGGACCTGGAGCACATCAATACCCTGGATTGCGAGCTGTTCCGCAAGGACATTGCCGCCCTCATCGGGGGCCGTACTGTGGAGCTGCCCACCTTCAATTTTAAGACGGGCAAGCGGGAGTGGAAAGGCAAGAAGCTGCGGCTGGAAAAGGATTCCGTCATCATCGCCGAGGGGCTGCACGCTCTGAATCCTGTCATGCTGCCGGAGAATGTGGATATGGCAAGGATTTTCAGGCTCTATGTCAGCCCCCTGCTGCCCCTGAACCTGGACGATCACAACCGCATCCCCACCAGCTATCTGCGGCTGCTGCGCCGCATCGTCCGGGACTACGAGACCCGGGGCTCCTCGGTCCAGCACACCCTTTCCATGTGGGAATCCGTCCAGCAAGGGGAGAAGCGTTGGATTTTCCCCTTCCAGGAGAACGCGGACATGATCTTCAACAGCTCGACGCTCTATGAGCTGGCCGTGCTGAAAAAGCACATCTACCCCCTGCTCGCCGCCGTCCAGCCGGAGGAGAACTGCTATGACGAGGTGCAATACATCGTAAAAATCCTGGACTATATTCAAGAAGCCAATGTGGACGACGAAATCCCTCCCACCAGCCTGATTCGGGAGTTCATCGGCGGGAATACGTTTTACAGGTGATATCCCCCGGGGCCGCTGCAAAGCGGCCCCGCTTTTCGTGACGGCAAAAAATAACGGGTATCCGGCTTTCACCAGATACCCGTTATTTCGTTGCCAACCCTGTCTGACAGATGCCATAATCGTAATTTTTAGAATTACTGTCTTATGAGCACCCATGTAATGGCCAGCGGCCTTTTTTGACCCTATCTCTTATTTCTTCTTCTCCGGCAGCTGGCTGATCACCACCGCGGCGAAAACCAGCACGCAGCCCAGCAGTTCGGCTTTGGTCATGGTCTCGTGGAGCAGCAGCCATCCGAAGAGGGCGGCAAAGACGGATTCCAGGCTCATGAGCAGGGCGGCGGCGCTGGGGGTCACTCGCTTCTGACCCACGATTTGCAGAGTATAGGCAACGCCCATGGAGAGGATGCCCGCATACCCCAGAGGCAGCCAGCAGGAGGCGATGAGGGAAGCGTCAACGGTCTCCGTCAAAAGCGCGCAGGGGACGGAGAGCACCGTCACCACCAATGCCTGGATGCAGTTGAGTTTCAGCCCGTCCAGCCCGGCGCAGTGCCGGTCGATGAGCAAAATCTGCACGGAGAAGGCCACGGCGCACAGCAGCAGCAGTACATCTCCCTTATTGATGCCGCTGACGGAGGTGCAGCTGAGCAGGTACAGCCCCACAATGGCAGGAATCAGGCTCAGCAGGGCGTTCCGCCCGGGCTTCTGGCCCACGAAGAGCCCCAAAAAGGGGACGAAGACAATGTACATGGCGGTGAGAAACCCCGCCTTGCCTGCATCCGTATACACCAGGCCAATCTGCTGCAGGCTGCTGGCGGCAAACAGGGCCAGACCGCAGATGACGCCGGAGCGCCACAGCGCCGGGTCTGCCCAGCTCTTCCAGAAGGGCTTTCCCTTGAAGAACAGTGCAGAGGCCGGGAAGAGGAACACAACGGCCAGAAAGCACCGGACTGCCTGGAAGGTAAAGGGCCCGATTTTGTCCATGCCCACACTCTGGGCAATAAAGGCCGAGCCCCAAATGACCGTAGCGCCCAAAAGGGCGAAAACGCCCGAAAACTGTTTTTTCATACAATCACCCGGGACTAATATACCATAATATGAATAAAAATACAATGCAAAGAATAATTTCCCAGGCCATTGGAAATTTGTGCATTGTGTGGTATAATGGCCTCATAAAATAAATGGAGGTTTAACTATGTCGAATTCCGAAACCATTCGTACCCGTGATCAGATTCCTCAGGAGGATACCTGGGCGCTGGAGGACCTGTACTCCTCTGACGAAAGCTGGGAGCAGGCGCTTTCTGCCCTGGCTGCGCGAAAGGATCAGGCCGCAGCCTTTGCCGGAAAGCTGGGTGAGAGCGGCGAGACCCTCTGCGCATTCCTGCACCTGGTAGAGGACGTGGACGGCCAGACCGAGCTGCTGGCAAACTATGCCATGCGCAAAGCGGACCAGGACACCCGCAACGCCACCTATCAGGCCATGGTTGGCAAGCTCATGGGCGTGCTCACCGCCGTCAGCGCCGCGTTCAGCTTTTCTACCCCTGAGATTATGGCCATTCCCGAGGAGACTCTGGAGGGCTTCTACAAGGCTGCTCCTGAGCTGGAGCGCTACCGCCGCTACCTGAACAACGAGCGCCGCAGAAAGGCACACACCCTCTCCGCCGCAGAAGAGCGGCTGCTGGCCGCCGCCGGGGAGATGGCCAACGCCCCGGACACCGTTTTCGGCAGCTTCATCAACGCCGATATGCGCTATCCCGATGCCGTGGACAGCGAGGGAAAGCCCCATGCCCTGAGCCAGAGCACCTTCGTGCCCCTGGAGGAGAGCGGCGACCGGGCCCTGCGCAAGAGCGCCTATGAAAACCTGTACAACACCCTGGGCGGAATGCGCAACACCGCCGCCGGTCTGCTGGATGCTCAGAACAAGCAGCAGAAGTTCTTCGCCGAGGCCCGGAAGTACGGCTCTGCCCGGGAAGCAGCCATGGACCGCACCAATGTGCCCGTATCCGTCTACGACAATCTGATCGAGGCGGTCCACCAGAACATGGACAAGATGCACCGCTATGTCCGCCTGCGCAAGAAGCTGCTGGGCGTGGACGAGCTGCACTTCTACGATGTGTATACCCCGCTCCTCAAGGACGAGCCCGCCAAGATCCCCTTTGCCCAGGCCAAGCAGACCGTGTATGATGCTCTGTATCCTCTGGGCGACGGCTACCGGGCCATTCTGAAGGAGGGCTTTGAGAACCGCTGGATTGATGTCTATGAAAACCAGGGCAAGCGGGGCGGCGCTTACTCCGCAGGCACCAAGGTCCATCCCTTCGTGCTGCTGAACTACTCCGGCTCCTTGGACAGCCAGTTCACCCTGGCCCACGAGATGGGCCACGCCCTGCACTCCTACCTGTCCAACAAGCACCAGAACCCCATCGACTCCGACTATGTGATCTTCGTGGCCGAGGTGGCCTCCACCTGCAACGAGGCCCTGCTCATGGAGTACCTGCTGAGGAAGACCACCGACAAGAAGGAGCGGGCCTTCCTGATCAACCACTTCCTGGATCAGTTCAAGGGCACCATCTATCGCCAGACCATGTTTGCTGAGTTTGAGAAGTTCATGGGCGCAGCCGTGGACGCAGGCCAGACCCTGACCGCCGATATGCTCTGTGCTGAGTATGCCCGGCTGTGCAAGCTGTACTACGGCGAAGATATGGTGGTGGACGATCAGATCGCCATGGAGTGGGCCAGAATCCCTCATTTCTACTATAATTACTATGTCTTCCAGTATGCCACCGGCTATTCTGCCGCCATTGCCCTGTCCCGCCGCATTCTGCGGGAGGGGGAGCCCGCTGTGAAGGACTATCTGGGCTTCCTGTCCGGCGGCTGCTCCAAGAGCCCCATCGACCTGCTGAAGGGCGCCGGTGTGGACATGACCAGCCCCGCCCCTGTGAACGACGCTTTGAAGCTCTTCGGCGAGCTGCTGGACGAGATGGAAAGCCTGATGGCAGAGTAATATGGAAGAAAGCAAAATTTTTCTTCCCACATTGCACACCTTTGCCATGAACAATATCTTCACCGGCTCCAAGGACCTGTTTCGCTTCCGCATTGTGCCGGAGGTGGTTATGGCAACCCCAAAAGAGGTGGACTTCGGCGCCTCCAGTCTCCATGCGGCCTACTGGCACGGCCTTTTCTGCTATGAAAAGAGCACCATGGAGGAGGAGAAGGACTTCCCCATGACGGACGAGGGCCGGGAAGAAATGCTCCACTGGCTGGAAAGCAAGATATAAAGTGTATGCCCCCTGCCGCGCAAAATGCGGCAGGGGGCAAAGTTTGCCTCCCCTTTCAGGGCAGCCTTTTAGCCGATAGCTGATACACCAGCACCGCCAGCGCGATCTGGGCAATGAGAATCGCCGGGATGCCCAGGGTGAATTTCCTGTGGCGGGTCTTGTGGCGGACGGTATACATTCCAAGCAGGGCCCCAATGCTGCCGCCCAGGGCGGCAACACCCATAAGGGTTGCCTCCGGGATGCGCCAGAGGTTTTTCCTGGCTTTGTATTTGTCCAGAAGCATAAGTAGGAAGGCAAGGGCATTGATTATCAGCAGGTACAAGGCAAGGATTTCTTTCATGGGTAGACCTTTCTGGAGGGGATTTTGGTGAAAAAGCGGGTTTTGATTGCAATGCTGGCGGCACTTTTCCTGGCGGGCTGCGGGAAGACGGAGACCATGGAGACGGTGGCGGACGAAATGGATGTGCCGGTTCTGGCCCAGCCCAGGAAGATCTCCGTGGAGCTGCCCGGCCAGGCAGAGGCGGCACTGGAAACGGATGCGGGACAGCTGTATGTGACGGATGACTATGAAATCGCCGTGGAGACCCTGGATGGGGGAGACCTGAATGGGACTCTACAGGCCCTTAGCGGCAGGACAGCCGAAGAGCTGACGGTGCTGGAGACCCGGACGGAGGACGGTATGAAGCGCTATGAGTTCGTCTGGGCCTGCGCCGGAGAGGAGGGGGACCGCCTGGGCCGGGCGGTGATCCTGGACGACGGGAATTATCACTATTGCCTGTCCGTCCAGCGGCCAGCCGACCCGGAAAAAACCTCTCAGGTGGTATGGAGCCAGGTGTTTCAGTCGTTCTCGTTGGCTGACCCGGTGGAGGAACCGTACTGAGCCATCACCTCCCGACACAGTCCCAGGCAGGCCTTCCGGATGCGGGCCGGGTGCAGGATCTGGGCCTTGCTGCCGAAGCCGATGACCCAGCTGTAGAACTGAGGAGATTCCGCCACATCCACGGTGAAAACGAAGTGGTCCTCGCCATCGGGAAACAGCATGGTGCCGCTGCCGAACCGGTCCATGACCACATTGATCAGGCTCGTGTGGAACCGCATTTTCACGGAAACGGTTTCGCCATCGAACATATGGAAGCGCTTCTGGGCGTAGTCGTTCAGGGCCTGGCCGGTGAGCTCCGGGCAGGGGGTGCGCTCCCGGGGCAGCAGGGCGATGCTGTTCATCCGGTCCACCCGGTAGGCGGTGACGCCGTGGCGGGGGGAGAGGGCCAGAAGGTAGCAGTTCTCATTGTCCTGGTAGAGGCCGTAGGGGCTGGCGGTATAGTCCCTGTCCCGGTACTTTGGTTTTCCGTCCAGTCCCCAGTCGAAGTAGCGGAAGGAGATCTGCCGGTTCTGGAAAATGGCCTCCTGAATGGTGTCTACATCATAGTAGATAGACTGGTTCATGTTCTTGATTCGCCCCGCCACCACCACATTCCGGCGGACCTGCTCAGCCTCTTCCTGACTGCACAGACGGCAGAGCTTATCAATGAGCTCCAGGGACTTCTCCTCGGTGAGGAACCGGCTGGACTGCACCGCGCCGATGAGCAGCTTCAATTCCGGCAGCTGGAACTGGCGCTCGCCGATATAATAGCCGCCGTTTTTGCCACGGTAGGTGAGAATGTCAATGCCGAAGTCCTGCAATGCGGCAATGTCCGAATAAACGGTTTTCCGGTCACAGAGGATTCCGTGGCCTTCCAGCATTTTTACAAGCTCCGATGCTCTCACCGGGTGATCCTGGTGGGAGTTTTTTTGCAGGTAGTCCAGGATATACAGAATTTTTAGCTTTTGGCTATCCGATTTTGGCAACTGCACCCCATCCTCTCTCTTTTTTGCATGCCATTATACCACAGCTTTTGGAAAAGGAAAACGTTAATTTGATTTTTTGGCGCAAATATGATACCATAGGCAAAAATCAGTGCGCTGCCCCTGCCCATCCGGTCAGGCGGCAGGCAGAAGGGATATACGATGCTTACACTGGGATGTCACCTTTCCGCCTCCAAGGGCTATGCCGCCATGGTGCGGCAGGCTATGGAGCTAAATGCCAATACCTTTGCCTTCTTTACCAGGAACCCCAGAGGCAGCAGCGCCAAGGCGGAAAACCTCGAGGATGCGGCCAGAGCCCTGGAAATGCTGAAAGCCAACACCTTCGGCCCTCTGGTTGCTCATGGGGCCTACACCATGAACCTGTGCTCTGCCAAGGAGGAGGCCCGGGCCTTTGCGGCGGAGGTCCTGGCGGACGATCTGCGCCGGATGGCGGCGCTGCCGGGGAACTTCTATAATTTCCATCCTGGCAGCCATGTGGGGCTGGGGGCTGAGACCGGAATTGCCCAGATGGCGGCAGCGCTGCGGAAGGCTCTGGAGCCGGACTACCCCGTGGAGGTTCTGTTGGAGACCATGGCCGGAAAGGGCAGCGAGGTAGGCGGCCGGTTCGAAGAGCTCCGGGCCATCCTGGACGCAGTGGACAGCCCCCGGCTGGGCGTCTGCCTGGACACCTGCCATGTGTATGACGGGGGCTATGATATTGTGAACGACTTGGACGGCGTGCTTGCGGAATTTGACCAAATCATCGGCCTGGACAGGCTAAAGGCCCTGCACTTGAACGATTCCAAGAACCCCTTCGCCAGCCACAAGGACCGGCACGAATGCATCGGCAAGGGCTCCCTGGGGGAGGAGACCTTCCGCAGAATTGTCAACCACCCAAAGCTCAAGGGAAAGCCCATGATTCTGGAAACACCCAACGAGCTTCCCGGCTACCGGCAGGAAATCGCTCTGCTGCGGAGTCTGGAAAGCCTATGAAAAGAAAGGAGGGGGAAGAATGCAGGATCTTCAAACGCTCCTGAACCTGGTGCAGCAGTCCAGGGAGACCTATGCAGCGGTCTTTCTGGCCGTTTCCCGCTATCTTGTGCCAGCCCTTGGGGTCTGGCTGCTGCTGCACTGCGCAAGGCCCCTGATCTCCTTCCGCAGAGAGCCGGAGATCTGGGCCTGGCTGAAATTTACGGACGGCACCCAGGTGGCGGTGACCCACTGGGAGAACGTCATCGGCAGAGCCAAAAGCAGCGATATTACGGTTGCACTGTCCACGGTATCCAGAAACCACGCCGTTCTCACCCGCTATGACGACGGCAGCTGGACCATTATGGATGCCAGCTCCAAAACCGGCACCTGGGTCAATGGGGAGCGCGTGGACATCCGGGCCATCGGCGAGGGAGACGTGATCTCCATCGGCGGCGTGGATATGGAGCTCCAGCCCATTACCAAGCGGCAGGAGCAGCTCCAGTCTCAGCTGCGCACCGGGGGCTCCAGCGGCTGGAGCGGCCTGCTGGGTCTGCTGATTCTCACGCTTTTGCAGGCAGTGATGCTGATAGGCTTCCTGTTGAATGGGCCGGAAGAGGAGTTCAAGGCCTATGTTCTGGGCTTCGGCACCGTGGCAGTGTGCCAGTGGGTGCTGTTCTTTTTCTATCTGGCTATACGCCGCCGCTCCTTTGAAGTAGAGACTCTGGCCTTCTTCCTGTGCACCCTGGGTGCGGCAGCCATTGCCACGGTGAAGCCCGGGGAGCTGGGCAAGCAGTCCGCGGCCATGGTTCTGGGCGTTTTGATGTTTCTGCTCATCGGCTGGTCGCTCCGGGACCTGGAGCGGGCCAAGCGCTTCCGCTATCTGGCGGTGCTGGCCGGTGTGGGCTTTCTGGTGGTGACGCTGCTCTTCGGCAAGGAATACTACGGCGCGAAGAACTGGCTGGTCATCGGAAATCTGTCCTTGCAGCCCTCGGAGCTCAGCAAGGTCTGCTTTGTGTACGCCGGTGCTTCCACCATGGACCGGATCATGAACAAGCGGAATCTGATCCTCTTCATTGCCTATTCCGTGGTCATCTGCGGCCTGCTGGCGCTGATGAACGACTTCGGCACGGCGCTGATCTTCTTCTGCGCCTTTCTCATCATCGCCTATCTGCGTTCCGGCAGCATGGGCACCATCGCTCTGGCCTGCACGGCCCTGGGCTTTGCGGGAGTACTGGCCCTGCGCATTGCCCCCCACGCTCTGAGCCGGTTCGCCACCTGGCGGCATATCTGGGACGACCCCTATAATTCCGGCTACCAGCAGACCCAGGCCATTATGTGCATCGCCTCCGGGGGCCTCTTCGGCCTGGGACCGGGCAACGGGTATCTGCAAAAGGTCTTTGCGGCGGATTCGGACATCGTCTTTGCAACCATTTCTGAGGAATGGGGCCTGCTGGTGGCGGTGCAGATGGTTCTGGCCATCTCCACCCTGGGGCTGTTCGCAATCCGGACCTCCCGGGTGTCCCGCAGCAGCTTTTACTGCATCGGGGGCTGCACTGCGGCGGGGATCTTGCTGATCCAGGCATCTCTAAACTGCCTGGGCACGGTGGATATTCTGCCCTTTACGGGGGTTACTTTCCCGTTCCTCTCCAACGGCGGCACCAGCATGATCGGGGCCTGGGGCCTGCTGGCCTTCGTCAAGGCGGCAGACACCCGGCAGAATGCCAGCTTCGCCGTGCGCTTTCACAAATAGGAGTTTACTATGAACAGAGTTACCAAGAGAACCTGGATGATGGCCGTCTTCGTGGTGCTGCTTCTGGGCGGAATGTTGTTTTTTGCAGGGGAGTATGCGCTGAAAGCAGACCAGTGGGTGGTCTCCACAGGCTCGCCCCATGTCTATAACCACAGCAACCTGGGTAACGGCACCGTGGTGGACCGGGACGGGAATGTCCTGCTGGATATCTCCGACGGGCGGCACTATTCCGACAACGCCGAGACCCGGGCTTCCACCATGCACTGGCTGGGGGACCGAAAGGGCAGCATCCAGGCCAAGGCCGTTGCCAACTATGCAGCATTGCTGGCAGGCTATGACAAGGTCGACGGCCTTTACGATTATGCCGGGAGTACGGGCGTTGAGAAGCTGACCCTCTCCGCTTCTGTGCAGAATACGGCCCTTCGGGCACTGAACGGGCGGAAGGGGACCGTGGGTGTTTACAATTACAAAACCGGGGAGCTGCTCTGCGCGGTGACCTCTCCCACCTACGACCCGGACAATGTGCCGGATATTGCCGGAGACACCACCGGGGCCTACGAGGGCGTGTACCTCAATCGCTTTCTGCAATCCACCTATGTTCCCGGCTCCATCTTCAAGATCGTCACCACCGCTGCGGCTCTGGAATGTGTGCCGGATATCGAGAGCAGGACCTTCTACTGCGACGGCGCTTATGAGTACGGCACCGAGGCCGTCACCTGCGAGACGGCCCACGGCACCCTGGACCTGAAGGGTGCTCTGGCCCACTCCTGCAACTGCTCCTTTGCCCAGATCGCCCAGCTGGTGGGCCGGAAGAATATGGAGAAGTACGTTGCCAAGTACGGCATTACGGATGCCGTGTCCTTCGACGGCGTGACCAGCGCCAAAGGTAACTATGACATTGCCGATACCGGCGGCGCGTCCTTTGCCTGGAGCTGCATCGGCCAGCACTCCGACCTCATCAACCCCGCCCGGTTCATGACCTTCCTGGGCACCGTTGCCGCAGGCGGGAAGGGCGTGGAGCCCTATCTGGTGGCCTCCGTGGAGCGGGGGGGAGAGGCAGTGTATACCGCCTCAGCCCAGAGCACCGGCCGCATTATGGGGGAGGATACGGCAAAGAAGCTGCAGCAGTTCCTCCGCAACAATGTGCAGACCATCTATGGCGACGGCAATTTCCCGGGCCTTTCCGTCTGCGCCAAGTCCGGCACCAGCCAGCTGGGCGGCGGGCAGAAGTCCAACGCCATGTTTGCAGGCTTTGTGATGGACGAAAGCTACCCCCTGGCCTTTATCGTAGTGGTGGAAAACGGCGGCTACGGCAGCGCCACCTGCGTGCCGGTCCTGTCCCAGGTCCTCCAGGCCTGCAAGACAGAGCTGGACAGCCGCGGATAAGGAGCTCCCCGAAAGGGGAGCTTTTTCTTTTCCCGGCAGACAGCTGTCCGAATGAGAGAGACAAATGCGCCTTGGTATTTTTGCACAAAAAATTAAGGAATTGTGAAGCGTTATATGTCGTGTTTACCTTGTTGACAAATGTCCTTGAGTGAGATACAATATGGGCACATCAAACAAGGAGGTCACCGAAATGGAAATGGCAAATGCACAGTTTCACAGCGCCTGTTCGGCGGCCTGCGCGTTGACGGTTTTCTCAGCTTCTTCTGGCCGGTTTGCGGGTAGAAGTTCTGCGCCTGCTACCCATTATTATCCAGAACTGAGAGCAGCCGGGGATTCATCATCCGTATGAAGAAGCGGCTGCGTTGCGCAGCCACTTTTTTGTAGTTTTATAAGTAAAGGAGAAAAGAAACATGAAAAAGGTACTTGCTTTGACCATGGCTCTGGCCCTGGTCGCCGCTTCCTTCGCAGGCTGCGGCAACAGCTCTTCCAGCACTTCCACCACCGCCGCCGCGACCACGGCTGCTGCCGGTGAGACCGCCGCCGCTGCCGAAGGCACCGGCACCGTAAAGATCGGCATGTCCGGCCCTCTGACCGGCGGTGCCTCCGCCTATGGCCTGGCCGTGAAGGCCGGCATGGAGGTCGCCGTTGAGGAGATCAACGCCAAGGGCGGCCTGCAGATCGAGTTCAACGCACAGGATGACGAGGCCGACGGCGAGAAGGCCGTTTCCGCCTACAATGTCCTGAAGGACTGGGGCATGCAGGTCATGGCCGGTCAGGTCACCACCGGCTCCGCTCTGGCGGTGGCTCCCGAATCCGTGGCTGACAATATGTTCAACCTGACTCCCTCCGCCTCTGCCGAGGCTCTGGCAACCAGCGGCGACAACGTCTTCCAGATGTGCTTCACCGACCCCAACCAGGGCGCTTCCGCGGCCGAGCTGGTCTCCACCAAGTATACCGGCTCCAAGGTCGGCATCATCTACGATTCCTCCGATGACTACTCCACCGGCCTGTACAACGGCTTCAAAGCCAAGGCTGTAGAGCTGGGCGTTGAGATCGTCGCTACCACTTCCTTCACCGCTGACAACAAGGCTGATCTGTCCACCCAGGTTACCCAGTGCCAGGATGCAGGCGCCGATCTGGTCTTCCTGCCCATCTACTACACCGAGGCTTCTCAGATCCTGACCTACGCCAACCGCATCAGCTACGCACCCAAGTTCTTCGGCTGCGATGGCATGGACGGCATCCTGACCGTGGAAGGCTTCGACACCTCTCTGGCCGAGGGCCTGGCTCTGATGACCCCCTTCGATGCCAACGCCACCGACGAGGCTACCCAGTCTTTCGTTGCTAAGTTCAAGGAGAAGATGGACGGGCTGGTGCCCAACCAGTTTGCAGCTGACGGCTACGATGTCATCTACGCAATCTACGATGCCATGACCGCTGCCGGTATCACGGGCAATGAGTCCGCTTCCGAGATCTGCGATGCTCTGAAGGCACAGTTCGCCACCATGACCGTTGACGGCCTGACAGGCACCGGCATGCACTGGGACGAGAACGGCATGATCTCCAAGTCTCCTGCCGCTGTGGTTGTTGAGAACGGCGTGTACGTTCCCATGGACTGATTATACCTGGGCTGTTAAAAAACAGTGTCATTGCGAACCAGTGACCGATGTCACTGGTGTGGCAATCCCCCGGTTAGGGGTGAAAGCCCATATCTTCTACATAAGCAGTTTGAAGATCTGGGGGATTCCCACGCCAGTGTGCGCACTGGCTCGGAATGACATGACTTTTTTAACAGCCCTATATCAGCAGCCTATGAGAACGGCAAGGCCTTGACGCTGTCATAGGCTGTTGAAACAAAGAGAGGGGATTTCATGAAAATCATTCAGTATCTGATTAACGGCATCAGCATTGGCTCCGTGTATGCCATCATCGCCTTGGGCTACACCATGGTTTATGGCATTGCCAAAATGCTGAACTTCGCCCACGGCGACATCATCATGGTGGGCGCTTACATTTCCTTCTGCGTCACCAATTACTTAGGGCTGCCTGTTGTGGTCTCCATCCTGGCGGCTATGGCGATATGTACCGTGCTGGGCATGCTTATCGAGGCTCTGGCCTATAAGCCTCTGCGGGGAACCCCCAGCCTGGCGGTGCTGATCACGGCCATCGGCGTCAGCTATTTCCTGCAAAACGCCGCCCAGCTCATCTGGTCCTCCAGCCCCAAGAACTATACCAGCATCGTCACCTTCCAGCCCCTGCGGCTGTTTGACGGCCAGCTGGTCATCACGGGGGAGGTCATCGTGACCATCATTGCCTCCATCATCATCATGGTTGGTCTGACCTGGTTCACCGGCAGCACCCGTACCGGCAAGGCCATGCGGGCCGTTTCCGAGGACCGGGAGGCCGCCGAGCTCATGGGCATCAGCGTGAACAAGACCATCTCCACCACCTTTGCCATCGGCTCCGCCCTGGCGGCCATAGCAGGCGTGCTGCTGTGCTCCACCGTACCCACTCTGCAGCCCACTACCGGCTCCATGCCCGGCATCCGCGCCTTTACGGCGGCGGTCTTCGGCGGCATCGGCTCCATCCCCGGCGCTATGCTGGGTGGTATCCTGCTGGGTATCATCGAGACCTTCAGCAAGGCCTACTTAAGCCCCCAGTTCAGCGATGCCATTGTGTTCGCTGTGCTGATCGTCATTTTGCTGGTGAAGCCTGCGGGTCTGCTGGGCAAGCAGGTCCAGGAGAAGGTTTGAGGTGCGCCCTATGAAGAAAAAGCTGAATCGAGATCAAATCAAAAATGCATCCACCTATATCCTGGTGACGGTTGCATTCATCATTTTGCAGCTTCTGTCCGCTCAGGGCAAGCTGAACAGCACCACCAAGGGCTTCCTGGTTCCGGCCTGTGCCTATATTGTTCTGGCAGTTTCCCTGAACCTGCTGGTGGGTATCTGCGGTGAGCTGAGCCTGGGCCATGCGGGCTTCATGGGCATCGGCGCGTTTATAGGCATTATTGTCACGTCTCTGCTGGCCGAGGCGGTGCCCAATGGGGTGCTGCGGCTGGTGATTGGCATGATCGTCGGCGGTGTACTGGCGGGCCTGGTTGGCTTTGTTATCGGCATTCCTGTGCTGCGGCTCCGGGGCGACTATCTGGCCATTGTGACCCTGGCCTTTGGCGAGATCATGAAGAATATTTTCGGCAACCTCTACCTGGGTGTGGATGAAACCGGTCTGCACGCCACCCTCAAGACCGAGGGACTGACCCTGGCCGAGGGCGGAAAGATGATCATCTCCGGTCCTAGGGGCGCTACGGGCATTACCAAGCTCTCTACCTTTGCAATCGGCTTCGTGCTGATCCTCTTCACCCTGTTCGTGGTGCAGAACCTGATCAACTCCAAGGAAGGCCGGGCCATCAAGGCTGTCCGGGATAACCGGATCGCTGCGGAGTCCGTGGGCATCAATGTCACCGCCTTCCGCATGAAGGCCTTTGTGGTCTCCGCATTCCTGGCCGGTATGGCCGGTGCCCTGTACGCCATGAACTACGGCTCCATCACCGCCTCCAAGTTCAACTTCAATACCTCTATCAACATTCTGGTATTTGTGGTCCTGGGCGGCATGGGCAATATCCTGGGCTCCATCATTTCCGCCACCGTGCTCTATATCCTGCCGGAGGCCATGCGCGGCCTGCAGGATTACCGAATGATCATCTACGCCATCGTTTTGATTCTTGTCATGCTCTTCACCTGGTCCCCCAAGGTCAAGGATGCGGTGTCCGTTGCAGTGGACAAGGTTTCCGGCCTGTTCCGGAAAGAGAAGAAGGAGGCAGCTTCCAATGAATGAGTATTCCAAGAAAATTCTGAAGGTGCCCACCGTTACCTTTGTCCGTGAGCAGGACCAGGGCAAGCAGCCCGTGCTGGATGTGCGAAATCTGGGCATCGACTTCGGCGGCCTGACCGCCGTGGATAACTTCAATATCACCATCGGCCCAACCGAGATTTCCGGCCTCATCGGCCCCAACGGTGCAGGCAAGACCACCATCTTCAACCTGCTCACCGGCGTCTATCAGCCCACCCGGGGCAGTGTCCTGGTCAACGGCATTGATATCAAGGGCATGCCGGTCCACAAGGTCAATAAGCTGGGCATTGCCCGTACTTTCCAGAATATCCGCCTGTTTACGGATATGTCCGTGCTGGACAATGTGAAGGTGGGTATGCACAACGACATCAAGTGCTCCTTCCTGGAAAGTGTGCTCCATCTGCCCGGCTACTACAAGGCAGAGAAGAAGGCCAATGAGAAGGCCATGGAGCTGCTGGACTTCATGGGCCTGACGGAGTTTGCCTCTGCCAAGGCGGGCAGCCTGCCCTATGGCGTCCAGCGTCGGCTGGAGATCGTCCGGGCGCTGGCAACCAACCCCTCCGTCATTCTTCTGGACGAGCCCGCCGCCGGTATGAACCCCAGCGAGACCACCGAGCTGATGCATCAGATCCGCCGCATCCGGGATACCTTCCATGTGGCCATCTTCCTCATTGAGCACGATATGAACCTGGTCATGAACGTCTGCGAGGCTATCGCCGTGGTGAACTACGGCCGCATTATTGCTAAGGGCACCCCGGAGGAGATCCGGACCAACCCCGCTGTTATCGAGGCCTACTTAGGCAAGGAGGAGGGCGCTGCAAATGCTGAAGGTTGAAAACATCGATGTCTATTACGGCGCCATCCATGCCGTGAAGAACGTGTCCTTTGAGGTGGGTGACGGCGAGATTGTGGCTTTGATCGGCGCCAACGGCGCAGGCAAGAGCACTATTCTGAAAACCGTATCCGGCCTGATGCACCCCCGCACGGGTACCATCACCTTCTGTGACCAGAACATCACCCATACAGAGGCCTATAAACTCTTGCGCACGGGCCTGGCCCATGTCCCGGAAGGACGTCGAATCTTTTTGCAAATGTCCGTTCAGGAGAACCTGGAAATGGGCGCTTACATCAATAAGACCGTTGATCCCAAGGACCTGGAAATGGTTTTCAACTATTTCCCCCGGCTAAAGGAGCGGCGCAAGCAGGTGGCAGGTACCCTGTCCGGCGGCGAGCAGCAGATGCTGGCCATGTCCCGGGCGCTGATGTCCCATCCCAAGCTGATGATGCTGGACGAGCCCTCTATGGGCCTGGCCCCCATCATTGTGGATCAGGTTTTCGGCATTATCAAGGAGCTGCACAAGTCCGGCACCACCATTCTGCTGGTGGAGCAGAACGCCAGAAAAGCCCTGCAGATTGCGGACCGTGCCTACGTTCTGGAAACCGGCTCCATCACCCTGACGGGTACCGGCGCAGAGCTGGCCAAGTCCGACGAAGTCCGCAAGGCCTACCTGGGCGGCTGACCGGTATCCTTTCTCACCCATAAAGCATATACCCCCTGCATACACTGTGCGGGGGGTGTTTTTTGCGTGTGTCGAAAAAGACAGCTGCATGGGTGCTGCCTGGCGGCGCTGGGAATCGGGATATTGCTGGGGACATGGATCAGCTCGACATTTCTTTGCGTGCTTATGGGGGCTGTGCTGCTCACCGTCGGCTGCTGCGTTCTCCGGGGAAGATAGAGGCATAAAGCTCTTTTCGAGGGCATATATTGGCAGCAGAAATGGGAATCCGCTGTTGGTTGAAGGAGTGAATGCTATGGAGATGCAACTGAAAAAGGAGCCGCTTTCCTATCTGGAGCCGGTGGTCTGCTCCGGCAGAGAGCTGGAGCAGACCCAGCAGATCCGGCTGCCGGAGGGAATGCCGGATATCGGAAAGGTCCTGGGGGTTTGGGGCCAGAGCGTGCTGCGCAGCAAGGAATGGAGAGCCGATGGCGTCAGCATCAGCGGCGGGGTGCTGGTCTGGGTGCTCTATGCGCCGGAGGACGGCTCCCAGCCCAGAGCCCTGGACGGGTGGATTGGCTTTCAGGGAAAATGGGACCTGCCGGAGGGAAGCCCGGATGGCACAGTGTTGGTGCAGCCTATTGTGCGCACTCTGGACGCCCGGTCCGTATCCCCCAGAAAGCTCTTGGTCCGTGCAGGCCTTGGGATAAGCTGCATAGCTCTGTGCCGGAGGGAAGCGGAATACAGCGTTGCCGGAGAACTGCCTGAGGATGTGCTTTTGCGTAGAGAGCAGTGCCCTCTGCGGCTTTATGCTGAGGCAGGGGAGAAGGGCTTTGTCCTGGAGGACAATCTGCCCCTATCCGGGGAGGGAACAGGGAAAATCGTCTCCTGCACCGCTCAGTGCCTTTTGACGGACCGAAAGGTGGTGGGGGATAAGCTTGCCTTCCGGGGCAGTACGGAGGTCCATGGGCTGTTCCTGACGGAAGAGGGGATGCCTGTCAGCCGCCATTTCACGCTGCCCTTTTCTCAGCTTATCCAACTGGAGAAGGCCTACGGCTCTGATGGGGAAGCGGATATCTCCTTCTGCATCACCAATCTGGAGACGGAAAACGATGCCGAAGGGCAGACCCGTTTGAAACTGGGCATTACCGCCCAGTATGCCATCAGCGATGTAACGAATTTGGAGCTTTTGACGGACGCCTACAGCCCCCACAGAGAGGTGAAGCTCAGCTGGGATACGGTGGATGTCTGCGCAATTCTGGACCGCCGCTGGGAGACTGTCAGCGCGGACACAGCTCTGCCGGAGGATGCGGACAATGCGCTGGACCTGTTTGGCATGTGGGAAGAGCCTGTCTGGGACCGGACGGAGGAAGGCATCCGTCTGGAGGCTTCCGGCTCCGCCCAGCTACTCTACCGGCAGGGGGAAAGCCTGAACGCCGCATTGCTGCGCTGGCAGGGAACCTGTGCGCTCCCTGCCAGGGAAGACGGAAGGCTTGCTGTAACGGCCTTCCAGGGTACGCAGCCTCAGCTGAATCCCGCTGCCGGGCAGCTGACAGGCGGCTGCGCCTTCTGCCTGACGGTTCTTGGCGGGAAGGGCATTCATCAGGTAAGCGCCATAGAGCTGGGCGAGCTCCAGCCAAAGCAGACAGACAGCCCCTCTCTGATTCTGTGCAGAGCAGGGGAGCAGGACCTGTGGACCCTGGCGAAAACCCACGGCTCCACCGTGGAGGCCATCCTGGAGGCCAACCAATTGGAGGGGGAACCGGAAAAGGAGAAAATGATTCTGATCCCGGTGGGCTAATGCCCGTTGACTGCTGCGGCTGAATCGTGTCGTGTAGCCCCACTAAAAAGCGCCGTCCCGGGGGAGAGCCGGGGCGGCGCTTTGGCAGACTGTCGCTTTTGCCGGGGGGATGTCCACCATCGTCAAGAATAGCGAATTTCAGCCCGGGATTACAAGGGGATTCTGTCGAAAGAAAAAGTTTTCCTTACTGGGCGGTGTAGCGGACCTCGGTGGAGGCGTTGGGCGTGCCCGCGAAGAATTGCTTCAGATTGTCTACAGTGGTGGAGGCGATGCTGTCCAGGGCCTCCTGGGTCAGGAAGGCCTGGTGAGAGGTGACGATGACGTTGGGCATGGCAATGAGCCGCACCAGCTTGTCATCCTGGACAATGTGGCCGGAGAAGTCCTCATAGAAGAAGTCGCCCTCCTCCTCGTAAACGTCCAGACAGGCCGCGCCCACCTTCTTGTCCTTGATGCCGGTGATCAGGTCCTCGGTGTTCACCAGAGCGCCCCGGGAGGTATTGATAATGGTGACACCCTTCTTCATCTGGTCGATGGAAGCGGCATCAATGATATGCCGGGTCTCCTCCGTCAGGGGGCAGTGCAGGGAGATGATGTCGGACTTGGCAAAGAGCTCGGGCAGGTCCACATAGTGCAGGCCGCTGTTCGTTGCGGGGAACTTATCGTAGGCCAGAATGTTCATGCCGAAGCCCTTGCAGATATCGGCGAAGACCCGGCCGATTTTGCCGGTGCCGATGATGCCAACGGTCTTGCCGTGGAGATCAAAGCCTGCCAGGCCCTGGAGACTAAAATTGAAGTCCCGGGTGCGGATATAGGCCTTGTGGGTGCGGCGGTTGATGGTCAGCAGCAGGGCCATGGCGTGCTCGGCAACGGCATAGGGGGAGTAGGCGGGCACCCGGTAGACGGGGAGCTTGCCGCTCGCTGCCCGGATATCCACATTGTTGAAGCCGGCGCACCGCAGGGCGATAACCTTCACGCCCATTTCATAGAGCTTCTCCACAACGACAGAATCCACGGTGTCGTTGACGAAGACGCACACGGCATCAAAGCCGGAAGCCAAGGAGACGGTGTCCGCATTGAGCCGGGTTTCAAAATACTTGATTTCCAGATCGGCAGCGGCAGCGTAGTGGTCGAAGCCGGGAACGTCATAGGGTTTTGTATCAAAAAAAGCAACTTTCATAAGAAGTACCTCCATAAAGTATTTATTTATCGATATAATAATAGTGAAACAAGCAGGAAATGTCAATAGAAAAACCGGGCGGCATATCATTTTTGGGAAAAGCTCCGAAATATTCTGCTTCCTGTCGGATAGTTTCATACATTTTGGCGAAAGCCCATTCTTTTCGGTTGCGTTTTTCGGGAAGGCTGCAATCGATGGGAATGACAAAAGGCGGATACGCTTTCGCATATCCGCCTACCCCACTATAAACACTACAGGGACTGGAACTCCCCGTAGTTATATGGACAAAGTTATCGAGAAGGTGTCAGCCTACGGGCCGTCCTACTGCGTCGATCTGCACAATCTGGTTCAGCCAGCCATCCGTCAATTTGCTATATTAACGGTGTGGCTGACTGATTGGGTGTATACTTCCAGAGTGTGTTGGCGGAGAGAGTGGGATTCGAACCCACGGCGCGTTGCCGCGTCACTGGATTTCAAGACCAGCTCCTTAAACCACTCGGACATCTCTCCATAAACATATTGCCTGTTCTACCGAAGAAAGTAAAACAGGCAAATGGCGGAGTGAGAGGGATTTGAACCCTCGCGCGCTTTTTAGACGCCTACTCCCTTAGCAGGGGTTTTACAAGGGTTTGAAAAGTTCTCGTTTCACCGCCTATTTGCTGTTATAGAACGGATTTTGCTTTTTATTATTTGCTTTTCTTTTTGCGGATTGTAACCGTGTGTAATAGATTTTATTATCCAGCTGTTGCAGTTTTTATCGACAGAAACATGATAACAGATTGGCGGTTATTTGTCAACGGGTGTTTCTGGGTGCTTAGGGGTATTTTCGGCGGTGGTCCGCTGGGTGTCCACCTTGCTTGCCAGGGTGTTGACGGCGGCTAGGGCGTGGTCCATGGACTCGTGGATATAGCGTTGGGTGCTGGTATAGCTGGCGTGGCGCATGATGGATTGAACCAGGGCGGGGCGGACGTTGGCATCTGTCAACAGCGTCCCGGCGGTATGGCGGCAGCTGTATGGGGTGAGCTTGCGGACTCCGGCACGGGCCAGAGTTTCATAATATACGGTATAAAAATTATCTTTATTGATCCGGATCAGCTTGTCCCCAGGGGTGTGATCCAGAAGAGCCTGGACCACCGGGATCAGCTCATCAGCAAGGACGATGGGTTTTTTCTTACGCTCCTGGGTTTTTAGGCCTGCGCCGACGATCAGGCGTTTTTCCAGGTCCACGGAGTCTTTTCTGGCGGCCAGCAGCTCGCCGGGCATCATGCCGGTATAGCACATCAGCAGCACATAGCCGGTCCACCAATTCCCGGCCTGGTAGTCGGCCCAGAGGGCGGCCACCTCGTCAACTGTAAATGGTTCCCGCTCTTTTTCGTTCCGGTCCGGCAGCACCAGGAAGTTGGCAAGGTTTATCTCCACAAATTTGTTGGCCATGGCCGTTTGAAAAAGGATGCTTAATAGGTCCCGCATGTCCCGGGCCGGGTAATAGGTCTGGGCCTTGGTGTTGATCACGTTTTGCAAATCGGCGGTGGTCAAGAGATCTATCCGGGTATACTGGATGGATTCCAGCCGGGGCCAGGCGATTTGATATTTTTCCTGGCGGCTGGCGGAGAGCTTTGTATAGGCCGCGGTTTGGTACTCTTCCCACAGGGCTTGCAGGGTGGGGGTCTGGCGGCTGGGCTCGGCCCGGAGGACCTCCAGATATTCCAGGGCGGCCCGTTTGGTCTGGAAGCCTGCCTTGGTGCGGTATACCGGGCGGCTGACGCCATTGATCAGCTTATAGCCAACCAATATCTGGGCACGCCATCCGGCACGGTAGCGAAAAACGCTGCCCTCTCCGTTGGCGCGCTTCCGGCTTTTTCGTTCTGTTGCGGTCTGCTTTTTGCCGCAGGCCGGGCAATAGAGGGCTCCCTCCGGGAGCGATGCGTGGCACTTGATGCACTCCATACGATCCTCCTCCCCTGTTTGTGTCCAATTTGGGCACAACCTAAAAAAATGAAATATTTTCAAAAAAATCCGCACGGGGTACGTGCGGATTTTGAAGGATCAGCGGCGGAGCCAGAAGCCGTATTTGTCGCGGAAGGATCCGAACAGAATTGTGAAGAAGTCGATGAGCCAGCCGAAGCCGAAGAGGCCGAAGGTGCAGAGGTAGAGGATCCCGGAGCCGATCTTGCCAACGTAGAAACGGTGGACGCCAAACTCGCCCAGGAAAAAACAGAGAGCCAGAGCAACCCAGCGGCTTTTCGGGGAGGTCATGGCATCGATGCCGGTGCCATGGGCGTTGTTAGTGTTGGTATTGGTGTTATTGATGACGATGGTGGGCTGCTGCTGGGGCTGGGCAGGCTGGGGCTGCTGCGCAGTCTTCGCGGCTTGATCCTTGGCCTGCTGGGGCGTCTTGGGCAGCTCTGCGCCGCAGTTCGGGCAAAAGGCCGCGCCGGGGGTGACGTCTGCGCCGCAGCCGGGGCACCTGGTGACGCCCAGAAACTGGCCGCAGGTGGGGCAATAGCTGGTTTTTTCGGCGACTTCCGCGCCGCATTTGGGACACTGCATATGATTTACCTCTCTTTTCTTTCTTCGGTGTCCAGGTTGGACACCGGGGATTGCTTTTCTTTCTCCGCCCGGGCGCGGCGGCTGGCGATGATATGGCCGGTAATCAGGATGGCGATCACCGGGAAGAAGACCAGCAGATAGGCCCAGGGAGGGACGGTGCCGCGGAACAGCCCGTACTGGGGGTTTTGCAAGTCCGCGATGACGTAACACACAAAGGCCACGGCAAAAAAAGCCAGGAAGCCTAGTAGGCCGCAGATGGCCATATTGCGCTGATGGACGCCCCTCTCGTACAGGGCGATGCGCTCCCGGAGGTTATCGTTTAACAGGTTTGCGCCCTCCAGGCGGGCATTGGCTACAGCTGCATCGGCGTCCACCGGGGGCGGCTCCAGCCCGGCGAGGACGTTTAAATCCAGGCCCAGTACGGGGGCCATGGCGGCCACCTGGGCAAAGGTGGGGCTGGCGGTTGCACCGCACATAATTTTTGCAACGGTGGTCTCCGGCTCACCGGCCATACTAGCCCCACATAGGTAAAACACCCCGCCCCCCAAAATAACAAAGCACCCAAACAC
>CAMFMO010000032.1:0-25699 GCA_945963595.1 uncultured Clostridia bacterium | reverse complement strand
CGACGCACGCTTTTTTTAATCCCTCCCCACGGTATTTCGTGCGCTTCGCATAGGCGTATTCGTGACATCTGCCCCCAGCGCTGCCACCGATGGATGCTCTCTTTTTTCGTTTTCAGAACTTCTGTCCATTCAGGCACCCCCTAAAATAATCTCTGATATTTTCCGCTTTGATCTTCCAGTCCCATTCCTGGATTGAAATCAAATTCTCACCCGACAATTCCCGAAAACTTCCGGCCGTGTCTATGAGCTGTTTCATTTTTTTCTTCAGACACTCCACGGAGCGTTCCTCCAAAACGTATTTCATCTGTTTTGGGCCGAACACTTCCGGGATTAATCCTACATCCGTGCTAATAACAGGCACGCCGCAGGCCATAGATTCCAGTACAGGATTTGGCGTTCCCTCACTAACCGATGCGCAAATATAGCAATCTATCTGATTATAAAAATTTGGCATTTCCTCATGTGGAATCAACTTATTCAGTCTGTCCGACGTAATCAGTTCCACATCATAGCCGTCCGCCTGTAGTTCTTCAATAGCCGGTTTGATAATCGTGTTGATTCCTTTCAGATCTCCTGTCATCCACTTGCTATTGCCAACCCAGCCAAAGCGTACAGTACGCTTGTTTACATTCTCAAAGCGCTCGAGCCTCTCCGGTCTAAACAGAGACAAATGCACGCGGTCCTGGGAAATTGCCTGTGGACGTAGCCGCTATCCCGGACGTTTTGTGTAGATCTCCCATAGTTTTTTTGACGATACCGCATAGTTGGTGCAAATCGCGTCATCATCCACAAAAAGCTTCGGCGTAAAATCGGATTCAGGGCCTTCCAGCAAAAGATGATCATATACCTCCGTAGAAATGACCTTGCCCTCCACATAGCGCTTCATGAACTCTTCGCGCGACAGTCCCAGATTGCGAATTCGCTGCTGACAGTACTGGCCATTGAAGGATGCCAAATGTCCCCGCCAAAGCACATGGACAATATCACACTTTTCCGCCAGAATCAATACATCCGTGAAATTGTCAATATCAACCCCGTAAATTCTGGAAAAATCAAACTCATCCGATAGGTTTTTTATAATTTGGTCCGCCACATGGTCAAGCGCCCAATTGGGCTGATCTATCACCAAGGCAATCCGTTTGCGCTTTTCTGACACATTCTTTGCCGGATTCGCCCCGATTACCTGCTGTTGGCGCATCTCGACCCATTCTGCAACTGCGGCATTCCATACATAAAAGCCATGCTTCTGCTCAAAATAACGTGCAGATTCTAGCAACCGTTTGTTGGAGAAGCGCGTCTGCTCATATTTGCGGTCAGCAGCCGCTTCTACCTTTGGATGGTCATGTTCCAGGCTGATCATACCGCAAGACCCTACCTTATAGCCTTTCTGGAACAGGCGAACGGAGAACTCCGTATCCTCAAAGCCAACAAACATATTGCCCTCGAAGCCACCCGCCTGCAAGAAAGTCGCTTTGTTTAAGATTGCAGCGCCTCCCGGCAAGCCGGTGCACAAGAATCCATCCATCGGCTTATTCGCAAACTCACGTCTAATTTGATAGGCCGACCCGACACCAACAGAGGGTTTTCCATCCTTTGGCTCCAGGTATAGGTTTCCTCCATAGATGCCGGAGTTGCAGTCTCCCTTATCCAGCAAGGGCATTGCAAGGAATTGCACGCCAAGAGCATTTATATCCTTTTGTGCCTGCAAAAGCGGGTTCGAAGTAAAATACAAGTCGTTGTCCAAGGACATCAACCAGTCCGTCTCAACCGCAGCAAAGAGTTTATTTCTTCCTCCCGCAACACCATAATTCTGCCCAAACTCGAGTATTCTTGTTTTAAACGGTGCATATGAAAACGCAGTATGCAGCTTCGCTAATTCTTCCTTAGACGATCCATTGTCTCCGATTAGCAGCTGTCCCCTAAAATCAGGTATCTGCTCGAGAATTGATCGATACAGTCTGATTGTCAATGCTGCCCTATTCATTGACAATACCGCAATTGTTAGATTCTCTCCATTATCTCCTATATTCTTCATTGAAAAGAAGCCGGGATAATCCTCTACGCCAACAAAAGCATGTGCCGCGCTTGTTGCATATTGTCCTTGAACGACTTGCCATCCGGGTTTCATTCCATTGAAAGCCATCTCTACGACTCACTTTCTCCCAAATATTTTAGAAATTTTATTCCGTATTTTCCAGAACAGGAAAACAAGCTTAACCGCTTTGGATCTCAAAATTTCATCCTGCTCAAATATTCTCTCATCTCTTTGGCGTATCGCCGTTTCAAAGCCTCTAATTCTATTCCAAAGGTACTGTTTTTCCGTTTCTGCAACCTTCAAAAGATTTGAGGTACGTTCTCTCTCAACCTGACTTGTGTGTAGCGCTGTCTTTCCTTTCGCAACCTGTTTCTCAAGCTCGATGATTTCGGCTTGTTTTTCTTCAAGCAAATTTTCATACCTCTGAGCCTCTTTCGCGGCCTGCTTCTCCAGCTCAGCAATCCCATTCTGTTTTTCCTGAAGCAAATCCCCGTGCTTCTGGGCTTGTACAGAGATTTTCTCCTCCATTTCCAGTTTTGCTTGTGCCAGATTCTGTTCTAATTCCAAGATCTTTTTTTCACGCTCTGCCAAAGATTCCTGATACCGCTGCCGGAGTTTTTCAACTTCGATATTCCGATCTGCCAGCTCCTGATTATATTCTTTCTTCCAGCGGAGCATCTCTTCTCTCATGGAGTCATCCACCGGGGTGAAGATTTCGTCAGGATAAAATACGCCGCCCTGTCCCAGTTTGCTCGACTCCGGTCCCCAAACTCCTAAATAATAGCCAGCATTCCAGTGGTTCAAGTACCGTTCAGCCTGAAGAAGCGCTGCATACTCCGGGGTAGAGTAGTTCAGCAATTCCGTCATGCTTGAAGGAAGGCCATCCGTTTCAGGTTCTCTGGTTGCCTCTGCCGGAATCGTCGAAACTCCCCTGAGTGCGAATCCGAAATACCAGGCCTCTCCCGCACCTAAAAACTTTTCCGCAATTTCCTTGAATTCAAACCACGTATACTGCCGCTTATGGAACGGATTTGAATAATCTTGCTCGTTTTTTTCGTAATAACTATCATTCGGGCATGAAATAAGCACGGTACCATTAAACTTTACAACTCTGCTAATTTCCTCGAGAAACTTCTCCGGATGTTCCAGATGTTCAATGGTTTCGAAGGATACAACCACATCAAAGCTATTGCTTTCAAACGGTAGCTCTTCCGCTGAGTGGTGCAAAAAAGTAATACCCTCTTCGGCAAATTTGCTGTTCGCAACCTGAAGCGCAGACTCCGAAATATCAACGCCGACTACAGATTCTGCACCCCAGCTTTTCAGCAATTTGCTGCCATAGCCCTCTCCGCAGGCAACGTCCAGCACTCGTTTTCCGGCAACGTACTGCTTCGCTGTGAAATAACGATTCAGATGAATCGCGCATTCCGCAGCATTATAACTGGATTTCTCCGTAAAGTCCAACCATTCCATTACTTTCTCCTTATACTATATATGATTTTCTTTAAAAATGCTCTGCGCTTTGTTCCTTTCGGGAAGATGCGATCCGCATAGCGCCGGAGCCGATTTTTTATTCTTCTCTTCAAATCCGTTCTGCCATTCGCCGCAGCCTCCTGCGCAGCAAGCCGTTGAATCAGCACTTCATAATAGCTGCTCTTTCTTGCGTACATCCAGAAATATTCTGCATAATCTGCATACGGCTGCTGCCAGGGCTTGTCCGGACCGGCATAATGGATAATCTTCGGGGCTTCATGGGCCTTCATATATTCATCCCGAAGGTACTTTGGCGCTCTGGAAATAATTTCGGGAATGCGGATTCTCCGCCAATCCGTCATAACATTCCAGGCCATATCCACAGCCTTGTACCGCCCCTGCGCCAGGTAGTTCAAAACATCCTGGTCCAGCAGCTCCCATTTGTTGGACGCCGCAAACCGCAGCATCTCGTCCGTTGTATAGGTCTTGCGGAATTCTTCCAGGTTAAACAGAATCACGCCAGCCTGGAAATAGGAATACGGCTCCCTAATTTTCAGGACATTGTCCATATAGTACTTCTTGTTTGGCTCGAAGCCATTGTACAGTCCCGCCGTATCCGCATCATGGGCGGCTGCCAGCAGATACCCCTCCACATCCGTATTGTAGAGCTCTGCCGGGTCCGCATTCAGAATAAGATCGCTGTCCAGGTACAGGACCTTCCGGTATTGGTCCATCAATTCCGGCATAAGCAGCCGGAAATAGGTTTCCAAGACAAAATGCCCTCGCAGGAACAGGTGTTTAAATTGGCTTTCAAACCGCGCCACGTTTACAAAGCGCAGGCAGACATTGGCATTCTCCCGGAAAATATTCTGCAGCTGCTTCTGGTTGGCGGCGCTGATATCCCGGGTCATCACCAGGATGTCATAATTGTTCTCCGCGTGGATATTCGCCCTCAGCGAAAGCAGCAGCGCAGACACATAGGGGACATAGTAATCATTGGCAGACAATGCAATGGCCACGTTATTCTGCGCAAACGCCGGGGTTACATGGGCCACCGGGTCTGTATTTATGAATACAACGGTTTGCAGCTCGGTATACCGATACTTTTTTTGACTGATCAGATAGCGGAAGTAAATATTCATCAGCCGCTCCGCCAGATGGCCCGGCGTGCGCAGCGCCTCAACGGAATAATCCGCCATGTTCATCCGCTGGCAGCACGCCTCCAGAATATCAAACAGCCAGGCAGAATAGGCCATAAAAATTTCTTTTTTGGCGATAAACATGTTATTGAACCATGTTTTATGCCCTGCCTCATAGGCCTGAGCAATTGGAACCATTTCCGGAGACTTCTCCCGCAGGACCTCCATCATGATATCCAGGTCTTCCCCGTGGAGATAGCCGGTCGCCAAATACTGGCTGCGCATGTTGTCCCCCATCCCGGGCATTGTTCGGATATCCTTTTCTTCCGGAAGAATGAAATCATACTGCTCTGTCAGTTTTTCAATATTTTCGGGGTCAAGTCCCAGCTTTTCCGCCGTCGTCTCGCTGATATACGGTTCCAGCAGGTTCCCATAGGGGTCCTGATCCGGGGGAAGCTTCCGAAAGGACAGGTAGCGCCGATAATGGAAGAATCCGTAGTAATCCGCATCCAGGTTTTTCCAGGCCCAGTATTGGGCCGTCAGCTCACAGTAAAATGGGTTCTTTTCCGAGATCTGCGCTCCGGCATCATCCCGGTAGTCCACCGAAAGGTCCTTCCGGTGCAGCGCCGCACCCACCTCAATGGTCCGCAGCACCTCATTGCGGACGGCATCGGTTTCCTTATGGCACGAAATCAGGATTTCAACTTTCTTCATTCTTCTTCCCCCTACGCAGCCTGTTTCAGGACATTCTCTTTACACGACATAATTTATGAAAAATTTTTATTGCCGGCTGCGCCTGTTCTTGTCAGTGCGAGCTGACGCATCCACGATTCACCCTTAGCCGTCGGATTCGTATGCATCGCATACCGTGTCTACATCGCCCATCATCTGTATCTGTCCTTTTTTCAGCCACACAGCCTTCCTGCAGAGCTGGCGCACCTGGTCAGTGCTATGGCTGACAAAAAGCAGGGTTGTGCCGCCGGACATCATTTCTTCCATTCGCTTCTTGCATTTCTCCTGGAACCGGAAATCTCCTACCGACAGCACCTCGTCCACAATCAGCACGTCCGCCTTGATCTCTGTGGCAATGGCAAAGCCCAGTCTGGCCACCATGCCGCTGGAGAAGTTCTTTACCGGAACGTCTACGAAATCCCACAGCTCCGCAAAATCGATAATACTCTGGAAGTGCTCCTCCATAAATTTATGGTCATGGCCAAGGACAGCGCCGTTTAAGAATATGTTTTCTCTGGCCGTCAATTCCGGGTCAAATCCCGCGCCCAGCTCAATCATGGGGGCGATGCTGCCGCAAACCTGCACGGAGCCGGTTGTGGGGTGGAGCACACCGGCAACCACCTTCAGCAGAGTGCTCTTCCCGCTGCCGTTAACGCCGATCAGCGCCACGGCCTCTCCCCGCTCGATTTCCAGATTGATGTCGCGCAGGGCATAAAACTTCTGCACCATCAGTTGATGCTTTGCGAGCTTCAACACATATTCCTTTAATGTGTCCACCCTTTCCGTGGCCAGATTAAATACCATGGACACATCTTTCACCGTAATCATGGTTTCTTCATGCATACTTCATACCACCTCTTAAATATACAGGATGAAATTTCTCTGCAGCCGTCTGAACACAGCCAGGCCAACGGCCAGGGCTGCAATCCCCGTAAGGGCGCAAACCATCCACACATTGGCGCCGGGAATCTGCCCGTACAGAATCAGGCTGCGGAAGAAAGAGATGTAGTAAGCCATCGGATTCCAGTTGAGGACATTCTGAACATAGTCCGGCATAATGGAAGCATCATAGAAGACAGGCGTTGCATACATCCACGCCAGCGTCAAAACGCCGTACAGATGGGTGATATCCCGGAAATACACCGCCAGCGCCGCCAAAATCAAGCCGATGCCGCAGCAGAACAGGAACAGGAGCAGAATTGGAACCCAGAACAGGAGAATGGTTGCATAAAACTGTGCACGGGTAAAAATCATTACGATCAAAACAGCCGCCAGACTGAAGGACATCGTAACAAAGCTGGACATGATGCGGGATATGGGGAAAATAAACTTGGGAATGTATACCTTTTTTATCAGCGAGCCATTTTGCATCACGGAAAACATAGCCATGTTGGTAGACTCATTGAAAAATGCCCACAGGGTCTGACCGCAAATCAGATACAGAGGAAAATTCGGGATGTTTGACTGGAAAATCGTGGAGAATACAAACGACATGACGCACATCATCAGCAGCGGGTTCAGAAGACTCCACAGATACCCCAGGAAGCTCCGACGATACTTAACCTTTAAATCGCGCTTCACCAGCTCATTCATCAAAGGGATATAGTGAAACACGTGTGCATATGGGACTTTTATTGCCTTTTTTTTCATCAGAAACCTCCAAGATATCTTAGTCTAATGCTTTCAAATCATCCAGCGCTGCCCGGATAACCTTATCCATATCATAATACCTGTACTGGCCCAGTCTTCCGCCGAAGATCACATTGCCCTGCTGCCTGGCAAGCGCCTGATAGCGGGCATACAGCGCTCCGTTTTCGGCATCGTTTACCGGGTAGTAGGGCTCCATGCCGGGCTTCCATTCGGCGGAATATTCCCGGCTGATGACGGTAGTGGGCTGTGTGCCGAATTCAAAATGCTTGTGCTCAATAATCCGGGTATAAGGCCGCTCCCAGGAGGTATAGTTTACAACGGCGTTGCCCTGGAAGTTTTCCATGGGCAGCTCCTCGGTTTCAAACCGGACGCTGCGGTATTTCAGCGCGCCCAACCGGTAGCCGAAGAATTCATCGATGCAGCCGGTATAGACAATTTTCGACGCAATGTTGGGCTCCTGCCGGATCAAATCGAAATAATCGGTGTTCAGCCGCACCTCTACCCCTTCCAGCATTTTCTCCACCATGGCGGTATAGCCGCCCATGGGGATGCCCTGGTAACGGTCATTGAAATAATTGTTGTTATACGTAAATCGGCAGGGCAGGCGCTTGATGATAAACGCAGGCAGCTCCTTGCAATCCCGGCCCCACTGCTTTTCCGTATAGTCCTTCACCAGCTTGGTATACACATCGGTGCCCACCAGGCTCAGCGCCTGTTCTTCCAGGTTTTTGGGCTCTGTGATGTGCAGCGCCGCCACCTGCTCCGCAATCTTCGCCTTGGCCTCTGCAGGGGTACGAATGCCCCACATTTTGGAGAAGGTATTCATGTTAAAGGGCAAATTATATAATTCGTCCTTGTAAACCGCCACAGGGCTGTTGATATAATTGTTGAATTCCGCGAATTGATTAACATAATTCCACACTTCTTTGTCGCTGGTGTGGAAGATGTGGGCACCATATTTGTGGACGTTGATTCCGGAAATGTTCTCCGTATAGATGTTTCCGGCAATGTGCTCCCGGCGATCAATCACCAGGCAACACTTCCCTCTGCGGGTCATTTCTCTGGCAAACACAGCGCCATACAGTCCGGCACCTACAATCAAGTAGTCGTACATATTTTGAACATGCCCTTTCTCACTCGTTATGTTCAACTGTATTTTATTCTCTAACGCAGTAATCGAAGCTCTCGCCAAGTGCTGCAGCACATACTTACGCCGCATTATAGCACAATTCTCGCTATTATTCAATCCTCAATGTCCCTTTTCTGCCCAAACTTTTCATGTGTCATTACCGCATCCTTTGGCATTGCTGCTGTAAGGATATTTTCACCTAAAATGTAAAATGCCCTGCCGAGTTCGTTTCAAAAACTCAGCAGAGCATTTTGCTCCATATAGGATTGGGACGCAACCTGTAAGCCACTTGTCCCTTTTGATGGGAATGAACAATTGGCCGAAGGGGGCTGCTATCATTTTGCTGTCAATCGGGGATTCGAATTTCGAAAAGACGTGATTTCCCTAAGCTATTTTTTGGAGGAGTATCATATTTTTCTCATTCCCACTCCACCGTTGCCGGGGGTTTGCTGGTGACATCGTAGACGACCCGGTTGATGTGTTTTACTTCGTTGGTAATGCGGTTGGAGACGGTGGCCAGGATGTCGTAGGGGATGCGGGCCCAGTCGGCGGTCATGAAGTCGTCGGTGGTGACGGCGCGGATGGCCAGGAGGTGGTCATAGGTGCGGTGGTCGCCCATGACGCCCACGGTGCTGACGCCGGGGAGGACGCAGAAGAACTGGGCCATCTGGCGCTCATAGCCGTTCTTGGCCATCTCATCCCGGAGAACCCAGTCGGCCTCCTGGAGGATTTTCACCTTCTCTGCGGTGACCTCACCGATGATGCGCACGCCCAGACCGGGACCGGGGAAGGGCTGCCGCCAGACCAGCTCATGGGGAATGCCCAGCTGCTCGCCTACCCGGCGGACCTCGTCCTTAAACAGGCTGGCCAGAGGTTCGATGATGTCCAGGAACTTCACATCGTCCGGCATTTTGACCTTGTTGTGGTGGGTTTTGATCTTATCGGCGTTGCCCTTGCCGGACTCGATGCAGTCGGGGTAGATGGTACCCTGGGCGAAGAAGGCATCGTCGCCGCCCTGGCGGCGAACCTCGTCCCAGAACACCTTATAGAACTCGGTGCCGATGATTTTCCGCTTCTGCTCCGGGTCTACCACGCCTTTCAGGCACTCCAGGAAATGCTCCTGGCAGTTGACCCGGACGAAATGCATGTCAAACAGGCTGGTGAAGGTCTTCTCCACGAAGTCGCCCTCGTCCTTGCGCATAAGGCCCTGGTCTACAAAGACACAGGTCAGCTGGTCCCCCACGGCCCGGCTGATGAGGCCCGCAGCCACGGAGGAATCCACGCCGCCGGACAGGCCGAGAATGACCTTCTTATCGCCGATGCGCTCCCGCAGGGCCTTGACGGTATCCTCAATGAAGGAATCCATCTGCCAGTCGCCGGTGCAGAGGCAGACATTGTACAGGAAGTTTTTGAGCATCTGATTGCCGAACTGGCTGTGGGTCACCTCGGGATGGAACTGGACAGCGTAGAGCTTCTGCGCCTCGTTCTCCATGGCAGCCACAGGGCAGTTATCGGTGGAGGCGGTGACCTCGAAGCCCTCCGGCAGCTGATCGACCCGGTCCGTATGGCTCATCCACACGATGCTGCTCTCGGGCACATCGGCAAAGAGCTTGGAAGTTTGCTTTTTCAGATTTAGCTGAATCTTGCCGTATTCGGAAGTCTCAGCGGTGATGACCGTGCCGCCGGCCATCCAGGCGGTGAGCTGGCAGCCGTAGCAAATGCCGAGAACGGGAATGCCCAGCTTCAAAACCTCTGGGTCATAGTGGGGAGAGGACATATCATAGACGCTGTTGGGGCCGCCGGTGAAGATGATGCCCTTGTAGTCCCGGGCCTTGATCTCGGCGGGGGTAATGGCATCGTACTGCTCGATCTCCGCATAGACATGGAGATCCCGGACTCTGCGGGCGATCAACTGGTTATACTGTCCGCCGAAGTCCAGCACAAGAATTTTTTCCAATCGGGATACCTCCGTTTACAAATTGATTTCCGCGGTCTCCCGCTTGACGTCGCCGATGAGCGGCTCGATTTCCTTCAGGAAGCGGTCCACCTGCTCCGGGCAGCGGCCCACATAGAGCTTGGGGTCCAGCAGGGCCTCGATCTCGGCAGGGGTCATGCCGAATTCCTTCCGGGCGGAGAGCAGCTCCAGCAGATTGCAGCTTTCGCCGTTCTTCATCCGGGCCGTGGCCTCCATAGAGCAGGAGCGGATGATCTCGTGGAGCTCCTGGCGATCTCCGCCCCGCTTGACGGCCTCCATCATCAGATTCTCAGAGGTCATGAAGGGCAGATACTCCCGAACCGTGCGCTCCACGATCTTCTCGTTCACGTGGAGGCCATCGGTGACGTTCTGAGCAAGCCTGAGCACGGCATCGGCGCACAGGAAACCCTCCGGCAGGGAAATGCGGCGGTTGGCGGAGTCGTCCAGGGTCCGCTCCAGCCACTGGGTGGAGGCGGTCATAGGGGCGTTCAGAGCATCCGCCATGAGATACCGGGACAGGGAGCAGATGCGCTCGCAGCGCATGGGGTTGCGCTTATAGGGCATGGCAGAGGAGCCGATCTGATTCTTCTCGAAGGGCTCTTCCACCTGCCGGTCGTGCTGCAGCAGGCGGATGTCGTTTGCCATGCGGTAGCAGCTCTGGGCAATGGAGGACAGGACGTTCAGGATTCGGCTGTCCAGCTTCCGGGGATAGGTCTGGCCGCAGACGGCGAAGCACTTGTCAAAACCGAAGTCGGCGGAGATCATCCTGTTCATCTCGTCGATCTTGGCGGTGTCCCCGTCGAAGAGGTCCAGAAAGCTGGCCTCGGTGCCGGTGGTGCCCCGGCAGCCCAGGAAACGCATATTGTCGATGACGAAGTCCAACTCCTCCAGGTCAGAGGCCAGGTCCTGCATCCACAGCGTTGCCCGCTTGCCAACGGTGACCAGCTGGGCGGGCTGGTAGTGGGTGTAGCCCAGGGTGGGCATGGCCTTGTAGGCTTCAGCAAAGTCCCGGAGGTTGGCCAGGACCTTTTTCAGCTCCTCTTTCAGGTAGCGCAGGCCGTCCCGGTAGATGACGATATCGGCATTGTCCGTGACATAGCAGGAGGTCGCGCCCAGGTGGATGATACCGGCGGCAGAGGGAGCCACCTGACCGTAGGCGTACACATGGGCCATGACGTCATGGCGCACCAGCTTTTCCCGCTCTGCAGCTACGGCGTAGTCAATATCGGTGATGTGCGCTTCCAGCTCCTTCACCTGCTCCTCGGTGATGCCGAGGCCCAGCTTGTGCTCGGCCTTGGCAAGGCTCACCCAGAGCTTGCGCCAGGTCTGATAGCGCACGTCCTGGGAGAACAGGTGCAGCATATACTCGGAGGCATAACGGGAGGACAGAGGGGATTCGTAGCGGTCTGTCATATTGGCCTCCTTTTAGCGGTAGATGATGCTGTCACGCTCGGGGCCTACGGAGACGTAGCCGATGTGGCAGCCGATGTTCTTTTCCACGTACTCCACGTACTTCTTGGCATTCTCAGGCAGCTCGTCCCAGGTGCGGCAGCCGGAGATATCGCACTTCCAGCCGGGCAGGTACTCCATGACGGGCTTGGCATCGGGCAGCACTGCGGGGAAGGGGAACTCCTCGATCTGCTTGCCGTCCAGCTCGTAGTGGGCGCAGACAGGGACCCGGTCCATATAGCTCAGCACGTCCAGCTTGGTCAGGGCAATGGAGGTAGCACCCTGGCAGCGGATGCCGTAGCGGGTGGCCACGATGTCGATGGGACCTACCCGGCGGGGACGGCCAGTCTTGGCGCCGAACTCAAAGCCTGCATTGCGCAGCTCGTCCGCTTCCTTGCCGA
Source organism: uncultured Clostridia bacterium (assembly GCA_945963595.1). Classification (GTDB taxonomy): domain Bacteria; phylum Bacillota; class Clostridia; order Oscillospirales; family Oscillospiraceae; genus Faecousia. The sequence goes on along the minus strand of CAMFMO010000032.1, from coordinate 13,716 downwards.
AGAACTCGCAGGTGAAGGGGCCTTCGCCAACGCAGCTGGAATAGGCCTTCACAACGCCTACGATGGAATCGATCTTCACATTGGGTGCGCCGGAGCCCACGGGGGCATAGGCGGCGATGGGGTTGGAGGAGGTGGTGTAGGGGTGGATACCGTAGTCCAGGTCCCGCAGAGAGCCCAGCTGGGCCTCGAAGAGGATCTTCCTGCCCTCGGCCTGAGCATCCCGCAGGAACACGCCGGTATCGGCAATATAGGGCTTGATCTTCTCGCAGTAGTCGTCAACCCAGGCCATGAGCTCCTCCATGGTCACAGGCTCGGCACCGTAGACACCGGTCAGGGTCAGGTTCTTCCACTCCAGCAGATCGGCCAGGTGCTCTTTCAGGTGCTTGGGGTACAGCAGCTCACCGGCCAGGACGGTCTTCTTGGCGTACTTGTCGGCATAGAAGGGGGCAATGCCCTGCTTGGTGGAGCCGTACTTCTTGTCGGCCAGGCGGGCCTCCTCCAGGCCGTCCTGGAGTCGGTGCCAGGGCATCAGCAGAGAGGCGCGGTCAGAGATTTTCAGATTCTCCGGAGTAATGGCAACGCCCTGGGCACGGACCTGCTCCATTTCCTTCCACAGGTTCTCGGGGTCCAGCGCCACGCCATTGCCCAGAATGTTCACAACGCCCTTGCGGAAAATGCCGGAAGGCAGCAGATGCAGGGCAAATTTGCCGTACTCATTGATGACCGTATGACCGGCGTTGCCGCCGCCCTGATAGCGAACGACGATATCATAGTCCTGGGTCAGCAGGTCTACCATCCGGCCCTTGCCCTCGTCGCCCCAGTTGATGCCAACGATTGCGCAGTTTCCCATAATGTGATCCTCCGATTTTATTACAAATATTGTGTCTTTTGGTATCTTTTCTATACGCACGGAAGCTCCGGTGGGCTTTTTCGCCTGCCGGAGTTTCCAGGGGTTTCCGTTGTTCTTACTTCAGGTGCTCCTCGAGACGGCGCATGATCTCGGCATAGGCCTCCTCCACGCCGCCCAGGTCCCGGCGGAAGCGGTCCTTATCCAGCTTCTCGTGGGTCTTCACATCCCACAGCCGGGAGGTATCGGGGCTGATCTCGTCGGCCAGGACGATGGTGCCGTCGGACAGACGGCCAAACTCCAGCTTGAAGTCCACCAGGGTCACGCCGCAGGTCAGCCAGAAGGCCTTCAGGGCTTCGTTGATCCGGAAGGAGTAGTCCTCAATGGTCTTGATCTCCTCGGGGGTGGCCAGCTTCAGGGCCAGTGCATGATAGGTATTCAGCAGGGGGTCGCCCAGCGCGTCATTTTTATAGGAGAACTCGATGGTGGGATGCTCGAAAACAATGCCCTCTTCCACGCCGTAGTGCTTGGCAAAGGAACCGGCGGAGATATTTCGGACAATGACCTCCAGCGGCACAATGGAAACCTTCTTCACCAGAGTCTGGCGGGAATCCAGCTCCTTGACAAAGTGGGTGGGAATGCCCTGCTTTTCCAGCATTTGCATCAGGCGGTTGCTCATCTCATTGTTGATAACACCCTTACCGGCAATGGTGCCCTTTTTCAGGCCGTTGAATGCGGTGGCATCGTCCTTGTATTCCACGATCAGAAGCTCGGGATCGTCGGTCTTGAATACTTTCTTTGCCTTTCCTTCGTACAGCTGCTCCAGTTTTTCCATAATGTAACGTTCTCCTTTTTTGGCAGAAAAATAAATGGACAAAACAAAAAAGAGACAAAGCCGCCCGGGGCTTTCACCCGTAGACACCTTCCGTCTCTACCTTAGAATTTTACAATACCCGACAGCCTTTGTCAACGGGCACAAGAACAAAAGTTTCCATCGGAAAGAAGGCTACCTTTTCGCAAAATGCCGGTAGCGGCTTTGGCTCCGCTACCGGCAGGCAAATTCAGAATTCCGGGCCTTCCGCAGAGGCAGCATTCTCCGCTGTTTCCTTTCTGGGGGGCATCCCCTTTTCCAGGTTCCGGGAGAGGAACAGGAACACCGGCACCAGGAAGCCGAAGAAAACGGACAGCACCAGATACACCGCCGCGTTCTGGGGATCGCAGGAGGCATAGACATCATACAGCGCCATGAAATACAGCACCACATAGACAATGGCCGCACAGACAACCACCAGTGCCAGGCACAGCACGGTGAGGATTGCCCCTACGCTGGCCCCGGCAATGGCTGCAATCGCGCTGACAACGATGCCGCCGGTCAGCACCCAACTGACACCCTTCCACACCAGCAGCATAATCCGCTTGTGCCTGATCTGCCCCTGGGTGAGGTAGCGGTACTGGTCGGAAAGCGAACCCAGCACCCACAGTCTCGCCACAGGCACCCAGGCCAGCCAAGGTGCCGCAATGCCTCTGCGCTTGGCGATGGTGTACAGAGCCAGTGCCGTGAACACATAGATGGCAATGCTCACCAGAGGTGCCACACCGCCGGTAAGGAGCTTGCCAAAAATGGAAAGCGCCCGGTCCACATAAAAATAACTGATTTTGGGGATAAACATAGATTTCCACCTTTCTTTATTTAAGCTTTCCCGGAGGGGAAGGTTTTAGGAGCTTTTTACCGCACTGCGGCGGGGATCCAACCGTAGCGGCTGCGGAGCTGGACTCGGAAGCCGCTTCCGGCGGGCAGGCCCCGCAGCTTGCGCAGCAGGGCAAAAATCGTGCGCTCTTCATATATTTCCGGGGGAATATCGCCGTAGACCGATTTTTCCAGCAGCTCGCACACCCGGGTATATTCTCCGGGCTGCACCTTTGGGAAGGTCTCAGCCAGCCAGGCGTCCAGCAGCTCCGTGTTCCAGCCCAACCCAGCCTGCACGCCCTTGGCAGTCAGCACGGCAAAGAGTACCTTCTCCGCCCGCTTGGCCCGCTCCAGGACATCGGCTCTCCGGAAGCTGCGGCGCAATAGCAGAAGCAGGATTCCCCGCAGCAGCTCGGCCAACAGGGCCAGCACCGCCGCCAGCAAAGCCGCGGCCCCCAGCGCCGACAGCAGCCTGCCCAAGGGAAGCTTCGCGGTCTGCTCCTGTTGGGCATCCCCGCTGGAGGGATTGTCGCTTTCGCTGTTCTCATCGGCCCGTGTGTCGTTTTTCGACAGATCAGCGGTCTTCGTCACATCGTTCGGCAGATTCACCAGCCTTTGCAGGGACACCAGGTCATAATAGTATCCGGGGGTCACGTCCACCGCAATCCAGCCGATACCATCGTAATAGACCTCCACCCAAGCGTGACGGTCCTGCCCCGTCAGGGCCAGTGTGTCACCACGGCTGGCCGCGAGCTTTTCTTCCGTGCAGCGGTAGCCTTCCGCGTAGCGAGCAGGAATGCCATAGCTGCGCAGGGCCTCCACGGCAGTAGCAGCAAACAGGGCTGTGTTGCCCCGATAGCTCTGGGTCAGGAAATAGGCAATGGGGTCCGCATCAGCCGACGCTTCCACCCCCGCAGCCTCATAACGGCAGCGGGTACGCAGCACCTCGCGGATGTGGGTTAGCACGGAGAAGGTGCTGTCGCTGTCCGGCTCTTCCGCATGGAAGAGCACATCCATCAGTTCTGTAAGGTTTCTGTTCACCGCCATATAATTCTCGTAGACAAAATTCCGGTATACGGCTTCTGCCTGCAGGTAGGCCGTCTGCTCCTCCGTCTGGGGTGCGGTGACCCAGCTTTCAGGCACGGTCAGCTCTCCCGGGCGACTGCCGGAAAGCTCCGTGTAGTCATCTGCCGGAAGGTCAGCTTGATCTCACCCCGGGAGGTAAACTTCACGGCATTGGACAGCAGATTGATGATAATCTGCCGCAGCCGCATCTCGTCTCCCAGAACAGTGTCCACAGTCAGATCCTCAAAGGTGACACTGTAGTTCACACCCTTCTGTTTCAGCTGCCCATAGTACATCTCCCGCAGCAGATCGCCAAGACGACGCAAAGACAGTGGCTTTTTCTCCAGCTCCACCTTATTGGCCTCAATGCGGGAGATACTCAGAATATCGTTCAGCAGCCCCAGCATGTGGGCTGCCAGTGCATCGGCACGGTGCAGATACTCCATAGCCGGGCTGTCCTCGCTCAGCTTTCCCTCGGCCAAAGAGAGCATACCGGTAATGCCGTTCATAGGGGTACGAATCTCATGGGACATCCGGGAGAAGAAGCTGGTCTTGGAGCGGCCTGCCTCCTCCAGTCGGGCAATGGTCTGCTGGCTCTCCGCCTCCTTCTGAGCATCCTCTGTGGCATCCCGCCAAAACAGCAGGTCAAATTCCCCGTCCTTGCTGCGCATGACGGAAACATGGACCCAGGCTCCGTCCTTCTTCCGGAACCGCTGGGCCAGCTGCTTTCCGTCCCAATTGCGGTAGGTTTCCCAGAAGCCGTCCTTCCCCTGCTCCTGGAAGCACCCGTTCAGGCGAACAATATCAGCCTTCAGCTCTGCCAGAGAAATCCCCAGCAGCTTTTCCGCGCCCCGGGTCAGGTCCACCGGCATCATATCCCGCCGCCGGATGGCGAGATACCCCCGGTCCTCCAATGCATCGAAGGTCCGCAAATAGATTTTCTCCCAGCGGCTCTCCTTTCTTTTTGCAAGCAGCACCGCCAAAACCGCCAAAATCAACCCAACCAGGCAAACCGCCCACAGGGGAACGCCTACGTTGTGCAACAGTATATCCATAAAATCTCCTCCTTTTCTGTGAGATTTCTCTTCCCAATCCCCGCCTTTTGGCAGGGCGCAATATCCCTTGTATATCCCTGTCATTATAGCACAACCACGGTCAATAACGCAACGTCTTTATGACATTTTCCCCAAATATGCAAAAAGGGGGCTGTTAGAAAACGCTCTGTCATTGCGAACCAGCGCGCACGCTGGTGTGGTACCCCAAGGGTATTTCCTTCGGGCACAATCCCCCGGATTTTCAAACATCTTGGTAAAAAACCAAGGTGTTTCCATTCAACGGGGGGGCTGCCACACCACTGTGACCGCAGTCACGTACAGAGCGCAACCGGCGAAGCCGGCTCTTAGCGCGGAGTAGTGACATCGGTCACTGGTTCGCAGCGACATACTTTTCTAACAGCCCCTTTTTTACAGTCTTACCTCCACCGGATCGCCGATGGTCATGCTCTCGGGGGTTACATAGCAGTCCACAGCCAGGACATGAACCCCCGCGGCCGCGGCCTCCCGCAGGGCCGCGCCGAAGGCGGGGTCCGTGGCATCGTTGGGGTGCAGGTACAAAACAGGCCGCATCTGGATAACAAACAGGGCATAGCTCTCGCAGCCCTCGGCCACTGCTCTTTGCAGGCCGCGAAGATGCTTTGTTCCCCGCTCCGTGGGTGCATCCGGGAAGGCACAGATGCCGCCATTCTCCAACGTAACACCCTTAACCTCCAAATAGCACTGCTTGTCCCCCTTCCGGAAAGCAAAGTCAAACCGGGAGTCCCCATGGGTCGTTTCCGGCCGCAGGTCCGCAATCTTCCCCAGGCCGCCGCTCAACAGCCACTCCTGAACGGCTTTGTTGGGTGCCTGGGAGTCCATATTGATCAGGTAATTCTCCTTCTCCACGCAAATCAGGTCGTATTGGGTTTTCCGGGGTGTTCCGGCAAAGTGCTGGCACCAGACCTTCGTCCCCGGCGCCAGCAGCTCCCGGCACCGCCCCGTATTTTTCACATGGACAGTTTCCACGGCTCCGCCGATCTCCACATGGGCAATAAACCGGTTGGGCCGGTCCCGGAAAATGCCGGGAACCATATTTTCATACGTCATAACAGCACCTCGAGACTATCCTACCAAAATTCCCCCGGTTTTGCAATCATTTGCAACCGGGGGAATGTGCTCAGCTGTTCTCCGACAGCTCCAGGCTGGCCTTCACAAAGGACAGGAACAGGGGGTGGGGCTTATTGGGGCGGCTCTTAAACTCTGGGTGGAACTGAACGCCCACATAGAAGGGGCTGTCCGTTAGCTCCACGGTCTCCACAATGTAGCCATCGGGAGAGGTGCCGCTGACGGTGAGGCCCGCATCGGAAAGGGCCTGGCGGAAATCATTGTTGAATTCGTAGCGGTGGCGATGGCGCTCGTAAATATGGTTCACGCCATAAGCCTCAAACATCTTCGTGCCGGGGACGATCTGGCAGGGATAAGCCCCCAGCCGCAGGGTGCCGCCCTTGGCAACGCTGTCGCTCTGGTCCGGCAGGAAATCGATGACCTTGTGGGTGCTCTCCGGGTCGAATTCGCCGGAGTTGGCATCCGCCATCCCCGCCACGCTCCGGGCAAAGGCGATGACGGAGATCTGCATACCCAGGCAGATGCCGAAATAGGGCACGCGGTTTTCCCGGCAGAAGTCCGCCGTGGCGATCATGCCGTCAATGCCCCGGCTGCCAAAGCCGCCGGGCACGATGATGCCTGCGCAGCCGCGGAGGACCTCGGCCACATTCTCCCGGGTGATGGTTTCGGAATCGATCCACCGGATATCCACATTGGCCCCCAGGTCGAAGCCCGCATGGCGCAGGGCCTCGGCCACGGACAGATAAGCATCGTGCAGCTGCACATACTTGCCCACCAGGCCAACGGTCACAGTCTTGTCCCGGGTGTCGATTTTGTGGAGCATGGTGTTCCACTCTGTCAGATCGATCTTGGGGGCATCGATATTCAGCTCCCGGCACACAATGCCGGAGAAATTCTGCTTTTCCAGCATGATGGGGGCCTCGTACAGGCTGGGCAGGGTGATGTTCTCAATAACGCAGTCCGGCTTCACATTGCAGAACATGGCGATCTTCCGGAAAATGCTGTCTTCCAGGGGCTCATCACAGCGCAGAACGATGATATCCGGCTTGACCCCCAGGCCCTGGAGCTCCTTGACGGAGTGCTGGGTGGGCTTGCTCTTGTGCTCGTCGGAGCCCCGCAGGAAGGGCACCAAAGTCACGTGGATGAACAGGCTGTTGGTAGGGCCGACCTCCAGGGAGATCTGCCGCACGGCTTCTACAAAGGGCTGGGATTCGATGTCGCCGATGGTGCCGCCGATTTCCGTGATGACCACATCCGCATCGGTCTGCTTGCCCACCCGGTAGACAAACTCCTTAATTTCGTTGGTAATATGGGGAATTACCTGGACGGTGGAACCCAGATACTCCCCCTGGCGCTCCTTGTTCAGAACATTCCAATAAACCTTGCCGGTGGTCAGGTTGGAATATTTATTGAGGTCTTCGTCAATGAAGCGCTCATAGTGGCCCAGGTCCAGGTCCGTCTCCGCACCGTCCTCGGTGACATAGACCTCGCCGTGCTGATAGGGGCTCATGGTGCCCGGGTCTACATTGATATAGGGGTCAAGCTTCTGGGCCGCCACTTTCAGCCCCCGGCTCTTCAGAAGCCGGCCCAAAGAGGCCGCCGTAATGCCCTTGCCCAGCCCGGAGACCACACCGCCGGTTACGAAAATATACTTGGTTTCTTTCATATATAGATCCTCCTACTGATCATACGACCTGATAATATTCTCTGCCACTTCCCGGCGGGAGAGGCGGGTATCCATGGCCTGGCGCTCGATATAATAATGGGCCTCGCTTTCCGTCATGCGCAGCTGCTCGATGAGCAGCCATTTGGCCCGGTTGATGGTACGGATATCCGTCATCTTCTCCTGCAGGGCCCTGTTCCGGCGATCCATCTGCAAAAGCTTTCCCCGCAGCGCCGTAATCATGTGCAGGCCCATTTCCAGCGTTTGCCGGGTCAAGGGCTTGGCCAGGGCCATAACGCCCTCATCCTCCACCTGGTCCCGCACCCCGTCGAAGCTCTCACCGGGCACCAGCAGCAGCACGCCCACGTTGTCCCGGGCCAGATTCAGAGCCAGCTGGGTGCCGAATTCATCCCGCATGGGGGCATTGAGAATGGCAATGTCCACTGCATAGTCCAATGCCATGCGCTTGGCCTCTCCGGCAGACCCGGCCCGCAGAGGCGGATCATAGCTGCTGCCGGGAAGCAGTGTTTGCAGGAGCGCAAAGGTCTTGTCATTGGCGCCCGCAACCAGGACCTTATAGATATTCTTTCCCGATGCCATCCCTTTCCGCTCCTTTCTCTTACAATTACTTCCAGAATCCCTCCGGCAGGACGCTGCGGATAAAATCGCTTTCGGAAGCAATGTCCTTTGCCTCCTTCAGGCTGCCGGGAAGGGTCTCCAGGCCTGCCGTGATGCTGCGGTCCGCAGTATAAAGGTTCACATTCATAGGCTCCGGAGGCAGGAGCTTCCGCCGCACGCCGTCCAACCCCGCATAGATCACCAGGGCATAGGCCAGGTGCGGATTGACCGTGGGGTCCGGGGACCGCAGCTCCATGCGCTTATATTCCCCCCGAGCCGCCGGAATGCGGATGAGCTGGGAGCGGTTTCCGGGGGACCAGGTGACAAAACGGGGAGCCTTCCGCTCTCCCAGGCGACGGTAAGAGCTCTCCGTGGGATTCAGGTAAGCCGTCATCTCCCGGATATGGGCCAGAATGCCCGCCATGAAATACTGGCTGACGTGCTCCCCATTGTCCTGCCGGACGGAGATATTGATATGCAGGCCGTTGCCCGCCTGCTCCGGAATGGGCTTAGGGGAAAAGTCCGCATACAGCCCATTGCTCACTGCCACCGCCTTGACAACGGAGGTAAACAGCAGGGCATTGTCCGCCGCCGTAATGGCATCGGAATAGCGGAAATCGATCTCGTTCTGCCCGGGGCCCTCCTCGTGGTGGGAGCTCTCCGGGGAAATGCCCATGCTCTCCAGCATCAGGCAGATCTCCCGGCGGACGTTCTCCCCCTTGTCCTCCGGGGCCACATCCATATAGCCCGCGTGGTCAAAGGGCTGTGTGGTGGGGTTGCCGTCGGCATCGGTTTTAAAGAGGTAAAATTCGAATTCCGCGCCAATCTGCACAGAGATTCCCGCTTCTCTGGCCTCCCGCACCGCGTTTGCCAGCAGAGCCCGGCAGTCCATGGGGTAGGGCCGCCCATCGGGATAGCGGATATTGCAAAGCATCCGCACCACCTTGCCCCGGCTGGGCCGCCAGGGAAGATCCGTCAGGGTTTCAGGGATGGGAAACAGGAACAGGTCCGACTCCTCCACCCCGCTGAAGCCCCCCACAGCGGAGCCATCAAAGGAAATGCCCTGGGAGAACGCGCGTTTGAGCTCCTGGGGCATGATGGCGATATTTTTTTGTCTTCCCGCAGCGTCGCAGAAGACCAGGCGAATGAACTTCACATCCTCCTGCTCCACATAGGAAAATACGTCTTCTTGTGTATACAGCATGGCAGTCCCTTTCCGTCAAAAAATGGAAAAAAGGACGCTCACCGGACGAGGGCGTGTGCCCAGGTTCAGCAAACATCCTTGTCTACTCGGGGTCATTATACTCTCGCCGAAGGCCCCTGTCAATGATTTTTCCGGAGAAATCGTCACAATGGCACACCTCACCCCTGCCGCATGTCAAAAATGCCAGAAGCATCGGCAGCCGGGGCAGCAACAATTGGGCGAACCGCCAAAATGCAATTTGCTGATTGACAAATTGCATTTTTTGGCGTATGATGCCTCCATACAGACAGGGGAACCGGTTCTTCCGGTACTCCAAAAAAAGCGACAAGGGTGTCGCTATGGCGAAAGCCATAGTGCCCCAAGTCGCTTTTTTGTTTTATAAATTGTGATTACAGAAAAGGGGAAATCAGTATGGTAACGGAAATCTTTTCTTCTATGGTTTTTGACGATGCCACTATGGAGGCGCGTCTGCCCAAGGATACCTATAAGGCCCTGCAAAAAACCATCAAGCTGGGCAAGCACCTGGACCCCAATGTGGCAACGGTGGTCGCCAACGCCATGAAGGACTGGGCCATTGAAAAGGGTGCCACACACTTCACCCACTGGTTCCAGCCCATGACCGGCGTCACCGCCGAGAAGCACGACTCCTTCATCTCCCCCAAGGATGGCGGCAAGGTCATTATGGAGTTCTCCGGCAAAGAGCTCATTCAGGGTGAGCCGGATGCATCCAGCTTCCCCTCCGGCGGCCTGCGGGCCACCTTTGAGGCCCGGGGCTATACCGCCTGGGATGCCACCTCCTATGCTTTCATCAAGGACGGCGTTCTGTGCATCCCAACGGTGTTCTGCTCCTACGGCGGCGAGGCCCTGGACCAGAAAACCGCCCTGCTGCGCTCCATGGAGGCCATCAACCGGCAGGCCATGCGCGTTCTGAAGCTCTTCGGCAACGAGGATGTGACCTCCGTGAAGACCACCGTAGGCCCCGAGCAGGAATACTTCCTCATCGACAAATCCGCCTTCGACAAGCGCAAAGACCTGATCTTCACCGGCCGGACCCTGTACGGCGCCAAGGCTCCCAAGGGGCAGGAGCTGGATGACCACTACTTCGGTGCCATCAAGCCCAGAGTGGCTGCCTTTATGAAGGAGCTGAATGATGAGCTGTGGAAACTGGGCGTTCTGGCCAAGACTGAGCACAACGAGGTTGCCCCCGCCCAGCACGAAATGGCCCCCATCTTCACCACCACCAACATCGCTGCCGACCACAACCAGCTGACCATGGAAATGATGCGCAAGGTGGCCCAGCGCCACGGCCTGGTGTGCCTGCTCCACGAGAAGCCTTTCGACGGTGTCAACGGCAGCGGCAAGCACAACAACTGGTCCATCTCCACCAATACCGGCGTGAACCTCCTGGAGCCCGGCGAAACCCCCTATGAAAACGCCCAGTTCCTGCTGTTCCTGTGCGCAGTCATCAAAGCGGTAGACGAATACCAGGACCTGCTGCGCATCTCCGTTGCCTCTGCGGGCAACGACCACCGTCTGGGTGCCAACGAGGCTCCTCCCGCCATCGTGTCCATGTTCCTGGGCTCAGACCTGAGCGAGATTCTGGAGGCCATCGAAAAAGACGTGCCCTACGACGGTAAAGAGAAGCAGATCATGCGCATTGGCGTGCACACTCTGCCCAAGTTCCAGCGGGATGCCACGGACCGGAACCGGACCAGCCCCTTCGCCTTCACCGGCAACAAGTTTGAATTCCGGATGCTGGGCTCCGCCGAGTCCATCTCCTGCACCAACACCGTGCTGAACACCACCGTGGCCGAGGAGCTGCGGCAGTTCGCCGATGCCCTGGAGGGAGCTGAGGACTTTGAGACTGCCCTGCACGACCTGATCCGCAAAACGATCCAGGACCACAAGCGCATCATCTTCAACGGCGACGGCTACGACGCCTCCTGGGTGACGGAAGCTGAGAAGCGGGGCCTGCTGAATCTCCGCGCCACTCCCGATGCTCTGGCCCACATGCTGGACAGCAAGAATATGGAGCTGTTCAGAATCCACAACGTCTACAGCGAGACCGAGCTCACCGCCCGCCACGAGGTCAAGCTGGAAAACTACTGCAAGGTGATCAACATCGAGGCCCAGACCATGCTGGATATGGCCTGGAAGGATATCTTCCCCGCCGTGTCTGACTACACCGCCAAGCTCTGCCAGAGAGTTTCCTCCAAGAAGGCCCTGTCGCTGGATTGCAGCTACGAGGAGGACACTGGGCGCAAGCTCAGCGGTCTGCTCTGCGCCGCCTACAAGGCAGCGGGCAAGCTGGAAGCGGATCTGCTATCCAGCAAGAGCGCCCCGGACACCGTAGCCCTGGCCGACATCTTTAAAGGTGACATCCTGGACGATATGCGCGATCTTCGCATCAGCGTAGACACCATGGAGACCATCATGCCCGCCGAGACCTGGCCCTACCCCTCCTACGGCGAGATCCTGTTTGGGGTAAGATGATTTGCCAGCGTAGGGGCGGCTACCAGCCGCCCGGAACGTATCGAAAGTGAGGGCTAAGATCAAACGCTCAGGTCCGTCAGCTTTCGGGCGGCTGGTAGCCGCCCCTACAGAATTTGAGATTTATTTGGAAAGTTTGCGCCCCAGTTTCATTATTTTCCTCCAAGGGCGGAGGGATCCAAAACCGGATTTCTCGTAAATCCGGTTTTGCCATAAAGAAAGGAAAGACAGCTATGTGTTCGATCATTGGATATATTGGCAAGGAATTTACGCCTCAGAGCATTCGCCCCTATTTTGACCGCACCCTCTCCCGGGGGCCGGATATGAGCCGGATTCTCCCCATTCCCGGAGGCTTTCTGGGCTTCCACCGGCTGGCCATCATGGGCCTGAACGAAATGGGAATGCAGCCCTTTGTCCGGGGGGAGCAGGCCTTGGTCTGCAACGGCGAAATCTACGGTTTCCGGGCCATCCGGGAAACGCTCCAGAAAAAGGGATACGTCTTCCACAGCGACTCGGACTGCGAAATTCTGCTGCCGCTGTACGCCGAAATGGGCGTGGAGATGTTCCGGCAGCTGGACGCAGAGTTTGCCATGATCCTCTTCGATGGCAAGTCCCTCATCGCCGCCCGGGACCCCATCGGAATTCGCCCGCTGTACTACGGTTACGATGCCGATGGGCAGATCATCTTCGCCAGCGAGGCCAAGAACCTGGTAGGGCTGTGCGCCAAAATCATGCCCTTCCCTCCCGGGCACTACTATAAGGACGGCAAATTCGTCTGCTACCGGGACATGAGCGCCCCGGCCTATCGCAGCGAAGATGATTTGGAAACCGCCTGCCGGAAGATTCGGGAGAAGCTTACCGCCGGAATTGAAAAGCGGCTGGATGCGGATGCCCCCGTGGGCTTCCTGCTGTCCGGCGGTCTGGATTCCAGCCTGGTCTGTGCCGTGGCCGCCCGGTGCAGTAAAAAGCCCATCCGCACCTTCTCCATCGGCATGGACATTGATGCCATCGACCTGAAATACGCCCGGGAGGTGGCAGACTACCTGGGCGCTGACCACACAGAGGTCATCATCACCAAAGCGGATGTACTGGAAGCCCTGCCCAAGGTGGTGGCCTTGCTTGGCACCTATGACATCACCACCATCCGGGCCTCCATCGGTATGTATCTGGTATGCAAATACATCCACGAGCACACGGACCTGCGGGTGCTGCTCACCGGTGAAATCTCCGATGAGCTCTTCGGCTACAAATACACGGATTTCGCCCCCAGCGCAGAGGACTTCCAGAAGGAAGCCGAAAAGCGAATTCGGGAGCTGCATATGTACGATGTTCTCCGGGCGGACCGGTGCATCAGCGTCAATTCCCTGGAAGCCCGAGTACCCTTTGGCGACCTGGATTTTGTGGAATACGTTATGGCTCTGGACCCGGAGATGAAACGCAACCACTACAGCAAGGGCAAATACCTGCTGCGCCATGCCTTTGAGGGGGATTATCTGCCCGGAGACATCCTCATGCGGGAGAAATCCGCCTTCTCCGATGCCGTGGGACACTCCATGGTAGACGACCTGAAAGCCTACGCCGAAGAAACGTACACCGATGCGGAGTTCGAACACCGCCGGAAATTCTACCGCTTTGCCCAGCCCTTTACCAAAGAGAGCCTGCTGTACCGGGAGCTCTTCGAGCGCTACTACCCCGGCCAGGCCGAAATGGTTACAGACTTCTGGATGCCCAACAAATCCTGGGAGGGCTGCAATGTGCAAGACCCCTCCGCAAGAGTGCTGTCCAACTACGGGGACAGCGGGAAATAACAAAATCAGGATTTTCTCGTTAAGCACTCTCCCACAAAGAATTTTCGCCCGATTTCCTGTTTTTATCCTTTTGCAACAGCCGTTTGCTCCCCTGGGCAGCGGTAGCCATCCCGTCTCAATGGGGGCTGTTAAAAAAGTCCCTCAGCAAGGTAGCCAGTGCCTAAAGGCACTGGCT
>CAMFMO010000031.1:0-25872 GCA_945963595.1 uncultured Clostridia bacterium | reverse complement strand
GGACGCTGCGCCGGTGCGGTTGTTCTGGTTTCGCCGTTGAGTATGTGTGAGGTTTCTTCCTGGCAATTGAGATTCCCATGCTTCATGGGATATAATACCATGTATATAGAGTGTCAGAAAGGACGATCACAACGATGAATGAAGATAGAATTGCCCGGCTCTACGGCGACTGCGTCCGGTTTCACGGGCACGACTGCCCGCTGCTGGCCCTGGGGGTACGGGTGTGCGAGACGGCGCTGGAGCGGCTGAAGCTGGAGGATCCCGCCCCGGGCCGGCTGGTGTGCGTCTCGGAATTTGACGGCTGCTGCGTGGACGCCATTCAGATTGGCCTGCACTGCACGGCCGGCGCCAAGCATCTGCTTTACTACAAGACAGGGAAACTGATCTTCACGGTGTATGATCTGGAAACCGGCGCTGATGTCCGCATCTGCGCCCGAAAGGAAATTGCCGAAGATATCCGTCAGATGGAGCCGGAAGCCGTACTTGCCGCCCCGGAGGAAGCACTGTTCACCTTTGAAAAGGCCCATCCGCTGACCCCGCGCACCCTTACCAAGGTTCGGCGCACCTGCACCACACCCGCCCCCTCTGTCCCTCACCGCATCTCCGGCGTGCAGGACTGCCCGGATCAGTTCCGCAAAGTCGATTCCCAGAATTAAATGCTGAAAAGCCCCGTAGTGCAGGCGCGTACGTCTAAAATACGGGGCTTTGCTTTCAATACGCTTAGAATTCCAGGCTGCCGGAGGTGATGCACTTGCCGGAGCGGCGGTCGAAGAGCATGATCTGATTGCCGGTGACGGACAGGGGTACCTTGGTGCCGATGGTGAACAGGCTGCTGCCGAAGATCACGCCGGTCAGCAGAAACTCCCCTACCCGGACCTTGACGGTGGACTCCATACCCGTGGGCATCGCGCCATAGATTTCGCCCTGAAGAGCCCCGGCGTCGGCAATGTCCAAAAATTCCGGACGAATGCCCAGGACGAAGTCCTCATTGGTGATTTCTGGCACATCCTGCAGGGAGTCGTCCTCCTCGTTGACCTTGGCAATGTGGTAGCGGAAGACCTCGTCCTTGTTGCCCTTCTCCACGTAGCCCTTTTCGGAAGCCTTCTGCTTCAGAGCTGCTGCCTTGTCGGCGGCCTCTTTATCACGGGAAGCAAACCAAGCCTGCATATCCAGCGCCTTGGCAGGCTTGAAGGTGGCCTTGATGCCGCCAAGAACCGTCAGTTCCAGACTGCCGTCACTGCTCTGCTTGCCCTTGGCATCTACAAAGTTGATTGACGGCGTGCCCACGAAGTCCGCCACGAACAGGTTGGCCGGGTGGTGATACACTTCCAGCGGGGCCTGATACTGCTGCAAGACACCGTTGTTGATCAGGCAGATCTGGGTTGCCAGGGTCATGGCCTCCATCTGGTCGTGGGTGACATAGACAAAGGTGGAGCCGGTCTCCACGTGGAGCCGCTGGAGCTCATAGCGCATTTCCAGGCGCAGCTTGGCATCCAGGTTGGACAGGGGCTCGTCCATGAACAGCACCGAGGGCTCCGGGGCCAGGGTACGGGCAATGGCCACGCGCTGCTGCTGGCCGCCGGACAGCTCCGCAGGATACCGATCCATAAACATGCCGATCTTGACGATGCGGCTGACCCGGCGGACGGACAGGTCGATCTCCTCTTTGGTCAGCTTCCGGGTCTGCATGACGACTTCCCCGTCCTTGCAGAAGCGGAACTCTCCATCCAGGGTAAGGCCTGCGTCGGACGCAGCCTTCTGCCCCGCTGCAACCTTGGCCTCCAGCTTGGCGATCTCACCGGCGCAATCGGTATTCTTTTCCAGATGATAGCCGAAGAGGGTCTTGGCGGTGTACTGGGAGACGGTGAAGGCATCGATGAGCTTCAGAATCGCCCTTTTCTCCTCCAGCTTGCCGTCCTTATCCCGGCACTCCTCCAGAACGGCGGTGACATCGGCGGGGTTTTTCAGGATCTGGGCCAGACGGGCGGCGTTTTTGGTCTCAAAATCCACCTTGGCCATGGGCTCCTTGATATTGGACAGGCCGAAAGAGATATTCTGATACACGGTCATATTGGGCCACAGGGCGTAGTTCTGGAACAGGAAGCCCACCTTGCGCTTGTTGGCCGGGACGTTGATGCCCATATCACTGTCGAAGACCACCTTTTCGCCGATGGTGATTTTTCCGCTGGTGGGAGTCTCCAGGCCGGCGATCATCCGCAGCGTGGTGGTTTTGCCGCAGCCGGATGGGCCCAGCAGGGTGACGAAAGCGTTGTCTTCAATGGTCAGGTCCAGGTCCTCGACGGCATAGAATTTGCCCCAACGCTTGGTAACGTGCTCCAATTTGATTTCAGGCATTTGCTTATCCTCCTATTCCTTTGTCGAGGCTTGCGCCCGTCACTTTGTTTACCAGGGTATTGCACACCAGAATGGTGACGATCAGGATCAGATTGATGCCGCTGGAGAAGGCATACAGGCCCATTTCGTCGAAGTAATCCAGAGTCGTGGACAGGATGAAGCCCTGCACGCACAGCAGCATGAAAAGGGACAGCTCTCTCAGGCAGGTCATAAATGGCAGCAGATAGCCCGAGATGATGGAGGACTTCTGAATGGGGATGATGATCCGGGTCATGCGCTTGATCCAGGGGATATCCTGGATAATGGCTGCCTCCTCAATTTCGCCGGAGAGCTGCAGCATGGAGTTTAGGCTGCTTCTGCTGGCAAAGGGGATGTATTTAATGGTGCCCACGATGATCAGCAGCGTATAGGTATTGAACAGGTTCATCTTCTCCGTGGAGAACAGGATGAAGAAGGCAACACCCACGGCGATGGAGGGCATCAGGTAAGGCAGGAAGGCCACGGAATTGACGTAGTTGGCCCATTTGCTCCGGCGGTTCTTGGACACGGCGTAGCCGATCATGGTGCCGATGGTGCCGGCCAGCAGCGAGCAGGCCACGGAGACCTTCAATGTGCCCCAGAAGGCGTGCCAGATGGTTTCATTGTAAAGGATACCCTTCTGGCCGTACATACCGTTCTCCGTAATATTCTCCGAGGTGAGCCACCACTTGGTGGTCAGGTTGGAGGGGTCGCCGGTGTACAGGAAGGAATAGTCGCCGGGGTTGGGCAGGAAGGTTTCAAACGCAAAGGAAATGATGGGGAAAATACTGGTGAAGAAGGTGAAGATCACCAGGATCACCGCAATGATATATTTGCCCGATTTGCCCAGGTTGATCTTGGAAATCTGGCCGGATTTGCCGGTGACGGTGGTATAGTTCTTGCGGCTGTTCAGGGAAATCTGGTTCAGCAGCATGATCGCCACGCCGAAGACCATCATGATGATTGCCAGGATGCTGGCCTCACCGGTGTACTTGGAGTTCATGGACACATACTTGGTGGAGAGCGTGCTCAGGCCCAGGTAGTGGGGCACGGGATAGGAGCCCATGGCGCTGCCGAAGACCAGCAGGATGGTGGAGAGAATGGCGGGCTTGACCATGGGCAGGGTTATGCGCCACATGGTCTTCCACTTGGGAGTATCCAGGATGGTGGCCGCCTCCTCCAGGTTGGCATCCATATTTCGGAAAATGCCGCCGATGAGGATATAGGCAAAGGGCGCATAGTGCAGTCCCAGAACCATCAGGCTGGGGAACAGGCCCTTGCACCACCACATAGGCATATTGATGCCGAACAGGGCGGCGAGCAGGCCGTTGGAGGTGCCGGTGACGGCATTGGAATTAAACAAGTTCTGCCACACCACGGCCAGGGTCCACTGGGGCATGATGTAGGGAAAGATAAAGATGGAGGACAGGTATTTCCGCCAGGCCAGATTGGTTCTGGTGATCAGGAAGGCAAACAGTCCGCCATAAAGGATAGACACCAGGCAGGTGCCAACAGCCAGCAGAACGGTGTTCAGCAGAGGCGTCCACAGGTTGGTCTTGGCCATGCGGCTGGTGAAAAGGTCGGTGTAATTGACGGTAGTATAGCCGGAGGCCTGGCCCGTCAGGTGGGCGTCGATGGTACCGGCGTGGATTTTAAAGGTATCCTCCACAATGGCCACAATGGGCGCCACGGTGGTAAAGGTCAGCACAATGCCCAGCAGCAGCAATATCACATTGTGGGGCTTAGAGAAAAAGGTCTTTACCTTGTTCCAGAGAATGGTTCCCTGGCTTGCACGGAGGGTTGTAGGTTGGCTCATGGCTTCCTCCTCTTTTCATGACAAAATGGGATATGCTTTTGAAAAAGCGCCCCTGGATGCGCGATCCAAGGGCGCTTGCCTTCATTATTTTTCAGCAATCATTCAGCACTTAGGGCAGCACCGCAATAATTAACCTGCGGAATACTTGGTCAGCATCTCGATCCAGCTGCCGACGGTGAAGGCCACGTCTGCGCAGTACTCGGGATCCTCCAGAACCAGCTTGCCGGTGGTGGTCCACCAGTCGTAGCCCCGGTCGTTCTTGGCTGCAAATTCTACAGTGGTGCCGTCGTCAGCCATGCCGCCGATGGAGTGGTGGAAGTTCTCCTCTGTCTCTGCGGCAACCAGGGGGTTGGAGGAGTAGCCGCCCATATCCTTGCCCCAGGCGGAGAAGCCGTCAGCGGTGCAGGTCATGTAGGCGATGAAGGCGCAGGCGGTCCAGGGCAGCGGAGAATTGTCGGTAACGAACAGGTAGTGGCAGTAGCCATAGCCGCCGATACCCTGATAGCCGTCCTCATAGGCAGCAACCTTCACATTATTGACGGAAACGGAGCTGGACTCCTCTACGGAACGCAGCTTGGAATAAACCAGCAGGCCGAACTGATCCTTGGCAGAGGCGTCTACCAGGGTGTTGCAGATGGGGCCGTCATCGGTCTGGGCGTTGTAGCTCTCCACCCACAGTTTGATCCATGCCAGTGCATACTTGCCGTCCGCGCCCAGGCCCAGGTCATTGGCCTCGGACTCCATGGCGTTGATGGTGGGCTGGAAGTAAGCCTGCTCGTCGGCGGGCAGGGCTTCATAGGCCTCCCGCAGCCATGCGGCGTAGTCATCCCGGGTCAGCATATACAGGAAGTTCTTGCCGACGATCTCGGAGTCAATGTCCATAAACAGGCCATGCTCGCCCTCGGCGACGAAGTCCCAGCAGTTGTCATAGGTCTTGTCGCCAACGCAGTTGTACTCGAAGACCTTGTTCAGGGTTTGCAGAGGCAGGAAGCCCTGGTACTCGTCAGCGGTGGTGCCGTTGGCGTCTGCCCAGTCCTTGGGGATGAAGGTATCCAGAACACCGGGCTGAACCATCTTGCTCTCGATCTGGTTGCCGTCCTGGATCAGAGTCATGGCGAAGGTGCCGGTGGTCTTCAGGGAGTCAGCGGTCAGCTGATCGAAGATCTTGTTGTTTTTGGGCTGCTGCCACTCGAACTCCATATTATAGCTGGGGTCGATGGTCTGCAGATAGGCAATGAACAGGGGCAGTGCGCTCTTGCCGCGGCTGGAGTTGCCAACGCCATAGAACATCTTGCCGTTGGACTCTTCGATGGCCTTCTTGGCCAGCTCTTCCAGGGTCATGCCCTCGGCTTCCTTGATGATCTTCTGGGTTTCGGTCAGATTTTCGGGAGCTTCCGTCTCGGCAGGGGCCGCGGTGGTCTCGCCTGCAGGAGCATCGGTCTTAGGGGCTTCGGTGGTTGCGGCAGGGGTCTGAGATCCGCAGGCTGCCATTGCCAGAACCATGGAAAGCGCCAACAGGAATGCGACGATCTTTTTCATAGGGATTTTCCTCCTCACTAGATTCGAAGCGGTGTGTCACCGCCTTGGTACCTATATATTACCGGCTTCTTGCACAAAGCACCAGTGGTCAAACCTGCGATTGTTTGTGATAATCTGCTATTTTTGTGCAAGTGGCTTAAATTCCTCTCCATTCTATGATATAATTAGGGTAATTCGCAGATAGCCACAGTTTTTGAGCTGTTTTTCAACACTTCTTTTGTATGTTTTGCAGAAAGGCTTTCTATGAAACGACTTCTTTTGCTTTTTCTCGCCGCGGTTCTGCTGCTGTGCGGCTGTTCCGCCCCCCAGGCCCAGGATTTTGCCCCGGATGAGGCGGAACGGCTGGTGATCTATACCTCCCACAAAAAGGATGTATGGTGGCCCATTGTCAGGGAATTTGAGGCCCGCACCGGCATCTGGGTTCAGGTGGTAGAGGGCGGCACCAATGAGCTGCTGGAGCAGCTGAAAAACGAAAAGGACAGCCCTGCCGCAGACCTCATGTTCGGCGGCGGCGTGGAAAGTCTGGAGGCCAATGCAAATCTCTTCACCCCCTACCATGCAGAGGGCTCCGACAGCATTCTGCCCCAATACCGCAGCGCCGATGGCCTGTGGACTCCCTTCTCTGCCCTGCCTCTGGTACTGCTCTACAACCCCAAGCTGCTCTCTGCACAGGACTTGACAAGCTGGGCAGACCTTTTGAAGCCCGAGCTCCGGGGCCGCATCGCCTTTGCCGACCCCGCCGTCTCCGGCTCCAGCTATACGGCCCTGGTGACCATGCTGGAGGCTCTGCACCTGGACACGGACGAAGGGCTGCAGGCCTTTGCTCTGAATCTGGAGGGCAGGCAGCTCAGCGCCTCCGGCGATGTGCTCTCCGCCGTCGCCGCCGGGGAAAGCTGGGTTGGCATCACCCTGGAGGAAACCGCCAGCCGCCGGATTGCCGCCGGGGAGCAGCTGGCCATGGTCTACCCCGCCGACGGCACCAGCTGCGTCAGCGATGGCAGCGCCATTGTGGCCGGGGCCAGGCACCCGGACAACGCCAGGCTTTTTGCAGACTTTACGGTGAGCCGGGATGTGCAGTCTTTGATGCAGGAGCAGTTCTGCCGCCGCTCCGTCCGCAGCGACATTGTCCCCACCGCCGCCCTTCCGGTTCTGGACACCATTCCGCAGGTGACCTACGACCTCTCCTGGGCCAGCACCCACCGGGACGCCCTGCTCATGAGCTGGGAATTTTACTTGGGATCGGAGGCCGAAAAATGAAAAAGCACGGCTTTCGCTCCTTTCGGCGGCAGTTAAACGCCGCATTTCTGGCGGTTTCCCTGATCCCGCTTCTTCTCTGCTCGGTGCTGCTGGTCCAGATTTTCCGGCTGCGCATCTCCGCCGATACCCAGCAGGCCGCCCAGCAGCAGCTATCCGCTGCGTCTGCCGCTCTGGAAAATGTCCACATCCATCTGGAACAGACCGCCGAAGCGCTGCGGGAAGACCCCCTGGTGGTGCAGGCCCTTTTCCGGGAGGAAGCCGAGGATTCCAAAGTCTATGCCCAGCTGTTCCAGGCCACGGAGTCTCTGCGCAGCTTCGGCACCTTCCACCTGTACGATAT
Source organism: uncultured Clostridia bacterium (assembly GCA_945963595.1). Lineage (GTDB taxonomy): Bacteria > Bacillota > Clostridia > Oscillospirales > Oscillospiraceae > Faecousia. Next base: position 18,547 of record CAMFMO010000031.1, on the reverse strand, counting down.
CAGCGGCTGCTGGCGCTACTCCACCCAGTCTGCCCCGGAAAATCGTTCCCTTCCTACCAACTGGGGCATTCTCTACCGCGCAGCCCATGTCCCCGGCAGCGTTGCCTATGATGCCGCCCAGGAGAGCACCGTGCTGCTCCGGGCTGCGGCCCTCATCACGGACCGCTATGGCGCGCCGGTGGGCTACCTCGTTATGGAGCAGGACAGCGCCCAGCTCTCCGCACTGCTGGGCGGCCTGGCCGGGGCCCAGAACCAGCTGCTCCTGCTGGATGCCCATTGGCGGCCCATTTTCGGCACCCAGCCCAGCCAGCTCCAGGCCCTGACGGACAGTCTGCGGGAGCACCTGCTCTCCGGCAAATCCCTGAACAGCGCCAATTTTCTGTTCACCGCCGCCCAGGTGCCGGAAGCCGGCCTGTGCCTCATTTTGCAGCAGCCCCAGGTATTCACCCGGGGGACCTTGCAGCTGTTTTACACCGTCAGCGCTCTGTGTGCCCTGGGCTGCATCATTGTGAGCATTTTTCTTGGCTTACAGCTGAGCCGCCAGATTTTTGAGCCCATCGGGCGACTGCACCGGGCCATTCGCCGGGTGGAAAAAAACGATCTGGCCGTTCAGGTACCCATTGACCGCCGGGAAAACGAGCTGACAGAGCTTGCCCGGCAGTTCAACCACATGGTCACCACCCTGAGCGCCAACCAGCAGGCCCTTCTGGAAAACCAGAAAGCCCTGAATGAGGCCCAGATCCGGATGCTCCAGGCCCAGCTGAATCCCCATTTCCTGTGCAACACCCTGGACACCATGAAGTGGATCAGCAAGATCAACCAGGTGCCCCAGGTGGCGCTGATGTCCACCAATCTGGCAGATATTCTCCGCTTCTGTATCTCCCCTGCGGAATTCGTGCCATTGCAGCGGGAGCTGGAGATTCTGGAGCGGTATGTAGAAATACAAAAAATCCGCCTCAGCGACAGCTTCACCTTTGAAGAGGATGTGCCCGAGACGCTGAGAAGCTGCATGGTCCCCAAAATGCTCTTACAACCCCTGGCGGAGAACGCCATCCTGCACGGGCTCTCCGGGGTAAGCGCCGGGCAGCTGCTGGTCACCGCCCGGGAAACGGATGAAAAGCTCCTGGAAATTCGGGTCTGTGACAACGGCTGCGGCCTGCCGCCGGAGCTGCTGGGCCCCTATCGCCCCCCGGAGCAGCCCACGGGACACCTGGGGCTATTGAACGTTGATACCATCTTGCGCAAGCACTACGGCGAGCGCTTCGGCCTCCGTCTGGAAAACCGGGAAGACGGAATTGGCGCCTGCGTCGTGGCTTGCCTGCCCATAGAGAAAGGAGAGAGCCAATGCTGAAAGTTTTGGTTGTAGAAGATGAGGAGCTGATCCGGAAGGGAATCGTACTGGCAATCGATTGGGCAAGCCTGGACTGCGTTGTGGTCGGACAGGCCGCCAACGGAGAAGAGGGCCTGGAGCAGGCGGAGAAATGCCGCCCCGGCCTGATCATCACGGACCTGAAAATGCCCAAAATGGACGGACTGGAAATGATTGCACAGCTGCGGGCCCGGGGCAATGATGCCTTCGTCATCATCCTCACCGCCTACGATAGCTTCGCCTATGCCCAGCAGGCCCTGCGGCTGGGAGCCGTGGACTTTCTATTGAAGCCCTTCCACGACGGCGATCTGGAAAATGCCGTCATGCAGCTGCAAAATAAGCTGAGCCAACGCAGAAAGCCCCCTGAGGTGCGGCTGCAGGAAATCCGTTCCGGTGCAAAGACCCGCTACGTTCAGGAGGCTATGGACTATATTGGAAAGAACTGCGGCAGCAGTGAGCTGTCCGTCAGTCAGGTGGCCTATGCCCTGGGGCTCAGCGAAGGCCACCTGAGCCATCTGTTCAAAAAGGAAACCGGCTCCACCGTGGGCAGCTATCTGACCCGCTGCCGCATTCAGAAGGCCATGGGCCTGCTGCGGCAGGGCAAGCTGAAGGTCTACGAGATAGCCGAGGCCTGCGGCTACCGGGACATCACCTATTTCTCCGGCACCTTCAAAAAGCTGGTAGGGCTGACCCCAAGCGAATATCAGAATCAGGTGAAGTAGCAATCGGGCTCCATTCTCAATCCTCCCTCGTGCCGTCGTGGCAGGTTTCGCAGAAGCGGGCGAAGAAGGAGGGCTCCTCCCCTGCCCCGTCCAGATGGGACAGGCTGCCGAACTGGGACATCCGGAAGATCGCTTTTCCCTCCCGGCGCTCTTCCGTTGTCAGCTTGGTGACGCTGCTGGTCAGGGCCACCGTATGATGCCACAGCACCACGGGGGAGCAGTCCAGAAGCCTGGACAAAAGCACACACTCCACGCCGAAGTGACAGAAGAAAAACAGATTGTCCGTATTGGGCCGTTCCACCCGGTACAGATGCCCCTCCCGGCGATAGCCGTGGTCGGCCAGAACCGCATCAAACTGCTCCGCCACATCCCGATAGACATCCCGGATGGACGTAGACGCATATGCAGGGGCCTCGAACCACCTTTCCGGGTCGTAGTACCTGGGGTCCTCCACCCAACTTTCCGGCAGCAGGTCCCAGCCAAGCCCCGTGGGGTGGAAGGCGGTGGGGGTCTCATAGCCTGCGTCAAATTCCCGCAGCCACGGGCAGACCTGGGCCTGGGCCCCAACCTTTTGCAGCGTCAGCGAGGCGGTATCCCGTGCCCGGCCCAGCGGAGAGGTATAATAGTACCCATTGGGGATGTTTTCCAGGCGACGGCTCAACAGCTCTGCCTCCCGCCAGCCCTTTTCCGTCAGGGTGTCGCGGGCATAGTCAGGCTCGGCGTGGCGGACAATATAAACATTCATAAAGAAACTGCCCCCTTGTTTTTTCCTGATTATACCGCCGGAAAGAAGCAAAGGCAAATTATTTTTCCGTTTTCCTTGTTTCTCCGCTTCCGTTTGCCTACTATATAGGTGTAAGGCCCTTACATTCCTATCAACAAACGTTCACAAGGAGCAAGCTATGGAAGACAACGCCATTGTGGAGCTGTATTTCGCCCGCTCGGAACAGGCAATTCGGGAAACCGAGCAAAAATACGGCGCTTATCTGAATACCATTGCAGCAAACATTCTCCATCTCCCGGAGGATGCAGAGGAAACCGTCAGCGATACCTATCTCGCCGCCTGGAATGCCATTCCCCCAACCCGCCCCAGGGTGCTGCGGCATTTTCTCAGCCGCATCGTGCGAAACAAGGCCTTTCAGCGCTACAGCTATCTGACCGCCGCCAAGCGCTGCGCGGAGACCGATGTTTTGCTGTCGGAAATCGAGGACTGTCTGCCGGACGGGCGGCAGGACACCGCCCGGCACATGGAGCAGCGGGCGATTACACAGAGCATCAACCGGTTTTTGGGGAGTCTCTCCCGAGAGGAGCAGGGCATTTTCACCGCCCGCTATTTTTATGCCGTACCATTGGAGCAAATCGCCGAAACCTACGGGAATTCCGTGCGGCAAATTCAATACCGCCTGCAAAAAATGCGGACTTCCCTGCGCAAGCGTCTGGAACAGGAGGGTATTGCAGTATGACGATTCAGGAATTCAATAAGGCCATGAACGGGATCGATGACCGTTTTCTCTCTGCCTGGGAGGAGCGGCAGGAACAGGTGATTTCTTTTCCCCAGGACAAAGAGACCCGCAAAGCGAAGCGCAGCCATCGCCGCCTGTGGGTGCTGGTGCTGGCCGCCTGTCTGGTGATTGCCCTGGCGATCACCGCCTACGCCACCAACTTCAGAGGGCTCCGGGAAGCCTTGGCCGGGACCCTATGGAATCTCTCCGACGAGGAAGCAGCCTATGTCACCCCGGAAACCGCAGCCGCAGAGTCCGAGGCCGGTTGGAGCTGCGCCGTGACGGAGAGCCTTTACACCGGCGAGAAAATCATGCTGTCCGTCACCGTCCGGGCCGGGGATGCCTACCTTCTGGTTCCGACCTACGCTTCGCCCCAGGATTCCGTGAGGGAAATCGGCCTTGCAGGAAGTGAAACCCTGCAGGCCTATGCAGACAGGCTGGGCAAGGCCCTTCTTTCTGCCAACGCCACCATGGAATTTGCCGACTGGGACACCAACGGTCAGGGAATGTTTGTCAAGAGCTGGTCTACCGATGAGATCACCCTTGTGATCTCCAGCGAGCAGCGCACCCGAGGCCCGGAAACTCTCTCCGGCAGCTGCAGAGTTCTTGTCCGTAATCAGGAAACGGGCGACAAGGATTTCGAGGTGCTGCCCCTGAACCTGACCGCCGCACCGGAGCCGGAGGGCGATGTAAAAATCTTCCACCCCCTGTCTGCCGACAGTGTGCCCGGTATGAAGTTCCAGGATGGAACGTTGACAAAAACGCTCCGGGGTTACCGTTTGCAGCTTCCTTTCACCGTCACGGATGAGAACACCTGGAAAACCTATTGGAAGGTTTACTGCGAGGACCTGGACCTCTATGGGCTGCTGGATTTTGAAACCGGAAATATGATCTTGGATGATATTCCTACCAATGATTTCAGCAGCGTTGTCATTCAGATCCTGGATGACGATTCCAATATCGCCGGGACGCTGGAAGTTCGGGAATATATCGGATAATCAAAAGCACCGAAGAAACGGTTTCTCAACCGTTCTTCGGTGCCCATTTTTATACCGCTCCCAGGTACTCCTCCAGGCACAGCCCGGTGTCCTTCATATCCATGGCCACCTCTACGCCCACATAGCGGAAATGCCAGGGCTCATTGGTAATGCCGGTGATGTCCTCCTTGTCGGCGGGATAGCGAAGAATGAAGCCGTACTCCCAGCAGTGGACGGCCAGCCATTCATTGGCCTCCTTGCCCACAAGGTCTGTGGAAAGGCCCAGCTCGTGCTCGCTGGTGCCGGGCAGGGCCACGGTTTTCAGAGACTCCTCGTAGGCTTCCTCATGGGTCATGCCCTTGTCCTCATATTCCTGTGTCCGCAGTTCCAGAATTTGAATCTGCTGCTTGTGGGTACGGTAAGCGCTGTTTAAGTAGCAATCGTTTCCGGCGGCCCGGCAGTCGGCCAGCATCTGCCGCAGGGGCTCTGCGGCGATGCGCTGGATGGGCCGGTCCTTTTCCACCTCCACGGTGTCCCAGGTCCAGTCATCGGGGATGGGGTTGTCCTTGTTGACCAGCACCACCTGGATGCCCTTGGGGGTAAAGTACCAGGTTCGGCCATCTATGGACTGCTTGCCCACGGCGGCGCTGCCGTCTTCAAAGAGGTAATAGCGGTATTCGCCCTGTTCCAGCCAGCCGGTCTGCATGGCACCCTCTTCCGAGAGGAAGTAGCGCTTGCCGTCCAAATCCAGCCACCCGGTCTGCATCAGGCCGGACTCGTCATAATGGTGTCTGCCGTCCGCCTCGTCTTCCCAACCTGTGACCATGGTGCCGTCCTCCCGGAACAGGCGGATGCCGTCCTCCATGGTCTGCTTTCCCGTGCGGGGGATACCGTCCTCGCCCAGGTAATAGGTTTCCCCGTCCAGGGTCAGCCAATCGGTGGCCAGAACGCCGTCTTCTCCGAAATAATAGCGATTTCCGTCAATTTCCTGCCAATCGGTAACCATGGCACCGTCCTTGGCAAAATAATAGCGGGCCTCCCCGATCTCCTGCCAGCCGGTGGACATGGCCCCCGTGGTGGGGTTAAAATAATAGGTCTTTCCGTCAATGACGGTCAGGCCCAGGCGGAGAACGCCGTCGCTGCCAAAGTAGCAGCGGCCCACCTCCAGGTCGCACCAGCCGGTCTGCATCCGGTACGCCTCATCGAAGTGATAGATCCGGCCCTCAATGGTCTCCCAGCCCGTAACCTTCTTTCCGTGAAAATCCTTATAGGAGTAGACCCCATCCTTCTGGACCCATCCGCTGCGGTCCACATTGCCGTCAAACCAGATCCAACCGGCAGCGCCGATCATGCCCAGCCCCGCCAAAATCAGCAGGATACACAGCACATTTCTAAGCTTTCGATTCATCCAAAGAGCCTTCCTTGTTTCTTTTTCCGCCATTTTATCACAAAAGAAGCATAAATGCAACCGTGGCAGGGCCGAAAAACCTCAAGGAGCGCTGCGCGGTATTCCCACGCAGCGCCCCCATGCCTTTTCGTTATTTCAGATAGCTCTTCAAATACTGGCCGGTATAGCTCTCCGGGATCTCGGCTACCGCTTCCGGCGTGCCGCAGGCAACCAGCGTGCCGCCCCCGTCGCCGCCCTCGGGGCCCAGATCGATGAGGTAATCGGCGGTTTTGATCACATCCAGGTTGTGCTCGATTACCAGCACCGTGTTGCCCGCATCTACCAGCCGGTTCAGCACCTCAATGAGCCGGTGCACATCGGCGGCATGGAGGCCTGTGGTGGGCTCATCCAGGATATAGATGGTGCGGCCCGTGGCCGTGCGGCTAAGCTCCGTTGCCAGCTTCACCCGCTGGGCCTCGCCGCCGGAGAGGGTGGTACTGGCCTGGCCCAGCTTGATATAGCCCAGGCCGACCTCGCAGAGCATCTGGGCCTTCTTCCGAATCTTCGGCAGATTCTCGAAGAAATCCACAGCCTCTTCACAGGTCATATCCAACACCTGGGCAATGTTCTTGCCCTTGTAGAGGACCTCCAGGGTCTCCCGGTTGTACCGGGCTCCATGGCAGACCTCACAGGGGACGTATACATCCGCCAGGAAATGCATCTCGATCTTCACCAGGCCGTCACCGGAGCAGGCCTCGCAGCGGCCGCCCTTGACATTGAAGCTGAACCGGCCCGGGCCATAGCCCCGCATTTTGGCATCCGCCGTGGAGGCGAACAGGTCCCGGATGTCGTTGAAGAGGCCCGTGTAGGTGGCCGGATTGGACCGGGGCGTCCGGCCAATGGGGCTCTGGTCAATGTCAATGACCTTGTCCAGGTTTTCCAGCCCCTCTACGCAGCGGCAGGCGCCGGGGCGGCAGCGGGCGTGGTTCAGTTTGGACAGCAGGGTCTTATTCAAGACCTCGTTGACTAAGCTGGATTTGCCGGAGCCGGACACGCCGGTGACACAGGTGAAGGTCCCCAGGGGGATGGACACGTCGATGTCTTTCAGGTTGTTCTCCCTGGCCCCCCGCACGGTCAGGAACTGCCCGTTGCCGGATCTGCGGGTGGCAGGCACCGGAATTTTCTTCTTACCGGAGAGATACTGCCCCGTAATGGACTCCGGGCAGTCCAGGATGTCCTGCAAGGTGCCCGCTGCCACGATGTTTCCGCCGTGGCTGCCGGCCCCGGGGCCAACGTCTACGATATAGTCCGCTGCACGCATGGTATCCTCGTCGTGCTCCACAACGATCAGGGTATTGCCCAGATCCCGCAGATGCTTGAGCGTTGCCAGCAGCTTGTCATTGTCCCGCTGGTGCAGACCGATGGAGGGCTCGTCCAGGATATACAGGACTCCCATGAGGGAAGAGCCGATCTGGGTGGCCAAACGGATGCGCTGGCTTTCGCCGCCGGAGAGCGTCCCCGCCCCCCGGGAAAGGGTCAGATAGCCCAGGCCCACGTCCGTCAGGAACCGCAGCCGGGAGGTGATCTCCCGGATGATCTGCTGAGCCACCACGGCCATATTGCCCTCCAGCTTCAGATTCTCCATAAATTGCAGCTCCTGCACCACGCTCATGCGGCAGAACTGCATGATATTCAGTCCGCCTACGGTGACCGCCAGCGCCAGCTCGTTCAGGCGGTCCCCATGGCACTTGGGGCAGGGGGCCGTAGCCATGCACTCCTCCAGCTCCTTCCGGGCTGCATCGGACTGGGTCTCCCGGTAGCGGCGGGAGACGTTGTTCAGGATGCCCTCAAAGGGCTGCTCCAGAACGCCCATGCCGTTGCCCCGGTTGTAGGTCATGCGCAGCTTCTCCGTGCCGGTGCCGTAGAGGATAACCTGCATGGCCTCCTTGGAAAGGGTGTTCACAGGGTCCGTCAGGGAGAAATGATACTTCTGGGACAGGGCCTCAAAATACATCCGGAAAATGGAGTCCGTCCGGGCGCTCTGCCAGCCGGAGGCCTGAATGGCCCCGTCAAAAATGGACTTGGTCCGGTCCGGGATCACCAGGTCCTCATCCGCAATGAGCTGGAAGCCCAGTCCCGTGCAGCTGGGACAGGCACCGTTGGGGTTGTTAAAGGAGAACATTCTGGGCTCCAGCTCCGTCAGGCTGATGCCGCAGTCCTCGCAGGCATAGTTCTGGGAGAAGCTCAGCTCCCGGTCCTCTTTTGGCAGCTGGACGGTCACCAGGCCGCCGGAATGGGTGCAGGCGGTCTCAATAGAGTCCGTCAGGCGGCGGCGCAGGCCGTTCTTCAATACCAGCCGGTCCACCACCAGCTCAATGGTGTGCTTTTTGTTCTTTTCCAGCTTAATCTCTTCCGTCAGGTCGTAGAGAATGCCGTCTACCCTTACCCGGGCGAAGCCCTGCTTCCGGGCATCCTCCAGGACCTTCACGTGTTCACCCTTTTTCCCGCGGATCACCGGAGAGAGCACCACGAACCGGGTTCCCTCTCCCAAGGCCTCCACCCGGTCTACGATCTGGTCGATGGTCTGGCGGCGAATCTCCTTGCCGCACTTGGGGCAGTGGGGGATGCCCACCCGGGCCCAGAGCAGACGCAGATAGTCGTAGATCTCCGTCACCGTGCCAACGGTGGAGCGGGGGCTCTTGGAGGTGGTCTTCTGGTCAATGGAAATGGCAGGGGACAGGCCGTCGATGGAATCCACATCCGGCTTATCCATCTGCCCCAAAAACTGCCGGGCATAGGAGCTCAGGCTCTCCACATACCGCCGCTGGCCCTCGGCATAGATGGTATCGAAGGCCAGACTGGACTTTCCCGAACCGCTGAGGCCGGTAAAGACCACCATTTTGTCTCTTGGAATCTCCAAATCCACATTTTTCAAATTATTTTCCCGGGCACCCCGGACAATGATCTTATCGTTCATAGTCTGCCTCGCTTTTGTTGTATCTGCAAGCCGGCTTTCCGCCGGAATTTTTGTCGCCTGGTTATTATACCACATTCCTTTTTATTTCACAACCCGTTTTCAAACGAAAATTCGCATTTCTCTTTCTCCCATTTCCACGGCTCCGGAATTGACACATCCTTCCAAATTGTGTGGCGTTGCCCTTGACCTTTTGCTGTGAGGACGGTATAATAACAATATCTTCTATATAGACAAGGAGCGTTATCCATGTACTATTCCATGACCGTTGCAGGCCTGAAACGGGACCTGCCCATTTGCCCTGTCAACGAGAACCTGTCCATTGCAGGTTTTGTCATCTTCGGCGACCAGGAGCTGACCGTGGCCTGTGCCCGGGAGTTGCTGAAAAAGGCGCCCGAATATGACTACATTATCACCGCAGAGGCCAAGGGTATCCCCCTGGCCCACGAGATGGCCCGCCAGGCCGGTGACGCAAAGTACTTTGTAGCCCGGAAGGGTTCCAAGCTGTATATGCGAGACCCCTTCGGCGTGGCTGTGCGCTCCATCACCACCGATCGGGAGCAGCACCTGTATCTGGACGGCCAGGACGCAAAGCTCATCAAGGGCAAGCGCATTCTGATTCTGGACGACGTCATCTCCACCGGTGAAAGCCTCAGCGCTCTGGAAGCCCTGGTGGAAAAGGCCGGCGGCATTATCTGTGGCCGCATGGCCATTCTGGCCGAGGGCGATGCCCAGGACCGGGACGACATCATCTATCTGGAGCCCCTGCCCCTGTTCAACCCCGATGGCACCGTAAAGGAATAATCCGTATTGCACAAAAGCCCTTGATTTTCGTTTCCCGCGAAAATCAAGGGCTTTTTCTATGTACTTACCAATCGGAGTCCCAGTCTGTATCGCCGCTGTCCCAGGAGTCGTTATAACGTATAGCGGTGCAAAAGTAAATCATACAAAAGGATTACTTTTTTCTTCTCATCGCCTTGTTCGAGGCTCCCCCAAAAGGGCCTTCAACTCTACGCCATCATGCAACAGCCGATTGGCAGCTCTGTCATCCTTTTTTATCACGCTCCAAAATATTCAGTCATTTCATAGGTTTTCGCAAGAGTCGTTCTCGTATTATGCATTAACACGATTTTAATCCTTCATTTCGCAGTTTATTATTATAAACTCTTTCGTCAATTTTCTACAAGAAATCAAAAATTGTCGATTTTTTGAATAGTTCCCACACCCGTTTACATATTTTTTACACACTTTCCATCTTCAGATGCATTAAAATCCCCCGGTCCGAGGACCGGGGGATCAAATGCATATGAAAAAAGAGCTTACTTCTTCAGAGCCTCTTCCACAGCAACAGAAATGGTAGCGCCGACCATGGGTGAGCAATGCGCAGCATTGCGAGTCAAATCCTGCAACCTGCCGGTGGCAGGTTGCCACTTTACCCATGGTCCTTAGAAGTCTGAAAGCTTTTTACTTCTTCAGTGCCTCTTCCACAGCAACAGCCACGGAGACGGTAGCACCGACCATGGGTGAGCAATGCGCAGCATTGCGAGTCAAATCCTGCAACCTGCCGGTGGCAGGTTGCCACTTTACCCATGGTCCTTAGAAGTCTGAAAGCTTTTTACTTCTTCAGTGCCTCTTCCACAGCAACAGCCACGGAGACGGTAGCGCCGACCATGGGATTGTTGCCCATGCCCAGGAAGCCCATCATTTCCACGTGGGCAGGCACGGAGGAGGAGCCGGCGAACTGGGCATCGCTATGCATACGGCCCATGGTATCGGTCATGCCGTAGGAAGCGGGACCGGCAGCCATGTTGTCCGGGTGCAGGGTACGGCCCGTGCCGCCGCCGGAAGCGACGGAGAAATACTTCTTGCCCTGCTCAACGCACTCCTTCTTGTAGGTGCCTGCAACAGGATGCTGGAAGCGGGTGGGGTTGGTGGAGTTGCCGGTGATGGAAACATCCACGCCCTCATGATGCATGATGGCAACGCCCTCACGGACATCGTCAGCACCGAAGCAGCGGACAGCAGCCCGCTCGCCATCGGAATACTTGTACTCCTTGACGATTTTCAGCTCGCCGGTGTAGTAGTCGAACTGGGTCTGCACATAGGTGAAGCCGTTGATCCGGGAGATGATCTGGGCAGCGTCCTTGCCCAGACCGTTCAGGATAACCCGCAGGGGCTCCTTACGGGCCTTATTGGCAGACCGGGCAATACCGATGGCGCCCTCAGCGGCAGCGAAGGACTCGTGGCCGGCCAGGAAGGCGAAGCACTTGGTCTCGTCCCGCAGCAGCATAGCGCCCAGGTTGCCATGGCCCAGACCGACCTTCCGGTCCTCAGCCACAGAGCCGTCAATGCAGAAGGCCTGCAGACCGATGCCGATGGCCTCGGCAGCCTCAGCGGCAGACTTGACGTTCTTCTTCAGAGCGATGGCAGCGCCCACGGTGTAAGCCCAGCAGGCGTTCTCAAAGCAGATGGGCTGAATGCCCTTGACGATCTCATAGGGATCGAAGCCCTTCTCCTGGCAGATGGTGCGGCACTCTTCCACGGAGGAAATGCCGTACTGAGCGAGGACACCGTTGATCTTGTCGATTCTTCTTTCGTAACTTTCAAACAGAGCCATTGTTTCGTCCTCCTCTTATTCCTGACGGGGGTCGATGTACTTAGGCGCGTTGTCAAAGCGGCCATAGTGACCCTTTGCCTTGGCATAAGCGGTGTTTGCATCGTCGCCCTTCTTCATGAAGTCCATCATCTTGCCCAGGTTTACAAACTCATAGCCGATGATCAGGTTGTCCTCGTCCAGAGCAACGCGGGTGACATAGCCCTCAGCCATCTCCAGGTAGCGGGGGCCCTTGGACTTGGTGGCGAACATGGTGCCGACCTGGCTGCGCAGGCCCTTGCCCAGGTCCTCCAGAGAAGCGCCCACAACCAGGCCGCCCTCGGAGAATGCGGACTGGCTGCGGCCGTAAACGATCTGCAGGAACAGCTCACGCATAGCGGTATTGATGGCATCGCACACCAGGTCGGTGTTCAGTGCCTCCAGAATGGTCTTGCCGATGAGAATCTCGGCAGCCATAGCGGCGGAATGGGTCATACCGGAGCAGCCGATGGTCTCCACCAGAGCCTCCTCAATGACACCCTCCTTAATGTTCAGGGTCAGCTTGCAGGCGCCCTGCTGGGGAGCGCACCAGCCGATACCGTGGGTAAAGCCGCTGATGTCCTTGATCTCCTTAGCCTGGACCCACTTTCCCTCTTCGGGAATGGGCGCGGGGCCATGGTAGGCGCCCTTAGCCACGGAGCACATATTCTGTACTTCTGCACTGTAAATCATGGCAAATTTCCTTTCTTTCCAAAGACAGTTTTCCATCTTCGATAATCTTCCGGAAAATGCTGTGCAGAGGTAACTCTGCAGATCCCCAACAAATTCCGCATACATTATACATTCCCGGGTGGGAATTGTCAATGAAAATCGATACAAAAATACCTGTTGCATCCGGCTGTGCCGAATGCCTGCCAAATCCATAATTTTCCAGTATTTCAGCGGTGTTTTGGGTCAAAATAGCCTTGAACGCAGCAGCGTTCTCACAAAAAAAGCCAAGGAGGACCTTTTATGAACTGTCACGCCAACAAGTGCATCGAATGTACCGTAAATCAGTGCGCCCACCACTGCGGAACCGAGAACTACTGCTCCCTGGATTCCATTCTGGTAGGCACCCATGAATGCAATCCCACCCAGGACCAGTGCACCGACTGCATGTCCTTCCACAAGAAGTAAGGGGAAGCTTTGCAGGCAGGCCTTTGGCAGGTCTGCCTGCAAAAAAGGCTTGGCGGCTTTTCCTTGACGAATCTGCCGTTTTTTTGTATGATAGGGAAAACCAAATCGTCACGAGGAGGGCTTGCCATGAGCAGCTACGACGAAACAGCTTCCCCGGATCTGGATTCACTGTCCCCCGCGCCCGAGGAAGCACCGGAAACCGTACAGGAAACCGCCCCCGAAGCAGCAAAACCGCTCCGGGAGGCACCGGCCGATACCGACCGGGAACCTCTGGTAGAACCGTCTCCCAATGCTTCGTCCACAGCTGAGACGCAAGGGAAGAAGCCGTCTTCGCCCTATGCGAATTCCCCCTACTCCGGCTACTATGATACCCATCCCCTGCCCCAGGCCAAAGCCGCAAAGCACAGCCGGGAGAAGCAGGTGCGCCCTGCCCGTCAGGGCAGGGACAAGCGCATTGTCTGCGCTGCCGCCGCGGCACTGGTACTCTTCGGCAGCTGCGCCGTAACCTACCGGCTCGCCGCCAGCCGCGCACAGGCAGAAAGCGCCCAGACCGTTGCCGCCCTGAACCGGCAGCTGACAGATCTGCAGAGCCAGATCAATACTCTGAACCGCTCCGCCGGGGCCTCTCAGGCCGGTACCGTGGTCCCTACCCAGGGACTGACCCCGGCTCAGGTCTATGCCCGAAACGTGGGCAGCGTGGTCGCCATCTCCTGCGATACCAGCATGACCCTGAACGGCCAGCACATGAACGCCACGGTCACGGGCTCCGGCTTCATTCTGACGGAGGACGGCTACATCGTCACCAACTACCATGTGGTAGAGGACGCCGCTTCCGTTACCGTCACCACCCAGTCCGACGAAAGCTTTGAAGCCACCGTAATCGGCCACGATACCACCGCAGACATGGCTCTTCTAAAAGTGGATGCCCAGAATCTCCAGGCCGTTACCCTTGGCTCCAGCAGTGAGCTGATGATCGGCGACATGGTGGTTGCCATTGGCAATCCTCTGGGAACCCTGAACGCCACCCAGACCGTGGGCTACATCAGCGGCATCAACCGCCAGATTTCCTCGGACAATAATTACACCACCATGCTCCAGACCGATGCCGCCATCAACTCCGGAAATTCCGGTGGTCCCCTGTTCAATATGAAGGGCGAGGTCATCGGCATTACCACCGCCAAATACTCCGGCACCTCTTCCTCCGGCGCAAGCATTGAGGGCATTGGTTTCGCCATTCCCATTGATGACCTGAAGCGAAATCTGGAAGAGCTGCAAACAAAGGGCTACATCAGCTCTGCCTACCTCGGCATTATGGGTATGGACGTAGACCCAGAGGCGGTAAAAAACTATGGTATTCCCAGCGGTGCCTATGTGGACTCCGTGGAGGCCGATTCCCCTGCCGAGCAGGCCGGCGTCCAGGCCAAAGATATCATCATTGCCCTGGGTGAGCAGAAGATTGGCAGCTTCAGTGATCTGGCCCGCATCCTGCGCAGCTTCTCCCCCGGAGATGAAACCACCGTCACGATTTACCGCAGTGGCAAGGAGCTGACACTGAATATCATTTTGGGCGAAAAGCCCCGGGACAACGCCGTTTCTTCGGCAGAGGATGGCAGCGAAATGCCCTCAGAAGGCAGTTTTCAAGAGTGGTTTGATTATTTCAACCGTCATTCTGGCACCAATCCGTAGTCAATATGCGATAAATATTTCTGTCCGGTGCGCGCAAATCAGGCGTACCGGACTTTTGATTCGTGAAATGTTGGAAATTGTCGAAAATGGTCGATAAAAAGTCATTCCACACACATTGAAAAAGAAAGCCTCGTATGCTATTCTTAACCCACATTCTGCAACAAGGGGGCATATCCTCGTGGAAACCATGACGTTATTGATCGCTGACAGTTCCGAGGAATTCCGCAACAACCTGATAAATGCTCTACAGGGAAATTATCGCATTCAATCCTGCCAAACCGGAAAGGAGGCCTTGGAGATTCTGCGCAATGCAACGCCGGATCTTCTGATCATGGACCTGATGCTGCCGGAGTTGGACGGTCTGACCCTTCTGCAGGTGCTGTCCGATTCCGGCATCCGCCCCACCGTGCTGGCAACGACCCGTCTTGTCAATGACTACGTTATCGGCGCCACCACCAAACTGGGGGTAGAATATCTGATGGTTAAACCATGCGATATCCGGGCCATTGCCAAGCGTGTGCGGGATCTGAGCAACCAAAAGCCCCGTCCAAAGCTTAGCGCGCCGGATCCCAAGACACATGTCTCCAATCTGTTGATTTCCCTTGGCATCTCCACAAAGCTGCGGGGCTATGCCTATCTGCGGGAGGCTGTGCTGTTGATGGTTCGCAACCCCATGCAGTCCATCACAAAGGAGCTCTATCCCAGCGTAGCCAAACAGTTTTCCAGCTCGCCCACCCAGGTGGAGCGCTCCATCCGCAATGCCATTCAGCATGCCTGGGAGCGGCGCAGTGATGAGCAGTGGGGGCAGATCTTCCAGCCAGACAGCAACGGCAAAATCCCCCGCCCCAGCAATGCCGCTTTCATCTCCCGCCTTGCCGACCGCCTGCTCCTGGACCAGGTGCAGCTGACAATGCCCTGATGGGGCGTTGGGGCAATCCGCCTCTCGGCTTCCGAACAGCACCGCTAAGAATGCGGCCATGCTCTTGCCCGGAAGCCGAGAGGCGGATTTTACTTTCTTATTCATTTATCTTTTTAACAATATTTTTATCTTTTTAAGCTAAAAAAGGAATTGACACGACCACCGCCCCTGATGTATAGTAGCGGTATGCGGTTTCTTCCGCTGAAAGGAGAAATACCCCGTGCTGCAAACAAAAGACCTTTTTGACTTTTCCCACAGCATTGCAGGCCCTTATTTGATGGGCTTTTCTTACCCATGGCAGGCGCTTGCCGGAATCAAGCAGCTGATCCTCGACCTGGGAAAACAGCTTGGCAGTGACTATACCGAGATTTCCCCCACCGTTTGGGTCCATAAAACGGCCACCATTGCCCCCACCGCCTACTTAGGCGCCCCCTGTATCATTGGGGCCGGAACGGAAGTCCGCCACTGTGCCTTCATCCGTGGCAGCGCTCTGGTTGGCGAAAACTGCGTGGTTGGCAACTCCGTAGAGCTGAAAAACGTCATTCTCTTCGACAATGTGCAGGTCCCCCACTACAACTACGTGGGCGACAGTATCCTGGGCTACAAATCCCACATGGGTGCAGGCAGCCTGACCTCCAACGTCAAGTCCGACAAGACCCTGGTCGTTGTCAAGTCCAAAGACGAGCAGATTCCCACCGGGCTGAAAAAGTTTGGCGCCATGCTGGGCGACTTCGTGGAAGTGGGCTGCAACAGCGTTCTGAACCCCGGAACGGTCATTGGCCCCCACAGCAATACCTATCCCACCTCCTGCGTGCGCGGGGTGGTCCCCCCGGATAGCATCTGGAAAACCGGCGGCAACATTGTCGCCAAGCGGAAAGACTGAGGAGGATACCTATGGGAAAATACTTTGGCACTGACGGCTTCCGCGGCGAAGCCAACGTAACCCTGACTGCCGACCACGCCTTCAAGGTGGGGCGTTTCCTGGGCTGGTACTATGGCCAGCTGAAGCGCCGGGCCGGTTCCGACGATCCGGCGCGAATCGTCATCGGCAAGGATACCCGCCGTTCCAGCTATATGTTTGAGTACAGCCTGGTGGGCGGTCTGGTGGCCTCCGGCGCGGATGCCTACCTGCTGCACGTAACCACCACCCCCTCCGTGGCCTTCGTGGCCCGAACCGACGGCTTCGATTGCGGCATTATGATCTCCGCCAGCCACAACCCCTACTACGACAACGGCATCAAGCTCATCAACAGCTCCGGCGAAAAAATGGACGAGTCCGTCATCGCCCTGGTTGAGAGCTACATTGACGGAAATCTGGAGTGCTTCGGCCGCCGCTGGGAGGAGCTTCCCGCCGCCAAACGGGAGCAGATTGGCCGGACGGTGGACTATGTGTCCGGCCGAAACCGGTACATCGGCTATTTGATCAGCCTGGGGCTCTACTCCTTTAAGGGCCTGCGCATCGGTCTGGACTGCGCCAACGGCAGCGCCTGGAACATTGCAAAATCCGTGTTCGATGCCTTGGGCGCCAAGACCTATGTCATCAACAACCAGCCCGACGGCTACAACATCAACACCAATGCCGGCTCCACCCACATTGAGGGCCTGCAAAAGTTTGTGGTGGAAAACGGTCTGGACGCAGGCTTCGCCTTTGACGGCGACGCGGACCGGTGCCTGGCGGTGGACGAAAAGGGTGAGGTCGTCACCGGAGACCATATTCTCTACTTCTGCGGCAAGCACCTGAAAGAGGAAGGGCAGCTCATGGGCAACACCGTGGTGACCACCATTATGAGCAACTTCGGTCTGTACAAGGCCTTCGACGAGTGCGGCATCCGCTATGAGAAGACCAAGGTGGGCGACAAGTACGTCTACGAAAACATGATGATGAACGGCTACCGTCTGGGCGGCGAGCAGAGCGGCCACATCATTTTCTCCCGCTATGCCTCCACCGGCGACGGAATCCTCACCAGCCTGAAGATCATGGAAACCATGATTGCTGAAAAGAAGACCCTGAGCCAGCTTTCCGAGGGCTTTACGTTCTACCCCCAGGTACTGAAAAATGTCCGGGTGGACGACAAAGCCGCAGCCCAGGCAGACCCTGCCGTGCAGAAAGCCATTGCCGAGGTTGCCGCCCAGCTGGGCTCCACCGGCCGAATCCTGGTCCGGGAGTCCGGCACGGAGCCCGTCATCCGGGTCATGGTAGAGGCCGAGAGCAAGCCCCTGTGCCAGGAGCTTGTGGACCGGGTAGTCGGCGTGATCCAGAGCACAGGGCACGCAGTATAACAAAATATACACTATGAAACAGGCTGTCATTGCGAACCAGTGACCGATGTCACCGGTGTGGTACCCCAAGGGTATTTCCTTCGGGCACAATCCCCCGAATAGAAGTAGAATTCAGGATTTCCATTCGAAAACGTCTGAAAATCCGGGGGGATTCCCACGCCAGTGTGCGCACTGGCTCGGAATGACAGTATTTATTCGTCCTCCAAAATGCTTTTCGTTCACAATTTGCTTGTTGAAATGCCCTTCGGATTATGTTAAACTAATCTTAAAGATAGGATCGTACATACGCAGGAGGACAAGCATGGACGACGAGAAGATCAAAGCCAGGATCGGCAGCAATATTGCCTCCTTCCGAAAGGCAGCAGGGCTGACCCAGGCCGGATTGGCCGAAAAACTGAATTATTCCGACAAAGCCATCTCCAAATGGGAGCGGGGAGAATCCGTCCCCGATGTTCTGACGCTGATGCAGCTGGGGCAGCTTTTCGGCGTTACCATGGACGCGCTGGTCAGCAGCGACTCCCCCGCCGGAGCCGGGCTGGAGGAGCCGGAACGGCCCACAGCCAGGAAAGGCATTATCCAGGCACTGGTCAGCACCCTTGTGTGGTTCGTGGCGCTGTTTTTCTTCGTGGTCATCTCCTCCTTCCGGATTCCCGGCAGCTGGGTGGCCTTTGTCTATGCCATTCCCGTCAACGCCATTGTTCTTCTGAGCCTGCGCTCCGCCTGGGGCATGTTCAGCTGGAACCGGGCGCTGATCTCCGTCATCGTCTGGGGCAGCCTGACCAGCCTGTATATTTCCCTGCTGGTCTTCACACACGCAAACGTATGGAAGCTGTTTTTGCTGGGCATTCCCGGACAAATTGCCATTTTTCTATGGTTCCGGATGTTCCGCAAACCGGCCCGGAAGGCAGCAGAGCAGGAGGAACCCCAACAACGGGAAGTCAAAAAAGCACAGCCAGCACGAC
>CAMFMO010000030.1:0-26584 GCA_945963595.1 uncultured Clostridia bacterium | reverse complement strand
TGATGTCCAGGCCCCGGACGGCATAGGCCGTCAGCAGCACCGTGGGGGCCGCAGCAATTTCCCGGCCAACCAGCACCTTCTGCACATTGCCGCCGGAGAGACGGCGCACGGGGGTGCTGACGCCGGGGGTATTGACCTCCAGCTCCTCTACTACCTTTTCCGCCAGATGCTTGGGGTCCTTCCGGTTGGTGAACCAGGAATGGCCCTTGCGGAAGGAACGCAGCATCATATTGTCCGTCAGGTCCATGGAGCCAACCAGGCCCATGCCCAGCCGGTCCTCAGGGACGAAGGACAGGCCCACGCCCAGACTTGCAATGGCCGTGGGGTCCTTTCCGATGAGCTCCTCTTCCCTGCCGTCATCCTCCACATAGCGGATGGAACCGGACTGGGTGGGCTGCAGGCCCGCAATGGCCTCCAGCAGCTCTTTCTGGCCGCAGCCGGAAATACCGGCGATGCCCAGGATCTCCCCGGAATTGGCGGTGAAGGACACATCGTCCAGCTTAAGGGTACCCTCCATGTCCTTCACGGTCAGATGCTCTACCACAATGCGGGGCTTGGCATTCACGGGGGCGGGACGGTCAATGTTCAGCGTCACAGGACGTCCAACCATCATATTGGTCATCTCCTGGGCGTTGGTTTCCCTGGTGAGCATATCGCCCACGAACTGGCCGTGGCGCAGGATGGCCACCCGGTCGGACAGGGCCTCCACCTCGTGCATCTTGTGGGTGATGATGACGATGGCCTTGCCGTCGTCGCGCATATTGCGCAGGACCTTGAAGAGCTTTTCCGTCTCCTGGGGGGTCAGCACAGCGGTGGGCTCGTCCAGAATCAGAATATCCGCCCCGCGATAGAGGACCTTCACGATCTCCACCGTCTGTTTCTGGGAAACGGACATATTGTAGATCTTCTGGTTGGGGTCCACGTCAAAGCCATAGGCATCGCAAATCTGCTTCACCTTGGCAGCGACCTTATTCATATCCAGCCGTCCGGGCTCCTTCAGGCCCAGGACGATATTCTCCGCAGCGGTGAGTACATCCACCAGCTTGAAGTGCTGATGAATCATGCCAATGCCATAGGAAAAGGCGTCCTTGGGGGAACGGATCAGCGTCTCCTTGCCATCGATGAAAATCTGGCCCTCATCGGGAAAATAGATGCCGGAGAGCATATTCATGAGCGTTGTCTTGCCGCTGCCGTTTTCCCCCAGCAGAGCCAGAATTTCGCCCTTGTAGATGTCCAGCCACACCCGGTCATTGGCCAGCACAGGGCCAAACCGTTTGGTAATGTCCCGCATCTGCACAGCGGCTTTCTTTTCTTCCAAAAAGATCACTCCTTTAGTGATAGTGAAATGTCGCAAAGGGCAACGCGGCGAAAGCATCACTGCGCTGCCCTTTGCAGCATTTCCAGGAGCCCCGATTGGGGCCCCTGGATTTGATTATTAGTAAGCCTGATCCAGCAGGTTGATGCCGTCGATCTGCAGGGTGAAGTAAGGAGCGGAACGCTTGGTGGATTCCTGGAAAGCGCCGTTCTCAATGACCTCAGTATCGGGGGTGTAGTCAGCATCGGTGTCCACATCAGCCATGAAGGACTCGACCTTCTCGCCGTTCACAGTGAAGGTGTTGATGTCGAAGACCTGCAGGGAGCCATCCTCCAGAGCAGCCTTGACCTCTTCCAGCTTCTCGGCAGTGCCAGAAGCGGCAACAGCGTCGTTCAGCTCGGTCAGGACAACAGAGCCGGTCTGCAGGGTGCCGGTCCAGTCAGCGGGGATCTCCTCACCGTTCATAACGGCCTTGATGGCCATCTCGTAGTAAGGAGTCCAGTCGATGCGGGAGGACACCAGGAAGGTGTTGGGGCAAGCGGCAATGGTGGAGCCATTGTAGGAGACGTTGGGCACACCGGCAGTCTCGCAGGCAGTGGGAGCGCCCATGGAGTCAGCGTGCTGGGAGATCAGGACGCAGCCGTTCTGGATCAGCTTGTTGGCGCCTTCCTTCTCGGCGGTCTCATCGTACCAGGAGCCGGTGAAGGTCACGTCCATGGTGACGGAGGGGCAGACGGAGCGAGCGCCCAGGAAGAAGCTGGTGTAGCCGGAGACGACCTCAGCGTAGGTGTAAGCACCCACATAGCCCATCTTGGCCTGGTCGGCGGTGATGGTGCCGTCCTCGATCATCTGGTTCAGCTTCATACCGGCAGCAACACCGGCCATGTAGCGGCCCTGATAGATGGCAGCGAAAGCATTGTGGTGGTTGGCCAGGCCCTGGGTGTGGGCCTTGGTGCCGGTGGCGTGGCAGAACTGCACGTCAGGGAATTCCTGAGCAGCCTGGATGATGTAATCCTCGTGGCCGAAGGAGTCGGCGAAGATGATGTTGCAGCCGGCATCGGCCAGCTCAGCAGCGGCATTGTAGCACTCCTGGCCCTCGGGGATGTTGGTGCGGAACAGGTACTGATCCTCGGTCAGGCCCAGGTCAGCAATGGCCTGGCGGGCAGCATTCATGAAGTTCAGGTCGTAGGTGGAGTTCTCGTCATGCAGGAAAATGAAGCCAACCTTGATGTTGGAAGCAGCGGCAGGGGCTTCGCTCTCTGCGGCGGCAGTGGTCTCGGCAGCGGCATCGGTGGCAGCAGCAGCGGTAGTGGAAGCGGTGCTTCCGTTGGAGCCGCAGGCAGCCAGGCCCAGAACCATCACAAGGACCAGAGCCAGAGAAAGAATCTTTTTCATTTTTTCTTTTTCCTCCTAGAAAAATGTATATGTTCATCGCAGAAGCGAGAAACAACGTGTTAATTGCGGAAGGTGATTGCGTCGTCGGTCATGGAATCCACGATGGCGAGGGACTCTACCCTTACGCCCTCGGCCCGGAGGGCGTCGCCGCCGCCCTGGAAGCCCTTCTCAATGGCGATAGCCGCACCCACCACGGTGCCCCCCGCCTGACGGACCAGCTCGGTCAGGCCAACCAGAGCCTTGCCGTTGGCCAGGAAATCGTCCACCAGCAGAACCCGGTCATTTTCACCCAGGTAGTCGCTGCTGACAACGATGGTGTAGTCCGTACCGTGGGTATAGGAGTGGACAACGGCCGTATAGACCTTGCCGTCCACATTGCTGGACTTGTGCTTCTTGGCAAAGACCATGGGCACGCCCATTTCCAGGGCCACCGCCGCCGCAATGGCAATGCCGGAGGACTCAATGGTCAAAACCTTATTGACACCGGCATCGGCATAAAGCCTTGCAAATTCCTTGGCCATCTCGCCCAGGAAGGAGGTATCAATCTGCTGATTCAGGAAGGAACCCACCTTGAGGATACCGCCGGGCAGGACCTTGCCCTCTTCCAGGATTTTCTTTTCCATTGCCTTCATATGCAAAACGCTCCTTTTTTAAATTAAAAAAACCGCGGACAACTACAGTCCACGGTGCAAAAATGAGCAAACGCCTTCCAAAACCCGAATTTAGGGAACGGAACGCGCATTTTTCACCAATGGTCACAGCTTCCTGGCGCTGCGGTAGAAACTCTCGGGCCATACATCCGAAATTACATTAGCTTTTGTTCACTTGACTAGGTCATCCTACCCCAAAATTCATCGTTTGTCAACATTTGTCGAGGCCACTCCATGTTTTTTTCGGTTTTTCACAAAAAGCATACGCTTTTTTTACGTTTCATTGGAAATGGTGAAGGGGCGGCACAGCGCCGCCCCTCTCGATGGTTTACTTGAACGGGACCACGGTCAGGTCCTTGGGATAGTGATTCAGCACTTCGCAGCCATCCTCGGTAATGAGCACCAGGTCCTCAATGCGAACGCCGATGCCCTCCTCCGGGATATAGATTCCCGGCTCCACGGAGAAACACTGGCCCGGCCGGATCACTGCCTCATTGACAGCGGACACATCCCCCGCCTCATGGACCTCCAGGCCGATGGAATGGCCGGTCCTGTGGGTGAAATACTTTCCAAAGCCCTTTTCCGTAATATAGTCCCGGGCGGCCTTGTCTACGTCGCACATACGGGCCCCGGGCCTGGCCGCAGCAATGCCCCGGAGATTGGCTTCCTTCACGATTTCATAGATTTCCCGCTGCCGATCGGATACCTCGCCCAGGAAGACCGTCCGGGTCATATCGGAGCAGTAGTCATCCTTTCTGCCGCCGATATCCAGCACCACGCAGTCTCCCCGTTTGCCCCGGCTGCCGTCCGTCACATGATGGGGGTCCGCAGCATTGCCGGCAAAGGCGGTGATGGGCTCGAAGGAATAGCCGGAGCAGCCCGCATCCAGATAGTATTGCAGCAGGAGGTCCGCAAGCTCCGTTTCCGTGTGGTCTTCCGGCAGGGCGTGGATGATCCGGTCCATGACCTGATCGTTCAGCCGGGAGGCGATGCGCATTTTCTCCTGCTCCTCCGGAGTCTTGATTGCCCGGACCCCATCCACAATGGAAGAGGAATTGACGCATTTGCCCCCGTGCAGCTCTTGCAGCCGCAGCAAGAACCGGGCAGGCCAGTTTTTGTCCACGGCCACGGTCTCCCCGGGAATCAAAGCCTTGGCCACCAGGGCCACACCATCCTCGGTGTCATTGTAATAGGTAATGGGTACGCCCAGGTCCCGGGTCTGGTGGAACAAGTCGTTGATAAAGAACCGGTGATTCCCATCGACGCGCAGCACCAAAACCAGCATCCGCTCCCCGGGCTGGATGGACACGCCGGTAAGGTAGTAGATGACAGCAGGGTCGGAGATCAAAAGTTGGGGTATATTGACCCGATTCATAGTGGATAAAATCTGTTCTAGTTTTTCAGTATTCATGTTTCGCACCCTTCACTCACTGTCCAAGTATTAAGTTACAATCAGTATGACAATTCTTGCAAGTGTATGCTATTTGGTAACCCGTATTCTCATGCCAAGCAACAAGATAGTATCCTGTCTGCAATTTTGCTGTCTGTGTAACGACACCATCATTGTAAAAGTTCAGGATCGTATTATAATCCTTATAATCCTCGTATTCCGGGATCGGTTCTCCTGTCATCATATAGTTTGTCTGTAAATTTGCATACAGCGCCCGAACATTCGCCCAATCCGCCGCAACTCTTGCCTTGTGCAGATTGTTGGACAGCACCGGAATGGCAATGGCCACCAGCACGGCGATGATTGCCACAACAATCAGCATTTCCATCAGGGTAAGCCCTTTTTGTTTTTCTTCACATTCATATTTTTGTCCCTCCAGGAGGAATCATAGCACTTTTTTCCACTTTCGGCAAGAGGGTTTTCCAATTGCAGCCGGCGTTGCCTACTGCACATAAAGGAAATACAGGTACCCAGCCCGCAAAGGATTTCCGGGCAGCCCAAAGCCCCGGCAAGCATTTTCCGCTTGCCGGGGCCTCGCCCTGTAAATTCAGCTTAGAAGCAGGTCCAGCCGCCGTCACAGACGACGGTGGTGCCGTTGACAAAGTGGGATTCGTCACTGGCCAGGAACAGTGCCGCTCCGGCGATGTCCTCGGGCAGTCCCATTTCCGGAGAGTGGGCCAGCAGAGAACCGGTGCGCTCAAACCCGAATTTATTTGCCTTGGGCATGACCAAGGGAATGTCCGTCAGGATTCCGCCCGGGGCAATTGCGTTGCAGCGAATTCCCTTGTCTATGTACATGAACGCGGTATTCTTTGTCGCGGAGGCAATGGCCGCCTTGGATGCGCAATAGGCCACGCCTGCTGTCTGATGAGCCGCGCCCACAGAGGTGATATTGATGATATTGCCTCCGTCCTCGCCCTGCGTCAGGAATACCTGAACCGCCTTGCGCATGGCATACAGGGGCCCATAGGTATTGACGCGGAACAGCCGCTCGATCATTTCATCGGACACGTCACCCACAGCGGTATTGTCATCCATAATGCCCGCATTGTTGACCAACACATCCAGCCGCCCAAAGGCTTTCACGGCAGCATCGATCATTCCGTCGCAGGCGGCGGGGTCCGATACATCGCCGACATATGGAATAACCTTACCGGGTTCCTCCTTCAGTGCCTCCGCCAGTGCGTCCAGCCGTTCTTTTCTGCGGGCAACGGCAATAACATTGGCCCCCTCCTGCGCAAACAGCGTGACAATAGCCTGCCCCATGCCTGCAGAAGCGCCGGTGACCACAATGGATTTTCCCTCAAGCTTCATCTTGTTTTCCTCGCTTTGTTATACCAGCTTAATTCAGCCAGTTCTTTTCGGTAATCACGCAGTCATGCCCGTGAATTTTGATCCTGTCGCCAACCTTCAGTGCACCCTTCTTTGCCAGGATGTAGCCGTTGTTGACTTCCTTCACATAGGAATAGACCAGCTTGGAGACGCGGCCCACTTCCTCTTCCTCAGAGTCGATGAACACCGCCTCACCGGGGCCGCCATACTGCTTGGAGCGGATATAGTAGTCGTCGTCCAGCACCTCAAAGCCCACCATTTCCCGGGCAGGGCCGTTTTCCTTCACTTTCAGAAGGGCTTCCTTACCGATAAAGTCCTTGTCCCACTTGATGTTCTTATCCAGACCAACCTCAATGGGATTGGTGTGGGCCAGGTCGCGCATATAGAAGATACCGGCCTCCGTGGGAAGCGTCCATGCCATGATCTGGAATTCGGTGACCCGCTTGCCGCCATTGCGCACGACCTCTGCATCCACCAGGGTCTCAATGGCCTCCAGATCATCCGGGGACATATAGATCTCGTAGCCCCACTTTTCGCCGGTGTAGCCGCCACGGTTGATCTTGACCGGAATGCCGTTGATCACATTATCCCGAATCTCAAAGAACTTCTGATCCTCTACGGAATTGTCGCACAGCGCCTCTATCACCGCCTTGGACTTAGGGCCCTGGACAGCCAGCATCTGCCAGTCCTCGGTGATCTCATTCCACTCCACATCGAAGTCGCCCTGGTGGAAGTACCACCAGTCATCGGCCTTGGTGGCGTAGAGAGTGGAAACCCAATAGGTATCCTCGCCAACGCGCATAATGACCACATCGTCAATGATCTCGCCCTGCTCATTCAGCATGGTGGTGTAGCGGTCCCGGCCAACGGCAAGGGACGCAATATTCCCGGTATACAGATGATCCAGGAAAGGCACCACATCGGGCCCGGTGACTTCAATCAGCTGGTGCGTCCAGAAATACCAGCCCACATTGTTTCGCACAGCCATGTGTTCACTGCGCTTCATATCATCATACTTGAAGATATTCTTATTCATGATGCTGCCTCCCCATTACGCAAATTTGTCGATCTTCTTGGCAATCTTAATGCGGAGCTTCTTTGCGGGGGAATCCTCCTCCCAGCAGGACCACTGCGCGTTGATCAGCGTCTTGGCCATGCCGTACCACATTGCCAGGTGTGCCTCGGGCACGTCCTTGGTGCCGGTGATTTCCAGGCCGCTGCGGTCAATGACCAGGATGCACTCCTTCTCATTAAAGGCTTCCACCTCATAAGCGCACACCAGGGATTGCAGCTGCACCTCGATCAGGCCCGCCAGCAGGCGGCCATCCTCTCCAATGGAGTTGGGAACGCCCATCCAGTCCCGCAGCGCCTTAATGGCATACCGCTCGCCGAACATGGCCTTTCCCGCAGCCTCCAGCACGCACCGCAGAATGTGGTCCGCCTGCTCCCGGGTCACAATGCCGCGCTTGACGGTTTCCGCAATGGCGGGCAGAATGTACAGCGAAGCCGCCGTGGACAGGTTCATCATCTGATTGGAGGAATCCGTTTCGTTGTTGGTTCCGTTTACAAAGTGGTAGTTGCACTCCTCCCGGAACATCATGGAATCCTCTACGGTGTCCGCTTCCTCCGTGTATTTCTTATAGTCATCGGTGACGGCTGGGCCGAAGCTTTCCCACAGCTCATGCTCCGGCGCGGGATACTTCTCCCGGTTCTCTGCAATGATCCGGCAGTGCCGATCGCCGCAGCCCTTGGCCTCCACCATCATATAGTCCAGCGTGGGACCATTGGGGCGGCGCTCTGCGGCCGCCTTTGCCTGCCCCTGCAGGGACATGGTAGTGGTGCGGCACAGCTCGGAGCCGACGATATCCCAATCGCACACATCCAGCTCTTTTTCGCAGCGGTAGGTGCCGAAATCCTGGCAGCGGCCGCACATCAGCAGAGCATCGTCACCCTTATCACCGATCAAAGCGCCGGGGTACTCGCCGCACATGAACGGATGAATGCCAAAGCCATCGTCGTTGCCGTAATACTTGCCGGTCATATACTGCCGCTGGAAGCCGTCCTCACACATCAGCTGTGCCCGCTCCCGGTAATCGGGGATCATGATCCGCAGAGCCTGCTGAGTTGCCGCGGAAAGGACGGATTCAAAGCGGCTGATGTAATGCATCGCCTCATAATAGCTGATGAGCTTGTTCCAGGGTGTCTGGACGGCCACATACTGCTTGATATTGGCCCCTACGCCGGAGTCCTGGGGAATTCTGGCATCAATTTTCTTACTCATTTGGAAGCTCCTTTCTCAATCCTCGGGGGGATACTGCTCAATGGCAGGCTGGAAGCGGAAGATATTGTGGCTGGCGCCGGAGTCCGCAACCACGCACTCGCCGGTAATGCCGTCGCCCATGGGCGTGGCCAGGGCGTAAGCAATGATCGCCACCTCATCCACAGGCTGCTGGCCATCGGTCTGCCAGACCATGAGTTCATCGTAGAACTCGTCCTGCTTCTCTTCCGGCAGCAGCTCAGAGGCCAGATTTCCGGCAGCACCGGGGGTAACCATTCCGCCGGGCGCCACAGCATTGACCATAATGCCGTAGCGCTTCAGCTCCTTGGCCGCCTGGGTAGCCAACGCCACAACCGCGCCCTTGCTGGCAGCGTAATGGGAATAACCGCCGAACACAGGATAGGGCATCCAGGGGCTATTGGAGGCGATGAATACCATCTTGCCGGGGATCTTATGATCGATCATGTACCGGCTGACATACTTCACAAGGAAAAATGCGCCGTTAACATTGGTATCCATTACTCGCTCCAGGTCCTCCCGGGGCAGATCGCACAGGTGGGCATAGTTCCAGGTTGCGGCAGAATTGATGAGGATATCCACCGTACCGAAGGAATCCACGGTGAAATCCACCAGCTTGGCCACCTGCTCCTCTTCCCGGACATCGCAGAAGCAGAACTTCACAGAATCTCCGAAGCCATACTTTTGCAGAAGGTCCATTGCAGCCTCTTCCTCAACAGTGGAATTGGAAGCAATCACAACCTTTGCCCCGCCCTGGAGCAGCCGATAGGCAATATCGAAGCCCAGTCCGGAGCTGCCGCCGGGTACCAGCGCAACCTTTCCCTTTACGGAGAACATCTCCTCCAGAGGCCTTGCCACCTGAATGTAGCCCTCCAGCATTGCTTTGTCATTTGGTTGAAATGCCATTTCTAAAATCCCTCTTTCGCTGCCGCCCGTCAATTTAACCGGCGATCAATTTTCAGTGTGCTTTCCTGGGTCTGAACGCTAGCCTTATTGTAATGCAGAAGGCGGATTGTGAATATACACAATTTTCATGGAAATCAACGCCGCTTCCACCGCGTTTTGACGGTCCATCCTATTGACAGCTCCCACGAGAGTGCCTATAATGAATGCAAACCGGAAAGGACGGACAGCCCCATGAAGCTCAATGCAGATATTGTCTATGAAGGATTAAAAAAGAAATATCCCGTTACTATGTCGGGCCCAAAATCCACGCAGCTGACGATTTCCAGGCCGGAGCTGTATCTGGACAATGAGGTTGCCTTCTACGCGGACCACCTGTATCTGGCAACCGTCGACCATCTTCCTGTGCACCCGCAGCTTCAAAAAAATGCGGTCATCGTGGTGATCGGAGAAGGAGCCAAGCTGTTTCACTATCGGGAGCAGTGCTGCTTGATCGTCATTGAGAAGGATGCCGACTTTTTCGAGGTAAATCGCTGCATCTGTCAGCTCTTTGACCGGTACTACGCCTGGGAGCAGAAGCTATTTGACATTTTTCTGGACACGGCGGATTTGCAGCAGATCGTCGCGTGCAGCGAGCCGCTGTTCGGCTGCTCCATCTGCGTTTTGGATGCCTCCTTTCACTACATCACAAAGGCGGACAGCCGATTGGAGCCGGAGCAAATTGGTGCATATCTGACGGAATTTGACCTCAGAACGGAACGAAAAGGCGCGTTTCTCCTGGAATTGAAGGGCGGAGATTACCTCTGCGTGAATTTGTTCAACGCCAACGGTGCCTATATCGGCTGTGTCTATTTCAGCGGAAAAAGCAACTTTGCCGAGGCTGACCTTACGCTTGCGGAATTTCTGGCCCGCCTGATTGAAAAATCCATAGAGCGGGATCCATCCATTCTCATCAGCGAGCAAACCGTTTTGAAAACAGCCTTTGCCAATCTTGTAAACGGCTATCCGCTGACGGCAAATCAGAAATGGGCGCTGAATGTCATGCAGGAAGGACAGCATTTTGTCTGCATCACCCAATACTGCGCCAACCGCGCTTCCAGGCTGCCCAAGAACTATATCTGCGGCGCCTTTGAGCGGGAATTTCCGGAATCTTACGCCTTTCCGAAGAAAAATACCATTGTATGCTTTCTGAATGTTGTCCCGCTGGTGGACAAGCGTGGAGATTACTATGCCGCGCTCAACAGCCGCATGAGCAAATTTCTGCGGGAAACCAACGGTGTCGCCGGAGTCAGCAATGGCTTTTCTGACCCATACGGGGCCTGCATTGCCTATATGCAGGCAGAGGCTGCCGTAGAGAGCGGAAAAATCACCAATCCGGGCACCAGGCTGTTTTATTTTCGTTCCTACGCGCTGATCAATATGGTCATCAACTCCATGGGGAACCTGCCCGCGCAAGCCTATTTCACCGAGCGGCTGCAAGCCCTGATTCGGCATGACAAGGTAGGCCCCATCTCCTATCTGGACACACTGCGGACCTTTCTGCGCACGAGTATGTCTTATTCTCAGACGGCAGAGGAGCTTTTTGTTCACCGCAGCACCGTTGTGGACCGGATCAACCGCATTGAACGGGAGCTGGACATCAGTCTGAAAGACCCGGACACCCGTCTTCAGCTGGAAATCATCCTGAAAGCCATGGAAATAGAGGATATGGTTCATGCCTCCAAAGAAACGACCGCTGCGGAATGATCCGCGGCGGTCGTTGGGTTATGATGTATTGGAAGTTTTAGCGGGAGCACTTCTTCAGATCTTCATCGATCTGATCGGCAAGCTTTGCAACCTCAGCCGATTCGGGGTAGGACAGCAGCTTCCGATAGGTCAGCGCCCCAACCATCTTCATGCGGGGATCCGTGCTGGAGCCGGGGGCGTACTTCTCCATAACCTGTTTGCCCTCAGGGCTGCGCATAATATCGCGAATTTTAGAATCCAGAGACAGTGCCATAATTGTATCCTCCTTAAAAATGAAAAGTCACTCGATAAATTGCGGTGTCATCTCTTCCTGAGAATTGACCCATTCGTAGTCTAGCATCTTTTCTCATTTTATAAAATCCACAAAATATAGATTGATGCACGCAAAAAACACGACACAATGACGGCTCCCTCTCCCGGCACAGCAAACGGGGACGGTACAAAACCGTCCCCGCGAAAGTATGAAATTTGCCTTACAGCTTTGCCTTCACGGCGCTGATCATGGCTACGCACTCCTTGGCGATTTCCTTGTCGCCCTCCTGGAGGCCCAGCAGGGGTTCCCGGACGCCGCCGATGTCGGGGCCGCCGGTCTGACGGAGAATCTCCTTGATCATGGCATACATATTGCCCTTGCCGGAGCACATCTTGTAGATGATCTGGCAGGCATCCTGTTGCAGCTCACGGGCCTTGTCCAGATCCTTGCCGGACTTTGCCAGCTCGAAAATCTTCAGGTAGACCTCGGGCATCGCGCCGTAGGTGCCGCCGATGGCGCCGGTAGCGCCGGAGACCAGGCCGCCCAGCAGCTGCTCATCGGGGCCGTTGAAGACAACCTTGGCACCGCAGTGAATCCACTTCTCAATGTCTTCCACAGGCATGGAGGAGTTCTTCACGCCGATGCAGCGGGGGTTCTCCAGCATGGTAGCAAGCAAAGAGGGATTCAGAGCAACACCCGCCAGCTGGGGGATGTTGTAGATGATAAAGTCGGTGTTGGGGGCAGCAGAGGAGATGTCATTCCAATACTTGGCAATGGCAGCATCCGGCAGATGGAAGTAAATGGGGGGAATGGAAGCGATGGCGTCCACGCCCAGGGATTCGGCGTGCGCGGCCAGCTCCATGGACTCCCGGGTACCGTTGCAGGCCACATGGGCAATGATGGTCAGCTTGCCCTTGGCCACAGCCATGACGTTCTCCAGCAGCAGCTTCCGCTCGGGAACGGTCTGGTAAATGCACTCGCCGGAGGAACCGCCCACGTACAGGCCCTTGACACCCTTATCGATGTAATACTGGGTCAGCTCGCGAACAGCCTTGGGGGAAATATCGCCCTTTTCATCGTAGCAAGCGTAGAACGCAGGAATAATACCGGCGTATTTGGACAGATCTTTCATTTTTCATACTCCTTTTCTTTTGCGAGGGGCGAAAAACAGTGTTTTCCGCCCCGATGGTAAACGATTGAAATTAGCCCTTCACAGCGCCCATGGTAATGCCCTTGGTGAAGTATTTCTGGAACACCAAGAACACAATGATGATGGGCACAGAGGCCAGGGCAGCACCTGCCATCAGCAGGCCGTAGTCCGTGGAGCTTTCGCCCTGCATGGTTGCGATACCAAGAGAGATGGTCAGGTTCTTGTTGGAGGTCAGCATGATCAACTGCATGAAATAGTCATTCCAGGAGTTGATGAAGGTGAAGATGGCGCAGGCACCAACGCCGGGCTTGATCATGGGGAACATGACGTCCGTGAAGGTTCTCCACTCGGAAGCACCGTCAATGCGGCAGGCCTCGGTCATCTCGGTGGGAATGCCTTCCGCGAACTGCTTCAGCAGGAACACGCCGAAGGGCCAGCCCACAATGGGGAAGATAACTGCCCAGATGGTATCGTACAGGCCCAGACTGGACATTTCCCGCAGCAGGGGGATCAGGATGACCTGCTTGGGCAGAGCCATGGCGCAGACCACCAGAGAGAAGACCACGCCGCGGCCGATGAAGCGCTTCTTCGCCAGAGCATAACCGGCCATAGCGGCGGTCAGGCAGGTGATCAGCATAGAGGCAACGGACATGAAGACGGTGTTGATCAGCCAGCGGATGGCGGCGGGCACCGTAGGGCCGGTGATGACATACTTGCCGAAAGTCAGGTCAAACAGAGGCGCAGAGCGCTTGTTGAACAGACGCTGGAAGTTGCCCAGGTCCCATTCGGTGGGGATCCACACGGGTGTGGTGGAGTTGATCTCCCGGCCGGTCTTGAACGCACCGGTGATGATCCAGTACAGAGGGAAGGCAAACAGGAAGGCGAGAATGCCAACACAGATGAAGGAAATCACGCGATAAACCTTTTGCCGGGCTGCGTTCTTCTGAATTTGATCTTTCATAGCTTCGCTCCCCCTTACTTTTCTTCGCCCAGCTTAAACTGGACGGCGGACAGGATGGCGATAATGATGGCCAGAATAACACCCATGGCATTGCCATAGCCGTACTTATACAGCTTGAAGGCGTTGTAATAGATGTAGTACATGATGGTCATGGTGGAGTTGTTGGGTCCGCCCAGGGTCAGCAGCTGGATCAGAGCGAAGCACTGGAAGGAGTTGATGGTGGTAATGACCAGGATGTACAATGTGGTGGGCATCATCTGGGGCCACTTGATCTTCCAGAAGGCCTGCATCTGGGTAGCGCCGTCAACCTCGGCCGCCTCCACCAGAGACTTGTCCACGTTGTCCAGTGCGGAGACGTACAGGACGATGGGCTGGCCCACGGAGGTGGTCAGCAAGATCAGGATGATGCAGCCCAGGGCATACCGGGAGTCGCCCAGCCAGTTGATGTTCTTATCCAGCAGGCCAAGGTTGGTGCCCAGGTAATTGAAGATGCCGTAATAATTGTTGTACATCCACTTCCACACCATGGTGACGGCCACGGAGCCGGTGACCACAGGCAGATAGAAGATGCAGCGGAATGCAGAGGTGGCCGTCACGTGCATCTTGCTGATGACGGAAGCGACCCACAGGGAGAATGCGCAGGTGACGGGCACGGAAACCAGGACGATAACCAGAGTGTTCCGGAGTGCGATCCAGAATACCTTATCCTGGAACAGGGTCTTGTAGTTGCCAAAGCCCACGAAAATGTCCGCGCGGCCCATGGTTGCGTCGAAGAAGCTGGTATAGACGCACATAAACATGGGGTACAGGACAAACATGGCAAAGAAAATCAGGAACGGAAGCATGAACGCATAGCCGGTCATAGTTTCGCGCATAACAAGCTTCCGGGACTTGGTGTTCAAAGCAATTCTCTTGTTCGCCACGGAGAATCCTCCTCTCAAAATTTGTAAGAGGTAATCGTGAGGCGTGAATCGGGCTTCACTATCCACGATTACCTCTTACGCACATAGTCGATGATAAGCGCCCCTTCCCCCTTGCAGGGAAGGGGCGCGCAAGAGTCTAACCGATTTTGGAATTACTGGCCGTTGGCCTGGTTCACGTACTGCTCAACAGCGGCGGTGATCGCCTCGGTGGAGCCGTCGGAAGCGCCAACCTGCTGCAGCATATTCCACCAGCAGGTACGAGCCTCAGCCCAGCCGGTGGTGACCTGGTAGTAGTCGCCCAGCAGAGGCATCAGGACGTTGTAAGAAGCCATAACTTCGTTGTCAGCCCAGATGGTGGACAGGTCAGCACCCTCAGCGGTGTCGCGGACTGCGAAGTAGTTAGCAGCCTTGACAGCGTCGGCGGTAGCCTCGGAGTCGCACATATACTTGATGAAGGTCTTAGCAGCCTCGATCTTGCCGGCATCGCCGTTGTCGAAGACGCCGAAGCCCCAGATGCCGCCCTGCAGCTTGGGCTCGCCGTCAGCAGGGAAGGCCATGAACATGATGTCGTCACCGTTAGCGGTCTTCTCAGCACCAGTGTTGGCGGAGTTGGGGTTCAGCTGCTGAGCGATGTTCCAGCAGAAAGCAACGTTCAGAGTGCCATTGTAGAACAGAGCGATCTCATCGCCGCCAGCGATACCGGCGTCGAACTCGATAGCCTTGCAGTCGTACAGAGCCTTCAGAGCAGTGATGTTCTCCTCAGTGCCCCAGGTGTACTCGGTGTGCTCAGCGTTGGTGAAGGTGCCGCCGTACAGGTTGTTCACCAGTGCGCGGGTACCCTGGTCACCGCCCTGGCCGACGCAGTAAACAGCGCCAACCTGCTTGCCGGTGTACTCGTAAACAGCGTCCATAGCCTTGAAGAAATCCTCGGTGGACTTCCAGGTGTGGGTGTCCTCGTTGATGTACTGCATAGCGTCGGCAGCCTCGAAGACGGTCTTGTTGATGGCCATGCAGTGAGCGGTCATGACCAGGGGATACTCATAAGCAGTGTTGTCGTCGGCGAAGCAGGCGGCCAGAGCAGCAGCGTTGATCTCCTGCTTGTCGGTGTCGTCGAACAGGTCAGCGATGTTGACCAGCTTGCCCTTGGCGCCCCAGTTGGCGACCAGACGCTCGGGTCCTTCCATGATCAGGTCGGGAGCGGCGTTGCCCTCGATGGCGGTGTTGACCTTGTCGTCGCCGTCGGCGTAGGTCAGGTACTCAACGGTGACCTTGATGCCGGTAGCGGCCTCGAAGTCAGCCATCAGAGCATCAACAGTCTCCTGGTTGCCCCAACCACCGATGGGGTAGGTCCACAGAGTAATTTCGGAAGCAGCAGTGGGAGCAGCTTCGGTAGCGGCCTCAGTTGCGCCCTCGGTAGCGGCAGCGGTAGTAGCTGCAGTAGTCTCTGCGGGCTTCTCGGACACGGAGCAGGCGCACAGGCCCACGACCATGACCACTGCCAGCAGAACAGCAAACAGTTTCTTCATAATGTCCTCCTCGAATTTTTCGTTTTGTTCAAAGCGATGGAAACCGCCGCTTGGAACTGTCTTTATTTTAGCCAGGCACACCAAGAAAGTCAATCTGCCATGAATGAAATTTTCTTCCAATCCATGTTTTTTTCGAAAATTCTTGCAAAGCGCACAATTTATGTTTTATTTCTCTTGTATTTGCTTACTCGTTTTTGTCTATTTTGACTGCATCTATAAGCAAATTCATATGTTTTCTGAAAGTTTTTGCCTTTGTGCTCATTTTCATATAAGTTTATCGCTCATTTATATACATGAAAATGAAAATTTCTTCACAGTTGCCTTCTGAAAACAGTCAAAGAGGAACGCGCCCAATCGAAATCAGGCGCGTCCGGCATATTTCTATTATGTATGCTTGCTTTTCAGCGCCTCCGCAATGCGGCGGCGGTACTCCAGGGCCCGGTCCATGTCCATTCTGGAAAACTCCGAGAACAGCACGTCCAGCAGGTACATCTGAGCAATCCGGGCAGCGATGGAGCCGGACTGCATGGGGCTCTCGTTGGCCCCGCACTGCAGCACAAAGTCCGCCAGCTGGGCTCCCGGAGAATTGGGGAACCGGGTCACAAGCACCACCTTCGCTCCCCGCTCCCGGGCAATGGCCGTGATCTCCAGCACATCCCGGGTGGAGCCGGAATAGGAGAAGAAGAACAGCACGTCTGTGCTTTCCATGGTAGAGGCAGAAATTGCCTGCAAATGGGAGTCCTCCACCGGCCAGAATTTGTTGCTGACCGTGGAAAACAGGTGGGCTGCCTCCCGGGCAATCAGCATGGAGCCGCCTTGGCCCATGCACATGATCTGCCGCGCCTCATGGAACAGTCCGGCAACCTGGGCAACCACAGAAAGGTCCAGCACCTCCATGGTTTGCAGCATGGCCTCCACATCTGCCCGGTAGAGCTTCCGGGACATGGTTTTCAGGTCGTCACTCTGCTCCACCTGACCGCTGAGGGGCGTATCCCCCAGCCGGGCCTGGGCCATGGCGTTGGCCACCGCCAGCTTCAGCAGCGGAAAGCTCTTATAGCCCATATGCCGGGAGAAGCGGGAAATGGTTGCCTCGGCCACGCCGCTCTGCTGGGCCAGCTCGGAAATGGACTGCCGGACCACCCGCTCCTGATTGGCCAGGATATAATCCGCCAGCCGCTTCTCCGCAGGGGTCAGGGAATAATAGTCGCTGCCGATGCGCAGAATCACACTTTGCTGTCTGTCTTCCATGGTGTTTTCTCCTTAAAAAGGCCGGGGCCGAAGTCCGGTCCCGGCGCACGATGTACTATTCTGTTATCTTGCCAGCAGCTCGCCCAGCATCAGATCGGTCATGATCAGCATTCTGGGCAGATGGAAGGGGCCCTTGAAGGTGGAACCCTTGGTGCTGGGCTCGGTGGGCTTGCCGTCCCGGCGCAGGTAGCCGTACCACTCGCCGCCCTCGCTGTCGGAGAAGTGCTTCTTGCAGTAGTCCATGGTCCGGAAATACCAGTCCAAATACTCCTCCTTGCCGGTGTCGCGGTAGAGCATCAGAGAGGAAATGAGGATCTCGTCATGAGGCCACCACAGCTTCATGTCGTGCTCGTAAGCCTCGGGAGGATTGCCCAGGCAGTCCACAAAGTACAGCAGGCCCTCGTACTCCTCGTCCCAGCCGGCCTTGATGGCCCAGTTGAAGATCTCTTCGGCCTTACCAACCAGCTCCTTGTTGCCGGTACGCTTGGCGTGCTCCAGCAGGAACCACACGCCCTCGATGTCGTGGCCGGGGTTCACAATGCGGCCGTCGGTGTAGTCCAGGTTGGCCTCGCCGTTGGGGCCCACGTTCTCCAGCACGCAGTGCAGCTCGGGATGGACATGGTACTTGAAGATATCGTCCACGCAGCCCTGGGCGCGCTCCTCGTACAGTGCCTTATTCTCGGGGTCAACCCGCAGCATGACGGAGGTCACGTTCAGATAGATCATGGGCAGGCCAAACGCGCGGCCGCTGCGGGTCTCGGGAATGGTCTTGGGGCCCAGGCCGGTGGGGTCCTTGGCGCCGTGCCACAGGTCCCAATAAATATTGTAGGCCTTCTTGGCCCGCTCCAGGCATTCCTTGTCGCCGGTAACGCCGTAGTACTCGGCGTTGGCAATGGCATAGAAGGCCTCAGAGTAGTAATAGCGGCGCTGACGCAGAGGCTTGCCGTCTGCGGTGACGGTGAAGTACATTCTGCCGTCGGCCTCGGGGTTGATGCAGTATTTCTCCATGAAGTCCAGGCAGCTCTTGGAAGCCTCCAGCCACTCCTTCTTCACGCCGTACACATGGCACAGGTATGCAAAGATCCAGCCGCAGCGGCCCTGCATCCATACGCTCTTATCGGTGGAGTAGATCCGGCCATAGCGGTCCAGGCAGGTGTACACGCCGCCGTGCTCTTTGTCCATGCCGTTTCTCAGCCAGAAGTCCGCACAGACTGCCAGCTCCTTCTCCGTCCAGGCCTTGGCCTGCTGCAATTTTACCTTATCCATTTCAAAACCCTCCTGTGGTTTTCTAAGGGCTGCCCGCAGCCGCTTTTGGCTGGCTCTGCTCGTGGAAATCCGCCAAAAGCCCACCGCCCGGGTTGTCCCAAAAATGTTACATTTCCATAGTACCATTCTGCTTTCCTTTTTTCAAGAGCTTTTTTTCATTTTTCCTTCTTTTCGGTACATATTTTCTTTCCGATGCGGGCACCCTGTAGACAGAGAAAAAAGTCGCGGAAAAAGGAAAATAATGCTTGACATTTTTCGTTTCGGTGCTATAATACCCATGTTGCTTGTGATGCGGTAAGCGAAGCGGCCACATAGAGGATTTGTGTAACGGTAGCACACCGGACTCTGACTCCGTTTGCGGGGGTTCGAATCCCTCATCCTCTGCCAAGAAGAGACGCCTTTGGGTGTCTCTTCTTTCTTTTCTGAAGTTTTGCGGGATTCGACCCCATCCAATGCAAGGCTCCGGCGGAGCCTTGCCAATCGGCAGCTCGATGCCGATTGCTCCTTACGATTTGCCCCAAAGGCAAATCGGCCATCGAATCCCTCATCCTCTGCCAAGAAGGGGCTGTTAAATAACCCCAAAAGGAAATCGCAGACTCTTTCCCGAAATGGAAAGGGTCTGCTTTTTCTTACCCATCAAGGCTGTGGATAACTTTTCTCTCAAAAATGTGTACACCTACCACAACCGGAGAAAATTTGTTTTTCTTCGGCATTTTTTTGAGGGTATTCAGCCAGCAGCCTTGGTCGGATTGGCCTTTGCTAATTTACTCAAATGGTACTTGTGCAGATTAAAACCGCAGCTTATCAGGGCAATCTCCAAAATTACCTTGTTTATGCCCCTTCTTCGGAACCGTTCGTATCCTCGGTTTGCCTTTATTTCGCCATAAGTCCCTTCGGATTGTATGGATCGGTTCATTCGGAGCAGCGCACCATGAATACTGTTCAGGTTTGTAATATAACTGATGGCCTTCAAGAGCTGCGCCGCTAAACATTATATTTAAACCTTGGTAAAAGTATTGATTACGAAAGCAAAGCGCCTGTCTCTACGACAAGCGCTTTGCTTTTGCTGGCGGAGGATGAAATTGTTGCTGATTCCTTTCTTTGACGAACATAAGCTGATTCTATATAATTTAATGCTTATCGACTTAACTC
The DNA here is from genome assembly GCA_945963595.1 of uncultured Clostridia bacterium. Taxonomy (GTDB): domain Bacteria; phylum Bacillota; class Clostridia; order Oscillospirales; family Oscillospiraceae; genus Faecousia. The sequence goes on along the minus strand of CAMFMO010000030.1, from coordinate 7,018 downwards.
AGCAAGCCACAATATCTTGAAAAAGTCCGTTTTATTGGACGAGTGATGTGCGATAATGTTCTCAGAACGAAAAGGGGGGCAACATTATGGCACGCACAGCTGAGATCACATTCAAGGAATTTCGCCGCCGTTACAGCAGCGAGGATGCTTGCAGAGCGGAATTGTTCCGTCTTCGCTTTCCCAATGGGTTCGTATGCCCCAAGTGCGGCTGTGTGGAATACTATCCCATCCACGGTCGTAACACCTACCAGTGCCGTTCCTGCCGGCACCAGACCTCCGTAACCGCCGGAACGGTCATGCACCGCACACGTCTGCCCCTGACCCTCTGGTTCTGGGCCATCTATCTGTGCGCAACAGACAAAAGGGGTATTTCTGCCGTTCAGCTGAGCCATACGTTGGGGATCTGCTACGATTCCGCATGGCATTTACTGGATCGAATTCGTACTGCTATGGGCCAAAGAGACGAAAAATACCTACTTTCCGGTATCGTGGAGTTGGATGACGGCTATGTTGGCGGACCATCTCACAACGGTAAGCGAGGCCGTGGTACAGATAAAGCCAAGATTGTAGTGGCCGTATCCAAAGCAGAAAATGGGGTGCCTCTGTTTGCCAGAATGAAGGCGGTGGAAAATGTGCAGGGAAAGACTTTGCAGGAGATTATTGACCAGTACTTTGCTCCAAACACCAAGGTAGAGTGTGATGGTTACAGGAGCTACCTGAATCTGGAAGGCGTAGAACTGAGCGCAAAGAAATACGAAACTGACGATCTGCATTGGCTGCACAAGGCAATCAGCAATCTGAAGGCATTCCTGCTGGGCACCTATCACGGAAGATGCACCAAGCTCCAGGCCTATCTGGACGAATACTGCTTCCGCTTCAACCGCCGTATGACTGGCAATCAGATTTTCCTGCGCTTAACCAGAGCCGTCGCTACATCTTGTGGTGTGCTGAGTTAAGTCGATAAGCATTTATAATTTTATTTTTTCTTCCGATAAATAGCAGAATAAGGATCAACCGCCCGTTCCTTTCGGAAACGGGCGGTTGCCTTAGCGTTTGTGATCCTTGCACACCAGAATTGTCGGCTGACAGTAGTAAGTTTGAATTAGTTCCTTATCACTGTTTAGCCAAGGACAAAAGGGCTTTTTCGAATGAAGTGTGCCTTTCGGGACGTGAAGTGATGCTTCGCATCGTGAAGCTGCTGCGCAGTGAAGTGTCTGCGGACGTTAGTAGCACGCTTAATTTCACATTGTACGAAGTGCAACACTTCACCGCGGCTTTGCCGCAGCTTCACTTTGCGCGAAGCGCAAAACTTCACTGAATAAAAGGGTGTGCTTCATGTCCGAAAGCAAGCTAAGAACACAGTCTGCAGATTTTGCGGTATCCATCATAGGCCTCGTGAAATCTCTGAAAGAAAAGCACGAAACCATTATTTCTAACCAAATTGGCAGAAGCGGCAGCTTTCGGCTTTTCTCGCTTTTAATCTGTCATTTATACGTACTGCACCAATTCTTTCAGTGCCTTGCGTTTTTTCTCCCGCAGAGAGTCTCCCTCCTTGGCGTAGCCCAAGGCGATGACCAGGCGCACCGGGTGCTCCAGATTGGCAAGGGTCTGGAGCTTTTCGCTGTCCAGCCAGCCGAGGATGCAGGTTGCAAGGCCCAGGGAGGCAGCCTCGGAGGTCAGGTAGGCCGTCAGGATGCCGATATCCAGAGACCGATAGTCATTCTTTTTCAGCTTGGCCCCCAGCGCGGCAGACTTATTATAGTTTTCCTCGGAAAGCAGCAGCAGGACAGGCGCCTGGGCGGCGAAGGAATTCATCCCCATGCCGCTGACGGCCGCCGCAGCCTCCTTGGCTTTTCCCCCCTGGCAGACCGTAATGCGGTAGGGCTGACTATTGCAGGCGGAAGGAGCGAGTCTGCCCGCCTCCAGGATGGCCTGCAGTTTCTCCGGCTCCACTTCCCGGGTTTCATCATAGGCGCGGCAGGACTGCCGAAGCTTTGCAAGTTCCAAAAAATCCATAAAATCCTCCTGTTTCAAAATTCGCCCGGCCAATCGGCCGGGCGAGATATTTTAGTCAATGACCATGATCCAGCCCTCGGGGGCCTCGATGGTGCCCATCTGAATTCCGGTCAGGGTCTTGTACAGCTTTTCCACCACATTGCCCATGCCGGCATAGGTGTACTCCTTGCCGTGATCCACGATCTTGCCGATGGGAGAGATGACCGCCGCAGTGCCGCACAGACCGGCCTCGGCGAAATCGCCCAGCTCGTCAATGCCCACCACACGCTCCTCTACCTCCAGGTGCAGGTAATCCCTGGCAACCTGAATGAGAGAACGGCGGGTAATGGAGGGCAGAATGGTTGCAGACTTGGGAACCACCAGCTTGCCCTCCTTTGTTACAAAGAGGATGTTCGCACCGCCGGTTTCCTCGATATGGGTCCGGGTGGCAGAATCCACATACAGGTTCTCATCATAGCCCTGCTCGTGGGCATCCACAATATTATAGAGGCTCATGGCGTAGTTCAGGCCCGCCTTGATGTGGCCGGTGCCTCTGGGGGCCGCACGGTCCAGGTCAGAGACGCGGATGGTCAGTGGCTTGACGCCGCCCTTGAAATAGGGGCCGACCGGAGTGCCGAAGGCCCGGAACTGGAACTCCGTAGCGGGCTTCACGCCGATAATGGGGTCAATGCCGAACATATAGGGCCGCAGATACAGGCTCGCGCCGGAACCATAGGGAGGGACCCAGGCCTCATTGGCCTTGACGGTCTGCCGAATGGCCTCCAGGAAGCGCTCCTTGGGGAACTCCGGCATCTTCATTCTGCGGCAGGATTCGATCATCCGGTCCGCGTTCAGGTCCGGACGGAAGCAGACGGTGTGGCCGTCCGCAGTGGTATAGGCCTTCATTCCCTCGAAAACGGTCTGGGCATACTGCAAAACGCAGGCGCACTCGTTCATGGTGATGTTGGCATCGGTGGTCAGCCCGCCTTCATCCCATGCGCCGTTCTTGTAATTTGCCACATAGCGGTAGTCCGTCTGGACATAGCCGAAGCCTATGCTGCCCCAATCGATATTTTTCTTTTCCATAAAAGTGCAGCTCCTCTCGTTTCTTTTAGGATTGCACCATACTACCATATCCGCCGCCGGTTTTCAAGAGATTTTTCACGTATGGCGGACATTTGTCTGTCACGGATTCAAAATCAGCTGCTCCAGGGTGCGCTTGGGTACATAGTGGGTATCCTCGGCATCCCGATAATAGGTGGTGCTGCCGTCCTCCCCCACGTCGGTCATGACGATGCGGTCCGTCCCCTCGCCCAGGGCCAGCAGCAGCTGGGGCTTGATGGCTTCCGGCAGGCCCAGCTTTTCCCGCAGCTCCCCTGCCGCAAAGGAGCCGATCATGCAGCCGTTCAGCCCCATCTCCACCGCAGCCAGAAGCATGGTCTGGGCCACAATGCCCACGTCCCGCTGGTAGGGCGTGGGATTCTCTGCAAGACTTCCATCCAGGCAGATCACGATATAGGCTACAGGCTCTGCGCCCTTCCGGGGCAGATGCAGCTCGGCCAATGCCCCTGCCCACTTGGTCAGAGGCTGAATGGCCGCCACCGTCTCCGGTTTCTCCGCCAAATAGTATTTCAGCACCTGATCGTTCCGGGCCGCCGGGGTAAACCGGGCGCACTCCACCAGATGCTCCAGTTCCTGCCGGGTCACCTTTCGATCCTGCCGAAAGCCCCGATGGCTGCGGGCCTGCTTTACAAGGTCTAAAAACATAGTGTATCGCTCCTTCGTATATATTATGCCGCCGGAAAGCGGCACAGGTGTCTTAATCCAGCTGAATTCTGGAAAACAGTTCCAGCATCATCTTTTTTCCGGGTGTCATGGGACTGTCCGGGTTCCAGGCCAGGCTCACGGAAAAATTCATTTTGGGCCGCAGAGGGATGGAGACCACATCGTGCATGGACGATGCAACGCTGTTGAACACAAAGCCCACGGCAATATTCCCGGCAATCATCTGGGAGATGGTGGACAGCTGGTTGGATTGCAGCAGGACATTGGGCGTCATTCCGGCGCTTTGGAAACGGTTCAAAATCTGCTCCGTCTGGAAAAAGCTGTCCGAAAACAGCACCAGAGGCTCCTCTGCCAGATCGGATACGGAAACGCTCCGATTGCCGCGCAGCGGGTGGACCCGAGAAACGCAGCACATGGTCTCCATGGTCCCCACAAGCTTCGTCTCAAATTGGGGCAAAGGCGTGTCGTGGGGCAGCAGAGCCATATCGATCTGGTGGCTCTTCAGCCCCTCCATCAGCGTTCCCCGGCCGCCTTCCACAATGCGCAGCAGGCAATTGCACTGCTGCGCCTGATACGTTCCATACAGTGCCGGCAGCACCAGCGAGCCGATCATGGGCGGCACGCCGAAGCGCAGCTCCTCGCACCGGGATAGGCCCAACATCTTCGTCCGAAAGCTGTCGGCATGGGTCAGTAGGCTCTGGGCGTGTTCATAAAAAATGTCCCCCTCCGGCGTAGACCGAATGCCTCTTCCCTCCCGGGAAAAAAGTGCAATGCCAAATTCCCCTTCCAGCTCCTTGATTGCCGCAGAAATGCTTGGCTGGCTGATATTCAGCTTTTCCGCCGCCCGGCTCACATTTCTCTGGCGGTAAACCTCGCAGAAATATTGCAGCTGCGTCAGCTTCATCTGCTTCTCACCCACCTTTTGTTTTATTTTATCGGTTTTTCCCATAGAAGTCAATGCTGCAGCCCTTTTCGCTTTTGTAATTTATAAGTTTTTTCTATCATTTCTAAGAAAAAATGTATTTTTATTTTGGAATACTCTGTGCTACAATAATTACATCAAAGAGCAAACTTCGAAAGGAATTATTTTATGACCTTATCCTTTGGTTTCGGAACCGGGAGCCAGTCGGTCAGTGTTCCGGAAGAGAATCTGCTTGGGGTCCTGCATATGAACCCTGCCGCGCCGGCGAGAACCGGTCAGGAAGCCGTGGGCTATGCCCTGGAAAATCCCATCGGTCTGCCCCGGCTTTCGGAAATCGTCCCCAAAAGCGCCAAGATTGCCATTGTCACCTCGGATATTTCCCGTCCCTGCCCCAGCTGGGACATTCTCCCGCCCCTGCTGGCAGAGCTGGAGCGAGGCGGCGTTGACCTGGCCAATGTGACCCTGGTCTTCGGCCTGGGCTCTCACCGGCACCAGACGGAGGCGGAGATGCGCCATCTGGCAGGCCCCGCCTTTGACCGCATCCGCTGCGTGGACTCAGACTGCAACGACTGCATCCGCATGGGCGTCACCGGCCGGGGCACCCCCGTGGATATCACCCGGGTGGTTGCGGAAGCAGATTTCCGCATCTGTCTTGGAAATGTGGAATACCACTATTTTGCGGGCTACTCCGGCGGGGCCAAGGCCATTATGCCCGGCGTATCCAGCCGGGACGCCATTCAGGCCAATCACCGGATGATGGTGCAGAATGAGGCCTGCGCCGGAAGGTTGGAAGGCAATCCCCTGCGGATGGACATCGAAGAAGCCGGGCGGATCTGCGGCATTCACTACATTGTCAATGTGGTTCTGGACGAGCACAAGCAGATCATCTTCGCCGCCGCCGGGGATGTCACCGCCGCCCACCGGGCGGGCTGCCGGTACTTGGATACCCTTTACCGCAAGCCCATTCCCCAGCGAGCGGACATTGTTCTGGTCAGCCAGGGCGGGGCCCCCAAGGACCTGAACCTGTACCAGACCCAGAAGGCCTTGGACAACGCCAAGCACGCTGTCCGCCCCGGAGGCATCATCATTCTGATCGGCTCCTGCAAGGAGGGCCTGGGCGAAAAATGCTTCGAGCGGTGGATTCAGGAGGCCAAGTGCTCCCACGATCTCATTGACCGGGTGCAGGCCCACTTTGAACTGGGCGGCCACAAGGCTGCCGCCATCGCCATGGTGCTGGAAAACGCAAGAATCTTCCTGGTGTCCGAGATGGACCCGGACCTGGTCCGGAAATGCTTCCTGGAGCCCTATACCAGCGCCCAGCAGGCCCTGGACGACGCCTTTGCCGTCCTGGGTCCAAACGCCACCGTACTGGCCATGCCCTACGGCGGCTCCACACTCCCCATTGTCGAACAATAAAAAGAATATATAGGAGGAAATACAAATGGATTACGCAAAAGAAGCTCTGCGGCTCCACGGTGAGTGGAAGGGCAAAATCGAAGTCAAGGCTACCGTGCCCGTAGCCACCAAGGACGATCTGTCCCTGGCCTATACCCCCGGCGTTGCCGCCCCCTGTCTGGAGATTCAGGCCCACCCCGAGAAGTCCTACGATCTGACCCGCCGCCACAATCTGTGCGCCGTCATCACCGACGGTTCCGCCGTGCTGGGTCTGGGCGATATCGGCCCCGAGGCCGGTATGCCCGTTATGGAGGGCAAGTGCGTGCTCTTCAAGGCCTTCGGCGATGTGGACGCCTTCCCTCTGTGCGTGAAAACCCAGGATGTGGACGAGTTCGTCAACGCCGTGTACCTGATCTCCGGCTCCTTCGGCGGCATCAACCTGGAGGACATCGCCGCCCCTCGCTGCTTTGAAATTGAGCGGAAGCTGAAGGAAAAGTGCGACATTCCCATCTTCCACGATGACCAGCACGGCACCGCCGTTATCACCCTGGCCGGTCTGCAGAACGCCCTGAAGGTGGTCGGCAAGAAGAAGGAGGACGTGAAGATCGTCACCTCCGGTGCCGGTGCTGCCGCCATCGCCATCGTAAAGCTGCTGCTGAGCGCGGGCTTTAAGAACATCGTCATGACCGACCGCACCGGCGCGATCTACGCCGGACGGGAAAAGCTGAACTGGATCAAGGAAGAGATGGCCCAGGTCACCAATTTGCAGAAGGAAACCGGCAAGCTGGCCGACGTCATCAAGGGCGCGGATGTGTTCATCGGCGTATCCGCTCCCGGCACCCTGACGAAGGAAATGGTTCAGACCATGAACAAGGACGCCATCGTCTTTGCCTGCGCCAACCCCACCCCCGAGATCTTCCC
>CAMFMO010000029.1:0-30025 GCA_945963595.1 uncultured Clostridia bacterium | reverse complement strand
GCAGCACGTATGCCTGACGGCAGATGGGGATATAAACCAGATCATACAGCTTGGCAGCGGAATAAATGCCCATGCCCACATCGGCACTGCCGCAGGCGATCTGGGCTGCCACAGAGGTATGGGTCAGCTCCTCACGGGTATAGCCATACACATCCGAGGGCTCCATCTTTTCCCGGCTGCACAAATAATCTGTCAGAATTCTGGTGCCAGAGCCCTTTTGGCGATTTACATAGCGAATGCCCTGCCGGGAAATATCTGCAAAGCTGCAAATATTCAGCGGATTCCCCCGGGCAACCATCAGCCCCTGCTGACGGCCCACGCAGGATACCAGCTTCACATCCCCCTTGGGAAAGTTTTTTCTGATAAAACTGCGGTTGTAGGTTCCGTCAGCAGTATCCAGCAGATGGCAGCCCGCCATATGGGCTTCGCCCCGGCGGATGGCCATGATGCCGCCCATGGAGCCGACATTATCGTGTTGTAGCCCCGAACCTGGGAAGGCGGTATGTGCAGTTTTTTCAGTTGGGTATCCAGCAGGATCCGGGCGGATGAGCCCACCCGGCGATTGAGTATGGATAGATCCTCTCTGCCCAGATCCTGCCAGCTCCGGATGTTTTTGGGGTTTCCCTTTTGGACATAGAACCCCTGAGTGCGGTAAGACAGATTCACCAGCACCGCCGGAACACCGGGCATCAGGCTTCGGACAAAGGACTCGTTGTATCCGCTGCCGTCATAGAGATGGCAGGCTGCCCCATGGACATTCCCCTGATACAGTGCCAGCAGCCCCTCAAAGCTGGACAGATAGGTACGCCCGGTGGGAATACGCTCCTGCCGGAGATGATCTGCCAGAATATCCAGCACCACATCCTGCCCGGATAGGATCAGCTCCGGTGCAGGCTCGCAGGGCGGTGTCAGCAGAGTGGAATGGGTATCGATCCGCTGCACAGGTGCTGTGGAATGTTCGTGACGGGAGCGTGCTATGTAGGCATCCACATCGTCCTGCGTGAAGCGAACCTTGCGGCCGATCTTGTAGGAATGGATCTCCCCTTTTCGGATCAGATCGTATATGGTGGATTTGCTGACATGGAGGATGTCAGCCACCTCCTGCGTGGACAGGGACTGATTCTGTGCCATGGTGCCGCCTCCTTGGGGTTATGATTGCATATGAGTGTCAAAAAGCAGGAAATGCCCGCCTATGACGCCCGTGCCATTCAGGGCATTGGCATCACCTATGCCACATCCAACCGCGGCGGCTGCCATGTCCGTGGCTATATGATCTCCCCGGAGGTTCTGGGTCTGCCCCAGCAGCTGGATCGAACCGTTACCAACGAAAAGGCCGCCTGGGCGAAAACCTTCCAGGATCTGACCGCAGTGATCGACTCCATGGGCCACTGCCTGTTTACCTCCTTCGCCATGGGTGCCAAGGAATATACGGATCTGCTGAATGCCGCCACCGGAACCAGCTGGAGCGTGGATGAGGTGCTGGAGATCGGTGACCGGATCTATAACATTGAGAGAATGTTCAACAAGGCTGCGGGCATGAAGCCCGAGGATGACCGGCTGCCCAAGCGGCTGCTGGAGGAGCCTGTGGTCAACGGTCCTTCCGCCGGCATGACCTCTCAGCTTCCTCTGACGCTGCCCCAATACTACGAGGCCCGGGGCTGGGTCGATGCCTTCCCCACTGATGAGACTCTGAAAAAGCTGGGGCTGGACGAGTGCATCGGAAAATAAATCATTCTTGACAAATCATTTTTCCTGGGATATTTTTGAAGTAAGGAGGGGGATGCACTTCCCCCTCCTTACTCACAATTCACAATCAAAATCACAAATAAGGAGGCGGAAGCTGTGATCGAGGTGCGTGTTTTTGCAACCCTGCGTCAGGGCCGGGACAAGGTGAGCATGCTCCCCCCGGACGGGATCCATTGTGCCGGGGATATTCTGGCTCGGATGGACATTCCCCCGGAGGAAGTATCCATTCTGCTGATCAACGGCTTTCACCAGAAGCCGGAAAGCCCCGTCAAGGACGGAGATATTGTGGCACTGTTCCCCCCGGTGGGAGGCGGCTGACCATGGAGCCCCGATATGTGCGAAATATACCGGCCCTGACCGAGGAAGAATGGAAGCTACTTCAGAGCAGGCGAATTCTGGTGGTTGGCTGCGGCGGACTGGGCGGACACCTCATCGATATGCTTGCCCGGATCGGAGTAGGTGCTCTGCGCGTGGTGGACGGCGATGTTTTTGAGCCATCCAACTTGAATCGGCAGCTGCTGTCCCAGGTTGCACTGCTCGGGATGAACAAGGCAGTAGCTGCTGCTCACCATGTAGCACAGGTCAACCCTCTGATTCCGGTGGAAGCGGTCGAACAGTTCCTGACGGAAGAAAATGTCCATTCCCTGGTGGCATCCTGCGATATTGTGCTGGATGGGTTGGATCAAATCCATGCTCGGAAGGTGCTTGCCGCCGAATGCAAAAAAGCCGGAGTCCCTCTGGTTTACGGAGCTGTCAGCGGTTGGGTGGCGCAGGCGGCCCTGTGTGCGCCGGGGGATGATTTGATCGAAAAGCTTTATCCCCCCGGAACCGTGCTCCGGGGCAAAAGCGTGCTCAGCTTCACCCCCGCCTTGTGTGCCGCAATGCAGGTTTCCCTGTGCGTTCAGTTTCTAACCGGCAGGTCGGTGAAAAACGGAACGGTGTACTACTTTGACCTGTCAAATCAGGAATTTGAGAGCATCCCCATGCTATAAAAATCCCCCCACAAAGAAAGCTGCCAGACACGTTGATGGGTATCCGGCAGCAGAAGTGCGCAATAATCCCCCTCTGCCGCCCAGCGTCTTGCCACGGCAGAGGGGGATTTTCTAAAGAATTATGCAATCTCTTCCGGCCGTATTTAATCTTTTTCCGCAATTGGCCGGAGAACCCTGCACGGCACACCCGCCGCAGTCTGTTCATTCCTTTGCAGCGGCTCAAGGCTGTGCCTGTTCCACTGCGGCGAAGATTTTGTCCGTCACCGTCAAATCATACAGCGCAATCAGGGCAAAGCCGCAGATGGGCCACAGGAAGCTCAGCAGGACAAACACCTGGGGCAAAACCACCAGGAGCAGCGCCGGCAGCAGATTCATGGCCGTCACCAGCAGCATTTTTGGCAGGTGTGCAATGCTCAGCAGCACCGCGTTCACCACCGTATCCCGGACAGTTCCTGAATAGCGGACCAGCAACGGGAATATCAGGCCGGCCACCAGCACAAGGGCCAGAATGCAGAAGCAAATGAGCACAATCACCGCCATACGCCCCGGGAAATCCATATAGGCCACGAGCCGGTAGTCCAGGGCCAGCACAGCCCCGGCAAAGGCCATCAGCAGCCACAGCATCGTGGCCTTGCCGAAATACCGGCGGAAGGCCCCAAAAAAGGCCTTTGCACCGCAGTCCTCCTCCCGGCGAAGCGCCGTCAGGGCAGACAGCATCGCGCAGGTGGAGGCCCCCAATGTGACGAGGGGCGCAGAGCACAGGAGCCACAGAAAATTGATTTTGAACAGCGCGACAACTCTTGTACACAGCTGCATGAATTTGGAATCCGGTGTGAGTTTCATGGAATACCGCCTTTATCTTTGTGTTTTTTCGCCCTTGACAATGTGTGTTCTGGACAGCTGGTCCACGGACTGGTCATAGTCTGCATTGGCCAGCGCCGTGAAGAGAATATCCACCACGTTCAGCTGGGACATCCGGGAGGACATGGCGCCGCTGCGGAACAGGGATTCATTGGCAGCCGTATAGAGCTTGTAATCCGCCAGGTCCGATACCGGCGACTGAATGCAGCGGGTGATGGCAATCACGGGCGTACCTCTGTGCTTTAGATTTTTCATGCACTCGATCACCTCTGCCGTGGCACCGGAATAGGAGAATACCAGCGCCGCATCCTGGGCTGTGGCATTGAAGGACTGCACCAGCTGGGAATGCCAGTCCTCATTGATGATGCACAGCTTATTCAGCCGCAGAAATTTCAGATAAGCGTCCTTTGCAGCACACAGAGACGCGCCCATACCAAACAAATAAATCACTCTGGCTCTCCGGATAACCTCTACACTGCTGCGCAGCACCTCCACGTCCATCAGCTCCCGGGTCTCCTCCAGGGAGAGGATATTGGCATCGGTAATTTTATTGATGATCTGCTCCAGCGAATCCGTGTGTTGAATCTCCTGCTTTTTGCCCCGCAGATCCTGCTCCCGGCGGGCCAGCTCATAGGTCACATCACGCCGGAATTCTTTATAGCCGGAATAGCCCGTATGCGCGCACATCCGCACAATGGTAGAAGGGGAAGAGAACGTCTTCTGTGCCAGCTCATGGACGCTGAGATCCACCACCAGCTGCGGGTCTGACAGAATACGCTCTGCAATGCCTCTTTCCGTACAGGAAAACTGGGCCGAGCGCTCTCGCAGCCGAATCAATGCACTGCTCATTCTGTTTCCACCTTTCCTGAAATATTTTGCAACAATTTGCGTTTTCCTGAACTATGGGTATCATTGTACCGCCTTTTCACCAGAATGGCCATGCATTTTGTGTCCAAATATTTCATGTTGTTTTTGTGCATAATGTATATTTTCAATCTGTTATTTTTGTGCCTGTTTCACCAATATGGCATTTTTTCTTCTTTTCAATCCAGCAGTAGAAACAAAGTTTCATTCATTTGCAAAAATATTGACATAAAAAATTTGGTTCGCTATAATGGGACTACAAGCGAGGCGAGCATTCCGAATCGCGGAATGGCCGCAGCGCAAATTGAATACCAGGAGGACAACAGAAATGAAAAAGATCGTTACCATGCTGCTGGTCTGCGTAATGGTTCTGGGTCTGTTTGCCGGCTGCGGCAACGGAAGCACCCAGCAGACCACCGCCCCCGCTGCAACCACCGCCGCCGCTTCCGGCGAGACGGAAGCACAGGAAACCGAAGCCACCCCCGATACCATCGTGATCATGGCCCCCCCTGTCACCGGCAATTATCTGGAAAACCTGAAGACCTGGGCCGCTGATTTCCAGGAGCTGTACCCCAACCTGACCGTACAGGTCATTGAGACCTCCTGGGGCGACCACAACGACAAGCTCTCCACCATGGCGCAGGCCGGTGAGGCTCCCGACATCGCGGAGATCTCCTCCAACGCCCTGGGCACCTTCGTGGAAATGGGCGTTGCCATCGACATTGCTCAGTACATGTCCGCCGACCGTCTGGCCGACTACGACGAGAACGCTCTGAAGTACCTGTCCCTGGAGGGCACCACCTACGGCCTGCCCCTGTACCTGACCATTCAGTCCATCGGTGCCAACAAGACCATGATGGAAGAGCTGGGCATTGACGTTGCCAAGATTCAGAAGGAAGGCTGGACCTACGAGGAGTTCCTGGATGTCATCAAGCAGGGCACCAAGGACGGCTGCTACGGCTTCGTCTTCGCAAACTCCGGTGTCACCGCCTCCGATATGCTCTATATCTTCGGCGCAGGCGCAGGTTTGAGCAACACCTTCACCCCCGATCTGAAGTACGCTATGACCTCCGAGAACATGCTCACTATGCTCACCGCCGTTGAGGAAATGACCAAGTCCGGTTATATGCCCAACTACGGCGTGGAGGCCGGCCAGCGTATGGTCATGTGCCAGACCGGCAACGCCATGATCTTCGGCAAGGCTATGCCTCTGTTCGAGAACAACTTCAAGAAGAACAACGCCGCCCTGGAAGCCAACGACGGCACCGCCGTTGAGAACTCCCTGACCATGGACTACGCCTTCCTGCCCGTTCCCACCATGGACGGCTGTGCAGAGTCCTGCTACGGCACCGTAGACGGCCTGATTGCCATGCGGAACAAGAACACCACCGATGAGCACCTGAAGAACGTCCTGCTGTTCATGGACTACATCTGCTCCGGTGAGCGCATCGCCACCTGCATGAACGAGCTGTACCTGGATCCCGTTTGCCAGTCCGGCCGTGACGCTCTGGTCCTGGAAGAGGGCCGTGACGCCGACAATCTGGCCACCGCTGCCCGCTGCATCGCCATGGTCCAGGCTCCTCCCGAGGGCGTTACCACCGAGATGACCGCCACCGCCAAGAAGCTGATGGACGAGCAGATCGTTCCCAAGTTCCAGCTGCTGCTGTCCGGTGAGACCACCGCTCAGGAAGTTTACGACCACATCTGTGAGGCTGCTTACGCCGCCTTCGGTGAAGAGAACTGCGTTTCCGGCAAGCTCGGCTAATTGATTTGAAGCCCACCCCACCTTGGTGGGGTGGGTATTTTTAACCCTGGGAGGTAGGTCTATGAACAGCACAAAACAGAAGCGGCAAAAGACCGGCCGCAGACTGAAATTCACCAATGACGATCTGTGGGGCTACATTTTTATTGCCGCCGCTATGATCATTTTCTGTGTCTTTACGCTCTATCCTGTATTCAGCGCCATCTATACCAGCTTTTTCAACTACAAGCCCTTCGGCTCCGAATTTGTGGGGCTGAAAAATTACGTCGATACTTTGAAGTATTCCAAGTTCAACCTGTTCTACAAGGCTGCCGGGAATACTCTTATCTATACCGTCATCGTGGTCCCCCTGTCGCTGCTGCTGTCCTTTGCCATTGCGGTCATGATTATGCCTTTCAAAAAGAAAACCCAGTCCGTTTTCAAGGCCATGTACTATCTGCCGGGTATTGCCTCCGGTGTTGCGCTGTCCGTTGTGTGGCTGTGGCTGTATGATTCCTCTCCGGACGGCATCTTCAACCGCATTCTGGGTGTCTTCGGCATTCCGGCTCAGAACTGGCTGTCCTCTACCAAGACCTCGATGCTCTCCCTGATCATCATGGCCCTGCTCTCCAGCCACGGCGTTCGGATCATCACCTACATCGCTGCGCTGCTGGGCATTGACAACAGCTATTTTGAGGCCGCCGAGCTGGACGGCGCCACCTTCTTCCAGAAGGTCCGCTACATTGTGTGGCCCCTGGTAAAGCCCACCACCTTGTTCCTGCTGGTCACCGGCGTCATCGGTTCCTTCCAGGTGTTTATGAACGCCTATATGATGACCGGCGGCGGCCCGGACAACTCCACCACAATGATCGGCCTTTTGATCTACAACAACGCATTCGTCTACGGCAAGTACGGTCTTGCCTGTGCCCAGGCCATTCTTCTGGCAATTGCCATTGCCATCATGTCCCTGTTCCAGTTCCGGCTCATGGGCGTGGATGTCGAATACTAAGGAGGCGGTACAATGGCGACAACCGGCTTGTATTCCCAGCACCTGCACAACCGCAAGGTGCTCTACCTGCGCAATACCATCATTGCCATCATTCTGATTGTCCTGGCAGCGGCGACGCTGTTTCCCATCTGCTATATGTTCCTGTCGGCCTTCGGCCCCAACGTTGCCACCGCAGGAAACATGCGCACCATTCTCCCCTCCCGGCTGACCCTGGAATCCTTTGATGCCTTCTTCCACTTCAGCGATCACTCCCTGCGGTGGATTCTCAACAGTCTTGTGGTGGCCACCGGCGTGGTCATTGGCAACGTGATCTTCGCCTCCATGGCAGGATATGCCTTTGCCAAGATCCGCTTCAAGGGCAGCTCCTTCCTGTTTGGCCTGATTCTGGTTGCCATGATGATTCCCTATCAGGTGACCCAGGTCCCCCTGTACATCCTGATGGTGCAGAAGTTCTCCATGACCAATACCTATGCAGCCATGATCCTGCCGGGACTGTGCACTGCCTACAATATCTTCCTGTGCAAGCAGTTCTTCTCCGGCCTGCCCACACCGCTGATCGAAAGCGCAAAAATCGCGGGCTGCAACCAGTTCCAGATCTTCATCAAGATCATCCTCCCCCTGTCCAAAACCGTTCTGGCCGTCATGGCTATCAACACCTTTATGTCCAGCTGGAATGACTTCTTCTGGCCCTTCCTGGTGACCAACGACCCGGCCATGTATACCATCCAGGTCGGTCTGAAGCAATTCAAATTTGCAAACGAAACCCTTTTTGCCCCCATGATGGCCGGTGCCACCATTTCCGCACTGCCTATGTTCGTTATGTTCTTTGCTTTGCAGAAGTATTTCATGGAGGGCGTCACCATCGGTGCCGTTAAGGGCTGATCTTTCCAAGCAGCCCCCACAAAAATGTGGGGGCTGTATCTATGAGGAGCGAGAAAATGATTCGAAATTACACACAAAACGATGAGGCCGCCCTGCTGGACCTGTGGAACACCGCCGGGACCGCCATGGGCTTTGCCCCCCTGTCGCAGGACGCCTTCCGCACCCTGCTCACCGGTCATCCCAACTTTTCCCCGGAGTATACCTTTGTTCTGGAGGAACAGGGCAAGATTCTGGGCTTCACCAACGGCTGCACGGGAGACGGAATTCCCAAAGGAGATGTCCGCGGCTATGTCAGCTGCGTGATCCTGGCCCCAGCGGCCGATACGCCTGAAAATACCGGTCTGCTGCTCACGGCCCTGGAGGATGCCTTCCGGAAGGCCGGGCGGCAGTACAGCGCCGTGACATTTTTCAATCCCATCCGCCTGCCCTGGATCATCCCCGGCACCCCGGGCCATCAGCACAACAACGCCCCGGGCATTGCCCTGGACCTGCCCCTGCACGACCGGATGCTCGCCCTGGGCTATCAAGAAAGCACCCGGGAATGCGCCATGTACTTAAACCTCTCCGATTTTGAAATGCCTGCATGGGTGGCGGAAAAGGCCGAAAAAATGGCCTCTGCCGACTATACCGTAGCAAGGTACGACCCGGAGAAGCACGTCGGTCTGGAGGAAATGGTAGCTGCCCTGGGCAATTCCATGTGGTCAGCAGAGATCCCCGCCGCCGGAAAAAGCGGCATGGAGCTGCTGGTCGGCCTGGAGAGGAACCGCTGCGCCGGTTTTACGGGCCCCATCTACCCGGAATCCACCGGTCGGGGCTACTTTGCCGGGCTGGGCGTTGCCCCACAGTTTGAAGGCCACGGCTTGGGAACGCTGCTGTTTTACCGGCTTTTGCAGCGGGAAAAGGAAGTCGGTTCCCAGTATATGTCCCTGTTTACAGGGGAAGACAATCACGCCCGTTTTATCTATCTCGGCGCAGGGTTCCGCATTGTTCGGACCTTTGGCGTCATGCTGAAGGAGCTGTAAAAAAATGAAAACACACACCGTACTTGCCATTGGCGCCCATGTGGGCGATGCGGAGCTCACCGCCGGTGCCCTGCTCGCCACCTGCGCCGTCCACGGCGGCAAAGCCGTCACCCTGGCTCTGACCGCCGGAGAAAAAGGGGCCCCAATCGGCGCAGACATTGCCGCCTACCGTGCCGACAAGATCGCCCAGGCCGAAGCCTTTGCCAGGGACTTAGGGGGCGAGGCCTATGTGCTGCAATACGAGGACGGCCTTGTCCCGGACGACGATGAGATTCGCTTCGCCGTGTGCGACATCATCCGGAAGGTGAAGCCCGACATCATCGTGACCCATCATGCCCAAAGCATGCACAAGGACCACGCCGCCTGCCACCGCATCGTTGTAGATGCCTGGTTCTATGCCGCCATTGAGGGCTTCCGTCGGGAGCTGCCGCGGCACTTTGCCCAAAAGCTCTATTTCGCCGAAAACTGGGAGGATGCCCCAGGATTTGAGCCCTATGTCTACCTGGATGTATCCGACGGCTACGCCCTCTGGGAAAAGGCCATCGACCACCACTGGTTTGCAATCCATTCCACCAGCTTCCCTTATAAAGAATACTATTCCCATCTGAAACGTCTGCGGGGCATTCAGGGCCGGAAGGGCTACTGCGAATGCTTCATGATCCCCGCAGAGCAGCACCGTCTGGTGCAGACAATGGAGGATATCTGATATGGTAGAATTGCAGAAAATCGCCACGGAACAGCGCAACCCCAATACCGTGAACATCGACACCCTGTCCACCCTGGACATGGTGAAGCTCATCAATCAGGAGGATCACCGGGTGGCTGAGGCCGTTGCTCTGGTGACCGATAAAATTGCCGAGGCTGTGGATGTCATTGCCGCCCGCCTGAGCACCGGCGGCCGCCTGATCTACTGCGGGGCCGGCACCTCCGGCAGACTTGGCATTCTGGACGCGGTGGAGTGCCCACCTACCTACTCCACAGACCCGGAAACCGTCCAGGCCCTGATGGCCGGGGGCTACGGCGCCATCTTCAAGGCCGTAGAGGGCGCCGAGGACAGCAAGGAGCTGGGGGTGACCGATATGCAGAGCATCGGCTTCTCTGCCAAGGATGTGCTGGTGGGCATTGCCGCCAGCGGCCGCACCCCTTACGTACTGGGCTGCATGGAATACGCCAGGGAGCTGGGGGCTCCCACCGTTGCGGTCACCTGCTGCCCCGGCAGCACGCTTGACCGCTTTGCCGACATTGGCATCGCCCCCGCCCCCGGCCCGGAGGTGGTCACCGGCTCCACCCGCATGAAGTCCGGTACAGCCCAGAAGATGGTGCTCAATATGCTCTCCACCGGAGCCATGATCAAGCTGGGCAAGGTCTACGGGAACCTGATGGTGGATGTGAAGCCCTCCAATGAGAAGCTGGTCCGCCGGTGCGTCACCATTGTGTGCAGCGCCACAGACTGCGCGGAAGCGGAGGCCGTGGAAGCTCTGGAGCAGTGCGGCTACCATCCGAAAACCGCCATCGTCATGATTCTGCGCAGTGTGGATGCCGAAACGGCAGACCGCCTGCTGGAAGCAGCAGGCGGCCGTATCGCAAAGGTATTGGCAGGATAATTCGGATTACAGGTTGATCCGGCCCATGACCACGCCGTGGCTGGCACCGGTGGCAGAGGGCGCGTTGTTGCAGACGCCGAAGAGCGCTTCGTTTGCCAGCAGGGCAAAGGCCACTGCCTCCTTGGCGTCACTGTCATAGCCCAGGTCCTCCTGAATCTGGACCCGGCACTCCGGCAGCGCTTCCTGCAAAAAGCGCAGCAGGGTTGGATTCCGGCTTCCGCCGCCGCCCACCACCAGCCGGGTCGGCATCCGGGGGGCGAATCGCCGCAGCTCTACGGCAATGGATTCCGCCGTGAACCGGGTGGCCGTGGTCAGAACATCCGTTAAGGGATAATCGCCAGAGGCCAGAAGCGCATCCACATAGGCCTTGCCGTAGTATTCCCGGCCGGTGGTCTTGGGGGGCTTCTTTGCAAGATAGGGGTCTTCCAGCATATGGGCCAGCAACTCCGGGATCACATGGCCGGAGGCTGCCAGCTTCCCGCCATCGTCATAGCCCAGGCCACCGTCCGTAATTCTGGAAACCAGGGCATCCATGACCATGTTGCCCGGCCCCGTATCAAAGGCGGTAACCTCTTCCAGGGTACACCCGGCGGGAAGCAGCGTCACATTGCCAATGCCGCCGATGTTCTGCAGGGCCACATCCTCGGTCTCGCTGCGGTAAAGCAGAAATTCCGTATAGGGCACCAGGGGCGCACCCAGGCCCCCTGCCGCCATATCCCGGATGCGAAAATCGCTGACCACCGGGCAGCCGAATTCCTCGGCCAGATAGGATGGGTCGCCGATTTGCAGGGTGCCCCGGATGGTGCCGCCTAAGTAGGGGGTCTGCTCCGGAATATGCCAGACGGTCTGGCCGTGGCAGCCAATCAGGTCAATCCTTTCGGTTCCGGTTTTTTTCAGCAGTTCCCGGACGGCCTGGGCATAGAGCTTGCCCAGGTGGGTGCCCAGCAGGCAAATTTCCCGGCTGCCGCCAAAATCGCCGCCGCAAACCGCCAGGATTTTCTGGCGGGTGGCATCATCAAAGGGCTGAAAATAAAAGCCCAGCTGCTCTACCCGGGTTGACAGGCCGGAGCCTGTAATGCGGGTCATGGCGGCATCCACACCGTCGGCAGAGGTGCCGCTCATAAGGCCCACCACCAGCCGGGAAGGCTTTTCCCACAGTGATACAAACGGATGCTGCATTTCGTTTCCTCCTCAGAAGGGAAATGATGGATTTTGACTTTAGTTTATCCGGCTGGAAGCCGGTTGTCAAGGAGGTAAAAACATGGTTTTATTCGGAGCTGACCGCGTGGCGGAATTTCCATCCCTGTTTGCAGGACGGGTGGCCCTGCTCACCGGCCCTTCCGGCCGCACCAGCGGAAACGAGCCCACAATAGATGTGCTGAAACAGTGCTGCAATTTGCAGCTTCTGCTGGCCCCGGAGCATGGCGTCCGGGGAGACAAGGCCGCCGGGGCCCTGTTTGCCGATGAAATCGACGAGAGCAGCGGCCTGCCCGTCCGCAGCCTTTATACCAAGGACTCCAAGCGGCTGTCCCGGGAGACCCTGGCCCTTTTTGACACCCTGGTCTATGACATTGCAGACGTGGGCTGCCGGTACTACACCTTTCTGACCACCCTGCGCTACTGCATCGAGGACTGTGCCGCCGCCGGGAAGCGCCTGGTGGTGCTGGACCGGCCCAATCCCCTGGGGGACCGGGTGGAGGGCGGCATTGTGCGGCCGGAGGTCATCAGCTTTGTGGGCGGCTACGAGATCCCCGTCTGCTACGGCCTGACCTGCGGCGAGCTGGCGGAGATGATGAACCGGGAGCTGCACTGCGGCTGCGACCTGCATATCATCCCCTGCACCGGGCTCACCAGGTCCATGACCTTCCGGGACTGGGGCCACTGCTGGGTCATGCCAAGCATGGGCATTCCCCGGTTTGAGACCGCCCTGCTCTACCCCGGCACCTGTCTGATCGAGGGCACAAACTGCTCCGAGGGCCGGGGCACCGGAGACCCCTTTGGCATCATCGGCGCGCCCTTCATCCAGGCAGAGGTCTTCTGCAAAGCCTTCAACGCCCTGGGCTGCCCGGGCCTGGAGGCAACACCCGTCTATTTCACCCCCACCGCCTCCAAGCACCAGGGCGTGCTCTGCGGCGGCATTCAGCTGCACATCCTGGACGAGACGGTTCTGGAGCCCGTAGCCATGGGCGTTCGGCTGCTGGACCTGCTGCGGAAGATGTACCCCAAGAATTTCTCGTTTCTGCCCCCCGTGCGGGAGGACGGAAAGATTTTCCTGTCTCTGCTCGCCGGGCACCGGGATTTTGAAAAGCCGGACTGGGACGCGGATGCCCTGCTTGCCCGCTACGCCGAGGAGAGCGCCCGGTTCCGGGTGCGAAAAGCCCCCTATGAACGCTATCCGAAGGAGTGAAATCCATGACACAAACTGAAATGCTGGGGCAAAAGCTGGTATTCGGCTTTCACGGGACCAGCCTGTCCCTTGAATTTAAGGCTCTGATTCGAAAATACAAAATCGGCAACGTTATTCTCTTCCTGCGCAATGTGGAATCCGCCGACCAGCTGCGGCGGCTGTGTGATGAGATCCGGGCACTGATTCTGGAGGAGACCGGCTATCCCCCCTTCATCATCATCGACCAGGAGGGCGGCATGGTCAGCCGTCTGCCAAAGGACGCAGTCAATGTGCCCGGAGCCATGGCCCTGGCCGCAACGGGCAATCCGGAAAATGCCCGTCTGGCTTCCGAGATCACCATCCGGCAGCTCAAGGGACTGGGTGCCAACTTCAATATGGCCCCGGTGCTGGACGTGAACTCCAACGCCAGCAATCCGGTCATCGGCGTGCGCAGCTTTGGGGATAACCCGGAGGCTGTGGCCGCCTTTGGCTGCGCCTCCCTTGCCCCCTACCGGGGCAGCGGCGTTCTGTGCTGCGCCAAGCATTTTCCTGGCCACGGAGACACGGCAGTGGACAGCCACCTGGGGCTTCCCCGCGTGGACAAGACCGAGCAGGAACTGGAAGCGCTGGAGCTGATCCCCTTCCGCCGGGCCATTGCCCAGGGCGTTCCGGCCATTATGATGAGCCACGTGCTCTTTCCCGCCCTGGAGCCCGATGGGCTGCCCTGCACCATGTCCCGGCGGATGGTCACAGGCCTTCTCCGGGAAAAGCTGGGATTTCAGGGGCTGATTCTGACGGACTGCATGGAAATGCTGGCCATTCAGGACCATTTCGGCACAGCCAATGGCGTCGTCGCCTCCATTCAGGCCGGTGTGGACCTGGCAGAGCTTTCCGCGACCTTTGACTTGGAGCAGGCCTCCGCCCAGGCCCTTCTGGAGGCCTGCGAAGCGGGCAAGCTGAATCTGGATGAAATCCAGGAATCCGTAGCGCGCATTCTGCGCTATAAGCAGCAGCTCTTCCCGGAAACAGCGCCCGCCCTCTGCGATCTTCCCGAAGACCGGGCGGTGGCAGAGACCCTGGCCCGGGATGCCGTGACCGAAATCCGGGGCAGACGCTTCCCGGTCAATGAAAAGACCTTCTTCTGCGGCTGCGCCGACTATCGGGCCTCCGGTGTTGGCAACGAGACCGGCGCAGCGGCAACCTTCCCAGGCTATCTGGGCCGACACTTCGGTGGAAAGCACCTTGTCACGCCCAAAGACCCCACGGAAGCGGACATTCAGGGCGCTCTGGCCGCAGCCCAGGACTGCGATACCGTTGTCCTGGGTACCTGCAATGCCCACCTGTTCCGGGGACAGCTGGCTCTGGCCAATGCTCTGGCAGCCCTGGGAAAGCCCATGGCCGTGGCTGCCATGCGGAATCCCTACGACCTGACCGCACTTCCGGAGGGTCTCTGGCTGCTGGCTGCCTATGACTACAGTGAGCCCGCCCTGGCCGCCCTGGCCCAGGTCCTTGGCGGCAGTGCGGCCAAGGGACGCTGTCCCGTAAGGCTGTGAGGTGCGGAAAATGATCATTGCAGGAATCGACGGCGGCGGTACCCATACCCGCCTGGAGCTTCGCACCTCCGACAACCGTCTTCTGGAACGGCTGGAATTTGGCCCCTTCAATCTGAATGCCATTGGCGAAGCAGCCTTCCGGGGCCGTATGCAGGAGGTCTTCGCCGCCAGCGGAAACATGGCGGACTGTGAAAAGCTCTGCGTAGGCGGGGCGGGGATTTCCAACCCGGATGTGGGCCGCATTCTCTCCGAGGAGCTGGAGCGGGCAGGCTTTTCCGGGAAATGGAAGCTCTGCGGAGACCAGGAAATCGCCCTGCGGGGGGCCATGGACGGCCCCGGCCTTGCGGTAATTGCGGGCACGGGCTCCATCTGCTTTGGGAAAAACGCCGCCGGGGCCACCGCCCGCAGCGGCGGCTATGGCCACCTGATCGATGACGGCGGCAGCGGCTACGCTCTGGGCCGGGACGTGCTCTCCGCTGCCGTCCGGGCTTTGGACGGTCGAAGCACGGACAAGGCCATTTTAAACGCCGTCTGCGCCAAGCTTGGAGCTTGCGAAGGAAGCGCCATCGTGTCCTTTGTCTACAATGAGAGCACGGATAAGGCCGCCATTGCCCGCTTTGCCTCCATTGCTCTGGAGCTGGCAGAGGGTGGAAACACCACGGCCTTGGAAATTCTGGACCGGGGTGCCGAAGAACTCCGGCAGCTGGTATGGGCCGTGCAGCGCCGTTTGGCGCTGGAAAACTGCCCCATTGCCCTGCTGGGTGGACTGCTCAGCCAGGACAACCTCTACCGCCGCCGGGTAGAAGCAACGCTCTCCCCCCTGGGGCCGGTGATCTACCCCGCCCACGACGCTCTGTGGGGGGCGGCCCAGATGGCCTGGGAACTATAAGAAAAAGCAGAGGCCCGCTGCCTCTGCTTTTTGAATTTTACAGCACGATCATGCTATACACCGACAAAAGCTTCGTATCCCACCGGAAATCCATGCCGCAGCGCTTGGCCAGCTCTGCCACATCTACGCAGTAGGCGGACATGCAGCTGAACCGCAGCTCGGGGTACAGGCACTCCTTCCCCGCCTTCATCCGGCAGGGAGAACACAGGCAGCAGCAGCTGCCCCCTGCGCAGAGGCCATGAAGGGTCTCGTTCAGGCGGAGCATGGCCCGGTTGTGGGAGAGCTTCGCGTCCTTGATGGCCGCCGTGTCCGCGTAGCTTTCAATGGGCCAGTCGGTTTTCAGCACCAGAGCTGTCTTTCCCGCGTAGATCCTTGCCCCCATCTGCTCCGGAGTTCCGCAGGTAGGCGGGCAGGAGTAATTTGCATTGTATTGCCCGCAGCGGTTTTCCTCGCAGAAGGGGCGAAACTTTGCATCCGTAGGCACCTGGCTTGCCGGCAGCAGCGCCGCCTCAAATCCGGCCTCCCGGGCAAGCTTCAAAATATCCTGTTCTTCCATATTTCTTCACCCTTCCTTATGTCTTCGTCTTGCATAAAAACAGAGGCCTGCCCCATCCGCCAAGACCCAGCCAATGGGGATCGCCAGCCAGATGGCATTGACCCCCAGGGCCGTTCTGGGCGCCAGGGCATAGGCAAGCACTACCCGGGTGCCCAGGGAGATCACCGTCAGCACCAGAGAGATCTCCGGTCTGCGAATGCCCCGGAAGTAGCCATACCAGAGAAACAGCACCCCGATGCCCACATAGGCCGCCCCCTCAATGTGCAGATACCGGACTCCCTGGGCGATGACCTCAGTCTCGCCGGGGTCTACAAAGCAGCCCATAAGCTGCGGAGCCAGCAGGAAAATGCCGCAGGACACCAGGGCGCAGAAGGCGGCAGACAGGGCAAAGGACATTTTTGTGCCCTTGCGGATGCGCTCCCGCTCCCCCGCGCCAAAGTTCTGGGAAACGAAGAGAGAATAGGCATTTCCGAATTCCTGGGCGGGCATATAGGCCAGGGTATCGATCTTCACCGCCGCAGCGAAAGCCGCCATGATAACCGTACCGAAGCTGTTCACCAGCCCCTGAATCATGAGAATGCCAAAATTCATAACGGACTGCTGAATGCCCGTAGCCACATCATTCTTGACAATGTGCGCAAAACGGCCCCAGTTCCAGCCTCCGCTTCCCCGGCGCAGCCAGGGAAGCCTCCGAAAGCTGTAGGCAGCAATCCCCAGGCCGGAAACCGCCTGGGAGATCACCGTGGCCCAGGCCGCACCGGCCACTCCCAAGGAAAGACCCATGACGAACCAGATATCCAGAACGATATTCAGCACCGCCGACACCGCCAGAAAAACCAGTGGCACCACCGAATTGCCCATGGACCGCAGAAGATAGGCAAAGAAATTATACAGGAACACAAAGAAAATCCCCGCAAACACCGCGCGCACATACTCCTGCATAAGCGCCATCAGCTCTTCCGGCGTTTGCAGCAGGCGCAAAATGGGATTCATGCCCGGGTATATCACCCCATAGATCAGCACGGAGACTCCAAAAATGAACCAGAATGACAAAAGCATATCCTGCCGCAGCTGCGCTGTGTCTCCTGCGCCATAGTCCTCGGAGAAAAACGCGCCGCTGTCCATGCACAGTCCAATCAGGATGGAGGTCAGAAAGGTCATCAGCGTATAGGCAGAGCCCACAGCCGCCAGGGCATTGGCTCCAATGCCCCGGCCCACCACCAGGGTATCCACCAGATTGTAGACCTGCTGGAGCATATTACCCGCGATCATAGGCAGGCTGAAACGCACCAGGCGGCCCATGATCGGCCCCCGGGTCAAATTCACTTCCCGCATGGCTTTGCCTCACGCCGCCCAGTTGTCCCCGGTGGCGTAATCAATTTCCACACCAGGCTGGACATTGTAGCAATAGACATTGAAGCAGACTCCGTCGCCCTCGTCCTCTACGGACCAGGCCTCCATCAGCACCCCCCGGGCCACCAGATCAGACCCGTCAAAAATTGGCGTCACCCGGTAGAGCACATGGTTGTTTGTTTCGTGAACGTAGTCCGCCACCATGTTTTCAAAGGGCAGCATACCGATGACATTCAGGTATCGAGTGCCGGTAATGAGATTCTGCTTGTTGGCGTTCTCCGCCGTCAGCTGGTAGCCGATGAGGTGGCAGCGGTTGTAGAGGCTTTTGCCGTCCACGAAGTCGTATTTGGAGGAATGCCAGCCCGTGGGCTTCACAGAGCTGATGTTTCCCCGGGCTTCCGTGGGCATCAGGTCTTGCCCCACGTTGGCCTCAGCCACGCCGCAGCGGCCCAAGCCGTCCAGTGGCGAATAGGTCTCATAGGATACGGTCGTGTCGTCCGCCTCCGTAAAGAAGGGCTGATTGCCGTTGATGGCCACATAGGCCTCGCCGGAGTATTCCGGAATGTCCTCCAGGGAAATGATCTGCTCGCCGCCGTAGTAATACCGGTAAAGGGCCGTTGCGATCAGCAGCACCGCCAGCAGCAGGATCTGGGGCAGGGTATATTTTCTCTTTGCGGTTTTCGCCATGGCTATTCTCCTCTTTCATATCGCCGTTCTGTAATGTCCGGATGGGAAAAGCCCTCCAGCTCCGTTTCTTCCGCCAAATGCCAGGCTTCCTCCCCGCCCGGGAAGGCAAACTTCTCATCCGACGGGTAATCCCGGTTCCAAAAATAGAGCAGCAGCCTCTCAGGCTCCACATCCCCGGCAGGCCCTTCCCAGAAGCAATAAGCCCCCTCCGGAGCCTGGGACGGATCGGAAATCGGGTGCAGCACCGCCTCCGGGAAGGCCTGGAAGAGCCCTACGCTGCTCTGTGCCAGCCAGAGCTCATTTCCGCACCGCTCCAGAATTCGCCCGCACACCGCCCGGTCCCGGCTGCACCGCCGGTGGTTGAACCGCAGACCCAGGGCATTTTCCACACAGGAGATGAGAATCATGCCATTGCCTCCAATGAAACGTATTTTCGGATATTTTACCATATCTGAAGCACAAATGCAAGTCACAGGACTGCCCGGGCGCACGGACCGATTTCCAGAATTTTCCGCGTCATTTCTTGTGAAAACTCCATTTTCTCTGTTGAAATCTGTCAATAAACATGGTAATATATTTTCATTTCAAAAAAGGAGAAGAATCCATGAAGAAAACCAAGCGTGGACTCCGTCTCCGGCGCTACCGTGTCCAGCGAGGGCATTGTAGCCGCTGTGGCCGATGCCATTGGCCAAGGCCGGCGGTGATGTGGAAGCCCTGAAAAACGTGGCCATTGCCGCCGGAGAGCACAGCTCCAAGGAGCTGACCGCCGATGTGGTAGTCGTGGGCGGCGGCGCAGGCTTTGCCGAGACCATGTGCAAGGCTGTAGCCGACAGCGGCGCTGAGGTCTATCTGGGCACCAAGGTGGAGTCCCTGATCACCGATGACAACGGCGCCGTCGTCGGCGTCAAGGCCGTATCCACCGACGGCAATACCGACTACACCGTCTCCGCAGCCAATGTGATCCTGGCCACCGGCGGCTACGGCAACAACAAGGAAATGCTGACGGATGAAATGAAGTCCGCCCTGTACTACGGTCCCGCCACCTCCACCGGTGAGGGCATCCAGATGGCCCAGGCCGTTGGTGCCCAGACCGCCAACATGGAGTACGGCAAGCGCTACCCCAACGGCATTGAGGTGGACACCGGCCTTGCCAAGTCCACCATTGCGGGCAACATTGCAGGCTGGACCATGAGCGCCATTCTGGTGAACCAGGAAGGCAACCGTGTGGTCAACGAAAAGGCCAGCAACCGCACCATTCTGGAAACCGAGCTCCAGCAGACCGGCGGCGAACTTTTCCTGCTGCTGGACAGCGAAACCTTCGAAGTCTGGAAATCCAAGCTCAGTGAAGCCGGTATCTCCGAAAGCGACATTGAGAAGTATCTGGAAGCCAACGGCACCACTACCCCCGTCTTCGCCCACGGCGAGACTCTGGAGGAGGCAGCCGCTGCAGCCGGCATCGATGCCGACGCGCTGAAGGCCACCGTGGAGCGGTATAACGGCTTCGTTGCCGCCGGTGCAGATGAGGACTTCGGCAGAGCCGAGGCCTATCTCACCATGCCAATTGGCGACGGCCCCTACTACATCATTGAGCAGAAGCCCCGCTTCGCCACCACCATGGGCGGCCTGGTAGTCAACACCAGTATGCAGGTTCTGAGCACCAGCGGCAGCCCCATTGCCGGTCTCTACGCCGCCGGTGAGAACTGCGGCCAGGTCATGGGCGATGACTCCCCCTCCGGCGCAAATAACGCCTGGGCCATCACCTCCGGCAAGCTGGCAGCAGATGCCATCGCAGCGAAGTAACGAAATAAGCCCAGAAAGGAAGCAGCCCGGCCCCTTTGCGGGGAACCGGGCTGCTTCCTTTCTGCAAAAAAATCTCCGGGAGCACCAGTGTCTTCCGGAGATCTCTTTATTTCTCTTTTCCCCCGTTCAAATCCATGATCTGATACACAAATTTTTCGCAGGATGCGGGCAGAGCTTCTACGTAGCGGCTCAGAATCCGCTTTGCCACAGCCTCGCCATTCTCCCGGCTGGCTCCGGGCAAAAGCACCAGAAACAAATCCACACCGCCTCTGGCCACAGGGTCAGCGCCCCGCAGCGATTGCAGCAAAACCTGCTCCATACGCGCCATACTGCCGGTACGGACCTTGGGGTCCCGGGCATCGGCGGCAATGCGGAAGGACAGCAGCTGCGCTTTCCCGCCCCGGCGGAGCTCCCGCAGCTGTCGGCGGACAAACTCCTGGAAGACCGTGCTGTCGCAGAGCATTGCCCCCTGACCATCCTCATCCTTTACCAGAGAATGGAGCAGTCGGGCATTGTCCACCGGAAGGCCCTGAGCGGCGTTCTGTGCTGATGCACGTTCCATTTCCAGCTCTACCGAAGGGATCTGCCCCGCAGCGCGCAGTGCAGCGCACAGCGTCTGGCAGTGCTCCAGCGCTTTCTCAGGCATTCCGTTCAGTCGAAGCGCCTGCATCCAAAGGACCATCATTTCCTGATTCAGCGGATCTCTTTCGGCAGCGGCAGCACACAGGCTGTCTGCCTGGACATACTGCCCTGCTTCAATCATCCAGCGGGCTCCCGCGGTACAAAGCTGCCGGTACAGAGCAAGGTACTTTTCCGTCTGCTTCCGGAACCAGGGTTCATCTTGGCAGTCCGGCAGAAAGTCGCCAGTATAGGCCTGAGCAGCCTCCTGGGCCAGCAGAATTGCCTTTTCCCGCTCCCCACAGTCCAGAGCTTCGTTTGCCAGACGCTCGAAGCGCTCGCAGTCCAGTTCCGTCTCCCGGTCCGGGGCCCAAAAATAGGTTCCGGAGGTGTTGGCAATCAGCCGCTTGCCGTCTTCCAGCCCCAGCTCCTCCAGGGCATTTCTGGCGCGGCTGATGTTATTTTGCAGGGTGCTGACAGGGTTAACGCCCGAGGCATCAGGCCAGAGCCAATCAATTAGCTCCCGGGCGGGAACGCCCCGATCCCGATTCATAATCAGGTATACCACCAGAATCCAGAGCCGTCTGGACCGCCCCGTCAGGCTGATCAGCCGGGGTCTGGGCAACCCCGGACCATATATCGTGAATTTGCCAAGCATGGTTATCTGAACCGGTTTCTCCATGGCAAACACCTCTTCCTTTTTGCAGCATTTTGAGGGACCTTTTTTCGAAAAGTCATTCGCATAACATTATACTTCAATATGTCAAAAATTACAATGAATTTTTTGTGATTTTCTGGAATTATCCTATTCTCACGCGTGATGGAAGCGAATATGCGCCCACAGCAAGAGAATCTTTGCATCCGCCTTCCGCTCTCACACGCTCTGACGATTCCGGTACTGCACCAGCGTGTCTCCCGGCTGAATGGTTGTGCCGCCATCCGGGATGATGGCCTTTCCCTGCCGCAGAACCGTCACCACAATTCTGTCCTCCGGCAAATTCAGTTCCCGCAGATTCTTGCCAATCCATTCATTCCCGGGCAGGACCTGGGTCTCCTCCAGCATTTCCTCCCCTGTGGGAATGTAGGGCGGCATGCTCAGAATCAAGCTGTCTCCGGGCAGAAGCATGGTATCCCCCCGCGTGACAATGCTCTCATTTCCCCTGCGCACAAGCACAGCGAGGGACCCCGTCGGCAGCTGAATCTCCCGAATCCGATGGTCCGCCCAGGGATGCCCCGGGGATATCTCCACCCGGGCCAGGTGCATGACACTTTCTTCCTGGTAGTCATTGAAGGTTCTGCGCACATCCTGGCTGTCGTCAACCATTTCCAGACGCTTCGCCACCCAGGGCAGCAGCCCGCCCTGGACCGCAGCGGACAGCAGCGTCACCGTAAAGACCACATGGAACAAGTCTCTGTGCATCGTTACGCCTGCCGCTACCGCCATAATGGCAAACACCGTGCTGGACGCGCCCCGGAGCCCTGCCCAGGAGACCAGCGCAATCTGCCGCAGACTGCATTTCGCCGGCCGCAGCAGCACATAGGTGGCAATCGGCCGGGACAGGAAGGTCACAATGCCGCACACCGCCAGCGCCATGGGCAGATTGGCAGGCATCTGCTTTGGGAAGCTCAAAAGGCCAATAACGAAAAACACCGCAATCTGAGCAAGTCTTGTGACACCGTCAAAGAAGGAGATCAGCGTCCGCTTCTGCCGGATGGACCGGTTGCCCAGCAGGATCCCGAATAAGTACAGGCTTAAATACGCGTTGCCCCCCAGCAGACTGGAAACGCCGTAGCACAGCAGGACCATGGCGATGAGAAACACCGTTTCCAGGCCGTTGGAAATCCAGCGGTCCAGCATTTTCCGACTGACCCACGCCGCTGCGCAGCCCACGGCCAGCCCCACCACCAATTGCAGCACCAGCTGGAGCGCAAAACTTCCCTGCTCCCCGAAACCCAGCAGGCCCACGGCAATAACCGTCAGCATATAGGCCATGGGGTCATTGCTGCCGCTCTCCACCTCCAGCAGAGATGCCGTTCCCTCCTTCAAATTCAGCTTGTGCTTTCGCAGGATGGCAAATACGCTGGCAGCATCCGTACAGGACAGCACCGCTCCCACCAGGAACCCCTCCTGCCAGGAAAAGCGAAGCAAATAGTGCAGCCCCACGGTGGTCAGCCCCGCCGTAGCCGCCACGCCCAAGGTAGACATGGCCACAGCCTTGCCTGCCACGCTTTTGGCAGCGCTCCACTTAGTATTGAAGCCGCTGTAAAACATGATAAACACCAGACATACGGAGCAAATGGTCTCCGCCTGGGAGAAGTCCGCAAACTGAATTTTCAGGATTCCGTCACTGCCGCAGAGCATTCCGATGAACATGAACAGAATCAGAGCGGGCAGTCCCAGCCGGTCCGAGCATTTTTCCGCAGCCACGCAGAGAATCAGCACCAGCGCAACAATCAATATGGTTGTGGTCATAGCCGTTTTCCTTTCCAAAATGTTTCCTTCATATTACCATATTGTTTCTTTTCCTGCAATCCTTGGGGTGAAATGTTCATAAAGGTTTCAAAAGAGACGCTTTTACCCAATAAATGCAAAAAGAGCTCCCCACCTGGGGGGAGCTCTCGGAAAGATTCAGCGCTTTGCCAATCCGTAGGAGCGGAAGGGCTGGATATAGCGCTCGTGGCTCAGCGGCTTTGGTCGGGCATACACGCCGGAGACCAGGCCCAGCATGGCATAGATGGTAACGGTGGAGGAGCCGCCGTAGCTGATCAGCGGCAGGGTCAGGCCGATAACCGGCATAACGCCGATGCACATGCCCACATTGATCATCAGCTGGAACATCAGTGCAGAGGCAGCGCCGAAGCAGATAAGCCGCCGCATATATTCCGGGCTGCGCATACCCACCTGAATGCAGCGGGCAATGATCAGCAGCTCCAGAATCATAATGGCGCAGCAGCCAAAGAAGCCCAGCTCCTCACCCACGGAGGAGAAAATATAGTCCGTATGCTGGGCGAAAAGCATACCGCCCTGGGTACGGTTGCCGTTGAACAGGCCCTGGCCCGTCAGGCCGCCGCCGGTCAGGGACATCATGTTGATCTTACTGTGGTATCGGGCACCCAGGCCTTGCTTGTCGAACTCCGGGTCAACCAGGACACGTATTCGTTCCTGCTGGTAGGTGCCCATCAACTTCCAGGCCAGGGGACTGATCGCTGCAATTCCCGCTATTGCGATGGCAAACCACACCAGGCTCACGCCGCCGGCAAAAGCCATGCCGATGAAGATGAAGACGAAGATCAGAGACACGCCCGCATCACCGGACAAAACCATGTTCAGTCCCACCAGAATGCCCAGGTGCACCACCATGTGCATGACCGAGGGGATCTTGGAAATATCGTTCTGATGGGAAGACATGACCGAGGCCATGATCAGAATATAGGTGATCTTACAGATCTCAGCGGGCTGGATGGCGATGGGGATGCCCGGAAATTTCAGCCAGCTCTTGTTGCCCGTGTTGTTATCCGTTCCGAAGGGGATCAGCAGCAGCAGGATGAAGATGTTAAAGGCCGTCAGAAGCATTCTGTTCTCCGAGATGGTATCCGCATCGATAGAGGACACGATGGCAAACATCAGAACGCCCAAGGCGATTGCCAGCAGCTGAATGATGATATATTTTGTGTTGCTTCCGAACTTCTCCGCGCTGGTGGCGCTGGCCATGACGATCAGGCCGAAGCCCGAGGTGACCAGGCACAGCGTCAGCAGCACCCAGTCGGCCTTTTTGCTAAAGTCCTTCAATTCTTCCAAAAAACGATGCAAGAAATCAACTCCTTTGGGGAGATTATAGCATTTTTTTGCTATAAAGTAAAGAGACGAAGTGTGAATAGTCTATGACAAAGGAAATGGACTATTCTATCCCGATGGGAAATAGGGCAGCACCACGCAATTCGGCAAGCGCAGCCAACGAGAGATTTTTCATCGGAGGAAGGTTCCGAACGCGGAGGAATACTTTGTGTATCTCCCGCTTTCAGAACCGCACAGCCGGTGGAAAAGATCCGTTGACTGCCGCAGACGAATTGCGCGGTGCTGCCCTGAAAAAATCAGCTGATGCGCACTGCCGCAACAACCAGGCGGCCATTGTCCAGGGTGTATTCGCAGGTGGACAGGCAGATCATCTTGTCGCCATACTGCGGGGTCACGCCGGTATCGTAGAAGCTCATGCTCTTGCAGGTGGAGACGAACTTGTCGAACTCCTCCTGATTGGCCGCATTCTCAAACTTCTGGTAGGTAAAGCCCTCGCCCAGGTTGGCCGTGGTCTTGAAGACGGCGAAGATCTTGTACACATGGTAGCCAACCTCTCCGGTCTTGTGATTGAAGGTATCGAAGAAGATCAGCGGGTTATTGTCGAATGCGGACTTGTTGACATAGGCATTCAGGGCAGCAAACATGGAGCCGTCCTTCATATTGTGGCCGTACATGGTGATATTGTCGCTGGGGGTGAAAATGTCGCACTCCTCCCGGGCATAGATACTGCCGCGGCTGCTGTTGGCGCCATTGTAGTCCCGGTAAAGGTAGTAGTTGGCATTGTCCACGGAGGACTGCATCACCGGGTAATCCAGCTTGGTGCCCTCAATGCGCAGCCAGCCCACAAAATCATCATTTTTGTTTTTGTCATAAAAGCCCTGATAGTCCACATTCAGGGGGAAAGTTTCCTCCGGCGTGGTCTCATTGGGGTCAGGAATAAATTCCGTGGTCTCCCCGGGAACCGTAGTCTCAGGCGCTGTAGTGGTAGGTGCTTCTCCCGTAGAGGCCGTCACATCATTGCGCAGCTTGTCATAGGCATCTTCGGATTTTTTCCCCTGCCAGAAATAGCTGAACAGATAGATTGCGCTGCCCAGGAGCGCCACTGCGAGAACGGATACGACGGCTATGTAAACGCCTTTTTTCATGGATATACCTCCCAACATCACCAAGACAGGGATTCACAAAACCAAATCTTTGCTAAAATGTAACTTTCTGTAACCTATTATAGCCGTATTTTGATTTTCTGTCAAGCAAAGAAGCGGGGCAAAGTATTAACCTTTTCTTAAATATTGGAAAATTCCGGAAATCAACCGGTCATATACCACATTCCCAGAATGTCCCGCTGCTCCTTATAATGGGCGCCGTCCCGCCAGCCGCCGCCGGTGGAGGAGGCAGAATAGATCATCACCTCTGTATCCGGCAGGTACTGCTCCATGGTGAACTTGTAGCTGTAGGGAATCTTGGTCCACCACAGCCGCTTCAACCATGTCATCTTGCTGATGGGCTCCGGGTCGCCATAGGTATAGCTCAGGTTCAGGTCCTCCAGCTTTTTGCAGCTGAGCAGCGGAGAATAATCCGTCACATGAGTCAGAAACATCTCCAGATAGATCAGATTTTCACATTCCGCCAAAGGCGAAATATCCTGAATATCGCTGTCTGCAATGATCAGATATTGCAGCTTCGGAAGATACTTGACCCATTCGCAGTCCCGCAGGGTCATGTGGCCCACATCCACGGCAATGATATCCGGGCAATATTTCAAATTGTCCATCTGCCCGTCATAGACATGGCTACCGGTAACCACTGGGGCAAAATAATCGGTATCCGTCCGAACCTTTACCCGGCCAACGCTGACCTCCCACACGAAGTTCACATCCTCATGGCGCTTGTTCAGCGCGTCCATGGCCTCATTGTCCAGGCCGCAGCGGCACATAATCACCTTTTGCAGCTTGGGAAAATAGGGCAGCAGGGATTCAATCCAGCCCGGATCGTCTACAGGATAATCGGAAATGTCAATCTCTTCCGCATCCGTCCGCACCCGTTCAGGGCCGAAGGGGGCCTCCCACAGAATCTGGCAGCCCGGGAAGGCATCGCACAGAGCCGTCATCTCCCGGTCCGTCAGTCCGGTGTCCAGCATTTTGGCCTGCTCCAGCTTAGGCAAGCACGCCAGCAACCCCCGGGCCGCCGCTGCGCTCAATGGCCAGCCATCCAGATTCAAATCCTTCGTTTCTTCATCCAGGGATACCAGCCGGTCCTGCCAGTCGAAATACAGTTCCACCTGGGGAAAGCGCCTGTGCAGTGCCTCCACCGTCTCCGGCTCCGGAACCCAGTTTACAGCCATAATCCGCTGCAGCTTAGGCAGGCAGGGCAAGGCCCGATTCAGCGTCGCCAGGTCGATGGTTTCCAGCCACAGCTCCTCGGTGTCCTGGTCGTAGGTCTCGCCATTCAGCAGGACAGTATCACGAAAATCGCATTCCGGCAGGGCTTCCATCAGCTGCGCCAGCATTTCCAAATCCGTGCAGCCGGTGCAGTCCACCGTTTTCAGGGCCGGAAGCAGTGAAAGCGCCTGAGCATCCTCCGGCAGGATTGTTGTTATGGAAACAGATTGGGTATTCAACTCCAGGTACTCCCCGTGAAAGGGCACCTGCCAGGAGACACTGCAATCCGGCAGCGCCGCCTTCAGCCGGGCATAGTCCTCCAGGGTGATGTGGGTTCCCCGAAGGTCCACGTTTTTCAGCTGTGGGAATCGGGTCAGCTTCTCAAGCTTCAGGTTCTGCACACCGGAAAGGTCCAGTGTCTCTGATTGGATGCTGTAGGGCCTGCCCCCCAGGAAAACATAATTTTTTGCCAGCAGCCATCCGCCAAGCCCCATGGCCGCCGCAAGCACCAGGGCTCCTAATCCCAGCAGGACGCCAAGCCGCTTTCTGGTTTTCATCCTTCTCTTCCCCCATTCCCGCCATAACGCGATGGTAAATGTATTATGTAACCGTCTCTATTATGCCCCGGAACCGTCTATCTGTCAAGACTTTTCTCTCGATCTGATGCAAAACATTTCTCTTGCTTTTTTCCGCCGGATATGTTATCCTATAAAAGCTATCCGGAAGCTTCCCAGCTTCTTTTCTGCCGGTGTGATGGAATGGTAGACGTAGTGGACTCAAAATCCACCGCCAGCGATGGCGTACCGGTTCGAGTCCGGTCACCGGCACCAAACCAATATAATCCGAACCTAGTTTTCCCTGTGGGAGACGGGTTCGGATTATTTGTTTTTTTCAGAAAATTCGAGGAAACCCATTTCCGAAACGGAGTCATCAAGCGACCGGAATCAAAACC
The DNA here is from genome assembly GCA_945963595.1 of uncultured Clostridia bacterium. Taxonomy (GTDB): domain Bacteria; phylum Bacillota; class Clostridia; order Oscillospirales; family Oscillospiraceae; genus Faecousia. Next base: position 2,336 of record CAMFMO010000029.1, on the reverse strand, counting down.
CAGAGGACCGAGAAAAAAGCAACAGATTTAGGAGGACACCGTTATGGATAAGAAAGTAATTTCTTGTGCGTTCAATATCGACACTGCCTGTGTCGAAGCCAGGTTTGTAGACGGCAGCATGATCTCCGTTGACTGCACTCTGGTAGAAGCGGAGGTTGCACGGAATATGTACGAGAGCAGCGAGCTGGAGTGGCTGGTGTACAATGCGCCGGTTGACTATGTGAACCCGCTGCTCCACGGAGATGTCCGGGAGTATCTGAGGAATGTGACGGAGTATCGGGGCTTTTCTATTGAATATCAGTATAAAAATGGAAAATGCAGGCGCTTGTCAAGCTGCGGCTTGACCGGCGTCTGCATTTTGACTGATTGTATGATAGCGTATTGGGTGCGGTCACGATGTCGGCATTGTGAGGTAAAAAATCTGCTGTCCCGTAATCACTTTTGATCCAATTTTTGTGAAGAATGCAGATAGGAACGGTCCTTTTCGTCAGCTCGAATCAGCTTCGCCAAGGCATCCCGGAAATTCCATCTTTTGGATGTACCCATCATGGTAACGTTGCCGGGATAATCCGGCTGTGAAAGCAGAGCCTGAATTTGTTTCAGCGGGACGCAGCCCGGATGTTTTGCTTCAATTTCTGCCAGTGCCGAAACGGCGTGGGACGCAAATTGGAAAGCAGCATCTTCCTCGTTTGTGATCAGCCGGTTCCATTGGGCCTCAAAGCGGTGAAAGGGATCCTCCAGAATTTCCATTAGCGCCGGAATGGCTTTCCTGCTTCCCAGCCGCCCCAGGGCAGAGATCGCGGAGACGGCATAGGGCATGACGTACATATAGCTGGTGTTTGGAGCACACCCGGAACGATCCATTGCCATATCCAGCAGGATATCCTCGCCGGAAGCATCGTCCAGCAGGCTGAGGGCCAGTGCGGCATGACAGCGAAGAAGCGGATCTTCCGATGACAGCGCGGCTCGCAGCATCGGGATACTGCTTCTGCCCCGAATTTTCGCGGACCAGATGGCGTAGCCCGGGCAATCGGTTCCCAACTGTTCCACAATCTCCCATTCCTCCAGCCATAATTCGGAAAAACTGTCCGCTCGCAGACGCAGAGGCTCCTTTCCCTGACGCTCGATACGAAGGCAGTCCCCGGCTTTGATGCAGCCCGTTTCTTCCAGCTTTGCTTTCAGCAATTCGTAGGGAACCTTATTCGGCGCTTCCCCCAGTTCTATGGAAACCGTCGCCAACGCCCCCGCCGCCTCGCCGGACTTGGAGCAGTCGTCCATCATGCGTACCCCCTGAGAGAAATTGTGATCACAGGACAGACACCTTCCGGCAGCCAGAATGCCTCCCCATCCCTTTGGAATCAGGGTTCCCACGCCAACGGGCACGCCCACATTCCAGCCCCACATTCCGCCGATGGTGAACCAGCTTCGCAGCAGCCGATCCTCCAGCGCGAATTCCTTGTTGTGGGTGTCCAGATTGGTGCGGCACCAGAAAATGGGCTGCTGTGTCAACCGTCCTTGCAGGAAATCAGAAAAGGTCAGAACTTCCTCCCCCAGAATCCGCTGCCCCTGACGAATGCCGATCAGAGGAGCGATCCCCAGATACCGCTTGCTGGAATCCGGCACCGGGGGAAGCTGGTTGTCCTCCCAGGAAGAATGCAAAATTTGCCGCCCCATTTGGATGGGATCATACTGGTTCAGGATTCCGTTGTCCCGATTATCCCACCACATTCGCTTCCGTGTACGGTCATAATACTGACAGGTATTGGAAAATGTCATAAAGCCGCCGTCGCTTTCCCGGCCCGGGAGCATTTCGCATCCGGCCAGGCGGCAGACCATACCGTCCGCTGTGGCGTCGATGACCATTTTCGTCCGAACCCGGTGTAAGCCCTCTGCGTCACGATAGAGAAGTCCGACGACCCGCTGCCCCTGCGTCAGAACCTGGCAGACCCGGGCATCGTATTTTGCGATCACGTTCGCCTGGGAAAACGCTTCCTGCAGGGCGATAGACTTGCTGTATGCCACATGACAGGAAACAAGCTTGTCGCCAATCTCACTTGCCCGCTGGTCGATCTGCTGATACAGTCCGCCCTTGACCCCGGCGTAGTAACCCTGAATGGCTCCTGCGGTATTGGTGCCGCCGGGAAAACCAAGCTGCTCAATTCCCATCACCCGCAAGCCGCTCCGCGCGCCCCGGATAGCTGCCATAGAACCGGCTGTCCCCAGTCCCGCCACAACGATATCGGACGTTTCTTCCTTCACCTCTAAACATCATGTAACGTGTATTAAAAACTCATTCACATGCAGTACATATAAAAACGCTTAACAGTCAAAAACCA